>NZ_JBAGJD010000007.1:0-287810 GCF_036864815.1 Paenibacillus sp. A14
TGCTCCAGGTAGTCATAATTCTCTTCACCACCATAGCCCGCATCGGCGATGACGGTGCCCGGGAGCTTTCCTAACTGCGATTTTAACTTTTCAAGATGCGGGATGAGGCAGCGCGTATCGGTCGGGCGCTGGTGTAAACTGTAACCGACAATAAATTGATTTTCGGTGCCGATCTGCACATTGTATCCCGGCTTGAGTTGACCATTTCGCATGTGGTCTTCTTTCATTCGCATAAATGTAGCGTCAGGGTCCGTTTTGCTGTAGCTGTTTCTAGTACCTAAAATTGCTTGTTGTGTTTCGTACTTTTGAAGACGCGGAAGCAAGTCCTTACGGAGGGTGCGCACCGCCTTCTTGAGCGGCTTGTCTTTCGGTTTCTCCCGCAGGCGCTCTTCCAATTGCTTGACTGCTTGCTCCAGCTTCTCACTGGTCATAGTAGAGGACTCACCCAGCTCGAGAAGATCCCGACCTTCGTGAATTCCTTCTTCTTGCTTCTCCGCTTCCTCAATGGCTTCAAATAGGGTCTGGACTTTCTCCTGAAGCTTGGCTTTATGCTTCACCATAGCCTTCCCCCAAACAAAGGTATATCGGTTGGCATTCGCTTCAATCTTAGTGCCGTCTACAAAATAATGCTCCAACTGTATGTAGTTCTCCTCTGCCAGAAACTGAAGAACGGCAGTAAACACAGTCTCCAGTGTGCTTTTCATTCGTTCTGATCGAAATCGGTTGATGGTACGGAAGTCTGGGCGCTGACGACCCGCGATCCACATAAACATGATGTTTTCGCGGACAGCTTTGGCGATCTGGCGAGAGGAATAGATGCGCTGTGTGTAGGCGTAAATGATAACTTTGGTGAGCATTTTAGGATGGTAGCTGTCTCGTCCGCCTCCAGGGTAAGACGGGTCGAAGATAGCGTCGTCGAGACGATTTACGGCGGCGTTAACCACGCGAACGAGATGATTTTCGGGGATATCCTCTTCTAAATCCATTGGTAAACAGAGTTGATCCATGGTATATTGAATGTACAAAAGAAACCTCTCCTTTTGGGTAATGGTTGGTGGTACTTCCATTTTACCAAAGAGTGGTTTCTTTTTGTTTGACAAACTAAAAGAGGTTGCCCCTCAGTCATCTATGATGACTTTTGGGACAGCCTCTTTCTTTTACTTTGAAGAGCTTATGTAAATGGCAGGATGTCATACTAATACGGCATCCCCCCGCCCGCTCAAGATATCCCCCCAGAAAAATCTAACGGCTACCATAGCCGCTATTTTGCGGGAAATCGCCTTTTCTGAGTTCTAACGGAAGTGAGCGACCTTATTTGCAACTATTTGGTAAATTATGGATGACTTTACGGAAATAGCGGCTCCTACGACCGTTAGAATTTCCAAACCGCCACTTTTCATTAAATAGCGTTTACTGCGTCCGTTAGAAGGCTCGACAGTTAAAAGACGGTCGCAGTTAGCAAGCCGATCCTCTGAGTCCAGCGGGCCGGCACGCTCAGAGGATTGACTCCGCTCTGCTCAGTCATTCCATCCAATTCCACGCAATGAGAGCTTCTCCCCCGTGACCTTACACGACCATTCTATGTCCCAGAGAGAAGAGACCTCCATCAGCATGGAATTCTTCGACATGATAGAGGGCTCCTCACGGACGTTAGGCTGTCTTTTAACGTTTAGGCGTAATCCACCGGAATTGCTCCACCGACAATCCGAACTGGCGCAGCCCTTTAATGCTTACATGAAGTCGGTCGAATACGACCTCACTGTTGCTTTCGTTAAGCGTATATTTTTTCCCATCGACAGCAAGTTGAAATCCGGACTTCTCCTTCTCTACCTTCCCCCCCAAAGCCTCCGCTAGCGGAGTCAACGGAAGCCAGGTGTCATTATTCACGTCGGTGTAAGCGTAAGGGAGCGAAATGGCGCGGCCATTAACCGTTATGCTCGCTTCATAAACCGTTTCTTCTTGTACCTCAATAGCCGGAATCTCTGCGGGATCGATATTCGGTTCACGTTTTGGCGGGACGACCGTCTTCATCACAGGAAGAGGTTCCGTATTCTTGTAAAACGATTCGATTTCCGCTTGCCCTGCCTTGTGTACGCGTCGGTTGGCCAAATTCAATACATAGGATTTCCGCATAGGCTCGTTATAGGAAATAAGCAGCCGGTTTCCTTTGGCGTCGTAATCCTCCAGCTTGGCCAAGGCGATCCGCTCCACCTTGTTCTTGGCCGGATTGAGGATCACGATTTCGCTTTGCTTCTCCGATTCACTGTACCACTGCACCAACAATCGGTTATCCGGAAGCCATTGGTGCCACATGGACTTCCAAGTTTCATGCCATTTTCGCGATTCTCCGGTTTTCATATTTTTGATATAAAGCGTGTAGTTATTTCTTAGCTGGCTGCTGAGGTAGGACTTCTCCAAAGAAATACCGAACTTGCCGTCCGGGGAAGATTCGTATAAACGCTGACCGGTCACCCGATCGGTAGAAGGGTCATACACAGTAGTTATCAAACCCTTTTGCACCTGATTTTGTCCCAAATAAAACTTGCCGGATTGCTCATCGGGAAAAATATCCCCGTACTTTTCAGGCAAAGCGTGCCAGCTTCCTTCCTTATCAACAAACAGCACCCGGCCTTCCATCGGACCGTTTCTCCAGGTTCTTGCGTTATAGTAGTCCCGTCCCGTTTGTTTATCGGTAAAGACCGGCTCAATCTGCCATCCTTCATCGGACGCCGCGGAAGCGGAAACCGTAAATAAGCTGGCGGCCGAAGACAGGACCAGCCCAAACAGTAGCAAACATTTTAAAAACAGTTTTTTTTGCATTGACTCTCATCCCTTACTTTCCCTTGTGAATTTTTTACAGCCTACTTCATATAGACGGCTTTAACCTGGGGAAAGTTTCTAAACGAGCCATGAAACCAGGAATCTAACGGACGCCATAGCCGCTATATCGGCAAAAAACGCTCTTTCCGAAATCTAACGGACGTATTAGCGCCTATTTCCCTCCATCTCCATCAAAATGGTCGATAACCGCTTAAATAGCGGCTGCTATTTCCGTTAGATCTTGAAATTGGCCTTTTGTGCGGGAATAGCGGCTATTATTTCCCTTAGAATATTTTCGTCGGGACGCGTTACGCTTTGCTTTAAACTATAAAACGCTCCCTCATGCTCCAGGCTCCGCAATGGCCACCCAATGTCCGGGAACGATCTCTCGCAATCGGGCACGCTCCACATTGTAGAGGTCTTCTCCCGAAAACTCCCGCAGCGGGTCCCTCCTTTTTTGAGCCTCGGATTTGGGATCGGGAAGCGGAATCGCCGAAAGCAGCGACTTCGTATAGGCATGCAGCGGATTGGAGTACAGCTCCCCGCTCTCCGCCAGTTCCACGATTCTGCCCCGGTACATCACGGCAACGCGGTCGCTGATATGCTTGACCATGGACAGATCGTGCGCGATGAACAAATACGTGAGCCCAAGCCGCTGCTGAAGCTCCTCCAGCAGCTGTACGATTTGCGACTGGATCGACACGTCGAGCGCGGAGAGAGGTTCGTCGCAGACGATAAACTTGGGATCCACGGCCAGCGCCCGAGCGATTCCAATCCTTTGGCGCTGGCCCCCGGAGAATTCGTGGGGATACCGTTCCGCGCTGGAAGGATCCAGGCCGACCTGATCCAGAAGCTCCTCCACCCGTTTTCTCCGTTCTCCCCGGCTCCCGGTCAGCTTATGTACGTCCAGCGCTTCCCCGATAATATCCAGAACTTTAAGCCGGGGATTCAAGGAGGCGTACGGGTCTTGAAAGATGATCTGCATATGACGGCGCAGCGTCTTCATCTCCGCCCGCGTCATCCGATTTACCGACATGCCGCGATATAGAATCTCCCCGCCGGTCGGCTGGTGAAGACGGAGGATCGCGCGCCCGGTCGTGGATTTGCCGCTCCCCGATTCGCCGACTACGCCCAAGGTTTCCCCCTCGCGGATCGAAAAGCTGATATCGTCGACCGCCTTCAGCACTCTGCCGCGTCCCAGATCGAAGTGTTGCCTTAGCGATTTCACCTCGATCAGCGGTAAGTCGGAATCAGCGGTTTCCCGGCGAAGAGGCGCAGCCTTCGCCTTCTTCGGCTCATGCAGGCGAGGCAAAGCATGCAGCAGCTTCCGGGTGTACGGATGGGACGGATGCGCAAAAATTTGCTCCGTTGTTCCCGTCTCGACCACTTCCCCATCCTTCATGACCACGATGCGATCGCACATCCCGGCAACCACCCCGAAATCATGGGTAATCAGAAGAATCGAGGTCCCCAAACGCCGCTGCATACTCTTCATCAGGTCGAGGATTTGCGCTTGGATTGTCACATCGAGGGCGGTGGTCGGTTCATCCGCGATCAGCAAAGCCGGGCGGCAGGCCAACGCGATCGCAATCATAACGCGCTGGCGCATGCCTCCGGAGAATTCATGGGGATATTGATCATATCTTGTTTCGCTGTCCCGGATTCCCACCCAATTCAGCATTTCGAGCGCCTGCCCTTTGGCTTCCTTTGCCGATAGATTTCGGTGTTTCATCAGACTCTCGGAAATCTGTTCTCCGATTTTCATCGTCGGGTTTAGCGAAGACATCGGGTCCTGAAAAATCATGCCCATCTCCCGTCCCCGGATGCTTTCCATCTCTTTTTCCGAGTAGCCGGCCAAATCTTTGCCCATAAACAGGATCCGGCCCTCTTTGATTTCCGAGTTTGCGGAAGATAACAAACGCATAATGGCGCGGGCGGTCACGCTCTTTCCGCTTCCCGATTCCCCCACGATTCCCAGCGTTTCTCCCTTCCCCACTTCAAAACTGACACCCCGGACAGCCTGCGTCTCTTGATGCCGGTTTAAGAAGGATACGGATAAACTGCGAACTTGCAATAACGGTTCCATTGTCACACCTGCCAATTCTACAATTCTAAAATTTTGAAACAAATTTAGTAATTGACATAAAAAACACCCTAAAATAATATATACTATATCGATCGGAATAATGCAATTTTTGACAGACAAGGAGGCTTGCGAGCCGTGGAAATCGCGAAAGATCCCCAAATGCATATTCAAAAAAATCCCAGGTTATCACGCCGGATCGGCACAACCTTCGAAAAAATGCTCTTGACCCCCGCGTCCAAGTATCTGCTGCTTGTGCTGGGCGCTCCGGTTGCTCTTTTTGTGCTCGGCTTATTCCTATACCGCAGGCGAAGCGATCCCTATAACTTGCTGCGGAAAGAGGTCGAAACCGAACTGCTTGCTTCGGGTCTCAAAGCAAAACTGAAAATGGAAGCCGTCGGCCAATTGGAACGGAAACATCATTTCTTCGGACGAACGGTCAGCCGGGATCGAACGGAACGGGAAGCCGAGAAAATTTCCCTAGAGCTGTTTCTCCAGCAGGTCCGGGAAGAAACCGAAGTCAGACTTGCGCGGAAAAACCTGACACGAGTGAATTATTTTCAAACTTTTCAAAGTCTGCTGGGTGACCCGCTATTTCTGGTGCTGACGTTTATCCCCGGAATTCTGATGTACATTTGGATCTTTTTGCACAGTCAGCCTTATCTTAAATTCGTATTTGACCGGTTGGTGATGAGTCTGTTCGTCATCCTGGGGGTTTCGGTGCTCGTGTTCACGCTGCTTCACCTTTCGCCCATGGACCCCGCCGCGAATATTCTCGGAGAAACGGCCACGGACGAGCAAATTCGGCACTTTAACCAGATATACGGCCTGGATCAACCGTACCTTGCCCAACTTTGGAACACCTTGAAAGGCATCGTTACCTTCGATCTCGGCAAATCGTTCTCGGGCAACGAGCAGGTCACGGCAACCATCGCACGCAAGTTTCCCGTTACGCTGACGCTGACACTCATATCGCTGGTCTTCGCCGTGTTGATCGCCGTACCGGCCGGGATCCTGGCGGCGGCCAAACGAAACTCTTTCTGGGATTATTCCTTCATGTTTATCGCGTTGATCGGCTTGTCCATTCCGAATTTCTGGCAGGGGCTCATTTTTATCTTGAATTTTTCGATCAAGCTCGATTGGCTCCCGGCCACCTTCAATCCGCAAAACGCGCTGTCATACATCATGCCGACGATTGTGCTTGGAACGGGGCTTACCGCCGCTGTCGCCCGAATGACCCGCTCCTCCATGCTCGAGGTCATTCACGAGGACTATATCCTTACCGCCAAGGCGAAGGGACTCGGCAGGCGGCAAGTTCTGTTAAAACACGCGGCGCGCAATGCCGTCATCCCCGTCGTCACCGTCATCGGCTTGCAGTTTGGCGGGATGCTGGGCGGCTCGGCCGTGACGGAAAAAGTGTTCAATATCAGCGGGATCGGCAGCTATATCGTGGATAAACAGTTCATTCCCGACATCCCCAGTATCTTGGGCGGCGTTATCTATACAGCCATTACAATTTCACTGGTCAATGTCATCGTCGATATTTTGTACGCCTTTACCGATCCGCGGATCCGAACCAAGATGAAACAACAGTAAAGCAGGTGAAACCATGACCAAAACAAGCTTGAAATCTTCTGCGGATTACAGGGATGCGGTCTTCTCCGGCATTGCGTCCTTGATCTTGACGGTGATTTTGCTGGTAAACAGCTTTGATTTCTCTAACCGGAGCCTTAAATCTCCGGGATTTATCCTATTCCTGACCTACTTTTTCTTCACTTTGCTGCAGGCCGTCATCATTTTAGGTGTTCGCAGAGATCTGCTGCGGCGGGGGAGCCTGCAGCGATTGACGAGAGTGCTCGGATTCATTCAGCTATTCAGCCTGTTTTCGGGGAATTTGTTTACCGCCGTAGCAGCCTTTCATTTGGTGAAGGTGCGCAAAAGCACGGAGTACACGCTGGCCGTCTATTCCTTTTTGACCGGTGTCTTCGTGATCGCGATTTCCGCTCTGAACCTGTTTAAGCCCTACGTTTCTGACACCTTCCTTCCCGCCATGTTCGGTTTGGTTGCGGTGTCGCTGATTCACTTGGCTAGCCTGCTGATTGTCGCCAAGTACGCCGGCGGCGAGCAAGCGCCTCGATGGCTTGTATGGCCCGCCGTCCTGCTTATCCTCAGCTCCCTGACGGGCAATTTGTTCGCTCTGCTGCTCGGGGTCCAACTCCTGAGCCGAGTCCGCGGCGCGGGAAGATTCTCCCGGGGCAAATGGGAGGAAATCCGGGAAAAGCTCACCGCCAATTCTACCGCGATGCTCGGGATGTTCTTTATCGTCTTTTTGTTCTCCTTGTCGGTTTGCAGTTATTTTACTTTTGACTATGCGATGGCGACGGAGAACAATTACGCCGCGATTCTGCAGCATCCGAGCTTGGCCTACCCGCTCGGGACGGACAATTTCGGCCGGTGCCTCTTCTCCCGGATCGTATTCGGGGCGAGAATCTCCTTGATCGTCGGCCTGATTTCCACCGCCATTCCCGTCGTGGTTGGCGGGATTTTAGGAGCCGTTTCCGGGTATTACGGGCGGCATACGGACAATATCATCATGCGCTGTCTGGATGTGCTGTACGCTATTCCCGGCATCCTGCTGGCCATTGCGATTATCGCCGCTTTTGGCGCCAATACGGTCAACCTGATCCTGGCGCTGAGCATCGGCTCGATTCCGACCTATGCAAGAACGATGCGCGCCAACGTCATGATCGTATCCACCTTGGAATATGTCGAAGCGGCAAGGGCCTTGGGCACCGGTGACCGGGTGATCATTTTTAAGCATATCGTTCCCAACTCCCTGGCCCCCATGATCGTTAAGGCGACCCTGACCATCGGCACCGCCGTCATTTCGACCAGCAGTCTCAGCTTTCTGGGGCTGGGCGTTGAACCGCATATTCCGGAATGGGGCCACATCCTGAAGCTCGGCAGCACCTATCTGGAGTCCCACTCCTACCTGGCGGTTTATCCCGGGCTGGCGATCATCGGCCTGGTTCTGGCATTCAACTTTTTCGGAGACGGCCTCAGGGACGCTCTGGATCCGAAACTTGGCTAAAGCCGGGTTATCGACCGCTTGATTTAGCTTGATCCGTCCGGATGCTTTTCATTTTTCCCCATGAAAAATGAATTCATATATAAATTCATATAAGTTGAACTAAAGAATTAGCAATCGGCAAGAGTGTGAAACGATTCTGGAGAAGCGTAGCGCTCGCCTTTGTGACTGGATTTCTACCTTAATAAATTTAATTAAGAAATCTGGGAGCAACAGCGATCGGAAGAACATTTCACACGGCTGCCTTACATGCAAATCAATAGTTCATATTATATAGAAGTGTGAGGAGGAACCAACCTATGAAAAAAAATGTGATATTAACCTTATTGATGGCCGTCGCCCTGATCGCCGGCGGGTGCTCGGTCCAAACCAAGTCCGAGGTCGCGGACAAACCGAAAGACGCCGAAACGGAGACGGTGACCGATCCTTCCCCCATTGACATCGAGCTGTTGGGCATGAGCTCCAATGAATCGGATCTGAATATCATCCGGGATCAGTTAAGCAAGAACGGGTTTAACGTCAAACTCAACATTCAGCCGGACTACGGCAGTTATAAGGCTCAGCAGGACGCCGGAAATTACGATATCGCCCATTCCAGCTGGACGACGGTGACCGGGAATCCCGACTATGCGGTCAGGTCCCTGTTCAAAACTGGGGGAGACTACAGCATTTTATCCGATCCCGAAATCGATCAGCTCATCGACAAGGCCGCCACGGAAACGCCGGAGCAGTTTAAAGAAACCTATAAACAGCTGGAGCAGCGCCTCGTTTTCGACAAAGCCTATATCGCTCCACTCTATATTTCTTTGAAAAGCCAGGCCGTGAACAAGGACATCTTGAATCCCGATACCGTCAGATTGTCCAAATCCCGGGCATTGGCTTGGGAGAGCATTGATTTTAACGATACGTCCAAACGGGATAAGGAGCCCCTCATCCTGACC
Source organism: Paenibacillus sp. A14 (assembly GCF_036864815.1). Lineage (NCBI taxonomy): Bacteria > Bacillati > Bacillota > Bacilli > Caryophanales > Paenibacillaceae > Paenibacillus > Paenibacillus sp. A14. The sequence goes on from NZ_JBAGJD010000007.1 coordinate 8,933, forward strand.
CAATCGGCTTCGGTCTTGACATCCCTCGACCCGATCAAGGGGAACGACGGTTCGATTAACCAGTTAAACACCAACATGTATGTCCGGTTAATCAATCTGACCGATGACGACAAGATCACCTCCGACGGATCGCTGTCCCATAACTACAGCATCGCCGAGGGGAATTCCGAGTACTATTTCCTGCTGCGGGACGATATCAATTTCGCCAAAATCAACAACAAAAAAGCCGTCGACACCGGCGAACGCGTGGGGGCGGACGATGTGATCTTCTCCCTCAACCGGGCCAAGGACAAAAATTCCGTTCCGGATCACCGCACGTACAGCTTGCATGAACATATTAAAACCGTGGAGCCTGTCACGGATCTGGCGGCTTTGGAAAGCACCAAGCCGGCCGCGGGCGGCGGGACCGTCAAAGAAGCGCTGGAAGCGGGGCTGGGGACGAAAATCAAACAGCTCGTCACGGACAAACGGGAAGCCGACAACAAGGCCGGGAAATATCAGGTAGTCAAATTAACCACCACCGAGCCGTTCCCACAGGTGCTGAACTATCTGGCTCACCAGTCCGCGGGGATCGTGTCGAAGAAACAAGTGGAAAGCATCAACACGTATGATGTGGCAACGTTTGACATAAATAAGGATATTCCTTACGGGGATCAGAATACGGTCACAGAAGGCAGCCAGTACAACAACACGCTGTACGCGAGCGGCCCCTACATCCTGTCTTCCAAGAACGATTATGAAGGCGTATTTTACAAAAACCCGGGATACCGCAAGGGAAGCGAATACGAACCGAAAATTTCGACGGTGAAAGTCCGCTTTATCGCGGATGCCGACAGTGCTTTGTCCGCGTTGCGGAGCAGCGAAATCCATCTCTACTACGGTGTGCCGGAAACCAAATATGATTTGGTCAAAGGCGACAGCAAGCTCAAGCTGCAAACGATAGAAAGCAATGGCGTCACCTATTTGCTCTTTAATACGGGGAACCGGGAGGTTGCCAAAAACGAGGACTTGAGAAAAGCGGTGCTGTACTCCATTAATCAGGACGAAATTCTGGCCTTTTACAACGGCAATAAAATCAAGGCCGTTTCGACCGTCAGTCCGCTCGTGAAAACCGGAAACGAAGTGACCGCCGATCCGGCGAAAGTCAAGGAATTCCTGGGCAAATACAAAGCGGGCAAATAGCGGGGATTATCTGGGACTATAAAGACTGCTCCTCCATCAGCGTTGATGGGGGGCAGTCTTTTTTGACGGAAAAATCTATATTCTGTCTACTCTTAATGCCGGCGGGTCCCCGGTAACGAAAGCTTTCCCCAACTCAGGGTCGGCGTATCCCAGTTCCAGGACAGCGGCGAGGCGCTCTTTCTCCCCCACGCCGAAACCCCGGTTTAACTCCGCGTCGTAAAACCATTCGTGCATGGTCCATTTGACGCCGAGCCCCTTCTCTGCGGCAAGCAAAACAAAATTTTGCACCAGACAACACACTGCGGCAAAGTCTTCCTTCCGTTTATGCGGATCCGCATCCTCCTTCATGACCACAAGAAGATACGCGAAAGCCGGATTCTGCAATCCCCGATTCAGTCTGCCCTGCTCACGGTCCGCATAGATAAATCTCCAAGGCTCCCGAAGCCCGTCATTGGGAGCCCAGACCGCGTCATTCAGCAACTCCAGCACCCGTTCACTGGAGACCTCTCCATCTTTATACAAATGTTGTGTTACCGGCGACGGATACCGTTCCATCCCGTCCCTCCTTTCGCCCTCTATAGAGCGTGCAGTATTTATCCTTCATATATGGTCCATTTTTGTTCGGCAGGTGTACGAGGCCGTGCTTTCGGGGGTTTATCGAAATATCCGATATGCAGGATCCCCGCCACCCGCTCGTCTTCCCCGAGGCCGATCCTGCGAAAGAAAGTCTCATTTTGGATTATCGGCTCCGTATCCCAAAGCATGCCCAACCGCTTCTCCCAACCTAACAGCTGGAAGGTCTGCATGATTCCGCAAACCGCGGCGTAATTGCGTTCACTGCCGAGTTTGTCTGCGGGATCGACTTTAAATATCACCACCAAATGGGCCGGAATCGAGACGAACCGCTTTTTCATGCCTTCCTTCAAACGGGCGGGGAGCAGTTTCCCCCACCCGGTTCCCGTCGCTTGCTCCAACATAGCGTCGGCGAGACGCATGTTGGAAGCCGGATTATCGGCGAGCTGGCAGCGCCAGGAAACCGGGATTCCCAACGGATTCCACCTCGCCGCTGTCTCCAGCAGTTCCAGGATCAATTCTCCGGATACTGGTTCGCTGTTAAACTTACGGATGCTTCTCCGTTCCCGAACAAATCGGGCAATGCCTGCCGGAACGGAATGCTTCTTCTCCTCCGTCATGGGTTCGCTCCCTCCGCCATTCTTTGACCCAATTCCATACTGTAATCCAGTAAGAAGCGCTGTATGGTTCTCAGTTCCCCCTCGGTATACTGGTCCAGGAATCGGAAAAAACGCGCCTTCTCCTCTTCATGCAGCCGCAAGTGCAGGCGATAGATCTCCTTCCCGGCCGGAGTCAGCCGAAAATAAGCCTCTTTTTTGTTGTCCTTCAGTTGGGTTCGCGTCACCAACCTCTCTTCCAGCAGTTTGCCGGTTATTTTGGTGATGCTTGCCTTGGACAACTCCATCTTCTCCGAAATCGCCGTGCTGTTTATCGGTTCATGGCGGCCAATGCAATCCAGGACATGAACGGCGGTGATGTTCAGAGCAAATGACTCGATATTTTCCAACTGGCAAAGCTTTTGGAAATCGACGATTTCCGTTTCCGAGAAGCGCTCATGTTGGTGAAGAAACTTTAAATAACCTTCGTGGAGTTGTGATTTAATGCTAAGGGTCGATTCCACAGGCATCCCCTTTCGTATCAATGTAATAATTTGATTTACTTATAAATACACCATATAAAAAGTGAATTCCGGTTAAATCAACAATATTGTTTATACGTTAACAATAATAAATTATCCTTTTCATTTTTTCAACCATCTCTCTTTACTATTGCTCATCTATCTGTTATATTATTTGTATAACAGTTATAACAACGAAGGAAGGAGGATTCTCTTGATCATTGAGCTTGATTTACAATCGGAGATCCCCATTTATACTCAATTGGTAAACCGGATTATCGAGGGAATCGCCAGCGGGCAACTGCAGCCGGGAGAACCGCTGCCGTCCGTTCGGAATCTGGCCTCCGATATCGGGATCAATCTCCATACCGTCAACAAAGCCTATACGCTGCTCAAACAGGACGGCTATATCCAGGTTCACCGTCAGCGCGGCGTCGTCATTCATCCGGAAGGCATGCCCCCCGTCACGCCTGAATTTGCGGAGAAGCAGCAAAGCGCACTGCGGCCCATCGTTGCCGAAGCCATCTGCCGGGGGATGCAGCGGGAGGACCTGCTCCAGCTCGTCAGCACCCTGTATCACGAAATCAAACAACCCGATGAGGTGAATTAATCATGCAAACTCTGTCCGTCATGCTGCTCGTACTCATGTTGCTGCCGGTTGTATTTTCTCTCTCCTTTATGCCTTATTTAACCCGAGAGACGATCAGCTTCGGCGTTACTGTCAATGAAGAAACCTATCGCAGCGAACCGCTGCGCCGGATGCGCCGGGCTTACGCTACGCTTAGTCTAAGCCTGTACGCCGTCCTGTTCCTCGCCTGTCTCCTGGGCGTGCTCCGATTCGGCGGAGCCGAGGCCCAATTCACGATCTTCGCGATCGGCATAGGCATTATGGTCGTGATTTCGATCGTGCTCAACATCGTTTTTCACTTAAATATGAAAAAGCGGCTTCCGTCCCTGCCTTCCACGCCGGCTGAAAAAAGCAAAGTCGTGATCGACACGGGGTTCCGCCGGAACAAATTGACCTGGTCCAACGCCTGGTTTCTCGTCCACGCCGCGATCATTGCGGGATGCGTCCTGCTCACATTGGCCAATTACGATGCCATTCCCGACCAAATCGCCATGAAATTCGATTTTGCGGGGAATGTGACCCGGTTTGCCGACAAAACGATGCTGACCGCCCTTTTTCCGAATTTCATGCAAGTGGTTATGACGCTTCTGTTCCTGTTCATCAATTGGAGCATTAACCATAGCAAGCAGCAAACCTATGCCGGGGATCCGGAGCGATCCGTACGCCAAAGCACGTTGTTTCGCCGCAACTGGTCGTTGTACACCCTGATTTCCGGGCTGGCTATGGTCCTGTTGTTCTCGTTCATCCAGCTTAATATGCTGTATCCGATGGACACGGATCTCATCATGCTGGTCAGTTTGGCGGTTCCTGTCTTTATCGTTCTGTTTGCAGCCATCCTCTCCTTTATCACGGGGCAAGGCGGCAGCCGCCTCGGACGAAAACAGGGGCCTTCCGCGGTGCAGCCGGCCAATGACGACCGCTACTGGAAGCTGGGCGGTTTATATTACAACCCGCAGGACCCTTCCATCTTTGTGGAAAAAAGAATGGGCATCGGCTGGACGCTCAATTTCGCCCACCCGGTAGGGTGGATTATTCTCGGAGGCGTGCTCATCGTCATAGCCGTGGCCGCCATAATTTCGGGTTAATCCTTTACGGATTCACTTTTATAGAGTTTCACTATGTACAGTCATAAGGAGGAGAAACGATCCATGTCGAAAAAAAACAACTCACTAAAAACGGCGACTACCATCACTTTGGCGCTTAGTTTGTCCCTGCCTGCGGCTTCGGCCTTAGCCGACGCCCCGGCAAGCGCTTCCCGGAGCGGGACCGCTCTGGTTCCCGTGAGAGAGACGGCGGTCCGCCTCGGTGCGGCAGTCGATTGGAACCAGGCCGAGCAAACCGTAACGGTCACCAAGGGAGGCCATACTTTGACTTTCCGGATCGGCCAGAAAGAGGCCTTGCTTGACGGTAAGCCGATCGCGTTGCGTGAATCCGTCCGTGTAGTCTCCGGGCACACACTGGTCGACGCCGCCGCCCTTGCCGAGGCGTTCCAGGACGCGAAAGCAACGAGCGAGGATCCGGCCGACGCTTTCATCGCGAAGCTCCAAGCCGGCCAAGGCGCCGAAGCCGCCAAGCTGCTCAGTCCCACCCTGGCTCCGGCTCTTCCGGCCGAGCTGCTGGGCCAGGTGTGGGGCAGCTATGAAAAATTGTTCGGAGCGGTGAAGCCGAACCCCTCCCGCTCCGCAAGCTCCAACGCGGTGCATCGCAATGTCGCCTATACCTTCCAGGCGACCGTTCCGTTCAGTTTCACGGTCCGTTTGAACGAGGCGGGGCAGGTCGACGACTTCTATGTAGCGGGCGTGACGCCTTCCACCTACCGGAAGCCGGCCTATGACAACGCCGCGCTATATACCGAGCGGGAAGTCAAAATCGGCGAAGGCGCCATGGCCCTTCCCGGCACGCTGACGCTTCCGGCCGGCGGCGAAGGCCCGTTCCCGGCCGTGGTGCTGGTGCACGGCTCCGGTCCCCACGACCGCGACTCCACGATGGGCGGAGCCAAGCCTTTCCGCGACCTGGCCGTAGGGCTGGCTGCACAGGGCATCGCCGTCCTGCGGTACGACAAAGTGACCTATGAGCATACCGCCAAAGTGTCGACGGATGCGAAATTCACTCTGAAGCGGGAGACCGTGGATGACGCCATTTCCGCGGTTAAGCTGCTGAAGAACACCGCCGGCGTCGATGCCTCGCGCATCTATGTGGCCGGACATAGCCAAGGGGCGTTCGCGATGCCGATGATCGTAGACGCGGACAAGGACGGCAGCATCGCCGGCGCGATCCTTTTGTCCGGGCCAAGCGGCAAGTTCGCCGATCTGCTTGCGCTGCAGCAAAAGGAGTTGGTCTCCCGCGTGAAGCAATCCGGCATGGACGCCGCACCTTACGAACAGCAAGCGGCCCAATACACCGCGATTGCCGACATGGTGAACGACCCGAAATATACGGTCGACAACCTGCCCAGCCAATTCCCGCTGCAGCCGGCTTACTGGTGGTTCGAGCAGAAGAACTACGTTCCGGCCGAACTGGCGAAAAAACAGACCGGACCTTTGCTGATTCTTCAAGGGGAGAACGACTGGCAAGTTCCGGTCAGCCAGCTGGAAGGCTGGAAACAAGCGCTCAAAAACCGCAGCGGTGTCGAGTACAAATCCTACCCGAAGGTCAATCACCTGTTGGCCGAGTTTGACGGGATTTCCACGGGAGCGGAATATGTTCAACCTAACAATGTAGCGAAAGTTATCATCGACGATATGGCGGGTTGGATCAAGAAAACCAAATAGATGGCGTAAAATATAACAAGGCTGCCGTACGGCAGCCTTGTTATATAGGTTGAACTATTGATTTGCATATTGGCCAGCGGTGTAAAGAGTTCTTTTCACACTCTTGACCTGTAACTAATGTTTTGGTTCGAATTAAAGGGAATTCTTCCCGTTAATTTGGTACATATGCGGCTGCAGAGGCGAATTAGCTGGAAAACCTCCCGTTAATTCGCCTGAAATTGTATATATCGGCAATAGGGCCGCGAAATAGATGGAGCTTTTCCAGCTAAATCCGATCGAGGGGCCAAGAGCGGTACATTAACGGGAAATTTTCCCGTTAATGATGCAAACTCCGACGGCGGGACTTTATATCTACAGTTGTGGATGTTGGCAACGTATATCCGAAACCCTATTACCTCCTTGCCAACGCCAATTCTTTAGTTCAACCTATATAGAAGGTTTTTATGGCAGTTAAGCCTTGAAGCAAACCGCAATCTCCTCAGCCAGAACCGCCGGGGCCATCACGACGGCCGAGTGGTCCTGACCGGCCAATACGCGATACTGCGCGTTCGCCAGCAGTTCGACGAGCGCTTTGGCAGAACTGTGCAAAAACGAAGGGGAATTTTCACCGCAAAGCACATGAACAGGAACATCCACGTTCCAGCGTCCCTTAGGCAAAGGCTGCCCCGATTGAGTATTGCCCATGACCATTCCATCATAAGCCAGCGTATGGGCAAGTTGTTCCATGCCCTTCCAGGAAGGGTCGGCTTTCATATACTCCACAAATTCGCCCGGCACGCCTACCGCCTGTGTTAAAAAATACTCCACCGCCTCGCTCCGATCACCGGCATCCGCCAATCGGTTCAGGTGCTGCACATAGTCACTAGGCACCGGAGTTCGGCCGTCATCGACAATAAACGGCGGTTCGTATAAACAGACTCCGTCGATCCCCTCCTTCAATCGGCTTGCCGCCTCAAGGGCCAATACGGCGCCTGACGAGCTGCCGAAAAGCAGGGCCGATCCGCCCGACTCCGCAATTAATGCCTGAATGTCCTCCACTTCACGTTCGACCGCATAGGAAGCCGCATCCGTACTGCCGCCTCTTCCCCTCCGATCATAGTTGTAAACCGTAAAGTGTTCTCCCAGCCGTTCCGCCAGCTGTCCCGCATCCCGGTGATCCGCGGCTGCGGCGGCCACCAGGATCAGAGCCGGTCCTTTCCCTTGCTTGTCATAGGCGATTTGGATGCCGTCTTTGGAAATAACATGGTTCATATATAAATTCCTCCTTATTTACTTTTCGCTAAAATGATCCTCGAGACGGTTTATCGTCTCTTGGTAACCTTCGATCATGCCCATGGCTTCCGCCTTCTCCAGTTCCTCGGCTTTTGAAAATTGCGTAGTTATCGTAAGCCGCGTTCCCCCGGTCTCTTCTTCAAACGTAACGAGGGTAGGCATTTCGCTCCCCTTCACGACATTCCATTCCCGGTCGGTGAAGGAATCGATATAGGCAAGCCGGATCGGTTCGCTTATTTCGCTATATGTAGCCAGACAATAAGCCGTATCCCCGTTTCCGTCTACGGGAGAAAGACTATAACGCCATACCCCTCCCGGCCTTACATCCATTTCATAAACCCGGGCAGCGAAGTTGCCGGGGCCCCACCAATGGACGATATGCTCGGGCCTAGTCCAGCCCAGCCAAACCAACTCCCGCTTCACGGGCAAAAAACGTTCGATAATCAGCCTCCTTCGCTTCTTGTCTTTAATGACCACGGTCTTTCTACTTCTCAAGTACACTTCCTCCTTAAAGGTTGTTGAGCAAAAATCACGCTACTCCTTTCCTTGAATTCGGGTTAAGTAATCCTCTAGATGGTCGAGACGTTCTTCCCACAAGCTGCGATACGAATCGAGCCAAGTGTCCAGCTCCTTAAACGGCTGCGCTTCCAGACTATAAATCCGCTGCTGCGCCTGCCGACGGACACTTACGAGGCCCGCTTCGCTTAAAATCCGCAAATGGCGGGATACCTGAGGCTGGCCCATCTTTAGCTCCTCTACGATGTCGGTAACCGAACACGGGCCGTTCTTCAGCAGCTCTATGATGTTAAAACGGTTAGGCTCGGCAAGAGTCATCAAAGTAAGTTGCATTGTAGAAGTATTCATAACACGAATATACACCAGAAAATATATACATGTAAATATATATATTTTCTAAAAAATATCCCCCTTCGACAGTGCTAACCATGCTATCGAAGCGGAATACCGCAATTAAATCTTCTATGAAATTTAAGTATGAATCATCATGCCCATCTCCCGGGCCGCTTCAATCAGAACCGGAGCCATCTCCTCCAGGGTTTGGGGGGAAAGGCGGCTGACCGGTCCCGAAACCGATAAAGCGGCCGCTACCCGGCCGTTTCGGTCAAAAATCGGCGCAGCGACCGCGGCAGCCCCAGGTTCGCGCTCCTCGTAGCTGGTCGCATACCCGGCGCGTCGAATCTCCTCCAGCTGGGACATATACGCCTCGCGGTCGACCGCGGCCGGCCAGTCCGGGCTGTCCAGCACGGCGCGCACAACTGCGTCCTCAGCGTAGGCGACCAGCACCTTGCTGGAGGCGCCGACGAAGAGCGGCAGCCGGGCGCCGACCTGGGCGACCCTGCGGATGGCCTGATTGCTCTGCACCGCCTGGATCCGCAGTCGGTCGGTGCCGTCCCGCAAATACAGGCTGACCGTCTCCCCGAGCCGGTCGCGCAGCCGTTCCATTTGCGGCAGCAGCAGGATCGCGGGATCGTCATTGTGGGACAAATGCGCGGACAGCTCCCAGATTTTCAGGCCGAGCCGGTATTTGTCCGTCGCCGGGTTGCGGATTACGAAGCCTCTCTCCTCCAAAGTCGTGAGCAGCCGGTGCACCGTGCTTTTATGCAGCCCGATCGCTCCGGCAATTTCGCTTAAGCCCAGATCGCTGTCCTTCGTAAAGCACATTAATATATCAAGCGCCCTCTCCACGGCGCGAACCGTCAATTTACGGTCCTCCATCAGGACCCCCTCCTTACGTTTCACTCCGTGAAACACGGTTACATAAATTATAATGAAGGGCACGGGAATCCGTCAACGCGTCCGCAGCCAAATATCCCCGTCTCATTGACACAAAGAACAACACGACTTACGATATTTTTATGTAATTCGTTCGTATTCGACATTTTCCGATTGTCCGAGCAGACATAGGGTTATGTATTTTATTGAGGTTTCCGCTGCATAGAATAAAAAAATGCGATTCGACGAGGAGGGGAGACCATGAGCCCAAGCAGCCGCAGCGACCTTCCCGTGCGTGCAGGCTTTAAAGAAAACAAGAAAAAAGCGGCCCCTGCGCTCGAAATCAAACATATTCGATTAAAGCATGTGATCGTCGCCCTGCTCCTATCGGTTTTATTTTTCCTGATATTCTGCTTCGTTTCCCTGCACGGCTATATCGCCTGGGTGCTGTCGAATCCGACCGTGGCCCCTTTATATTCCAACCCGAAGCTCTCCAAAAATCTGGAGTATGTGGACGTGGCCTTCCCCGCCGCCGATGGCAGCCGAATAGTGCAGGGCTGGTACATTCCCGCCGGGGACTCCGCCAAAACGATCGTGTTCAGCCACGGCTATGGCGCGAACCGGGAGGAAGCGTGGATTCCAATGTATGATCTGGCCCATTACGCCCATAGTCTGAACTTCAATGTGCTGATGTTCGACTACGGCTTTGCCGCCCAGAGCAACCGGGAAGTCGCCACGGGAGGCAAAAAGGAAGCCCAGCAGCTGCTTGGGGCCGTTCAGTTCGTGAAGCAGCGCGGCAATCAGGAGATTATCGTCTGGGGCTTCTCGATGGGGGCCGGGACCGCCCTGCAGGCGGCCTTGACCAGCAAGGACATCGACGGCATGATCCTGGACAGCACCTTCCTTCTGGAACCGGACACCATGTATCACAATATCCGTCAGCATATCGACCTGCCCCGCCATCCTTCGCTGGAGATCATCGGGCTGCTGTTGCCCGTGCTGAACGGCACGAGCTTGCATCAAATTCCGTATACGGACGTCAAGTCGGCGGATTACCCGTTCCCTACGCTGTTTATACACGGAACCGAGGATGAGAAGGCCCCTTATCCGATTGCGGAAAAACTGGCGGAAAACCAGTCCAACCCCGCGTCCGGCGTATGGATCGTAAAAGGCTCACATCATGAGCTGATTTTCCGTGAGCATCCCAAAGAATACTTGCGCCTTGTATCCACCTTCCTTAGCCGGGTAGGCAAGGAGCAAAGCCCGGCCAAAACCGGGCCCGTTACGAATTAGCATAGGCCAAACCTCCTGCGGAATAGACTGTTACCATGATATTTTCCGAGGAGGTTTACCCTGATGCTGTTCGTATACGGGCCTTATTTGCCTGTCCGGATTCTCGAAGAGATCCGGTTTTGGAAGGAGCAGGAAAACGAGCATACCGATGTCATCAAAGCCATCATTCCCGGTCTGGAGCCCATTTTCGTCAAGCTGCTGGACGAGTGGAAACAGGTTTTCGCGGCTACCCAGGAAGGGGCGGACCGCCTGCTGCAATATGCGCTCTCCTCCAAGGAGGCGGCATGCGATCCCCGGTTGATCCGGGAAACGGAGCGGATTCTGGAGGTGTCCTTCCGCCAGTCCCGGGAATTTATCCGGCAACTGTACTATCTTCTCGATCAAAGCGCAGCCGCCAAAGTCGTCCCTCTGGCCAAAACGGTACTGCTGCACATTATCCGCGAATCGGAGTATTTCCTCGGCGTATTGGAGACGCTCAACCGCCCGGGACAAATCGCCAGCAGCATGGCCGGCGCTCCGCCGTTTCTCGACCCTTATCGCCAGGAAGAATCCGCACAGACTTCTACTGGGGCCCTTTCGGCAGCCAGTGCTTCCCTATCGTCCGGAGCCGGCCTTTCTTCCCTGTCCCCGGTGGCTCCGGACGAACCGGCCGACCGCAGCGAGCCGGCGGGAGACGCGGGTGACGTTGAAGGGACGCTGCGCCCGACGGCCAATCCCGTCCCGATCGGCAAACACACCCTCCCCCCGCTCCCGTACCCGTACAATGCGCTCGAGCCTTATATCGATGAAGCCACGATGCGAATCCATCATGACAAACACCACAAAACCTATGTCGACGATCTGAACAAGGCGGAGCTGAAGCTCCAGGAAGCCCGTAAAACCGGCAATTTTGATCTGGTTAAACATTGGGAACGCGAGCTGGCGTTTAACGGAGCCGGACACTATCTCCACACGATTTTTTGGGATACGATGAATCCGCAGGGCGGCGGTCGGCCGGAAGGCCCGCTGCTGGAACAGATCAAGCGCGACTTCGGCAGCTATGACGCCTTCCACAAGCAATTCTCCAACGCGGCCGAAAAGGTCGAAGGCGGAGGTTGGGCCATCTTAGTTTGGAGCCCGCGCAGTCACCGCCTGGAGATTCTGACCGCGGAGAAGCACCAGAACCTGTCGCAGTGGGATATCGTCCCGCTCCTCCCGCTGGATGTCTGGGAACACGCCTATTATCTGAAACATCAAAACCGGCGCAAAGACTACATTACCGATTGGTGGAACGTCGTCTACTGGCCCGCTGTGGCGGACCGCTACGAACAGGCCAAAACCTTGATGTGGCCGCCTTACTGATCCCGTGTCGTTTATCCTCCGAATTCTGGCAAAAAAGGGTTGTCCCCCACGGCGCATGCCATCTGGGAACAACCCTTTTTATAAACGAATGGAACTACTCTTTGATTAAGGACAGAAACTCCGCTCTTGAAGCGGCATCACTCCGAAATGTACCGCGCACGGCCGAAGATACCGTTTTGCTTCCCGGCTTCTTCACGCCCCGGGCGCACATGCAAAGATGCTCGCCTTCCACGACGACCATGACCCCCTGCGGCTTCAGCACCTCGTCCATAATGTCGGCGATCTGCGAAGTGATCCGCTCCTGTACCTGCAAACGGCGGGTAACCGCCTCCACCAAACGGGCCAGCTTGCTGAGCCCGGCGATTTTGCCGCTCGGAATGTATCCAATATGCACTTTGCCGAAGAAAGGCGCCATATGGTGCTCGCATTGGCTGTAATAGACGATATCTTTGACAATCACGAGCTCTTCATGATTCTCATCGAACGTCACTCCCAGCACATCGCGGGGATCCACCTCATAACCGCCAAAAATCTCCTCGTACATCCGGGTCACCCGGGCCGGTGTTTCCTGCAGCCCCTCCCGTTCGACGTCCTCTCCGATGAGCTTGAGAATTTCGCGAACATGATGTTCAATCTGCTCCCGGTTGCTGTCCACCCGGGTATTGACGTAATCTTTAATTCCTGACATTTAGCGCCTCCTCCTTTCCGTCCAGCTGATTTCCATAATGGCCCGCTTACTTCTTTCTGCGTTTCCCGCCAGCAGGCGGCATTTGGCCTTGATTCTTCATCATTTGCTGGGCACGCTGCATCTGCTTGCTGTTCAAATTATATCCCATCTGCTTCGCCATTTTCTGCAGCATCTCCGGATCGCTCTGCATCTTCGTCAGCTGTCTCCGCAAATAAAAGACTCCGATGAGAAAACCGCCGACCAAACCGACGATAAGCGTAATAATAGGAATTACGATATCCATATTGTTAGCCACCCCTGTATCAAAAAATCATGCGCCAAGCCATTCGGCTAGCACACTCAACATATCATAGCATTCAAGGCCAGGCTATTCAAGCAAGAACCGCCTCGATAAACACGGTCGTTTCCGTGGCCAGATCCACTTCCTTGACCTCCATCTCGTCTCCGGTTCCCCTGACGATCCGGACGGCCGGCCGCCCGGGAAGACCACGGTGCTGACGCACCACGACGCCGGTTTCCTTCGTGGATAGACGAACCGAAGTACCGGTCGGATAGACCGATACGATGCGAGTAAACTCCACAAGCACATCTCGATCCAACACCTGCTCGGAACAGGCCATTAACTCCTCGCAGGCCTCGTGGGGCAGCATGACCCGCCCTTTCGCGCCCCCGCCGCCGATCAGGTTGTCGTACATATTGGCAGCGGCGACGATTTTGGCGAACAGATGAATCTCATCCCGCTCCAGGCCTCTCGGGGTCCCCGTCCCGTTCAGGCGTTCATGGTGCTGAAGCGCCGTATGGGCGATGAGCAGATTGAACTCGCGTTTTTGCTTCAAAATTTCATAGCCCAGCCAGGTGTGATGATTCTTGGGATCCCGGGGATCGGCGTTGTCCGGAAGCGGTGTTCCTTTGCCGATATCATGCAGAAGCGCACCGATCGCCAGATCTTTTAGCTGCCCTTGATTCAGACCGAGGTTAAGCCCGATCATCGCCGAAACCAGACATACGTTCACCGCATGCAGATATGCCGCATTGTCCGCCGTGCGAATTTCCGTTAACTGAAGCAGCACATCCTTATGATTCAAAATATCCCGGAGAAGCTGCTCCACGGAAACGCTGATCTTCCGCGGGTTCCATTCCTTGCCTGACCGAACCGCCTGCAGCGTCTCGCTCATATCCTTGAACACCGCCTGCTTCGTCGCTTCGCTGAGCACATCCTCGATCTCGATATCCTCAAAGGCGGAATCCTTAATGTACAGCATCGTAACGCCGATTCTTTTCAGCGTGTTAATCATATAAACCGTCAATTGAATTCCCGCGGATAAAAGTACGGTCCCGTTGGCCGAATATACGGTTTTCCCCAACAGTTGACCCGGTTCGATATCCTCTACGCTGATAAACCTCATGTCTTGTCCTCCCAGGCCTAGATCACGACTCCTCGAGTTTGGCGCGAGCGGACTCCAACCGCTCCAGCACATCAGGGTCGGTTTCCTTTTCGGCCGCGCGTTTGATCCCCGTCAGCGCCTCATCCCCGCCAATCCGGCTTAACGCCCAGGCGGCGGTTCCGCGCAGAACCGGTCTCGGATCGTGCATCATGATATCTATTAATTTCGGCACGGAGGTGCTATCTTTGAAGTTCCCGAGCGCAATCACCGCGTTCCGCTGAATCGGCTTCTTGCCGCGCCAGGCGGCGGCGCTATTGCCGAACCGCTCCTTGAATTCCCGGTTGCTTATATCGAGCAGGGGCAGCAGCAGCGGTTTTACCGTTTCCGGATCGGGCTGCAGCTCGGGGCGGTGGTTCCAAGACTTCCCTTTATTTTTTGGGCAGACCACCTGACAAGTATCGCAGCCATACAGGCGGTTCCCGATCTTGACCATAAATTCCTCTTCCAAAAACCCTTTGGTCTGCGTCAAAAATGAAATACACCGCTGCGCATTAAGCTCACCAGGCCCCACCAGCGCGCCTGTCGGGCACGCATCCAGACATTTGGTGCATTCGCCGCAGTCCTCCGTAACCGGGGTATCCGGGCGGAACGGGATATTAGTGATCAGCTCCCCCAAGTAAATCCAGGAGCCGTATTTCGGCGAAATAATCGCGCAGTTTTTACCATGAAATCCGATCCCTGCCCGCTGGGCCACAGCCCGGTCCGAGAGCGCCCCGGTATCGACCATGCTTTCGATCCGCGCGTCCGGAACCCGCTCGGTGATGAACGTCTGCAATTTGGCCATCGCCTGTCTCAGAACCTGGTGATAATCCTGTCCCCAGGCCGATCGGGCCAGGATCCCCCGGCGTTGCCCCGGCTCCGACTTCGGCGGGTTTTCCATCTTGGACGGATAAGCCACCGCGATCGCAATCAGCGAAGCCGGCTGCTCCAGCGAGAGCTCCGGATAAATGCGCTTGTCGATATCCGGTTCCTCAAAGCCGGATTCATATCCTTTTTCGCGCCGGTCCAGCAGGATCGATTTCAGCGACAAAAAAGGGTCTGCCGACGCAAACCCGATTGTGTCGATCCCCAGCGATGGCGCGGCCTCCTGAATCTCGCGCTTCAACGCATCCCAGCGGGCATAGCCCGCTCCGGCACCGCCGGCGCTTGTCCTATTTTCGGTCATCGCCATCTCCAGCCTCCTTCTGCTTAAATCATGCTGTATTTGCAATTCCACATTTTGCTTGTCATTTCGAGGCTAGTCGCTTGATCGCTTCTCTCGCCAACAGATCGCAATGGTTATTGAGTTCGTTGTCGCTATGGCCCTTGACTTTGACATATTCCACCTCATGAATTCCCATGAGGCGCCACAGTTCCTGCCACAGCTCCTTATTCTCCACCGGCTGGTTCTTGCTGTTCTTCCAGCCGTTCTTCAGCCAGCCGCGAATCCAGCCCTGCTGAAAGCAATTGACCACATAGGCCGAATCGCTGTACACCTTGACCCGGCAAGGCTCCTTCAATTGGCTGAGCGCCGAAATGACCGCCTGGATCTCCATCCGATTGTTGGTGGTCATCGGTTCTCCTCCCGACATTTCCTTCCGATGCCCGTTGTACAGGAGAACCGCTCCCCAACCGCCGGGACCGGGGTTGCCCGAACAGGCCCCATCGGTATAAATCATAATTTCCTTCAATCCCACAACCTCCAACGTTTCGGACTATAAACCGCGTATTTTGGTGATCGGCCAGAACACAAATTCCGCCCGGCCGACGATCCAGCTTTTCCGCACGCTCCCGAAATACCGGCTATCCTTGCTCTCTCCGGCATGACGGTTATCACCCAACACGAAATATTCTTCCTCTCCCAAGCTAACCGGAGACATCCCCTCGCCTTCGATCACCGTATCGGTATAAGGCTCATCCTGCACCTGTCCGTCAACGTACAGACGCCGTTCGCGAATTTCCACCGTTTGCCCCGGTCCGGCCACGACCCGTTTGACCAGAAATGGTTTTTTGTCCGGATCGGAACTCGGATCTTTCAGCACAACCACATCACCGGGCCTCGGGTCCGTGAAGCGGTAGACGATTTTATCGACGAAGAGCCGTTCACGTTCCCCCAGCGTAGGTTCCATCGACTGCCCCCGAACCATAGACAGATTAAACACGAATATATTCAAAATCACCATGACCACAAAGGCAATCAGCACGGTTTTCGTCCAATCCCAAAGCTCGGCAATCCAGCCCTGCGCGGGTTTTTCTTTGCCGGAAAACAGTCCCGCGCCTGCTTTCGGACGGTTTGTATCCTGATGGCTAGGTTTCATGGGTACACCTCGAGTTTCATGATAGCGGGTATTATCCCTTACATAATAGAAAAGCATATCGCGCACCCTTTTGCAACGGGTGGGAGATATGCTGAATTTCTGCAAAATATAACAGAACGATAAATGATCTTCTTTATCTGGTTCCCGACAGGGAGCTTACCGCAGCAATACCCAGTTTTTGAAATGCTTCCAGGAATTTGCTTGCGCCATAACCCATAGCCTCATAAAGAGGTGCGATCGCTTTATTGTGAGGATCTCCAGCGATCATGATTTGACGTACGTTGCGTTGTTGGAACTTTTGTTCCATCGCTGTGACTAGATTTTTGCCCACGCCTTGACGGCGATAATCCGGATGAACGGCAGTCCGGTAAATGAAGCCCGTATTTTGATCAATTGTCCCAATCAGCGTGCCTACAATTTCCCCATCCACTTCCGCGATCATGATCAAATCCGAATCCCAGGACAATTGTCTGGCAAACGCCCGCTTCGTGTCCTCATAGCAGTCTTCCATTAAAGCCACCTGCAAAAGCTCCATCACCTGATTAACATCACTCAACTGGAAGGAACGAATACGCATGCAATGATCTCCCTTTTCTCTGCATATGATAGATTCATGTAAAAAAGAGCGATGCATTTTTACATCAACCAAATAATTAAAACAAGACAAAAAACGAGAAAATACTGCTTCCTTGTCCATTAAACCATATAAATCTACGAAATACATCATTTTTCTTCTGAAAGCGCTTTATATTAAGCGTTTACATTATTTTTTTAATTATATTTTTCTATTAATGGAAATGAAAATACTATCAATGACATTGAATGCCAAATGTGAAAATGTTGTTTTGAATTTTACAATTCGTTTGTATTTACCGGGAAAGGGTAAGTGGTTAGAAAAGGAAGGAAAAAGGACGCTTTGCTGTTCGCGATGCATATTCCCCGCAATTGGCACCATAATACCTAGGGATACCCATCCGTACACAGCGTCCAAAACACCTTTTTTTCGTTGATTGGCATTTAGTAGGTGAACTGGCGAAACCATCAGGATCAGGAGGGATTCTTCATGTCCGACAAGTCCAGCGACAAGCAAAACGGGTTAACCAACGATCCGCAGGAACTGCTCAAAGCTAAGCATACGGCGGACAAGCAGAAGCAACAATTTACCAACTTCGCCCGCAACGTCAGCGGCGATACTCCAGCCGACCAAGGGCAAGTTTCGGCGGACAGCCATCATGAGCCCGATCAGCAGAACCATATGAAAGATACGGAAAACCGGATGATGTAATCTTAAGGAGTGCGAATGCCTGCGAACCTGCAGGCTTTTTTTCTTATCATGAGTATTCGAGCGCCGCCCCATTTCCAATTAGGACGAAATAGCCGCTATAGCGTCCGGTAGAACTTACGGTAGAAGTTCCGCTAGGGCCCCGCCCGGGCTTGGGTACGTTGCTCTCGACGGTTACTCTAAAGGACGTAATAGCTGCTATTTCGCGAAAAATAGCTCTTACAGAATTCTAACGGAAACAGTAGCGCCTATTGGGGCATCTTCCCGCCAAAACGGACTCATTTTGCCAAAATAGCCGCCCCTACGTCCGTTAGATTTCCAATTCCCCTTCAAAGGACGAAATAGCCGCTATAGCGTCCGGTAGAACTTACGGTAGAACTTACGGTAGAAATTCCCGCTAGGCCGCGTGCTTGGGCAAAGCGCTCCCCCGGACAACTCTAACGGACTTCCGGGGTCCAAAAGACCGCGGGCTTGGCCGAATTTACGGAGCTGACCAGCACACTTCAAGTCTACATGCTTGTCGAAAGAACATTAAGCCGTTCTTTCTCTTTAGGTATCCCATAAAGCTTGCTACGCTCACACTAAGAAAAAAACCGCGACACACCGCGGTTTTATGCTTGTAAAATCGGCATTATACGTCATACCAAATCACCTTCGAGGCCAAGTTACTTAGTTAAAAACGCCGCTTAATATCCGCAAAAATACATTGGGAAAAGCCAGGTCTTCCATATCCGCCTTACTGATCCAGCGATATTCTTCAAGCTCGCCGGGCGATGAGAGCGGGGATGTCGGTGGTGTCCGCACAAGCGGAAGAAACATCACCCCATCCTCCACCGCCGCCCCCGCTTCGGCAACGAACGGCAGGTCGGCAGCCTTGGCGGCGGATGCGGGCGGCGGATACGCGGCCCCGAAAGGCGAATCTGCCGCGGCCGAGAACCGGTATACGCGCAGATTCCAATGGATGTGACTGAACGTATGCTCCGCGTTCATCAGGAACCCTTCCGGCTGCGCGGGGAAGCCCGCCGCCGCCAGGGCCACGGCGAGCCGGTCCATCGCCGGCCCGTCCGGCAGGCCGGCGCCTTCACCGGCGTCCGCGGCGGCGGGGATGTGGGGCAGCTCCCACATCCGCGCAAGCAGCCCCGACGCCGGGCGCCGGCGGACGAGCACGCGGCCGGCGTGCTCCCCGTCGCCCTCGACGAGGGCGACGAGCCGGTACTCCGGCCGCGGCGGCTTCGCCTTGCTCTTCACCGGCAAGGCGTCCTCCGCGCCTTCCAGGCGCGCGGCACAGCGGGCCATGACCGGGCACACCAGGCATTGGGGCGACTTCGGCGTGCAGATCAACGCGCCGAGCTCCATGAGCGCCTGGTTGAAATCCGCGGCCCGCCCGCGCGGGATCAGGCTCGCGGCCAGCTCCTCCATCCGCGTGCGGGTCCCCGTCTTCATGATATCCTCCCGGATCAGGAAATACCGCGACAGCACCCGCATCACATTCCCGTCGACCGCCGGCTCCGGCTGGTTGAAGGCGATACTCAAAATCGCACCGGTCGTGTACGGTCCGACGCCTTTAAGGGCGGCGACCTCCGCCTTGACGGACGGCACCGTGCCGCCGTGCCGCTCCATGACCTGGCGAGCGGCCGCCTGCAGATTGCGGGCCCGGGAGTAGTAGCCGAGCCCTTCCCAGCATTTCAGGACATCTTCCTCCGGCGCTTCAGCCAAATCCTTGAGCGTCGGAAACCGTTCGATAAACCGCTGAAAATAGGGGATCACGGTATCCACTCTGGTTTGCTGCAGCATAATTTCCGATACCCAAATATAGTACGGGTCCCGATGCCTGCGCCAAGGCAAATCCCTTTTGGACCGTTCGTACCACCCCAAAAGCTCCGTGCCGAAATATTGTTTGTTTTCCACGCCTTCTATACTTTCTGTGTGTTCTATGTTTTCTTGCATTATGATCTCCTTTTAAGTCAATCGTTCCACTACGGCAAAGGCGGAAGCGAGCTGCCGCTCATGCGTAATGCTAAGATGGACGGCGTATTCCGCCGCGGACAACCCTAGCCGCAGCCAGGCCTCGTCCGAAAGCCTCACAGCCGGTTTTCCGCCGGCATCCGGCAGGATTTCCATATCTCCAAAGCCCAGCACCTTCCCGATGCCGCAGCCGAACGCTTTACTCACCGCTTCTTTCGCCGCGAACCGCCCGGACAAAAACTCCGCGGGCCGCGCCGCGCATCCGGGAAGCGCAAGTTCCCCGGGCGTGAGAATGCGGCTCTTCAGCTTCTCGCCGACCGTGCCCGTAAGCATGCGCTGCACGCGTCCGATTTCCACTACATCATGACCAATGCCATAAATCAAGGCCAGTTCCTCGCTTCCACCATCATGGATTCAATAATCTGTATGCCAATCACATTGTAACAGGGAAGCTCCCGGGATGCGAGTCCTCTCCCGGCTTCCATACAGTCCCGTGCCTGCCCCGTGCGCCGCTCTGCGGCCACTTCGGGCCTTCGCCGGTTCGCCTATGGTATAATCAGGAAAGGTACATTTTGGATGAAAGGACGGATAGCGATGCCAACCGATTTTCAAATTCCGCTGGAAGACGGTCATGTACTGCAGTGTACCCGGTTCCCGGCACAGGAGCGAAACGAGGACACTTCGCTGGTCATCATGGCCCACGGCTATAAAGGTTTTAAGGATTGGGGGATGTTTCCTCCCGCAGCCGAGTATCTCAGCCGCTTCCATGAAGTCGTGACCTTCAACTTTTCACATAATGGGATCGGAGACGTCAAGGACGAGTTTACGGAGTTGGGCAAGTTTGCCGTCAATACTTATGACCGGGAATTGAAGGATTTGAAGGCACTTGCGGCGGCAATGACGGCTGATCCTATGTTCGCCGGACTCCCGCTATATTTTCTGGGGCACAGCCGGGGAGCCGGCGTTTGTCTGATCCATGCGCTGGATCATCCGGGGCAGGTTCGCGGCGTCATTTCCTGGAACGGAATCACGAACCTCGACCTTTTCAGTGAAGAGCAAAAGAAAGAGATGCGGGAGCACGGACGCAGCTATGTGGTAAACGGCCGCACGGGGCAGCGCATGCCTCTCGATATGATCATTTTGGAGGACTTAGAGCGGCAGCGGGAGCGCTACGATCTTTTGGGCCGGATGGCCAAGGCGGACGGCACGGAATTCAAGACCATCCTGATTCAAGGCACGGAGGATGGCGCTCATTTGCGAAAGGGCTCGGCCGAACTGGTCAAGCTCCGCTCCGATATTCCATGGATGCAGATTCCCGGGGGAAACCACACCTTCGGGACGGTGCATCCTTTCACCGGTATAACTGGACCCTTGGAAGCCGCTTTGCGGGTTACGCTCGATTTCATTGCGGAGACGAACGCGGGACGCTCCATTACTCCGTTAACCGGAAAGCAAGAATGATCAAATTTAATAAATTCCTATCCTCTATACTTAACCCATAGACCGGTCTGGAGGAAGTTCATGAACCAAATGGATGTTATTCGCAAAAGCATCGAATATATCGAGACGCGGCTCGATGCGGATTTGACCTTAAAAGGAGTGGCTTCGGCCATGCATTACTCGGAATACCATTTTCATCGTACCTTTCTCTATGTGGTCGGTGAAACGGTGACCTCGTATATCCGCAAACGCCGCCTGTCCAAAGCCGCCGAGCTGTTGGCCGGCAGCGATTCGAAACTGCTCGATATCGCCCTGGAGTGCGGGTTTCATTCGCACGCGGCTTTTACGAGGGCATTCCGGAGAATGTATGGCATTTTACCGACAGCCTGCCGACGTCATGGTCAGCCTCCGTTTTTGTATCCCAAAGCCGAGTTCGCCGATCTTTGTATCGATGCCCAAAATTATGGGAAATGGGGAGATTATGCTATGGAATATCGGATTGAGACTTGCCCTGAAATGAGAATTATCGGTTACTCGATTAAAACAAACACCGTGGACGGAGAAAACAGCCGTGATATTCCGGCATTTTGGCAAAAGTATATGGAAGAACGTTTAGGGGAGCGCGTGCCCGGCAAAAAACGTCCGGATGTCGAGCTTGGCCTCTGCACCGCGTATGAGGAGGATGGATCCTTCCACTATATTATAGGATTTGAAGTGGATGAACCGACCCAAGTACCCGATGGGATGTTCGAGTACAGAGTGCCCGAAGCCCAGTACGCCATCTTCACCACCCCTCCGGCCAACGAAGAAGAGTTCATCGAATCCATTCAGCACACCTGGAACAAAATTTTTGCCGAATGGTTCCAAAGTTCAGGCTACGAGCAGGCGTACGGCCCGGACTTTGAATGGTACGATCAACGCTGCTGGCCGAAGGAAGGCAAGCGGATCGACATCTACATCCCCGTTCAGCCCGCCGCATCCGCTTAAAAAGCTTCTGAAAAGCCCGACCCTCGTGATAAAAGGGGGCGGGTTTTCTTTTTACGAAAATTAACGGGTTTTCCTCCAGGTAAATCCTCTCGTTCGGCCCTCGTGGTCTCATTTACCTGGAATTCCTCCTGCTAATCCGGGCGATTCTCCGCGTTTCCGTCCTTTTGCCCAATTTTAGCTGGAGGTTTTCCAGGTAATTCTCAATTTACCGGCCGAACCGGCCAATTACCTGGAGTTTTTCCCGTTAATCGATCCGCGGGCGGCGCGGTGCGCCCCATGCCACCGACCTCTCCCCTCAACAAACCAAAGAAGGGCTTCTCCCGAAAGCAGTCCTGTCTGCCTCGGAAGAAGCCCTCCGTTTTATTATTCGTAACGAAGCGATTCGATCGGGTGCAGCTTGGACGCTTTGTTCGCCGGGTAAAGTCCGAAAAAGATGCCGACCGCGGCCGAAAAGCCGAAGGCGAGCAAAATCGCCCAAATCGATACCACAAAGGGCCAACCGGATATGAGTGCGAACGCGTATGCCGCGAGCAAACCGAGCAGCGCCCCCACTGTGCCGCCCAAAAATGAAAGTATGACGGCTTCAATCATGAATTGAAGCATGATCGTGCCCGGGGTGGCCCCAATGGCCTTCCGGATCCCGATTTCCCTCGTGCGCTCGGTCACCGAGACGAGCATGATGTTCATGACGCCGATCCCTCCGACCAGCAAGGAAATGCCGGCAATTGATCCGATGATCGTCTGCAGGATGGAGAAGGTGCTGGACACCATCTTTTCCGCATCCTTGCCCGTTTGGGCCAGGTACGAATCAGGCTCCACATTTTTACGGTCGGCCAGCCATTTTTTGAGCATGTCGATGGTTTCATCTATATGGTCTGGCGACGAAGCGACGATATCCAGCGATCCAAGGTGGTCGCTATCCGTCTTCTCGTCGCCGAAAGTGATCGCCGTAATCGGCGCATAACCGGAGTAGCTTTCTCCCTGCATCCCGCTCATGATACTCTCCTCCGCCTTGTAGACGCCGACAATGCGAAACCTGTCATTCCCCAGAACAAATCTGCGGCCGACGGCCCCTTTCGCCGAACCAAACGCCTTCTCCGCAAACTTCAAGTCAACCACCATCACTTTCTGGCGGCCTCTTTCTTCCTGTGCGTTAAAGAATCTCCCGGCCTCCAGTTCAATCTTTGTTATTTTCGGCATGACCGAAGTCGTCATCGTGACATTGAACTGGAACTTCTCCTGCTTCAGCTTGGTCGTCGAACCGTAGCCCAGCGAAGACGAAACGTAGCGAATCCCCGAGAGTTTGCGGATTTCCGCCATATCGCGCTGACGGAACTCCGCTTTCTCCAGATTGCTCTCGTCGCTGTAATTCGGATAGATGGAAAAGTACCCTTCCTCATAGTTGGATACCATTGAGATAATGGAAGTCTGCCCCGCCTGGCCGATTGAGACGACGGTCACCACCGCGGCAACCCCGAACACAATCCCGATCATCGTCAGAAAAGAGCGAAGCTTGTTCATTCGCAGATTATCCAGAGCGACCAGGATGCTCTCCCAAATGCTCACGGGCGGTCACTTCCTTTACGGGTATCCTTCAGCAGTTTGCCGTCTCCGAACAGCAGCACGCGATCCGCGTGCTCCGCAATATCCGGCTCGTGCGTGACAAGGACGATCGTCGTCCCTTCCCGGTGGATCTCCTTGAACAAAGCCATAATCTCGTGGGAAGATTTCGTATCCAGATTCCCGGTCGGCTCGTCCGCCAGCAGGATCGGGGCTTCCATCGTCAGCGCTCTGGCAATGGCCACCCGCTGCTTTTGTCCCCCGGACAGCTCGGTCGGACGGTGTTTGACCCTTTCCTTCAGGCCGACCTTTTCCAGCAGCTCCAGCGCCCGTACCTGGCGCTTCTCCCGGGGAATGCCGGCGTACATCATCGGCAGCGTCACATTTTGCAGCACCGTTTGCCTCCCGAGAAGGTTAAAGCTCTGAAATACGAAACCGATCTTCCTGTTCCGGACCCGGGCCAAGTCATCCTCATTCAGGGTATGTACCTCTTCTCCGTCCAAAATATAGCTGCCCGAGGTCGGCACATCGAGACAGCCGATAATGTTCATCAAGGTCGATTTCCCCGAGCCGGAGGTCCCCATGATCGCTACGAAGTCCCCGCGGTCCACCTGCAGACTGATCTTGCTCAGTGCTTCGACTTCCAGCGGTCCATTCTTATAAACTTTGGTGATATCCTTGAGCGTAATCATTGTACAGTCACCTTATCGCCGTCCTTCAGCGATTCCAAGCCTTCCACGACCACCGGATCTCCCTTGGCTACGCCCTTTGTGATCTCGATCTGCTCATCGCCTTCCTTGCCGGTCTGAACGGGAACCTTCACCGCCTTGCCGCCCTGCACTGTGAAGACGTAAGCCTGGTCGCCTTCGTGTTGCACCGCGCTGATCTGGGCGAGCAGCCGGGGCTTGTCCGGAATTTTCATCGCCACCGTCACGCCATACCCGGGCCGGAGTTCGGCGGCTTTGCTCGATAAACGCACCGTCATCTCCACGGTGGCGTCCTTGGACGTCGCTTCCACGATTTTGGCGGTCGGCGCCAAATAGTCCACGACGCCCTCATAAGTGCCGGATATCGATTCGCCGGTAACAACCGCCTTCATGCCCACCGCCGCTTTTCCGGCATCCAGTTCGTTCAAATTGGCACGGACCTTGAAGCCGGAGAGATCCGAGATTTGGGCGATCTCGCCCCCCTCCGCGATCATTTGCCCGGCATCCGCCGTCAGGGTGGTGATCACGCCGTCCGCCGGAGCATAAACTGCGCTGTTCGCCAGCTTGTCCTCCAGGGAAGCGATCGTCAGCTTGCTGCTCTTGATGCGCAAATCGAACGAGGTGAGATCCAACTCCTCAACGTCTTGGTTGGGATCTTCGCTCACCGATTTCTTGAAAGCTTCGAAGTGCTGTTTCTTAGCCTGAAGCCGCTCCGATTCGGCTTGTTCCAGACTTAGGCGCTCCTTGGCCAATTGCTCCCGAATGCCGTCCTGCTTGAGCGTCAGCAGCACCTGCCCTTTGCTCACGGTATCCCCCGCCTTGATTCGAAGTTCCCCGACAATACCGCTCACCGGGGAGTAGAGCTTGGTCGTCTTCTCCGGTTCCAGCTTGCCGTTCGTGTAAATCTCCTCGATGATTTCCCCTTCGGTGACCTCCGCGGTTTTAACGACGAGCGCGCGGTTCATATTTACGAGATTTACACCGACCAGACCTATGACGACAATCCCCAGCAATACTCCGATGATCCATTTTCTTTTCGACACTTCCATCACCTATCCTGTTATCTTGGTCGATTAAACGAGCAGCAGCGAACCTAGCGAAAATACCAGCCAAGCGGCGACAATCCAGATACCCACCTTTTTCCGCGGACGTTTCATCATGACCGAAGCCCCGACGACGTAAAGGAAAAGTCCCCAGATAACGAACGGGTTCGCCAGTGACAAAAGATAGTACAGCTTGCTCGTTTTATCCGTAACAAAAACGGCGAGACTGAGGCTGAACGCCGTGGTCGACTGTGCGCCCGTCGCCATCAACATGATTCCCGTAATCAATCCGCCCAGCAAGCCCGGCAGAACCGAAAAGGAGGCGGCCGTTACCAACTGCATAAATTTGGCCTCTCCGCGAACGATCAGATTCAACAACATAAACAACAGCGCAATGATAAATACGCTCGCGGCCGCGCTAATCGGAGCCATGATCAGCGACGTGACTTTGGTGCCCGCAATAAAAGCATCGTATGTACTCGGGTCCAATTGCGTAGTCTTGCGCAGACTTTCATACATCGTGGCCTCCATCGCCGGAAGCTGCAAATAAATCACCACTGCCGATAAAACAACCAGCAGGACAAACGGAAGAATCCAGGCCGTTTTACTCTCCCGGGCCCTCTGGAATGTAGCCTCCGGAGCTACAAAAATGGTGAACAAGTTTTTCAAACTGATCTCCCTCCCAATTTTTCAATCTTAAACCCTCTCTGCAACTATGTAAAAAAACAAGCAGTCACTATTTATACGCCTTTACATGTGGAAAGATTCACTAAACTTTTGTCGTATTCCCGAATTCCAGGCATTCGGCTACAAAAAAAGGACTGCCTCCAAGGGCTGCCCATTCATGTTGTAGCCTGTCCGATTCCCCGGGATGAGACTGCGCTTATGAACCTCTTACCTAAAGTAAATATGTAAAACGCCCCTGCCGGTATGAATATCTCGAACCGGCAGGGACGTTTGGTCACAAACTAAATTAGCTTCATCAAGAATTAACGGCAAAAGCGGTCAAAAGCGCTGGTCAAATCCGCGGCGATTTCCTCGGCGGAACGATCCTCAATTTGATGACGCTCAATAAAATGAACGAGCTCTCCGTCCTTCATCAGGGCGATCGACGGCGAGGAGGGCGGATAAGGCGCAAAATACTCGCGTGCCTTGGCCGTAGCTTCCTTATCCTGACCGGCAAAGACGGTATAAAGATGATCCGGCGTCAAATCGTGCTGCAGTGCTTTGGCAACGCCAGGACGGCATTGGCCTGCGGCGCATCCGCATACTGAATTGACAACGACAAGCGCCGTGCCTTTAGCCGTCGGCAGAGCGTTCTCCACTTCCTCGGGCGTGCGCAGTTCCTGAATCCCGAGGGAAGTTAACTCATCGCGCATCGGTTGAATCATGTCTCTCATATATTGATCAAATGACATGGACATCGGTTGTCTCACTCCTTATGTTTAGAAACTTGGCTTGCGGCGGAAACGGTTATGTCTCGGCGTTCACACTATCTTCAATTATACATTCATAAGAAAAAAGAAAGCAAATGAATCGGGAATTTCATTATTCCGCGGCAACCGGAATTTCGCCTTGGGATTCGTGCAAACGTTCGTTAAAAGGAAACAGGACGGTAAACGTCGTCCCTTTCCCTTCCTCCGACTGCACGCTGATTTTGCCGCTGTGGCGTTCCATGATGCTTAGGCATAAGGAAAGGCCGAGCCCCGTTCCCTGCGCCTTGGTGGTGAAGAACGGCTCAAACAGCCGTTCCTGCTGAGCCGGCGGGATGCCCGGCCCCGTATCTCTGACATACAGAGCGACGCCATCGGCGACACACCGGGTTTCGAGCATAAGCTGGCCCTTCTCCGGCATTGCTTCCATTCCGTTCCGTCCCAAATTCAGAATGAGCTGCTTGATCTCCTTCGGATTCAGCATAAGCCGGGGCACGGCTTCATCCAGCTTGACTTCGATGCTTTGCCCCCTGAGATTGGCGTCCGCCCAAAGCAGCGGGGTCAATTCCCGGATAATATCGTGAAGATCGCAGAGCTCCATCTGTACCGGGCGGTTCTGGGCGAGCGCCAAAAAGTCGTTAATAATACTGTTGGCCCGATCCAGCTCCTCCATCACGATCCGGTAATAATGGTCCAGCGACGAAGGGCTCTTCTCCCGCATCAACTGCAGAAATCCGCGGACCACAGCCATGGGATTGCGGATTTCATGGGTGATTCCCGCCGCCATCTGTCCGACAAGGCTTAACCGCTCGACATGATTCAGTTCCTTGCGAAACGTCTCGAGCTCCGTAATGTCCTGAATGATCAAAACGGCTCCGATCGTTTCATTGGTACTGCCTTTTTTGATCGGGGCCGTACTGGTAAAATAGATTTGATCCCCGCTTTGCAGCAGTTCGCTGGACTTCTCGTTTCCCTTCAAGGTCTGGACCGCCCGGGGAAGCAGCATCTCAAACCGGATGTCGGACAGCACCTTGTCCAGCTTGTGCTTGACGAGGTTTTCGCGGCTTATGCCGGGATGGCGCCAACGGTACAATTGAAGGAAAGATTCATTGACCGCCATAATATCTCCCTGGCGGTCGAGCAGAATAATGCTGAGCGGAGCGGCATCCAGGCTTTGCTGCAGCTTTTCCGCTTCGCTGAAATAACTGCGGGACAACTGGAGAACCTGAAGACGCAGCTTTTCTTTTTCAAGCGTATGTTCGATCATGTATACAAATAAAACCCCGATCAACAGCGTTGCCAGGATGTTCATCAAGGCAGCCGACAAGGAAAACGGATCGGTCGGAAACGTCTCCGCTCCGCTGATGAACGGCGACGATGTGATCATCACTTCGCCGGCGACGAAAAAAAAGGAGAGCATAGCGATCTTTCCGCGTCGGTCGGTCTTGTTAAAGCGATTCGAGCTTAAGAGAACCAAAGGGTAGAGAAGGACGCCTGTCTCTAAAATTAAATCCGGTAAAGCGAAGTTTAATGCAAATAAAGGATACAGAATCAACTGAAGCAATCCCAAAGCCACCCCGTCGCGCAGCCTGCCGTAAAACATCAAGGCGAACAACGGAAGAATTCCATAGTTGAGCGGTATATCGCCCCATAATCGGGTGGAAAAAATCAGGCATAGCAGCATACTTAACGTACAAGTGAACAGAAGTTCGGCGGCATAGGGATACTTGCGGATTTCTC
Source organism: Paenibacillus sp. A14 (assembly GCF_036864815.1). Classification (NCBI taxonomy): domain Bacteria; kingdom Bacillati; phylum Bacillota; class Bacilli; order Caryophanales; family Paenibacillaceae; genus Paenibacillus; species Paenibacillus sp. A14. Next base: position 37,428 of record NZ_JBAGJD010000007.1, read on the forward strand.
CCTCCGCATCGCCCGGGGACGTGCCTTTCATCCCATAGGTCAGCGGGAACAAAAAGGCCGGCAAACCGGCGATCAGCATCTGCAGCAAAATTTCCTTTATCTCCCCCATCTTCTCCCTCCTCTGGCGGAAGAAATCGTTCTCATTCTCGATTAAATCACAGGCGACAAAGTTTTACAATATTTCTTGTTTTAGAGAGCTTATAAAGTTCTTTTTTGTAGAAAAAGTACAAATAATTATCCACGCGAAGGAGTTTACAACCATGAAAAGTTACGATGTGATCGTGATCGGAGGCGGACCTTCGGGCCTTATGGCCTCGATTGCCGCCGCGGAGCAAGGAGCTCGGACGGCTTTGCTCGATAAAGGGGACAAGCTGGGGCGGAAGCTGGGGATATCCGGCGGAGGACGCTGCAATGTGACCAACGCCAAAGAGATCGATGATCTGATCACCTATATCCCCGGCGGAGGCCGATTTCTTCATAGCGCATTCTCTATGTTCAGCAACCGGGATATTATCGTTTTTTTCGAAAAACTTGGGATCGCTTTAAAAGAGGAGGATAACGGAAGAATGTTTCCGGTGTCCGACAAAGCCAAAACGGTCGTCGACGCCCTGGTCGGCAAGGCCAGAACAATGGGCGTTCAATTGTTGACGCATCATCCCGTTCAGGAACTGGTGTACGGACCGGAAGGAGTCGAGGGCGTGAAGCTGGCAAACGGAGAGCGGTTCGGCGCCAAATCAGTTATCGTGGCGACCGGTGGCAAATCGGTGCCGCATACGGGTTCCACCGGGGACGGATACCCTTGGGCCCAGGCGGCCGGCCACACGATTACCGAGCTGTACCCGACCGAGGTGCCTCTGGTATCCAAGGAGCCGTTCATCGCCAGCCGGGAGCTGCAGGGACTTTCCCTTCGCGATGTCAAACTGTCCGTGCTTGACCCGAAAGGCAAAACCGTCGTGTCTCACCGGGGGGATATGATCTTCACCCACTTCGGGCTATCGGGCCCGATCGCTCTCAGATGCAGCGGGTTTATCCGCGGCGTCAAAAAGAAACACGGCGTCGCTGAAGTAACGATGGCGCTGAACCTTTTTCCCGACAAATCCGCGGGAAGTCTGGATGAGCATCTGCGCCGGCTGGCCGCGGCCGAGCCGAAAAAGGCGCTGAAGAACGTGCTGAAAAGCACAATCCCCGAGCGCCTGCTTCCGCTATTGTTCGAAAGGGCCGGACTCGCCGGCGATACGACGTATGAACATCTCCCTAGGGAACCTTGGACGGCGTTTGTGGCGACGGCGCTGAACTTTCAGATCCGGGTGACGGGGACCCGTCCGTTTGAAGAAGCGTTCGTCACCGGCGGGGGCGTACACCTGAAGGAGATTCATCCGAAATCGATGGAATCGAAACTGATGCCGGGGCTGTTTTTTTGCGGCGAGGTATTGGACATCCACGGGTACACCGGGGGGTATAATATCACCGCGGCCTTTGCCACCGGCTATACGGCCGGCCACCATGCCGGCTTGTCCGCACTTGGAGAGCGGCAGGATTAGCTGCCGGACCTCCGCCGCCGGCCGAGCGTGAACAGCGCCGACAACGAGGCGGCGGCCCGGGCCAGGATCAGGGCTGCCGGAATCCCGGCGATGACGCCCCACCAGTCGTGAAACAGAGAGGCGCACAGCACGCAAGTAAGCAGCACCGTCCCAGGATAAAGAAGCAGCCGCAGGGAGAGCGGAGCAGCCTTGTACTCCGTTTCTTCGGGCAGCGGCAGCAAAGGCATCAGCCCCTTGGCGAAGAACGCCTGCCGGTGGCCGTTCAGCCAATAGGCGAACAGCAGCAGCAGAGCGCCGTATACGATCAGGTTGACCGGGTAGGACGGAAACCAGACCGCCGCGCTGCCGTACAAGACGAATTGCGCATACAGCCTCCATTCCGGCCCCCGGAAAAAGGCTTTGAAGATCGATTCGGCGATCACGGCTTCCGGCCGGTTCTTGCGCAGCAACCGCCCTCCCCGGCGGAACAGCCAAGGCCGGGAACGGACCGCGGGCGGCCTGTCCATGGCTCCCGCCAGCAGCAGACCTGTGAGCACCGTTCTCCGGCGCTCATCCTCCCGCACCTCCGCCTCGAATCTGCCATGGAGGCGAAAGCGCGTTTCGGCAAGAAGAACGGTCAGCAGAACGCAGGAGGCGAGCACCGCAGCAGAGACAAACGCGTTCCCCGCCCCCATAACCAGCCAAGAAGCAAAGCCTGCGCCGAGCAGAGTAAACGCAGCCGAGCTGCAGACGATGCGCCGCCAACCTGTCCATTTTATCTGAATCAGGTTCTGCAGGAACAAATGAACGGCTTTTACCCCGCAGGCGACGGCAAAAATATGGAAGATCTCCCGCGTCTCCAGGCCATGGACCCGGACGAGTACGGGAGCGATCAAGGCCAGCGCCGCCCCGATCGTCGCGAAATGGACAATCAATCCGGCCCAGGCGCCTCTCCGCATCACTCCGCGGATCCATTCCGGGCGCTGCTTCAGGAAGAGCACATCCGCCGCTTCAATGAAAAGAACCAGGCCTCCCGTTGCATAGATGACCAGCAGCAAATAAGCAGGCAATACGTTAAAAGGAAGCTGGAGGAGCCAGGCGGGCAGCGCTTCACGCCATAGGCCGTAATAAACCCGCCCGAACAGAAGCAAACCCGGGATTCCGATATACAGCAGGACGATGCCGTCAAACACGGACCAAAGCATGGCGATCTGTTTCCTCCAATGATCCGCCCACCTGCGAAGAAACAAGCGCCTTACCGTCATTTGTGAAGTAATCTCAATCATCGGCGCCTTCCCCCTCACGTCAGCACATCGAAGCAGTCGAATAAAGGAGCGTCCGGCAGTCCGGCGGCAAGGCGGATATCCTGCAGCATCCCCTTGGCGGCCACTCTGCCCTCGGACATCAGGATGAAGTCGTCGCAGATCCGTTCGGCCGTATCGAGAACATGCGTGCACATCAATACTCCGGCCCCTCTGCTCCGCTCCTCCTCCAGCAGGCCGAGAAAATCCTTCGTCGCTCTTGGATCCAGCCCGATAAAGGGTTCATCGACGATATAAACCTCCGGTTTCAGCAAAAAACCGATCATCAGCATCATCTTCTGCCGCATCCCTTTGGAAAATCCCCCCGGCAATTGGTTCCGCACACCGGTCATCCTGAATTTCTCAAGCAGTTCGCTGCCGCTTCGCTCGAATTCCGCTTTATCCATCCCGTAAACCGCGGCCGCCAGGCTCAGATGTTCCCAGAGTGTCAACGTGTCATAAAAAACCGGATGCTCCGGCACATAAGCGTATTTGCCGTGTCCGGCGGCAAACTGTACATTAGCCTTAATCTCGGGGATCAGACCGAGGATCGCTTTCAACGTCGTACTTTTTCCCGCCCCGTTCGGCCCGATCAGCCCGGTCAATTTCCCGGGCCGTACCTCCAGGGACACTTGCTCGATTTTTGGGTTGCCCGCCTCGTAACCGGCTTCCTCAATTTCTACCCGCAACAATGGCTCCATGCTTTTCCCCGCTCTTTCTTCATGTAATGTCTTTACTTATACGTCCGGGGAGAAGCCAGGTTTCATCATCAAGCCCCGGCAGCCTGCTGCGCGGAAGTCCGATCCCGCTTCATAATCAGAGATTTGAAGAGGAGAAGAAGAAGGGCCAGCAAGACCATAAGCCCTCCCGACAAAATAAAGGCGGGAGCGGGGCCAAAAGCGGTAACGATGTAGCCTCCAAACATCGGCCCCACGACAGCGGCGGCGGAAGTCACGCTCGTTACGGTCCCGAACACCCGTCCGGTCAGCGATTCCGGCGTCCGCTGCTGGAGCGTCACCTGAAACGGGATGAAGACTAAACCGGCTCCGGTCCCGGCGAGGAAATATAGGGCCAGCATCCAGGCATGGCCGGCAGTGACGAGCAAGCCGCTTGTGGCAAGGTATCCCGCTCCGGCAAAAACAGCCCCGAGCAGTACGCCGCCCGTCCCCATCTTCGCAAGGGGCGTGCAGCGGCGCAGCAGGCCGTTTATGCCTGCGGCCGCCAGGGTTCCAAACCCGCTGAGCGCAATGCACCAGCCCAGCATTTCTTCCGGCATTCCCGGAATTTCCCGGAACAATACGACCGTCTGAGAATCCGCGACCTGGAGGATCAGGAGGGCCATCGCCAGCATCAGCAGACCAAAAGCGACCAGCGGGATGCGGGCGATGGCCTTCAAGCCTTCGGCCAGTTCTCCCCAGAAGCCGGGCTTCTCCCCCGGATTTTCCATTCCCGCGGCGGTGCCGGTTACCGCCCTTTTACCGGGAACGGCGAGCAAAATCAAGGCGGACAAGAGGAAGGAAGCCGCATCGATCAGAAAACAGGAGACGATGCCAAAGGCAGCGGTCAGCATACCGCCGAGCGCGGGCCCGATGATTTTGCTCCCCTGCTCGATGATGGCGCTGTAGGAGACGGCTTTTTCCATATGTTCCGGGGCCACCACTTCCTTGATCTTTCCGTTTTTGGCCGGCGAAAAAAGCACATCGAATACGCTCTTGGCGATCAACAATATCCAGGCCTGCCAGAGTTCCGTCACAAACACAAGGCCTAGGACGACAAAGAAGCGGGCGATGTCCGAAACGATCATCAGTTTCTTGCGTTCCAGGCGGTCGGCCAGCACGCCGGCGGCCGGGCCTCCCAAGAGCATCGGCAGCAGCATGCAGAGCATGGTGGCCGTAATTTGCCACGGCGTGGCCTCCCATTTTAATCCGATCATCGTCAGCAAGGCCAAAATATGCAGCCAGTCCCCCAGATTGGAGATCAGCTGAGATCCCATTAAGGCCAGGTACGCCCTGTTTTGCAGGAGTCCACCCTTGGCCCCCGTTTGCGCTTGCGGTTGTTTCATAACATATCCCACCTGTTCTTTTATTTACGAGATTTATCATATAAGAACAGACGCGATATTCCCTCCTCCGACCGCCGGATTTACGGGTGTTCTTGGGGAATGAATTTTACTCGGTCCCGGGACGGAGACTTGCTTCAGTTAGACAAAAAATTAAATCTGCAAATTGTGATAAATTATATTTTTTTCATTCCGGCGGGTGTTCTAAGATAGCAGTGACACTGACTTCAAATCACTTCGATATTTCGAAAAAATAGAATAAGGCGGGATGAACATGTTGAAAACCGAGGAACGCGGAACCGATTTGTCTTTGCATCTCTACCGGGTCTTTGCCAAATCGTTCAAAAGCGTCAATGAACATGCCGTAACGGGAAGTAAAATCCAAGGGTTTAATCCGACGGCTTTTGCCGTACTGGAAGTGCTTTATTACAAAGGAGCCCAGCCGATTCAGCAAATCGGCGCCAAGCTGCTCCTGCAAAGCGGAAATGTCACTTACGTCATCGACAAGCTCGAGTCGGCCGGGTACTTGCACCGCACGCCTTGCCCGCGGGACCGCCGCGTTATATTCGCGGAGCTGACGCCGAAAGGTCGGGAAATGATGGACCAGCTGTATCCGGAGTTTTCGGAACGGATCGACCATGCGCTCAGCGGTTTGAATGAAGAAGAGAAGCAGATCATGATCGAATTGTTGAAAAAAATGGGCCGCGAAGCGGAAAAATTAGCCCCGCTCCCCCGCAAGTAAGGAAATCGACAATTGCGCTTCAACCGAGGAGAACACTCCTTGTTGGGGCGCAATTTTTTTGTGCCTGGCGTCAAGCGGGCAGGGCTGTAGGAAAGATGCAAATCTGCAGGAATTTCGGCCAGTCGGAGGGACATGATTTAAAAAAGATGCGAAAGTGCAGGAATTTTCTCGGATTCAGGGGGTAAGGGGATTTTAGGAATAAAAACCTGCAGTTTTGCAGGAATTTTTAACTATCGGCCTTATCCGGCGAAAAAGCCTGCAGTTTTGCAGGAATTCACAGCTGCGCCGTTTAAGGCCCTTATTCACTTGCCCTACTTTTAAAGAGGAGCTGGCCGCTGACAAACTTGCTTCTGATTAAATTGCTTAATACAACGCTATATAAGTTGAACTAAAGAATTAGCAATCGGCAAGAGTGTGAAATGATTCTGGAGAAGCGTAGCGCTTGCCTTTGTGACTGGATTTCTACCTTAATAAATTTAATTAAGAAATCTGGGAGCAACAGCGATCGGAAGAACATTTCACACGGCTGCCTTACATGCAAATCAATAGTTCATCTTATATAGTGCAGCTGCGGACAAAAAACAGGCCGCCCCTTGGGGCAGCCTGTGTTGTAATCCGATATCCGCTTAGTGAGTAGGATCCATATCTTTGGCCTTGTGATGATGGCGGGCATCCGCATGCTTCTGGTCGTTAATATCCTGCTGCATCTGCTGCGCTTCCTGGCTGTTGACCGGGGAGCGGTCCAAATCCTGAACGACATTGCTCAAATTCTTGTCGGCGGATCCTTTGACACGCGTCATTCGGCTGTCCTCGCTTTCCTATGTCGATTTGGTGAGCCGTTGGAGAGCTTGCGCACATTCATGAAGATGACGGACATAGTCCGAAGTCATCTCCTGGATTTTTTCGTTCCGCTCATTGACGGTCTGCCCGTCCTTCTCCACATCGACCAATTCCACGCGGACCTCACGTTGGTCCATGTAAGAACATTCAAAATCAAAAGAGTAAAACTGCCGTCCCGCCGCATCGATATGAATCCGCAGCCCTTGCGGGTTCCCGAGGTCCGCCTCCACCCGGGCCGAATCTCCCGGGTTCAAATATTCCGGCAGTTGCCGCCGCCAGGCATGGACAAGCGAGCTTTGGTCCAGGGTCAATTCCTCATTCATGCTAACACCTCCCCTTTCCCGTTATGGTGCGGAGGAGGGCAGGGTTTTATACCTCTTCGGGTTCCGGCGCTTTGCTCCGCAATCCGAGGGTCGAGACCACGCCGAACACGGCGATGATGGCCATGATGATGAAAAGCACATGCAAGCTCCCGCCAAGAACATGCTTCAGCTCGCTCCACAGATCTTTGGGCAGCAGATGAACTTTTTCCGGCGACAGCAGGTTGTTGATGTCCTCCTGGCTCACCGGGATCCCCGAGGCCGTCCCGCCTGAAGTTCTCGCCACGATGCCGAGGTTGATCAGCGTTCCGAACACCGTAACGGCGATCGTCTGGCCGATCGAGCGAACGAACGAGTTGAGCGCATTGGAGGCTCCCCGCAGATCGTAGTTGACGGATGATTGCGCAATAATGGTAAATACGGAAAACGAGAATCCGAAGCCGAGCCCATACAGTGCGTTGAATATCAACATGACGTAAATCGGCGTGTTGTCGTGGATCAAAGCCATCCCTACGGCCCCCAGGGCGATAATGAACATGCCGATCAACGAGGTCATCCGCGAGCCCCGGCTGATGATCCAACGGGAGCCGAGCACGGAACCCAACATCCAGCTGATCGACATCGGCGCCAGCACCAGCCCCGAGATCGTGGCGTTTTCCCCGAGAACCCCCTGTACCCACAAAGGCAGGTAAGAGGTCAACCCGATCAGCAGAGCGCTGGCCAGAAAGCTCGCTACATTGGAATAGGCAATATCCCGGATCCGAAACAGCTTTAAAGGAACTAGCGGCTCTTCAGCGCGTTTTTCAATGATGAAAAAGAGAATCAGCGAAATCCCCGCCACGACCAGCAGTCCGATCAGAAGCGGCGAGTTCCAGGCAAATTGCTGGCCGCCCGTGGCCAGGCTGAACAAGAGCGCCGTGACCCCGACCGTAAACGTAAGCGCGCCCGCATAGTCGATTTTGACTTTGCGCGGCTCCCGCTGTTCCTTCAAATATTTAATGATAAAAATTACAGACACCAGACCGAACGGAACATTAAATCCGAACACCCAGCGCCAATTCAGGGAATCGACGAAATAACCGCCCAGGAGCGGCCCGACGAGCGACGAGATGCCCCACACCGAGCTAATCCAGCCCTGCACCTTGGCCCGCTCTTCCATCGAGTAAATATCGCCGATAATCGTAAAGGTCACCGGCGTCAAAGCGCCGGCCCCGATCCCCTGGATCGCCCGGTAAAAAATCAGCTGCTCCATGCTTTGGGAAATGCCGGACAGCACGGAACCCAGCAAAAACAGCACCGATCCGATCACAAATACCGGTTTTCGTCCGTACAGGTCGCTGATTTTGCCGAAGATCGGCGTCGATACGGCCATCGTCAGCAGGTAAGCGGTAAATACCCAACTGAGCAGTTCGACCCCGCCCAGATCGCCGACGATCCGGGGGCCGGCCGGGCCGATGACCGTCCCTTCGATCGCGGCCAAAAACGTGGACAGCAGCAATCCGATCAAAATATACTTTCTTTTTAAGTCGGTAACCACAACAAAACTTCCTTTCTCTCCCGTTCGGGTTTTCACAAGAGTACTATTATAAAGGAAGCCTTAATAAAAAGAAAGGCAGCATGTCCCGGACAAACGCTCCGGTTCTGCCGCCCGCTTCATTAATATTCCCGCAAACGCCCCTGCTCCATCGTCCAAATGCAGGTCGGTTCCCCGGCAAAAAACTCCGGCTCATGGGTGATCATCAAAATCGCCGTTCCCTGGGCCACCGCCTCCCTGCACAAACGCGAAAGCAGCCGGGCCCCGGCGTAATCGGTCCCTGCCGTCGGCTCGTCCAGAACGATCAGCCGCTTGCCGGACATCAACCCCGCGGCCGCGCTGAGCAGGCGCTTCTCCCCGCCGCTCAGCACATACGGCGACTCGCTTTCCCGGCCTTCAAGGCCGACCTGCCGCAGCAGCTTGGCCGCCTGCCGCAGGAGCGGCTCGGGCGTAGGCTCCTTCGTCCGGAGCCTTAGCGCGCGGCGCGGTCCGTACAGCAGCTCGTCCAGCACCGTCGCGGCGACGAACTGCTGCTCCGGATGCTGGAACACATAGCCGATTTCGGCGGCCAGATCGTAGACGGACAAGCGGGAAGCATCCCGCCCTTGCCAAAAGACGGCTCCGGCGGGAGCCGGGAGCAGTCCCAGAATAATCCGGGATAACGTGGTCTTGCCGGACCCGTTCTTCCCCCGCAGGATATGCCATTCCCCCGGGCATATCCGCATTGAAATGTCCCGCAGGACGCAAGGCCCTGCAGGGAGAGCGCCGCGCCGCCGCCGGGCGGCCCTTTTTCCTTCGCCATAGGCGAAGGAAAGGCCGCGGATCTCGAGCAGCGGCGGGCCGCCGGCTGCACATGCCGCGTGCAAGGCCGCGGCATCGGGCCCGCCGCCGGGCGCGGCCGCCGCGGAGACCCGCGTCTCCGCCGGCAGCAGGCCCAGCTCCGCGAGCCGCCCCCGGTGCTCGCGCAGCAGCGGCGCGGCCGGCCCGTCGAGCGCGACGCGCCCGGCATCGAGCACAACCAGCCGCGGCGCGGCCAGGGCGAGCTCGTCGAGCCGCCCCGTCACCGTCACCAGGGTCCGGCCCTCCTGGTGAAGGCGGCGCAGCAGCGCCAGCAGACGCCGCCGCACCCCGGCGTCCAGATTCGCCGCCGCCTCGTCCAGCACGAGGATCGGCGGCGCAAGCGCCAGCACGGACGCGATCGCCGCGCGCTGGCGCCCTCCGCCGGACAGCTCATGCACCTTGTCCCGGCGGCGCTCCAGCAGCTCCACGTCACGCAGGGCTTCGTCCACCCGCCACCGGATCACGTCGGGAGGCAGACACAGATTTTCCGGGCCGAAGGCCGCTTCGTCCTCGACCAGGCCTTGGACAAGCTGCGCATCCGGGTCCTGGAACACCAGGCCGATCCGGCTCGCTAAGTCCGCGATTGCCGCCGTTGCCGGGTCCACCCCGTTGACCTCGACCCGGCCTTCCCGATAGCCGCCGCCGGACCGCGGCAAATATCCGCTCAGCAGGCCGGCCAAGGCTGACTTGCCGCTGCCGCTCGCCCCGCTGACCGTGATCCATTCCCCCGCTTCGACCGTCAGGGAAAGGCCGTCGATAATCCGCCGTGACCCGCGCTCATAGGCATAGGTCACGTTCTCTAGCAAGATGGCGGTTGCGGAGTTCATTTAACCTTCCGCTCCCCGCTGTACCGCAAACCTGCGCAGCAGACCGCTGCGGGCGAGGGTGTCACCCAGAAGTTTGGACAGCAGACCGCACAGGATCATACCGCTAAGGATCCGCACGACGAGCGCGATAAGAAGAATATCCGTGCCCCATTTCATATAGCCGAACATCCGGGCCGCAAAGAAAAACCAGATCGGCACCATCGCCCCTCCAACCAGCAGCATGACCGGGAGATTCCACTTCCGGTACCGAAAAACCGCAAAGATCGTTTCCGCTACGACCATATAACAGCCGGCCGCCACAAAACACGAGGCGATCCCGTAAGCCGTCCCCATAAACGCCTGCACCGCCGCTCCGATCCCGAAAGTAATCACCGCCGTCCCGGGTTTACGAATGATGTAACAGGCGAGAAGCCCGTAGACCATGTACAGACCTGTAATCGTCGAGGTTGCGATCGGCCCCCCGATCCCGTTCAGCGCCTGATTCACCGGCGATATGTAAACCGTTAACACGGCGTTGGCCGCGGCCAGCATCGCCATCAGCACGATATCCAGCGTAGTGAACGCAAACCAGCGGACACCTTCTTTTTTTTCAGCCTCTTTCATTCCAGTTCCTTCCTCTCCATTCTAATTGTCAACCCTATTGTTAGAATATAGGTTGACAATTAGAATTCGTCAAGGCCCTTTTAGGTTCTTCTCAGGAGGTCCACATCAGCAGCGCCATGCTAGTCACGCTCAGCAACATGACCGCATATCCTCCTGCCGATACGCGGGCCTCCCGCAAAAAAGTCCGGTTGCGATACGCCCCAAAGCCCTTCGCCTCCATGGAGCCGGCCGTCTGCTCGATTCTGCGGACCGCTCCGGCGAAAACCGCGGTCACATTGCCGCGCCAAACCTCCAGACGCTCCCCAAATCCCCGCGGCCTCCTTCCGTACCGGATCTTGCGAGCCTCCGCCGCGCTTCTGCCCTCCGCCTCCAGCATCGGCAGGAAGGTCAGCGCCATCGAGACCCCAAAGGCAAAGCGGTACGGCAGCTTCAGCCGGGTCGTCATCATCACCACGAAATCCTGCGGATCGGTCGACTCAATGTAAATCAGGGAAGACAGAAACAGGCAAAACATCCGCAGCGTAATGGCCCCGGCGTAAGCAACAGGACCCTCGTATAAACGGATCGGTCCCAGTTCGAAGGCCGTCCCTTCCGGAGGGGCCGCCAACGCCGTGAGCAGCAGCAACGGCAAGCCGAACGCGGCGATATAGGCCATCCGTTTGGCGAGGCGCCGCCAGGTCATTCCCGCGCCATAACGGCCGGCCGCCAGTAGTACCGGCAGCATGATGATTAACGGGAGCGGCCTGTCCCAATGCATGGCCAAAATGGCGATGGAGAACAAGGAAACCAGCTTGCTGAGCGGGTCCAAGCGCTGAAGCGGGTATTCTTTGGCCGTTGCGATCATCCCTATGCGCCCCCTGCTCCCTGAATGCGGTCGTAATCTTTTTCCAGCAATGAGAACATGATCAGGTCGACGAAGCCTTCCTCGGTCTTCTGATACTCGCGCAGCAGCCCTTCCTCCTGAAAGCCCAGCGCGCCAAGCAGCTTGCGCGAAGCTTCGTTCCGCGGATCTACCAGCCCTTCAATCCGGTTCAGTCCCATCGTTTCGTAGCCGTACCGGATGACTGTGCGCAGGGTTTCGGACATGTAGCCGCTGCCCCAGTATTCTTTGCCCAAGTCGTAGCCGATTTCCCCGCGATAGGCCCCCGCCAGCTCCCAGGAATTAAACCCGCAGCTTCCGATGACCCGCCCGTCCTCCTTCAATTCGATCGCCCAGCGCATCGCATCCTCGCTCTCGGCAAGACCGTTCAACAGTTGGATCATCTGGTAGGTGTCTTCGATCGAGGCAAACGGGGGAATATTCATATACCGGACCACCTCGGGGTCACTCCAAAACTTGTGCAATGCCGGGCTATCCTCCCGCTCCATCCTCCTTAGTCGCAACCTTTCGCTCTCCAGCACCGGTATTTTACCGCCGCACTTATACATGCTGAATTCCCTCACTTCCCGAATACTGAATATTCATTTAACCCTAATCCCTATAGTCCAATCCTATCTAACCATACCCAACCCGCCAACGTCAAAATTTGTAATTCCAAGCCCTTTTCACATAAAAAATACAGTTTCCGCGATTTTCTTCGCATACTTTCGGTGATACTATTTACAAAAGACCTATATTGCGGCAGCACAAAAATAGACGGAATGGGATAGGAGGTCGCCTCTTCTTATGATGTACTCGATTCTGATCCTTGCGGTACTGCTTCTGCTGCTGGCGGTTAGCGGCATTACGCGGTTTGCTTTCCGGCAGATTACCCAAATGAAACTCCAAACGTTCGAGGGCATTTTCGATTACCTGGAAGCCTCGGGCGTGTTTACCCGGGACCGTTTCAATCTACTCGAGAAAAAAGACGTTTTCATCAAATCGAAAGACGGCTTAAAATTGAGCGGCTTCATCCTGGAGCCCCATCCCGGCGTAAACAATTGGGTGATTATCATCCACGGGTATACCGTTTCACTGCATGTCTCCACCCAATATATCGACATGTTTGAACAGGAGGGGTTCAACCTGCTGCTGATCGACCAGCGCAGGCACGGAAACAGCCAAGGCCAATACACCACCTACGGTTATTATGAAAAATACGATGTGGAATGCTGGGTCAACTGGCTTCTCGAGCAATATGGGGACGATTGCGTCATCGGTATGCACGGGCAATCGCTGGGCGGGGGAACCGTGCTGGAGTATCTGGCCATTGCGGATCCGCATGTAAAATTCGTGGTCGCCGACTGTCCCTATTCCGATCTGACCCGGTTGATGCGCCATCAAGTGAGCGTGCTGAACAAACTTCCGGCCTTCCCGCTTTTACGTCTGGTCAACAGACGGATGGAGCGCGTCGCCGGATTTCGCATGGAGCAGGTTAGCCCGCTGAAAGCAGTGGAGCACAGCCGGATTCCGGTCTTGTTCGTGCATGGTACCCGCGACAACTATGTGCCGACCTACATGAGCGAGGAATTATATGAGCGCAAGCCTGAGCCCAAGCGGCTGCTGCTCGTCGAGGGAGCCGTCCATGCCAATGCTTACGGCGTGAATCCGGTCCGGTATGCCGAAGAGGTGCATGCCTTGATCCAGGACGCCCTGGGGGAGGAAGTCCACCCGGCGGCGGCTTCCCAGGTGGAGGAATCCCGGCAATCGGCAGCCTATTCCTGAGGGATGCCCGGATCGTTTATTCTCCCCAGCATCTGCGTCTGGGCCAGCACAATGTAGTGGTCCAGACGCTGGCTAAGTTCCACGACGGCTTCACTGCTGAAATTTGTCTGATCGGCGACATGCATCAATTCGGCGCGCAGATGCTCGATCTTGTCCAGCAATTCAGCGCTGACTCTTGGGCGGCGCAAGTTTGGGTTGGAGCCGTTCGAGGAGGGGGTGGGCATAAGTTCACCTTCTTTGGCTTCTTCCCGTCATTGTAGCCTATGATGCCAAAAACATTTTTTTCAAAATTTTGAAAAATTTTATCATACTTTGTCAGATTATTCAGGCTTAAAACACCGCATCCAAAAGCCCTTATTTTCGCGGACACATCAAAAGAACCGCCCGGATTAGGTCCGGACGGTTCTTGACTGCTCAGGCGGAATCGGCTCTCGCCTTGCTTTCCGTCCGATGAACCGCATCGCACAGGTGCTTGAGCACCGTACGTATTTCCTTTATCTCATCCCTACCTGAGCCGGTGATGGAATACAAATCATTGTGGGCGGTCAGAAAGTTGTCTTCCGTCAGGCGGTCCAGCTCCTGCTTCACTTCGCGTTCTCCCACCCTGTACCCCTGTGTTTCCAGCTGCGTAAGCGTCTCGTTGACCGTAAGGTCTCCCTGTGTGGCTTCATGGAGCATCTGTATGCGTATGAACAAATTCTGCACGTCGGCGCGCATGGTAAGAACTCCCCTTTCCGGCGTTAAATCGTTCAATTTTTATATACCCCCGCAAAACTGCGCGGAAACAACGGGGAATCAGGTATAATAGGGACTATATGCAAAGGAGGGGTTCCATACATGTTTCAAGCCGACCAACTGACAGGTACCCGCGAAGAGCAGCGGCGGGCGGTTCTGTCCCAGCTTCAAGCGCTTATTGCGGGGGAGCGCAGCGCAGCCGCCAATTTGGCCAATGCTTCGGCTCTGCTCCATATCTTTTTGCGGGATATTAATTGGGTAGGCTTCTACCTGTTTGACGGACGGGAGCTCGTGCTCGGCCCGTTTCAAGGGCTGCCCGCCTGCATCCGCATTCCGCTCGGCAAGGGCGTATGCGGAACGAGTGCGGAGCGCCGGGAGACCCTGCGTATTGAAGATGTTCATGCTTTTCCCGGACATATTGCCTGCGACGCGGCTTCCAACAGCGAGATCGTCGTTCCGATCGTCAAGGACGGAGAACTTCTCGGGGTCCTCGATATCGATAGTCCGCTCAAAGGGCGGTTTGACGAGCAGGACCAAGCTTTCCTGGAACGCTTTGTGGACGTCCTGAAAGAAGGCCTTGTGCTCCCGTTATCCCTGGTTTAAGTTGCCTTGTTCCAATGTAAAAAAGCCCAATCGAGCCGGGCTTCCCGGTCGTTGGGCTTTTTTTGCTCCGGCATCCGCCTTCTAGTGCCCCGTCAGTCAGCCTTGATTAACATAGAATTCCTGCATATCTGCAAGTTTTTTTCCTGTTCGGAACAAAAATTTCAAGATTCCTGCAATTCTGCAGGAATTTTCGACGAAATAGGCTCGATTCTCTAAAATCGCCAGAAATACCTGCAGATTTGCATCTTTTGGAGTTGGAGTTGATAGTGCGCCCGGCACCTTGATAGCCGTGGGCTTAAACGGATTTGGATGTCTGATGGGGACTAGTAGGTTTCGTCAGGCTTGCGGATAATCTCCAAGCCCTCGACGTGCCGTTTGGACATCAGCTTGCGTTTTTTGCGGTTTTCCTTCGTATCCAGCACGATGTCAAGATCGTAATCCTCGGGATACAACTGATCCTTTTTAAGATAAGGTTTCAGCCGCTTCCGGTTCACCTTGATGCGCTGCTTTTGGATCAGGACACCGACAATCCCGCGCGAGTCCTCGGGCTCGCTGACGATGCCGATTTTTCCGAGGGCCGTCACGTAGACGGCATCCCCGACTTCAAACCGGTGAGGAGCCAGCTTTACCTCGTCTTCCTGCTCTTCCCGATCAGTGCTCCCGGCCGCACTATCTTTGACGGAGGTACCGGGTTCATCACTTCGGCTGGAAGCTCCCCGCTCCTCCTGTGGCCGCGGTCCCTCCCCTGGCCTCGTTCTTGCCTCAGGTTGCCCTTTCGCCTCTGTTCGCGCCGCCCCGCTCCCCAATTCGGGCGCCGCTCCTGTATGCGGCTGCAGCGGCTGGCCGGAGATCCGAGTTCCCTCGGAACCGGCCCTTGCCGGCACGATCTCATCCCACAACGACACTTTGCCCCCGTCCCCGATCTGGCGGCTGACGATATGCTGCGATCTGGCGATAATGTCCGGCGTAATCCCCAATTTTCTGGCGATTTCGATGGCGTAGCTCTGTCCGGCCCGGCCGATGGTCAGCTTATACAGCGGGCGCAGGGTGTCCGGGTCGAATTCCATCCGCGCATTCTCAAAGCCCTCGGCCCGGGAGGCAAAAGTCTTCAGCTCATTGAAGTGCGTCGTTACCAGGACGGTCGCTTTTTTTCGGCTGAACTCCTCCAGGATCGCGATCGACAATGCGATTCCTTCCCCCGGGTCCGTTCCTGCCGCCAGTTCGTCGATCAGCAGCAGCGACGACGGGCCGGCGGCTTTCAGCATCGCAACCAGGCTTTGAATTTGCGCCGAGAAGGTGCTGAGCGATTGCTCCAGGTTCTGACCGTCCCCGATCACCGCCATGATGCCGCGGTATACGGCAAACTGGCTCCCGGGGGCTACAGGAACCAGCAATCCGGATTGCACCATCAAGGACAGCAAGCCGAAGGTTTTGAGCACCACCGTTTTTCCCCCGGTGTTCGGTCCGGTGATGATCAAGGTTTTATAATCCGCGCCGATCTCCAAATCCAGCGGCACCATGCTGCTGAGCAGCTTCGGGTGCTTCGCCCCGCGCAATACCGTTCTGCCATCGTCATTTACGCGCACGGCTGCGGCGTCTATCGAAGCGGCGTATTTCGCCTTGGCGAAGATAAAATCATACATGCCGGTGATATCGATATTCCCTGTGATGCTTTCGGCCTCTTTTTCCACCAAATCGGTCAAGTAACCGAGGATCTTCGCTTCCTCCCGGGCTTCCTCGCCCTGCAGCAGCTCCAGCTCCCCCTGCAAAGCCGAGATTTCATCCGGTTCAATAAACACCGTCTGCCCGCTGGTCGATTGATCCAGCATCCGGCCTTTGACCTGCCTGTAAAATTCCTTTTTCACCGGTATGACATAGCGCCCTCCGCGCACGCTGACGATGCTCTCCTGTAAAATCGCCGCGTGGCGGGACATGACGGATTGCATCTTCTTGTTTATTTTCTCTTTAAGCATGTCGATTTTCCGGCGAATTCTCTCCAGATCGCGGCTCGCCTCATTCGTAATGACTCCGTGACGGATGCAGCGCATAATTTCCTGACGTAGCGCGGGCAAATCCCGCAGCGATGCGGCATAAATACCAATCTGCCAGGCGGCGTCGCCCTTGGATTCGATATACTTCTTCAACTGCCCGCAGCTATGCAGGAAGGTTTGCACCGCCATCAGATCCTGCTCCGTGAACAAATACCCTGTTCCGAGCAGGGAAGCGACGAGCTCGATGCCTTCCAGGGACGGCAGCGGAACGCTTGAGCCTCGGCCGATCAGTTCCAGCGCCTCGGCCGTTTCGGCTATCGCGCGTTCGATTGGCCTGAGCTCTTCCATCGGAGCCAGCCGGGCGATGCGGGCCCGCCCCTCATAAGATACGGCGAACGCCGCCAAATCCTGCTTCATGCTTTCGTATTCCAACATATTTAACGTAAAATTCTCCATGACCTATGGATCCCTCCTGCAAATGAATGGTGATGGGTGAATACAGAAAAAGGGCAATGGACAGCACGAAAATGCCATCCATTGCCCTTTTTTATCCGCAAATGCAAATGTCTTGTTCTTAATCGGATTTTACGGCCGCAAAAAAAGCCATGCTGGAAACAGCACGGCTTCGGGATTGAAAATCCGAAGAAACAGACAGCGGTCAAAGCGCTGAATGATTTGTGTTCGTGTGTTCTTAACTAAATTCACAGACCGAAAAGAGGCGCAGAAAATCAAGGGTTCCCTGTGCTTCAAAAAACACAATGAACCAAACCTGCATTTCTTCCGGTCGCTATGAAATTGATTAGTTAAGAACCTTCACCGACATCAAAATCTCTCCTACGCTTTGCGGATGACTTCAATTTACCAAAAAAGTAAGTCAAGTGTCAACAAAGCGTTGTTGTAAGGCTCGTATCGCTGCATCCACTTGGGATATCTTGTTAAAAGTGTGAATTGAATTATTTTGTTCCGCAACTCTTTTCATGTATTATATTAAGGGTATTTAAAATGTAAAGGCAGTTTAAACTTTCTCTTGATTTAATCGCAACGAAAGGATGGATCATACCGTGCCTGCTTTAAATCGTATCAGGCTGGGCAATATTAAGCCGTTCGTCTTTTTCACCTTCATTTTGATACTTAAAACTTATCTCGCCTGGATTGCCATCTTTGAGGAGATGCCGCCCTGGGAACCTCTGCTCAAGGAACTTCCGTTCATTTGGGCCCTGTTCTGTCTTATCGAATGGTTCTCGTCCAAACGCAAGATCGTCGTTTATCTTACCGTCAACTTGATCGTCACGGGGATCTTCTTCGCCGCGATCATGTACCATAAATATTACGGCGTAATGGTGACCTATCACGCGCTCCGGCAGGTGAAGCAGGTCACGGCGGTCAGCAACAGCGTATTTTCCCTGCTAGCTCCGTACTACCTGCTGATCTTTCTCGACATTGTCGTGATCGGAGTCTGGTTGTTCCGCAAGAAGAAGGCCGAGAAACTGAAAGCCTTCTTTAACCTGAAGAGCTTGCGGACCGGCATCATCGCCACGGTGTTCGGAGTTTCGATCGCGCTTTGTATCTTCAATGTCTGGCCAAACCGGGCGAGCATGAATGAAATCAAGCAGGCGGAAAAAATGGGGATTCTCAATTACGAAACTTACGTGATTTTTTCCGGCAGCAAGAAGGAAGAACTGGTCGACAAAAACCAGATCAACCAAACGAAAATCGATCAATTGAAGGGAATTACCCCGCCGGCGCATCCGAAATACTTCGGACAGACCAAAGGAAAGAACCTGATCATTATCCAGTTGGAATCTTTTCAGAATTTCCTGATCGATCTGAAGATTGACGGCCAGGAAATCACGCCGGTCATGAACAAGCTGGCCAAGGAAAATATGTACTTCAAGCATTTTTACCAGATGGTGGGCCAAGGGAACACCTCGGACGCCGAGTTTGTCGTCAACACATCCTTCTATATTCCTTATAATGAGGCGGCCACCCAAAATTATCCGGACAAGGAGCTGCCCAGCCTGCCGAAGCTGATGAAATCGGCCGGATACGATACCGCTACGTTCCACACGAATGTGGTGGATTTCTGGAACCGCGGCGAGTTGTATAAGGCGATCGGCTTCGACCGTTACTATGATCAGGAGTTTTTCGGCCAGGAAGATACCGTCTTCTTTGGTCCGTCCGATGAAGTGCTTTACAAGAAAACGACGGAAGAACTGGACAAAATGCGGCAGGCAGGCAAGCCGTTCTACACCCAGGTCATTTCCATGACGGCGCATCATCCGTTCACCATGCCGCACGAGAAGGACCGGATTACGCTTCCTGAACGTTATCGGGACAACATGGTCGGCGATTACCTTCGCTCGCAAAATTACGCGGACTACGCCCTGGGTCAATTTATCGAAGACCTGAAGCGGAGGGGCATCTGGGACAACAGCGTCGTCGTCATTTACGGCGATCATCTGGGCCTGCCGATGCACTCGCTCGATAAACATGGACTTGAGCTGATGCATGAGATCTACGGCCGGGACTACGGCTATATCGATATGATTAACATTCCGCTCATCATTTCGGCACCCGGGGTCTCCGCGCCGAACCTGTTCGAAAATGTAGGCGGGCAGGCGGATATTCTTCCTACGGTAGCCAACCTGATGGGGATTTCGCTGGACCGGCATATCCACTTTGGCCAGGATATATTGAACCAAACCTACAACCTGCTTCCGCAGCGGTATTACTTGCCGTCCGGCTCATTCCTGAACGATAAAGCCCTGTTCATGCCGGGGGTATGGTACAACGACGGCACCCAATATCCGGTCGCCGAAGACGGCGTGAGCCAGGCGCTCACCACGGAGAAGGAATACAACCGGGCGCTGGAACTGCTCCGGCTCTCCGACAGTTATGTACAACAGCTTCCGGACCGTGTTCAGGCGGAGAAAGCGGAATAAGACGTTGCAGTGAAAAGGCGCCCCGAATTCGGAGCGCCTTTTCGCCGTTTTTATATGTTTCCAACACTGCCGCTGTCTCTACTTTACACGCAAATCGCCGGATCACCGCCCTGCACCCTTTCCATATCCGCTTCCTTCATTCTCAGGAATTTGCGTTCCCTCCAGCGAATAAAGGAGAGCACACCGCGTAGATATTCATCGGCGATCATACAGGAGTAAATCGCGATGATGCCGTAACCGAGCGAAACGCCGAGCAAATAGGAGCAGCCGGTTGCAACAATCCACATGAAAATCAATGAAATGTTCATGGTATAGCGAGTATCCCCCACCGCATTCAGAGAGTTGCCGATGGCCATGTTGACCATTTTGCCGGGCTGCAGCAGCAGATTCAGCCACAGCAGCGCGCCGCAAAGCGCCAGAATGTCCTGATCCTTCGTAAACAATTCCAGCACATTGCGGCCGAAAACCACCAGGATAAAGGCATTGACGATCACGAGCGGCAATCCGATCGCCAGCACTTTGAAAACGGCATGATAAGCCTCCTTCGTTTTGCCCGCGCCGTACAGATGGGCGATCTGAATCTGGGCGGCCAGCGCGAGCGAGAATCCCAGCAGGAAGCAGAAAGATTCCAGCGTATTCATATACGTCCGGGCCGCCAATTCCGTCGATCCCAGCACCGCCAGGAACGAGAAAATCGCCAATTGGGAGAACACCCAACTCGCCGAGTTGACGCCGAGCGGCCAGCCGATGACCAAAATTTCCTTGAACAGCTTGCGATCGAACAAGGCGAAGTCCCTGCGCTCGATTTTCCGGTGGAAAGCGCCCAGGAAAATCACGAACAGCACGATAGTGGCGAGCAGCCGGCTGATGACCGTGGAGATCGCTACGCCGGTCAGCCCCCATTGAGGGAAGCCGATTGCCCCGAAAATAAATCCGTAGTTCATTACAATATGAATGACGTTCATCCCGATCGCCGTCACCATCGGCCCCTTGGTGTTGCCGGTATTCCGGATCGCCGTGCTCAGTACGGCCATCAAGGCCGTCAAGATCATGCCGCCGCCGACGATGGAAATGTAAATCTCGGCCAAGGGCAGCAGTTCCTCCGGCAATTGCAGAACCCGGGCGATTGGCCGGGGAACCGCGATCAACAATATGCTGAGGGCCAGGCCGATCGCACCGGTCGCGTTAAACGCGATAATCCCTACCGTGCGCGCGTCTTCTTCCTTGCGGGAGCCGATTTTTTGCGCGATAACGATCCCGGCGCCGCTCGCCACGGTGGCAAACAACGTCGTCAGCGCGTTAAACAGCTGGTTGGAGAAACCGACGACCGCTACCGCGTGATCCGATATCCGGCTGACCATCAACGTATCGACCGACCCGAGCAAAAACTGCAGAAATTGTTCGATAAATATCGGCCAAGCCAAAAGCCACAAAGAGAATTTATTCTTCTCGCTCCCCTTTTTTTTCTTCACTATTAAAACCTCCTGTTGTATGGGGGACGTTTCTTGGTGTCACCACAAACTTTTTAACATGAAACACATTATAGATGGTATAGTTGTAGCGATGTATCAGAAAATCAACTCAATCTTTCAATATTCAAACCTGAATCATCAATATTCTGGAGGTGTGATATGCCGCCAATTATCGAGTTTACCGCACCGCCGTTGCCCCACTATATCGTCAGCGGGTTGGCGGCTCTTCCTGTGGGAGGCAAGCATCCCAGCCGTAAAAATATCGGCGCCTTTGACCTTCTCGTCGCGGTCCGGGGATGCCTCTATATCGGCGAGGAGGAACGGGAATACGAGGTCACCGAAGGGCATGCCTTGATCCTGCGTCCGGACAGCTACCATTACGCTTACGAGGGCTGCCGGGCAGAATCCCTGCACCATTGGCTCCACTTTCAAATCCTCGGGGACTGGCGGGTCGTGGACGAAGAGGAGTACTGGCTCAACCGCGGGCGAAGCCATGAAAGCGATCCGCAAGGGTACTTGTCGCTGCCTCCCTTTACGGCTACCGCTTACACGATGGCCTTGCCGCAGTTCATCAAGCTTGCGCAACCGCAAAAAATGGCGGAAATCATCAGCGAGCTTACGGCGATGAACCGTCACATCCATCTGTCGAGCGTCCGCTTAAAGCAGCAGGCCCTGTTTCAGGAGGTCATTCTGCTATTGTCCGCTTCGCTGGAAACGGAGCACCCCACCCCGCAATCCCTATGCGCGGAGCGGGCCGCCTCTTACTTGCGGGAGCATTTCCGCGATCCGTTCTCCGCCCGGAAACTGGGAGAAGCGATCAATTTTCACCCCGTTTATATCGCGCGCTGTATGCAGAAAGTATTCGGCTGCTCGCCTTCAGCTTATCTGCTGCGGCTGCGGGTCGACCAATCGAAGCTGCTTCTGCTGCAAACCGATTTGCCGATCGAGCGGATCGCGGAGGAGGTCGGTTTCAACCAGGCCGCCTACTTTACGGCGAGCTTTTCGCGTTTTGAAGGAATGTCTCCGCGCAAATACCGGCAACGTTTCGCCTATACCAAAAGCTGACGTTTGTCGAAGTGAGGCCATACAAAAGATTACCTAAGTGAACTTCTTTGCTTTATGTATCCCGGCCCCCTATAATCAAAGAAAGCTATGATTCTTCTTATCAAATAAATACCAATTGGAGGAAATGCGTTGACACAAGTGAAAATATTCGCGGACAGCATCTCCGATATCCCCGAGTCCTGGATGACCCGGTACGGGATCGGGATCGTTCCGCTCTATGTCGTGTTCGGTGAAAAGGCCTACAAAGACAAACTCGAAATCACCACAACCGATATTTACCGGCGGGTCGATGAAACCGGGGAATTGCCCCGGACGTCGGCACCGTCTCCCGCCGATTTTATCGCGGCCTTCACACCCTGGATCGAGCAGGGCGACACGATTGTATTCCTCAGCATGTCTTCCCGGCTCTCTTCTACCTGCCAAAACGCTTTGATTGCCGCGGAGGAACTGCCGGAAGGCCGCGTCATCGTTGTGGATTCACTGAATGTGTCGGGCGGAATCGCCCTCCTGGCGCTGAAAGCCGCCCAAGCTGCCCAAGCCGGAGCAAACGCCCCGGATATTGCTGCCATGCTGGAGGAACTCCGCGACCGCGTGGAGATCGAAGTGCTCGTCGACAGCCTGGATTATCTTCACAAGGGCGGCCGGGTATCCAGCGTGCAACATATGATCGGAAGCCTGCTGAAGATCCGCCCCGTCCTTCGCATTAAGGAAGGGCTTGTCATTTCCGCCGATAAATATAGAGGCAAGACCGAAAAAGCCGTGGAGCGAATGGTTCACCATTTCGCGGAAAATATCCATAAGATCGACCGGGACCTCATCATCGTGGCCCAAACGCTTGCGGAAAAAGCTGCCGATTACATCAAGACAACCTTGCTTGAGAGAACCGATGTCCGCGACGTGGCCATTATCGAAGGGGGCTGCGCGATTTCCTGCCACTGCGGTCCCCGGACCGTGGCGATCATGTATTTGCGTCGGCCGGGATACACCATGTAGCCGGACCGCTTTAGGGAGGCTCGTTCCGCTTTGAGAACGGGTCTCTTGCTCATGCTTAACGTATCGACTCAAGCGTGTAAATAAAAGGTATGGAAACTTTTTAACGGGCGAGATCGTAATACTGAAGGAGAACTTGTATTTACGGAGGTGGAGAAGAATGCGACTGCGCTCCGTTTTAAAAAAGACCGCACTGGCCCTGCCGATCGGCGTATCGTTGATATTCGGCCCGTTTCTGCCCGGGGAATCCCGCGCGCATGCCGGCTTTTTCAGCGACTTTTACAAAGGGGCCAAGGAAATATCCGAGCTTCCCGGGGAAGTGAATGAACTGAAGGCGAACTACGAAATGACGCAGGACAAGCTGGCGGAAGCGGAATCGACCCTGGAAGCCTACCGCGCACAGAACGAGGCCCTGATGGAACAAAACCGCGAATTGGCCGCCTCGGTCACGGCTTTGACCGAAGCCCAACAAAAACGTGAGGCCAGCGCCCGGAAGACCCGCATCCTGATTTTGACGGGGGTCGCTCTGCTAGCCGGTTATTTCATTTTGCTGCGGGTCATCCGGTTGTTGCTGCGGCGGTAAATAGATAAAGTTCCTGACTTTGGGCTGACGAGGAGAACATGACGATGAAACTGGATTACGAAAGCGACCCGTCCGGCTTTGGCGGACAAGCCGTCACCTTCAGGATTGGGGAGGGGGAATTGCTCCATGTGCTGCATCCGGCGCAGATTATCGCGTTTCGCGGGCAAGCCGGGAGCCGAACGGACCGGCTGATGAACATGAAGGGCATCTACCGTAAGAGAAAGCTCATTCGTGCCGATCTCGCCGGTCCTTGCGAATTTGTAGCCGCCATGCCCCCTTCCGTAACCCTGAAATCGATTAAACTGTCCGACGGAAGCGACCTGCTGTACGACTTCAAGCATTTGTTTTATTATACGGAGGGCGTCCGTATGGAAACGCGGATGCTAAGCATGAAGAATATGATGATTACCCGCGACGCCATTAAGATGAAATTTTCCGGCGAGGGGCAAATCGGCATCCTGACGCAAGGTCAGGTTCTGGAACTGCCGCTGTTGCCGGACGAGCCGCTATATGTAGAGGCCGGCTGTGTCATCGCCTACCCCGAGAACGCCAAACTGGAGCTGTCCGTATACGGCAACCATCTGGCCAGCCAACATATGAAATACCAGTGGAAAATTACCGGACATGGTACGGTGCTGATCCAGGCCGGCGGCGGAGGTCGGGAGCTCGAGCGCGACCTCGACAATAACGACGGCATCGTCAAACGGTTTCTGCGCGAGGCGATTCCGTTCGGCGGCGTATTCATCAAATGAATAAAAAAAGGCGCCCTGCCCTCATGTCACCCGAAAGACGGTTTGAGGACAGTGCGCTTTTTTCGTTTGAAACGCAACACGCTATTTTTTGCCCGGATCGATATCCTTCGGCCGCAGACCTTCCCAAATGTTCGGAATGTCCACCTGATCCGGATCATCGAATACGAGGAACGCCGTCGGCAGGTAGCGCTCCCCGTGTTGGGACGAAGGCTTGTTCACAATCTCCCCGCCCTTCGAGACCAGTACCGTGGAGGAACCACCGTCCAGATTGGCCGCAATGACCGCGCCGCGTTCCAGCAGGATATTCTGAACATCATAGAGGCTCGCTCCGATACTGTATCCCGGCTGGCGGCCGTCGATGACGACGAAGAGGATCGCACCGTCCTCCCTCTGCCCCATCGCGGTCCGCGGGGCGATCCCCCAGCCATCCTTCTGGCTGCGGATCTGTCCTTTGCCGTTGACGATAATCCGCGGCTGGAACGTTACGGCCTCCTGTATGCCCAGCTCATCAAGCTCCTTGAGTGTATATCTCCCGGCAATCATCTTTCCTTTCTTATCGATCCCCACGATTTGAGTCGATGCCTTGGTGCCGATGCCGTTGTAATACAGTTTGCCTCGTGAAATAACGACGCCGATCGGCTTGAAGCCGTTCCCTTTCCAATTCGGATCGGCAAAACCGCCGCCGTTCACGCCGGCGAGAGCCCCGGTTCGGTCGACCATGCTGGATACCTTCTCCCCTCGGCCCCGCTTGGCCGGAACCCCCAGCCGAATTTTCGTCGGATCGTTGACGGTCAGCACATAACCGCGATAACCGTCGCCCGAAATTTCCTCTGTCTCGATTAACGGCTTCTTGGCCTCGGTTTGGTCCTTGTCCGAAGGCAAATCGATGGTATGGGTATCTCTTTCCTCCCCCATCTGCTCAAACTTCTCCTGATAAGCGGCCACCCGTTTATCCAGTTCGGCTTGTCCGATTATATACTTGGCCCAATGGCGGTGCTGCGTCGTGATCAAGGTGTCCGCCATCAAATAACGGACATTGTTCCCCGAGGGCGTAAAAAACAGCCAGATCCCGGCGACCGCACCCAAAAACATCATGACTATAATCAATCTGCCGATAAAGCGGAAAAAGCCTCTTTTTTTCTTCTTTTTCGACTTTTTTCGCGTAGGCGTGCCTTTTCCCCGCCGAACGGACGACCGGCTAGGCAGCGATGAAGGCTGCATGGTTTGCATAGTTTTCTTCTCCTGACTCCTTGGTTTTCATACTCTCCAAGTAAAACGTCTCCCGGAGATAGAAAGTTTCATTCAACCCGGAATAATTTATGGATAGAAAAAAAAGCACCGGCCCGCATATCGCGAACCCGTGCTTTAAACCGGTAGAAAAAATTCAGGCGCAAAATCTGCCGCGAACCGCGTAGATTTGGCAAAATCCGCGGTTTTTCAGCATCCGGGCGGCCCGTTTGCTCTGATGCAAGCTGCAGGAAAGAAGAACGACCGGCTCCTCCGGCGACAATTCCTTACTCCAGACGAACGGCAGCCGGCCAAGGGAAATATTAATCGCGCCCTGCACATGGCCTTGTTCGTAATAAACGGCATCACGGATGTCCACCAGCTTGGCCGGCCCCTTTAGAGCCGCCGTTTCGCGGAGCTGGCTGGCATCCACAAATGCAAGCCCCTTCACCGGCCTTAGACGGTGAACCATCCAGCCGGCCACGGCCAGGAAAACGATCGCTATAACAATCATCATCGCTTAAACCAGCTCGCCTCGCCAGGCCAAAAGCCCGCCGGTCATGTTCACCGCATCATACCCCTTCTCCGCCAGTAGTTCACAGGCAAGTCCGCTGCGGCCTCCGCTGCGGCAGACGATAAACCATTCCTTCTCCCGGTCCAGTTCCTCGAATCTTTCCGGCAGTTGCCCCAGCGGGATATGCTTGGAGCCCGGGATGTGAGCTTCCTCCCATTCGACGGGCTCGCGCACGTCCACAATATTCAAATCCTCTCCACGCTCCAGCCGCTTCGCCAGCTCATCGGCCGTAATCTCCTTATTCGCTTGGAAACTCATCCTTCATCCTCATCTCCTTATCTTCATCGCCGTCTAGCGGCTCTTGACCAGCAGCTCTACGGCCTCCTTGACGCGTTGATCCGCGCTTATTCCGTCGGTACCCTGCAGCAGGCAGTGCTGCAGATGATCCGCCACGATCTGGGCGATCGCTTTATCCGAGGCATTGCGCACGGCGGACAGTTGGCTGACGACTTCCTTGCAGGACTTGCCTTCGTCCATCAGCCGGAGAACGCCGCGAACCTGACCTTCGATCCGCTTCAGGCGCCGTTTTAAATCTTCCGAATAAGTTTCCATCGGAATCCCTCCATCTTCAGGGGAAGCATATACCCCTATGGGTATAATAATAGTGAAGCCTTCCCCGTATGTCAAACGTATGTGCACTTTCCAACCCTTCCGGCTCCAAAAGATGCAAATCTGCAGGTATTTAGGCTCATTCACGAGGGGATGCGAAAAAGGATGCAAATCTGCAGGCATTTCTAGCGGTTTTAGAGAAACGAGCCGGTTTCGTCGAAAATTCCTGCAGATTTGCAGGAATTTTGAAATTCTTGTTCCATACAAGAAAAAAACATGCAGATACGCAGGAATTCAATGTTATCAAGGTTGTTGATGGGGCACTAGGATGGCAAAAAACAACCCGCCCCATACATGGGACAGGCTTCGCAGTTACAATCACGACAGTTACAACGCTTCCCGCTTGATCTTCTCCAGCAGGGCGCCGCATCCTTTTACGACCATTTCATAAACTTCCTCAAAGTTACCGGTAAAATAAGGGTCCGGCACTTCCTTCACTGTGGAATCGGGCACCAGGTCGAGCAGCTTGACGATTCGGGCATCCGCCTGCCGGGCCAAAGCCTTCAGGTCGCGTTCATTCTGATTGTCCATCGCGACGATATAGTCGAACCGGGTAAAATCGTCCGACCCGACCTGCCGCGCCAGCAGCCCTTCATACGAGATGCCGTACTGTTCCAGGATTGCCCGAGTCCCCTCATGCGGCGGCTTGCCGATATGCCAGTTGCCGGTTCCGGCGGAATCGATCAGAAATTGCTCCGTAAGTTTCTCCTCGGCGACGAGATGCCGGAAGACGGCCTCGGCCATCGGGGAACGGCAAATATTCCCCAGACAGACGAACAGCACGCCGACTTTGCGGTTTTCGCTCATGTTCATTCACCTCTTGTCAGATCGTACTATAAGTCCCGCCATCGAACAAGCCTTTCCGTTTGAGTGCTTTACGGCAAGAAAAAAGCCGCGTTTTCCGCAGCTTTTGCCAAGAGAAATTCTAGAAAGCACTGAACAGGCTTCTTACCCGCTCGAGCATGTCCCGGCGCTCCTGATCCGTCACGGACTGGTTGACCCCGCCGAACAGCAGTTGTTCCGCGACTTCGATGCCGCAGAAGTCAAAGATGCCCTCGCCGGAAGTTTGCTTCAGCGCATCTTCCATGCCGATCGCTTCGTAATAGTCCTCAGACGTTCCGTAGGTGCTGATAATGACCCCTTTTTTTCCCGTTAACAGCTTGTCCACAGTACCTTCACCGTTATAAGTATACGCAAACTTGTATGCGAAAACCCGGTCGATATATCCCTTAAGAATCGCGGGAAGACCCGCCCACCAAATCGGGTAAATCAAAGTAATGACGTCCGCCCCGGTCAAGTGGTTTTGCTCCGTTCGGATGTCCTCCAGCAGGTTTCCTTCCTTCAAAGCTTTTGTATCCTCCAGGGATAATACGGGGTTGAAGCCCATTTTGTAAAGATCGCGGACTACGACCTCGTGACCGCCCGAATTCAGCGCATCCACCGCCGTTTGCAGGATTTTGTGATTAAAGCTGTCCTCGTTGGGGTGGGCGTACACTATCAGATGATTCATGCCTTGCAACCTCCTAATCGCCATGGCTTCGGCTTAAAATCATCCGTATTATGCGCTATTTTTATAATTTCAAACCTGGCCGCCACAGTAGCGGCGTTTTGCGGCGCTATCTCGGCCCAATTTGGTTCCGCAGGGATAATAGCGGCCCAAAAGGGTCCTATTCCCCTGTTGCGGACCCCGAAATCAGGGTTTTGCCTGCTTTTTCCAAAAATAAGCTCCTAAAAAGCCACTATTCCACACCGCCCAGCAAAATTCGGCAAAATAGCGCCGCGTAGGGCCCTTATTCACCCGCCCGGATCAAATCTCGCCAAACGAATACTCCTTCTCCACCTTGCAAATCCGGACGGTGTAATTTTCGTACCAAACCTCCCGCCCCTGCTGCTGCGCCGTTTTGTGCAGCTCGTTTTGCTTCCAGTTCTTGATGTCTTCAAGGCTGGCCCAATACGAAATGGTAATGCCTTTCCCCGCCTCGTTGCGGACGCTTTCCGCTCCCAGATAGCCCGGCTGATTCACCACAAGCTCATCCAGCTTTTGGTCCATTTCCGCATATCCTTGATCCCCGGCCGTTCTTTTGCTCGAAAAGATAACGGCGTAATACGGAGTTTCGGACAGGCGCTTGTGTTCTTTCATTGGAATTCCCCTCCCTCGATCGCTTTATTACCGCTTGAAATGATTAAATCCACCCCGGATGGAGTGGATCTACACTGGCTTCTTTAAATTTTATACGCCCGCATCGCCTTTTGCAATTCTTTAAGGGTCGGCCGCTTGCCGTAAAGCAGCACGCCGGTGCGGTAAATTTTCGCGGAAAGCCAACCGAACAGGAAGATAGCGATAAGCAGTACGGCCAGCGAAGCGAGGATTTCCCACATCGGCGTGTCCCCCAGACCGATCCGGACGATCATCGAAACCGGCGAGAAAAACGGAATATACGTGCTTACCTTCAACAACGTCGAATTAGGGGCGGAGAGGCTGAAAATCCCGATATAGAAAGCGGCGAGAGACAGCATCGTAATCGGCATGATCGCCTGCCCCAGCTCTTCCGTACGGCTTACGAGCGATCCGATGGCCGCGAACAAAGTGGCGTACAGGAAATACCCGAGAATGTACAGAATGAAGCCAAACACAATGACTTCTACGCTGATCTGGGACAAATCCAGATTCAATTCGGACAGGATCGGCCGGTTGTGCGGAAGCGTTACGTTAATGGCAATCACGGCCGCAAAAATGAAGATCTGGAACAGCCCGATCAGGAACATGCCAATGATCTTCCCGAACATTTGCGCGAGCGGCGATACGCTCGTAATCAGAATTTCCATGATGCGCGAGCTCTTTTCCGCCGTCACTTCCGCGGCGATCATATTGCCCGTCATCATAATCGTCATAAAGAAGAGAATGACCAAAACGTACACGATCACATAATTAAT
Source organism: Paenibacillus sp. A14 (assembly GCF_036864815.1). Lineage (NCBI taxonomy): Bacteria > Bacillati > Bacillota > Bacilli > Caryophanales > Paenibacillaceae > Paenibacillus > Paenibacillus sp. A14. The sequence continues at coordinate 67,135 of NZ_JBAGJD010000007.1, forward strand.
AAGTGCGGGTTTTTCCGTCTTTCCTTCCCCGGCTCCTGCCGCTCCCGGCGCCGCCTGCTTCTGCGCTTCGATCTGAACCGGAGCCGTCAATGAAGCGATTTGCTCCTCGTTGAGCGTCCCCTTGGTGATATATTCGGCCTTGACGCTTTGCAGCACCGCCTGCAAGGAGGCTTGAATGTCTTGGGGAATGCTGTCTTTCTTGGACACATAGGTTACGCCCGGAAATTCCCCGGCGGTACTTTCGCCAAATTGGAGGTAGCCGTCAATTTTTTCGTCTTCGAGATCCTTCTTCAGCACCGCTTCGTCCGCTTGCTCGTACTCCGTTAAAGTAAAGCCGGGAGACTCCTGTTTATCATGATAAGCCCTGAACGATTGAACGATTTCCGGCTGACTGCTCCGAACCAACCCGATCGACGCCGGTGCGTCATCCCCGCCCGTAAATTTGGCGATAAAATAAGGCACGTTCATGCCGATGGTCACAAGCAGCGCCAACACCAGCGTCGTGATCAAAAACGATTTGGCTTTGACCTTATTAAGAAACGTAAACCCGATAACGGTGGTCATTTTATTCATGCGATTCACCCACTTCTTTAATGAATATTTGATTCAGAGTCGGTTCTTTGATTTCAAAATGCTCCACTTCGCTCTGTTCCATCGCCGTGCGCAAGACAGCTTTGGCCGCTCCCACGTCGGAAATGCGGATCAGGTATCCCCGTTCCTTCCGTTCCACCCCGGTTACCCCCGCGATCCCTTCCAGTCCCGAGACTTCCGAAGTGGTGTGGAGCAGAATTTCCTCTCTCGGGTATTGTTTCTTGATCTCGCGCAAGCTGCCCTGAAGCACGGTTTTGGAGCGGTGCAGGATCGTGATGTTGCGGCACAGCTCCTCTACATGCTCCATCCGGTGCGTCGAGAAAAGAATGCTGGTTCCGCTGTCCCGCAGCTCCTTGACCGTCGCTTTGAGCAGTTCGACGTTAACCGGGTCCAGACCGCTGAAAGCTTCGTCCATAATGACGATCTTCGGCTTGTGGACGACGGCGGCGATGAAGCCCATCTTTTGCTGGTTCCCTTTGGACAGCTCCTCGATTTTCTTGTCGTAATACTCCGGAACCTCGAACCGGTCCAGCCAATATTTCAAACTCTTGTCGGCCTCGGAAGCGGACATGCCCCGCAGGCGGGCCAGATAGATAATCTGGTCGCTAACCTTGACCTTGGGGTACAACCCGCGCTCTTCCGGCAAATACCCCATCATATGCTGAAGCTCCGATCCGTAAGGCTTGCCGTTATATAAAATCCGTCCCCCGTCCGGATAAATCAGCCCCAGTACCATCCGCATGGTCGTCGTTTTGCCGGCCCCGTTAGCCCCGAGCAAACCGTAAATTTCCCCTTCCTCGACTTGCAGTGAAATTTCGCTCACGGCGGTTTTATTGCCGAATTGCTTGACTACCTTATCCAGTACCAATGGTTTTGACATCAGTGCTCCCTCTTTTCTTATGTGATGAGTTCTTCGGGCGGATGCCCCTGTATCCACAATTCCAAAATATCATCGAGCTCCAGACTCCGGCTTTTGAGAATTTGAATCGTACCTGCGCTTTCTTCCATTTCCAGCCCCGCGGCGTTCCTAGCCAGGATGCGGAAAACGGAAGGTCCGTCCGGGACGCAGCTGAGGACACCCGGTACTTCGGCAAGTTCCTCCGGCTCCGCTCCCCGTACCCAGACCTCTTTCCAGGTGTTGAACAAGGCATCTTTCTCGGCCATGCCCTGTATCCGCCCCTGATGAACCAGAACGATAAAGTCGGCGAGACGCTTAACTTCCTCCACGACATGGGTGGAGATGACAATCGTGACATCCTCCTCGTCCAGGCAGGAGCGAAGCTGCTCGATCATATCTTTCCAGGCGAAGGGATCCAGACCCGAGGACGGTTCATCCAGCAGCAGCAGCTTGGGCCTGGCCGCCAGCACCGCCGCGATTTCGAATTTTCGCCGCTCTCCTTTGGACAATCGGTTTAAGCGTTCCCCGCAAGGAATTTCAAAACGGTCCACCAAGGTCTCAAACCGTTTCTGATCCCAGGTTGGATACCAATGCGAGCGGAATTCCGCCGCATCCCGGGCCGTCAGAAAATTCTCTTCCAGGGCCGGATTTTCGGGGACATACCCGATGCGCTGCTTTAAAGCCAGCGGCAGCATCTGATTGGCCGGTCCCCCGTACCAGGCAATCTCCCCCGCGTCGGGATGGATCGTCTGCAGCAGGAGATTCATGATCGTGCTCTTCCCGGACCCGTTAGGGCCGACCAAGGCGACCACGTAGCCCTTCGGAATGCGAAGATCTAGCGGTCCGATCGGCTTTCTTCGCCCCTCTTTAACCACGCCTTTCATTTCGATAGCGATTTTTTGTTCCGCAGTCTCCGTCACTTCGGTTCCCCCTTGCTTTTCGCTTCGCCGTACTTCTTTTTCAAAATTTGCAAAAACAAGTTCTTCAGCTCATCTTCCTTGTACTGTACCGAAATCCCGGTATCCACGGCCGCCTCCACCGCTTCCTGGACCACGGTCCTCCGGTAGGCATCGCGCTCCCCGGCCCCGACGCTGGCCACAAACGTGCCAGTCCCCTGCTTCGTGCGAAGCAGCCCCTCGTTCTCCAAATCCTGATACACCCTCCGCACTGTGATGACACTGCAGTTTAAACTGCCCGCGAACTCGCGGATCGACGGAAGCAGCGTGCCTTCCTCAATTTGCCCGCTGACGATCAGGGACCTGAGTTGAGTCTCGATTTGGTGATACAGGGGTTCGGCGCTATTTTCGTTGATCTGAATAGGAATCCACACCTTCCGGTTCACCTCCGATTCCAGGCAGACCATTGAAGTTCATCATCTTGCCAGATCCCTCCCGCCCAATCGCCGCAGCGTGATCCTGCTGAACAAGATCAGAAGAATCGCGCCTCCCGCCAGACATCCCCACATCACGGGAGACAGCAAACCGAACCGTCCGGATTGGTGTAAAGTAAAATCAAGCAGGCTGCCGTCAAACCAGGCTATGATGAAGGCCAGAGCGCCCACCGCGAACATTAAGGCAAAAGTCATCCACAGATAGGTGCGGCCTCTCGTCAAAAACTCCAAAAATATATAGGGACCGTTCATAGCCAGGGCATATCCCATCCAGGTCAGCGCAAAGGAGATGTATTGGACGAACCCGATCCCCTCACCCATGAAATAAAGCATCGTGTACAATGCCGCGAAGAATATTGCCCCATTAAACACCACGGCCGTTGCCAACTGGATCAGGCGGCTTCTCATAATCGTCCGGCCCGGAATCGGCAGGGTTCTGTAATATAGCAGCATCTGCGTGTAGGAATCCTCCTTTAAGTAATTAAAGGACCGCCGCGAAAAGTAGAAGCCGATCATGGGGATGAGCAACAACGCCATAAAATCCGCCATCGGCGTGAGTACCCTCTCCACCTCGGCCTTTTCACTGGACTGGAACAGAAAGCTGATCATCACGCCGGAATACACCATAAAAATCACGTTCCAGATCAAATACAGGCGGTCTGCCCGCAGGTCTTTCCTAAAAATAAACCAGGCATCCTTCCAGGTTTTCAATTCGGATCCTCCCAACTTAACTGTGCTTACTGTTTATATCTTTATACACAGTATATACTGTGCTCATAATGACGTCAACTCAGGTTTGTATCCTTCCTGCCTGCAGCACTGACGTTGCATCAAACCCGACACATGGTGCTGCCCGCCACATTATCGGCCTTTTGGGGCGCTATTCCGGCCTGATTCGGACTCGTGGGGATCAAGCGGTCAAAAAGGGCAGCCGGAGGGAAGTCTAACGGCCGTAGCAGCCGCTATTTAACGAAAAGTAACCCTTTCGTAATTCTAGCGGTCGTGAGCGCCGTTATTTCCCCTGGATTCTCGCCCTAACAGCCTGTTTATGCGAAATAAGCGCCGTGGCGACCGTTAGAATGGGAAGTCGGCGTTTTCGAGGCAAATAACGGCTGTGGCGACCGTTAGCCTAATCTTTGCCTTTCTTGCAAGGCTGCTCATGCGACGGCAGTTAGGGTAATGGGGCGCGCCGGATCCAACTCGCCACACCGAGGCGACAAGTTTCTCTGTCTCTCCTCGCCCCCCCCATACAAAACCGCGCAAAAAAACCGCCGGAGCCATCGAGCTCCGGCGGTCGCCGTCATCATTTCCATTACAGCCCAAAAATCACTTCCCACACCGGTTTCGTATGTCCGCCGGGATACAACAAATACAGAAGGACATAAACCGCCACACCCGTGACCGCCGTGAAAAACCAGATCACGGAAGTCGTACGCCCCCACTTCCGGTGCTTCGCGTACTTCTCCTTGAAGCCCAGAAAGAGCGTAGTGATGCCGAAGACGGCGGCCACCGTGGCCAGCACGATGTGGAAGATCAGGAAGATCTGGTAGTAGATCTTCAAATCATCCGGCCCGCCCCAAGACGTATTGCCGATAAATACGGTCCGCGACATGTAGATGATGAAGAAGAGCAACGCGGCCACGGCCGCGGCAATCATCGTCTTCTTGTGCGCTTCCCGTTTCCCCTTGATGATCAGGTTCCAACCGATCGCCACCAGCACGGCGCTGATTACGATAAACGATGTACTGATCGTAGGGAACAAGGTAAACAAATCCATGAGAATCCTCCTGTCCACGCGTCAATCTCTAAACCCGATTCAGCTTGAAATCCTCCGCCCGGGCATCCTCCTTGTCCTCCCGATTTTCCTGCCGGTACCATTGGAAGAATACGTAAGCGAGCATCGAGGCGAAGATGATCTCCTGAAAAAATTTCATTAGTATGCCTCCAACCTGCTGGTCCACCCGAGGTTCGAGATAACCGAAGTATTCCGGCCCACCGAATTGGCTAAGCAGCGTGGCCGGATCTCCCGGCACGCAATACCCCATCGCTTTGGCCCATACTTCGGGATCGCTGTAGGTCGCATACAGCGGCTCCGGCGCAAAAATAATCAGACCGCATGCCGGCGTCAGCAGCACCATGTTAAGGAAGATGAAGCCCATCTTCTTCAAGCCGTGCGCTCCCGCCTGTTCTGGCAGCGGTTTGACCAGCGTCCACCACATCAGCACCGAAGCGAGGAACAGAATAAGATAATACAGGCGGTGAACACCGAAATGAAGCATGACATAGTCGTGAACAACCGGAAGATGGTAGATGGAAAACAGCCCGTTGAACACCACCGCCGCCACCACCGGATGCGTCAGGAACCGGAGCCGGCGCAGCGGACCGCGGCCAAGGAACGGCGCGGCCGACCGCCACACCCAGGCGGGAAGGCCCAGCATCAAAAGCGGCGGAGCCACAAGATAGGATAGCGCCATACTGACCATGTGAAAGCTGAACATCATGTGGCCGAGCAGTTCGATCGGTCCGCCCTGGGCGAAATACAGCACGGTGATTCCAAATAAAAACAAACTTCTTTGGCCTGCGCTTACAGCGGGTTGTCCCCGTTTCTCGTTGACCGGTCCCGTCAACACAAGGTACCCCGCCGTAATGAGCAGTATGACCGCCAAAAACACGGGACTCCAAACTTCCGCAAATTTAAAATATTCTAACCCCAGCACGCTGAACCCTCCCTTCCCGCCTTCGTCTTTCTGTCGATTTTGTGAACGCGTAATACCCGTCAATAACATGAAAGAGGCGGCTTGAATTCAAGCCGACCTCTTTATATTTTACCACCACATCCAGTATAGCGCCGCTATGATCGCCGTCCCGGCGACGAAAAATCCGCCGGCCATAAATACGATCGGAATCATATGGCCTTTATCCTTCATGTGCATCCAGTAGCCAAGTTGAACAAGAACTTGCAGCACAGCCATCACCAGCAGAAGCAGCACCGTAAAGGCGGTGTTTACGCCCCCGGCCGCCACCGCCGCAAACGCGATCAGCGTCAGAATGATCGAGAAGACGAAGGCGACGATATGCTTCTGCGGCCCTTCATGGCGGTGACGGTGCTTGACCGCCTCTCCGTTCGAATCGTGACTGGTCATGTTAACCTACCACCTTTCCGAGCAGGTAAACTACGGTAAAAATAAACACCCACACGACGTCGATAAAATGCCAGTACATGGCGGCAACATAAACCTTCGGAGCTGTAACGACGTTCAATCCTTTTTTGAACAGCTGTCCGATCAGGATCGAAATCCAAAGGATCCCGAACAAAACGTGCGCTCCATGGAAGCCGACCAGCGTATAGAAAGCCGAACTGAAGGCGCTGGTGGTCATCCTGTAGTCTTCATGGATCATGTATTCCGCAAACTCGTAAATTTCTAGCACCAGGAACGCCAGACCGAGCAGAACCGTAACCGCGAGCCAATTCGCCAACGATTTGCGGTTCCCCCGATGCATCGCCTGAATGGCGAACACGCTCGTCAAACTGCTGACCAAAAGGATAAACGTCGCCGCCGCCGTGATCGGCAAACTGAACAGCTCGCTGGCGGACGGGCCATCGGCCACCTGGTTTCGCAGCGTCAGGAAGGTGGCGAACAGGGTTCCGAACAGGACCGCTTCGCCCCCAAGGAAAAGCCAGAAGCCAAGCACTTTGTTGCGGCCTTCCAGCGTCGCCTTTTCCGGTTCATGGGGAAGTTCGCCCGATACCTGCTGTGCATGAGGTGTCGTCATGCTTTTACCCCCTTGTCGTTCAATTCATCCGGTTCGATATGCCAGCCGTGATCGTCGAATAGCGAACGAAGCAGCATGGACCCCAGCGTAATCGCCAGGCCGATTCCCGTGACGATATAGTTGCTGAACAGGAAATTCAGCAGGCCGTTGCCAAAGTCGTCATTCGTGAACATAAAGCCAAGACCAGCGATAAACAGGCCGACCGACATGACAAACGGCAGAATCGTCGGCGAAGGCATATGGATCGGCCCAACCGGCTCGGCAGGCGTCATCTCCTTGTTCCCGGCCATCTTTTCTTTCCAGAAAGCGTCGATCCCGCGCACGAGCGGAGTTTGCTTAAAGTTGTATTCCGGCGGCGGCGAAGGAATCGCCCACTCCAGGGTCCGTCCGTCTTCCCATACGTCGGCTTCCACGCCCTTCGGCTGTTTGAACGAAATCGCCACATTGATCAGGAAAATAATCACGCCGACGCCCATCAGAAAAGCGCCCACCGTACTGATCAGGTTCATCAGATCGAAGCCTTGGTTCGGCAGGTACGTAAATACCCGGCGCTGCATCCCCACGAGTCCAAGAAAATGCTGCACGAAGAACGTCAGATGGAAGCCGATAATAAACGTCCAAAATTCCAGCTTGCCGAGCTTTTCGTTCAGCACGCGTCCGAACATTTTCGGCCACCAGTAATGCAGCCCCGCGAACAGCCCCAGCACGAGACCGCCGACAATAACATAGTGGAAGTGCGCTACGACAAAATAAGTGTCATGATACTGGTAATCCGCCGGAGCGGAGGCCAGCATAACCCCGGTAACCCCGCCCATAACAAAGGTCGGAATAAAACCGGAAGCGAACAGGTTGGCCGTTGTAAAGCGGATTTGACCGCCCCACATCGTGAACAGCCAGTTGAAGATTTTGATCCCCGTCGGAACGGCGATCAGCATGGTCGCAATCGAGAACAGCGCGTTGGCAACCGGCCCCATCCCTGTGGTAAACATGTGGTGCGCCCACACCATGAAGCCGAGGAAGGCGATCAGAATCGTCGCGAACACCATCGAGCTGTAACCGAACAACCGCTTCCGGGAGAAGGTGCTGACCACCTCGGAAATAATCCCGAAGGCCGGCAAAATCAAAATGTAAACTTCAGGGTGCCCGAAGATCCAGAAGATATGCTGCCAGAGCACCGGGTTCCCGCCCATGGACGGTACAAAGAAATTCGCGCCCAAAATCCGGTCGAAAGACAGAAGCACCAGGCCTACCGTGACCGCCGGGAAAGCGAACAAAATCATCGTCGAAGTGACGAAGGTCGTCCAGGTAAACATCGGCATCCGCATGAATGACATCCCCGGCGCACGCATCGTAATGATCGTGGCCAGGAAGTTGATCCCCCCGATAAGCGTACCCAGCCCGGCGATCTGCAAGCCGATCGTATAAAAATCGACTCCGTGCGTCGTACTGTAATCCGTGGAGGATAGCGGCGTGTAAGAGGTCCATCCGGCATCCGGCGCCCCGCCCATAACCCAGCTCAGATTCAGCAGCAGACCGCCGAAGAGGAAGGTCCAGAACCCGAGCGAGTTCAGAAACGGAAACGCTACGTCGCGGGCTCCGATTTGCAGCGGAATGACCGCGTTCATCAGCGCAAAAATAACCGGCATAACGCCGAGGAAAATCATGGTTGTTCCGTGCATCGTAATCAATTCGTTAAATTGCTGGGCTGTTACGAAATCATTCATCGGTTTGGCCAACTGAACGCGGATCAGCAGCGCTTCAATCCCCCCGATGCCAAAGAACAGACCGCCCGCTATCAAATACAGGATAGCGATCTTTTTGTGGTCGACCGTCGTCAACCAGTCCATCAAACCCTTGTACCGCTTGACACTGTGAGCGTGAGCCAAGGTTTTGTACCCCCTTTAGAGTTCCTATAACCTCAATGCCGCCAGAGGCACCAAAGATCAATACGATAATTTGTAATCGGCCAGATACTGGGCAATCGCGTCGATTTCCTCATCGCTCAGGCCCAAATCTTCTTTCGGCTGCGGCATTTTGTTGCCGGGCTTCACCTTTTGGGGATCCTGAAGCCATTCCACGAGATTGTCCTTTACAGGCTTGCCGTCAACCGGTTTCCCCGAGCCTTCCTCATTCAGCAAAATACTTGCCACCGTTTCCCGGCCGCCTATGCCGGTGAGGTTCGGGCCGCTCGGCCCCCCTTGGTCTCCGACCGCATGGCAAGTCAAGCACTGTTTCTTGAAGACCTCGGCAGTGGCCGGATCCTCCGGAAGCACCGCAGGCGCTTTCATGGCATCCACCCATTTATTGAAGGAATCGTCGCTGACCGCCTTCACTTTAAATTCCATAAAAGCGTGGGACGGACCGCAAAGCTCCGCGCATTTCCCCAAGTAAACGCCTTCTTTGTCCGCTTCAAGCCAAGCCTTGTTCACCGTGCCGTCCGTGTTGGTATCGGTCTTTCCGGCTAGCGATGGCACCCAGAACGAGTGAAGCACATCCGCTGTTTTCAGTTCCAAAGCGATTTTCTTGCCTGAAGGAATAATCAGATCCTGGGCTGTCGTAATCCCGTAATCCGGGTAAGAGAACTCCCACCAGAACAAATGGGAAGTCACCTTCACCTTTACAGCGTTTTTGTCTTTCGCATAGTCTTCTCCGTACGCAAATACCTTTTGAACGGTGGCCACGGCCAGAATCAAGACCAGTACGAGCGGAATAGCCGTCCAGATAATCTCCAGCTTAAAGTTGCCCTCCACCTGTTTCGGAATCTCGTTCTGCCCCGGTCTCCGGCGGTATTTGATCCATACATACGCCGCAATCGCAAACACGATCACCATGACCGCCACCATGATCGTAACCGAAAGCTTGATCAAGCCCAATTGCCCTTCGGCTACCGTTCCCTGTGGTCTGAGCACCGACAAGTCCTCGCGGCCGCATGCGGACAACAAAAGCGGTAGCCCGGCAAACAGAGGTACAAGCCGCTTTCCAGCCTTCCACGGTTTCATCATTGATCTACCCCACTTTTCCGTTTTCTTCCCGGTTATGTACAGGCATCCGGCACACTCAAAACTACCTGTCTTATCACGGAAACTGCATTTCTGTCAATTACAACAATCACCTATTAAATATATGATCGAACCCTTGTTTTGTCAATGATCCGAGATGAGTTCACAAATTGTTCAAAAAGCCGCGAGGGCGCGCCACAATGGGATTTGCGAACGTTTTCACTTTTGGATTACCCTCCGGAAGCTGCCCTGAACCTTACTAGGTTATGTTAGAGTTTGCGCTTCTTTTCCTGTTTTTCATTTTTGACATTTCCCAGAACTTTATATTGAAATTTATAAAAAAGAAAACCGAGCGACCTCCGGCGATCGAAAAAAATCCGATTGCGCCCGACCTGACTGACGCCTTAATGTGCCTTAATGCGCCTTAACCTGCTTTTATCCGCTATAACTTATCCACTAACGGAAGCCATAGCCGCTATTTCACATTTTTATAGCCAACCGGGATTCTAACGGTCGCAGTAGCGGCTATTTGGGCGAAACGAGGCCATTCAGACGCTAAACAGGCACAATAAGCGCTGTGGCTTCCGTTAGAATTCCCGAAGAGCGACTTTGCGCGAAATAGCGACTATTATGTCCGTGGGAGTAACCGTGTTATGGAGAGTCGCCGTTCTATCCGGCTTGGCGGAAAATTGAAGCGGTCCAAGCGCATAAAAAAAGAGAGCTTTCGCTCTCCGAGTTTTTATATCGTCAGAATTACCGGCCCTTCCTCCGTGATCGCCAGCGTATGTTCATAATGCGCGCCCAGGCTTCCGTCCGCCGAACGAATCGTCCAGCCGTCATTGTCCCACAGCACCGCGCCCGTTTCGCCCAGCGTAAAAATCGGCTCGATCGTGATGACCATTCCGGCGAGAAGCTTCACTCCGCTACGGGGGCGGCCAAAGTTCGGCACGTCGGGCGCTTCATGCATCTGCCGCCCGATGCCGTGGCCGATCAACGGCTTGACGATGCCGATGCGCGCTTCCATAGCCACCCGCTGTACGGCATAGCCGATGTCTCCGATCCGATTTCCCGGATGCGCCGCGTCAATGCCGGCGTACAGCGCTTTTTCCGTCGTTCGCAGCAGCCGTTCCGCTTCCGCATCCACGTCCCCGACACGGTAAGACCACGCCGAGTCCGCCAGCCATCCGTTCTTGTTCACGACCATATCAATCGTGACGATATCGCCTTGCTTCAATTTTTGCGGCCCAGGAAACCCGTGACATACCACCTCATTTATAGAAGCGCAGGTGGCATAAGGGAAGCCGCGGTAACCTTTCTGTTCCGGCTTCGCGCCCCGTTTGGCAAGAAACGACTCTACGAACCCGTCGATCTCCGCCGTGGTGATGCCGGGGGCAATCAGCTTGCCGATCCCCCGGTGGCACTCGGCCAAAATCGCTCCGGCTTCGCGGATTCGGGCGACCTCTTCTTTTGACTTCAAGTTTGGTTTCAATCTGCAATCCCCTTTCGCGGCACAAAGCTGTTTTTCCTAACAACAACATTACCTCTTGGATGCTACATTATATGTGATAAACAAAGAAAAAACGCCCCTGCTCTCGCCGGGACGGTAATTAGCCTATAGGTATTTGGGTTCAAATTCATGAACGGCAGACTTCAGGAAACCGACGAATTCAGCTTCCCCATTTCCGTCTCTACCAAAAGGGTCAACTCTTCCTCATAGCCGCCAGTAATCCGGTATTTGCGGACATATTCTTTTACGAACTTCTTCGGGTCTTTCGGCTTGAATATCCGGGTCATCTCCCGCAAACTTTCCTTCACTTCATTGTGACCTTTCGTTGCCATACCAAATTCCCTCCCAGAACGTTTCTAGTTCAATGCTCCGATCTCGAGAATACGTAACAAGCAGTACTTCATGAAGTCAGCTTACGGTTTAACTTATTCAGCTGGCGCATGACACTATACATACCCGAACCTCTTCCCGATGAATCAGGCACGCGAGAACAGCGTCTTGCATATATACCGGTCTTAGCAAAACAAGGAAAGACCTTATGTCCCCCTATTGTAACATATTCAGCTGGCAGTTACAGCTTTCTTCCAAACACCCATTTTTTTGGATTGGCCGATTTGTTTATTGGGATCATGCTCCGCTGGTTAAGATAAGGTTAGATTCGATTATAGCTTCGGGACGTTAATTCCGCGTTAATCATACTATTGTATTCTCTAACAGGAGGACATACATGATAAAACAGCCCGCTGACGCCGGTCGTAATTGGAGCACTATCGATCAAACCGTTCGAAAGGATTACTCCAAAATTCGCAGCTTGCTGGTATGGCAAAGCGGAAGGCTCAGGTTCGAGGCGTACTACAACGGATACGGCGCCTCAAGCTTGCATGATCTTCGGTCCGCGACCAAAAGCGTGCTCAGTCTACTGATCGGCATCGCCGATCGCCGGGGCGAGCTCCCCGCAATGGATCAGCCGGTTTGGGCGGACGTCAAAGAACATGCTCCCGTAAGGCCCGATCCCGCATGGTCCCAGCTAACCCTGCGTGAACTGCTGACGATGACAAGCGGGCTCTACTGGCAGACCGGTCCGAAGCTGGGAGAACGGTTTATTCACCGGTTCCACCGCAGCCGGAATTGGAGAAATTTCATCCTGCGGCTCCCGGTCGTCCCGGAGCAGCGCGGCACATTTATGTACTGCAGCCCCTGCTCGCATTTATTGTCCGTGCTGCTGTCGAAATGGACAGGATGCACCGCTTTAAGCTATGCGACCACCCATTTGTTTCGACCGTTAAATATCGCTGACGTCCGCTGGAAGGCAAGCCCGGAAGGCCATTCCGGCGGGCATGTCGGGCTCCATATGACCGCTGGGGATATGCTGAAAATAGGCATTGTGTGCCTTCAAAACGGCGCTTGGGAAGGCCGCCCCCTCGTATCGCCGGAATGGATCGCCCGCGCGCTGTCTCCCCAATGCCCTCCGTTCTACGCCTATGGCCGGTACGGCTACCACTGGTGGAACGACGAAGCCGCGGGCATCCGTTACAGCTACGCCCATGGGCATGGGGGACAGCAAATTTATGTGATACCCGATCTGGAGGCGGCGGTTGCAATCTCCTCGGAGAGCGAGGTCAAACGATATAGAAATCCGAAAGCTTTGCTTGAACGTAAGATTCTGCCCGCACTTCAATCCATGTAAAGGGAGGAAGGTCCTTGAACGCGAAGACGCCAAAAATCATGATTCTCTACGCCAGCTACGGGGACGGGCATTACCGGGCCTCCAAAGCCATCGAGGCCGGCTTTCGCAGCAGAGGTATCCGCGATGTCGTATTGCTGGATCTAATGGCGGAAGCCCACCCCAGACTGAACGAACTCACAAAATTTATATACTTGACCAGCTTCAAGGCTCTGCCCTCCTTGTACGGATGGATTTACAATGTCACCAAGGATTTGCGGATCGGGGCGACCTTTCTGCGGGCGGTGAACTCCATCGGTTCGGGGACTTTGAAAAAAGCGATCAGTCGGCACCAGCCGGACCTGGTGATTCACACGTTCCCCCAGCTGGCCCTGCCGGATTTGATCGAGCGGGCCTCCCTCTCCCTGCCGCTCGTCAACGTGATTACCGATTTTGACGTTCATGCGAGATGGCTGCATGCGGGAGTCGACCGGTACTATGTGGCGACCGAGGATATGAAGCGGGAAATGATCGAACGCGGCGTCCCGGAGGAACGCGTCCTGGTAAGCGGGATTCCGCTTCGGCCGGATTTCCGGTGCGACGGAAATTCTCCCGCCGTTTCGGGGATCGGCCACGCTTTAAATCCAAATAAAAAAACGATTCTGCTCATGGCCGGCGCATCCGGCGTAATGCAGGGAAACCGGGATATTTGCGAGGCTTTGCTTGCCGGAGGAAACTATCAGGTCCTTGCCGTATGCGGACGAAATGAGGAGTTGTATCAGAAGCTTGCCCTTCAGTTCGGCGACCACCCTGACTTCCACTTGTTCGGCTTTGTCGATGAGGTTGCCGAATTTATGCTGGCAAGTGACTGTATCATCACCAAGCCGGGGGGAATCACGCTATCGGAAGCGCTCGCCTGCCGTCTGCCGCTCTTTCTGTACCGGCCTGTTCCCGGACAGGAGCTGAACAACGCCCGTTACCTGGAAAGCAAAGGGATTGCCCGCATCGCCCGCGACCCGCGCTCCCTGCATGCCGGGATCGACGCTTTGCTGCAGGACAGCCGGCAGTTGGCCCGCGTCAGCGCCAATATGGAAAACCTCCGCAAGCCGATGGCCGCGGAGGTCATAGTCAACGATATCCTGGATCAATGGTTTCAGCCCGCTTCCTGCAAGCCCTCGCCTGTGCAAATCGGTTCTGCCCACCCCAGGCTCGTCATACATTGAGTACTAGGTAGGCATCCGTATTAGAAAGCAGGTGATCCCTTGTCCCCTTTCAAATCATCCACAGGCCTGTATGAAAATGTAGCCGGTTTTCTCTGCTATCTGTTCGCCTTCGTAGGCGGGATCGTGTTTCTGGCCGTGGAACGAAGAAGCCGTTTCGTGCTGTTTCACGCCTTGCAGTCCGTCATTCTGTTCGGCGGGCTGATGGTTTTTCACGCGCTGGCCGGATTTCTGCCCATCATCGGCACCGTCGTCGGCCTGCTCCTCTCTATTGTAGGCCTGGTTCTGTGGCTGGTCCTCATGCTGGCCACCCTCCAAGGGAAATGGCTGAAGCTGCCATGGATCGGAGAGCTAGCGGAAAAACAGTTAAACCGCATGTAGCCTTCAGCAGGAGAAAAGCGCGCCTATTCCCATCCCTATTCCCAGCCTCATCCGGCAGGCAGCGGGCACCCGGTTCAGTTCAAGCAGAGCAAAGCTACTCCTTTGCGGGAACCGGTGTGCCTTTCCGGCCGAGACCGTTGAACAAGAGGTTCATGACAATAGCCGTAAAGCTGCCCGCCACAATGCCGTTATCCACCAAAATGCGCAGCCAGGACGGCAGGCTGTCGAAGATTTCCGGCACGACCGTCACGCCGAGCCCCATGCCGACCGAACAGGCGATAATCAGCAGATTTTCATGCCGGTTCAAATCCACCTGATCGCCCAACATCCGAATTCCCGAGGAAAGAACGAGGCCAAACAGAGCGATCATCGCTCCCCCAAGCACGGAGGTAGGCACCAGTTGAGTCAGCGCCGCGATCTTCGGCACGAAACCGATCAGAATCAACAGGCCGCCGGCAACCACGATGACGTCACGGGTTTTGACCCGGCTCATTTGTACAAGCCCCACGTTTTGCGAATAAGTCGTATAAGGGAACGAGTTGAAAATACCGCCCAGCATGATCGCCAGACCTTCGGCCCGGTAGCCGCGCGCCAGATCCTTGGACGTAATGTCTTTATCCACGATTTTGCCGAGCGCCATAAAGACACCGGTCGATTCCGCAACACTGACGATCGCCACGAGGATCATCGTCAAAATCGCCGATGCGTGAAAGGTCGGCGTACCGAAGTAAAACGGCTGGACCATGTGAAACCAGCTGGCTTCCTTTAAAGGCGTCAAATCGACTTTACCCAGCAGCGCCGCCGCGAGGGTGCCGGCAATCAAGCCGATCAGGACGGAAATGGAGCGCAGAAAGCCTTTGGCAAAGCGATTCATCAAAACCACGAACAACAGTACGCCGAACCCGAGCGCCAGGTTGGCCGGGCTCCCGAAGTCGGGCTTGGACACGTCGCCGCCGCCCAAGTCGGTCAAGGCCACGGGAATCAGGGTCACCCCGATAATCGTTACGACCGAACCGGTCACGACCGGCGGAAATAAAGCGATCAGTTTCCCGAACAAGCCGGAAAACAGGAAGACGAACAGGCCGGAGGCGATGATCGCTCCGTAAATCGCACTGACACCCATGCCGTCCGTAAGCCCGATGGCGATCATCGGAGATACGGCCTGAAAGGCGCAGCCCAGCATGACGGGAAGCCCGATCCCGAAGAAGCGGTTCCCCCATACCTGCAACAGCGTCGCCACCCCGCAGGCCAGCAAGTCGATGGAAATCAGATAGGTCAACGCCTCATGCGACAAGTTCAGTGCCCCGCCCACGATGAGCGGTACGATCACCGCGCCGGCATACATGGCCAGCACATGCTGAATGCCGAGCGACAGCGTTTTGAGGGGATGGCGGTTCCTTTGAAAAATCCTTTCACGTTCCATGAATATGAAAGCTCCTCTCCCTGATAAGCCCGGAATTGTTCCGGTTTTCTGTCAATATTTCATTCGTTCAGGCCTCGTGCACTTCTTCCACAAAGGTAACCGTCCCGTTCTCCAACGAGGCGATCCGGACGAGCGATTCGACCCTGTAGCCCGCCTCTTCCAGCAATCTTGCGCCGGGCTGGAACGATTTCTCGATGACGATGCCGATTCCGACCACGGAAGCGCCGACTTGCTCCACAATTCGGGCCAAGCCAAACGCCGCCTCCCCGTTCGCCAAAAAGTCGTCGATGATCAGCACCCGGTCTTCGGGATGCAAAAACTTCCGTGACACCGTAATCTCATTGCTTTCCCGCTTGGTAAAGGAATATACTTTCTCCACCAAGATGTTGTCCTTTAGGGTCAGAGATTTGTGTTTCCGGGCGAAGATCATCGGTACGCCCAACTCCAGCGAAGTCATAATCGCCGGAGCGATGCCGGACGACTCGATCGTCAGCACCTTGGTAATGCCTTCGCCGGCAAATCTGCGGGCGAATTCGCTCCCCACTTCCCGCATCAGGACAGGATCCATCTGATGGTTCAGAAACGAATCCACCTTAAGGACGTTCTCCCCCAGGACAATCCCTTCCGCCATGACTTTATCTTTTAAAAGCTTCATACCGTCGTCTCCTCCTAGACATCATTCTTCTTGTTCCGTCCCCCGCAAAGCATGAAAAAAAAGCCCATATCCCGGACCGCCCGGAATATGGACTAAACAAAGGGAGAAAACCGACGTAAACTGGCGAGAGTCCCCCACGCCTCAGGATCCCGCCCTAAGCGCGCGGCTTCCAGCCAACCCGCGGTTCTCCCCGTAGTCCGATCATTCCGGTGATCGGGTAGAGACATGCAGGCCGATTCCTGCACATATACGAGAAAATATATGAAAAAAAATGTCGATTTTCATGCAACGTTAGAAGTATAACGCATACCGGGCGAAGAAATAAAGAGGAAATTTTATGACCGGCTTGGCGGCCGGCCTAGAGAGGTCGGGACTCTCCGGGGAGGAGATGGTTTAACAGGGAACGAAGCTCCGTATCTTCCTTGTAACTTTTGTCCCCCGTGTCCAGGCGCCGGATTTTAATCTGGGAGTAGTCCGCTCCCGGGTTCGTCGGCTTAAAAATCAGATCCTGTTTGTCCTCCAGGCGCAGTTTGTACCCCATCTCATCAAACATGGATAGGAAGTCCTGCTCGGAAGGAATCTCCCCTTTTTTCAAAAAGATTAAACCCCTTAATTCTTTCACTTCATTTTTATGATATACGTCAAAATGTACGATGCACTCCATAGTCTTCGTGCTCCTTTCATTCATGTAATTGACGATCCCGCGATGATGTTAAGCGTTCCCCCCGCTCTACGTTTTCATCCGGGCGGCGAACTTGAAGTCCTCTGAATGAAACGCAAGCGGCACGGCTCAAGAGGATGCTTCCTCCCGGAATCCGTGCCGTCCGGCAGCGGGTGCCTCTCCTTCTACTACGGATATGACCTCCGTATATCGGGCCCCACTTTTTACAAATTGGTGAAATCGTCAACGCCTATCCTAAATTTGCTCCGAACCGCAATGAGGGCACCATTTGGTCCCTTTAACGAGGACCGAAGAACAGATCTGACAGCTTACGGTCGGAATCCCCGTTTCCAGCGCGGAGGATACCTGTTTCTTCGGCGGCTCCACATTTTCCTTCCAGGTGCGGATCCGGCGGTCCAGCTCTTCCTGACGCTCCCGTTCCCGTTCCAGCTCCCGCTTACGGCGAAATTCGTCATGCTCCCGTTCCTCTTCGACTACCGGGGACATCGTTGCCACCGGCTCTTTATAGATGATCGTTTCGTCCGAAACCGGCTCCGCGAACAAAGACAGCGGATCCTGAAGACCATGGTCCCGATCCTCCTCCGCCTCCTTGGCGGGGCTCTTCTTGCCGACCGCCGTCTTCGCCTTATCAAGCTTGCGTCCGCAGTATTGGCAGAACAGCGCGTCTTCGGCAATCGCTTTGCCGCAAGCGCCGCACAGCCGTTCATTTTTCAGCTCGGCGATTTTCGCGCGGATTTCATCCCGCTCTTCCGACAACAGATCGCAGGTTTTGGCCAGCTCGACCATCTCTTTTTCCGCATTGGACATATCTTTGCGGGAATAACCCTCATAGAAGACTTCGCCCATCTTTTGGAAATAGAGCCCCATCTCTCGCTCAATATTCGAAATCTGTGTGTTCAGCCTCCCGATCTCCACGGCGTTTTGCGCGCGGTCGGTCACTTTTCCAGCACCGTCTTTAATCCTCTGTAAAAAATTCATGAATGCAATCCTCCCATTCCATTACTTTCCCAAATAAGAAACCCGGAAAGCTCTATGCGCTTGTAACCTCTTTATCATTCCTATGAGATAAATTCTAGAAGTTATCATACCAGATTTGCGGCTGTGGTGAAAATCTGCCCTTTGATTCATCGGAATGGCCCCCGTGTATTAATGTGTAGATCTGATCGTTCCACAAAGGAGAGGAGAAATGGCGAATGGTATCCCCGAAAAAAACTTACTTTATTTCCGTGACGCACCGGCTCGTTCAGGAAGTGCCGAACGATTCCGCCGAATTTGAAGTTCTGCTCGACGAGGAAGATCTCTCGGTGCTTCGCGACAAGCTCGAAGAGCTGGCCAAGGAAGACGAGTATACCTTGAAGCGGGCGCCCGTGCCCTATAAATCCGCCGACCATGACGAGGCGCCGGATCAGTTCAACCGCCGGCTGACCGAGATCTACGTGCTGCTGTACCGCAACGGGACCGAGAAGACCCGGGAGGCGATCATGGGGATGGGCGTGCTCAGCAATTTATCCAACACGGACTACAACCATCCGGGATATAACGGCGGGACCCCGTTAAACAAGTAAACGCCGCCGCTTTCGACAATTGGAGGCTTTCCGTCATTTCTTTTGAAATTCCAGGCCTATTCAAGGTAAAATAAACCTAAGAACTTCAGAAGAAATGGGAGTAGATTAGACTGAGTATATCCAACCCGAGTAACAAGGACAGCCTGCTGAACCAGTTGGACCTTCGCGAACTGTATCAATGGGAGATCAAAGATGACGAACTGCGCAAGTTGGAGGAGTGGAAGAAGCTCCCCACGCTGTACCAGCTCGCTCTGGATGAACTGAAGAACAAGATCAAGCTGGTCCAGACGGAGTGGAAGATTCATAACGGATACAGTCCGATTGAACACATCAAGACCCGGATCAAGGAACCGAGAAGCATTCTGGAAAAACTGGAACGCAAAGGCTTCGCGTTGACGGTCGACAATATGGTAAATCAGATTCACGACATCGCGGGCATGCGGATCGTCTTTTCCTTTGCCCAGGACATTTACAGCCTGCTGGACCACCTTCGGCAGCGCGAGGATATCAACATCATTGAAATCAAGGATTACATCGAGCATCCGAAGCCGAACGGCTACCAGAGCCTGCATGTCATCGTGGCGGTCCCCTTGACCCTGTTCGAAGGTCAGCGGTGGATGAAGGTGGAAATTCAAATGCGTACGCTGGCGATGGATTTTTGGGCGAGCATGGAGCACATTCTTTACTATAAGTATGATAAGCAGGTGCCTTCGCATGTCATCCGCGAGTTGACGGAGGCGGCCAGAGCGGCGGACGCCCTGGACAAAAAAATGCACGGGCTGCGCCGGGAAATCATGGGGGCCTCGGAAATCCCCGCCCGGCGGACCGAAACCGAATCCCTGCCGAAATAGACGACTCTCCACTTCAAAAAAAAGGCTGTCCCCTGCCGTGTTAAACGGTGAGGGACAGCTTTTTTGACACCGCACGCTAGGCGGTCTAACGCGTTTTTTTGGGCGAATGCGCCGCCGCAAGATCGGCGGCGCGCTCCATCACCCGGCCGGCGACCAGGGAAAGGCCGCGGGCCGCGCCGGGGACGCCGGGCAGCAAGAGGCGGGCCCACGAGGCGGCGTCAGGTCCGGGCCCGTGCCCGGGTTCCACGTCCGGAGGCGCAAGCTCCCGCAGCTCCGCCTCCACGTCGTGGAACTGCGGCCCGGGCAGGTGCAGCCGCCCCTCGGCCGCCAGCTCCGCGAGCCACTCGGCGACGTTCGGCCCGTCGCCCGCCGCGGAGCGCTGCGCCTCCGGCCCGCCCGCCGTTTGGCGGAGGGCCTCCTCCGGCGCCGGCAGCGGCTGGGCCGCGGCCCAGCGCTCCAGCACGGCCGCGGCCAGCGCCTCCGGCGTCCAGCCGAGCAGCGCGAGCCGCAGGCCGGGGTCGGCCGCCCAAGCGGCGTCGGCGGCGGCCAGGGCCTGCGGCACATGGCCGCCGCCGGGGGCCGCGCCGCAGGCGCACACGGGCGCCGCGGCAGGGCCCGGCTCCCGCCGCCACGGCGGCAGCTCGGGGAGCAGGGCGGACAGCGCCGCTGCCCCCTCCTCCAGCAGGCCGGCCAGAATCAGCGGCCGGCCCTCGAGCTGCCGCAGCAGGCGGTCGCCGTCCGCGCCGCCCGGCGCGGGAGCCGGCAGCTCGACGACGCAGAGCGGCGGCGGAGCCGTGTCGGCCGCCGCTTCCACGCCGCTTGCGCCTTCCGCCGCGCGCTTGCTCCGGCGCGCCCCGTTTCCGCGCGGCGCTTCTCCCGGGAAAATCACGCGCAGCGCCCCCGGCACCGGCTCCAGTTTCACAGATTCAAGGGTCTCCGTTCTCCGGCTCATCTCGCATCCTCCTCGATGATATTTCCCGCACCCTGCAGCATCACCAGGCCGCGCAGCTCTTCATCGGACATTTCCGTAAGCCATTGCTCTCCCGACCCGACGACCTGCTCGGAAAGCGTCTTTTTTCGTTCGATCAGTTCATCGATCCGTTCCTCCAGCGTTCCCTGGCAGATGAGCTTATGCACCTCCACGTTTTTCCGCTGCCCGATCCGGAATACCCGGTCCGTGGCCTGATTCTCCACAGCCGGATTCCACCAGCGGTCATAATGAATGACATGATTGGCCCTCGTCAGATTAAGTCCCACGCCCCCGGCTTTCAGCGACAGGACGAATATAGGCGCACCCGTTCCCTCCTGGAAGGCTCGAACCATCGCGTCCCTTTCCGGCTTGGGAACGGCTCCATGCAGGAAAAACGGAGTATCCCCGTAACGTTCGGCCAGCTTCACCCGAAGAATCTCCCCCATTTGCACATATTGCGTAAAAATAAGGGCGGCCTCCCCGTTATCCATGATGAGATCAAGCAGCTCGGTCAGCCGTTCCAGCTTGCCCGACCGTTCCGGGTCTGCCCCTGGGACAAAAGTTCCTCTCGCCCCAAGCCGCGGATGGTCGCAAATCTGCTTAAGCCGGGTCAGCGACGACAAGACCAGGCCTTTGCGGGCTATGCCGCCGCTGCCTCCGATTCTGTCCATGAGATCGGCCGTGACGGCCTCATACAGCCTGGCCTGTTCCGCCGTAAGCGAACAGTACGATTTCAGTTCGATCTTCTCCGGCAGATCCTTGCGGATATCCGGGTCGCTCTTCAGCCGGCGCAGCAAAAACGGAGCCACCAGCTTGCGCAGCCTTCCCAGCTCGGCGGACTGCGGGTCACCGCCCCCGGTGTACTTGGCCCGGAAGGAAGCGTGCGTTCCCAGATATCCCGGGTTGAGGAACTGAAAAATCGACCATAGTTCGCTCAGCCGATTCTCCACCGGCGTGCCGGTCATGGCAATCCGCTGCGGCGCGCTCAGCTTCATCACGCTCTGAGCCTGCTTGGTGCCGAAGTTTTTAATGTACTGCGCTTCATCCAGTACAATCGTCTTCCATTCCAGCTCCCGCAGTTCTTTGCCGTCGCGTCCCGCCAATTGATAGGTCGTAAGCACCACATCGCTGTTCCGGCATTCCATAGCCAGCCGATCCCCGTGCAGCCGGTCGCTCCCATGATGAATGTATAGTCGCAGCTGCGGCGCGAACCGGTTCAGTTCCCGCTGCCAGTTCCCGAGCAGCGAAGTCGGGCACACGATCAGGCTGGTCCCCGGCGAAGCCGCCAGGCCGTCCAGCAGCTCCGTAATGACCTGGACCGTTTTGCCCAGCCCCATATCGTCGGCCAGCAGTGCGCCGAAGCCCAGTTGACGCATCGCCGCCAACCATTGGAAGCCCCGCTCCTGGTAAGGGCGGAGTGTTCCGTTCAGCGCTTCGGGCACCGGGCGTGGCTTGGCGTCCCGCAGCAGCTCGCCGCTCATCAGAACGGCAAGCAGGCCTTCCGTCTCCACCCGCTCGACCCGCAGCCCTTCAAACCGGTGATCCTCGTCGGTACCCGAAGCCAGGTACATCAGGTCCCGGAAGGTCAACGTGCCGCTTTCCTGCCGCTTCATAAACTTCAGCACCTGGCGAAGTTCCTTGACGTCGATTTCGATCCATTCCCCGCGGAACAGGACGAGCGGGGATTTCAAGGCAGCCAGCCGGGCCAACTCCTCCCGGGTCAGTTCCTGCCCGTTCAGCACGGCGCCCGCCTCGAAAGCAATCAACTGCTGGACGCCTAGTCCGGCCCCCTCGTCTTTGCTCTCGGGCGTGGTCCCCCAGCTCGAGGCCTTGATTCTCACCCCGGCGGGGCGACGGCCTTCCCGGGTCCAGCGGGACGGCATCTGTACCGTCACCCCCTGCTTGCGGAGGAGCGCCACGGACCGGCCCAAAAAGGCGACCATCTCCGCGGGTTCCAGCGTGACGGCCTCCGGCCGGGGCCCTTCCAACGCCCCCGCGATCTCCGGCGACATCTCCGCCGCTTTCTTCAAGCGGAGCAGCAGGCTTTCTTGCACCTTGCCGTACCTCCGCCCGCGAATCTCCATTTCCGCGTGCGGATAGCTCCAGATCAATCCGGCGGGCAGCAGTACGGCCGGATCCTCGGCCCCTTCGCCCCAGAACGAAAGGCGCCAGGCCAGCCCGGAATCCGGCACGCCGCTCCCCGAGGGCAGCGGCTCGATCCGCAGGCACAGCCGGAGCGTACCCGCGGACCTGCCTCCCGGCTCTTCCTCCTCGGCACGCGGACGTCCCCCGCCGATTTCGGCAACATCTTCCGCCAACTGCTCGATCTCCGCCGTATGGCCTGTAAGGTCAGGCGGCGTCCCGGCGGTCAGCAGGCCGTTCCACCAAAGCTCGGAGATCGGCGAGGCGCCTCTGCGGTAATCGGCCCGCGAGGGATTCAGCTTCCGGCCAAGGTCCTGCACGGCCTTGCGGACTTCGTGATCCACCATCGCCGTCAGAAAGGAATGCAGCAATGCCATCTGACGGCCGGCGATCGTTCCGCTCTCCGCCGCTTCGGCCGGCTGCTGCATGGCGGCCAAACCAAGCGGGGGCATGGATTCGGCCAGCCGGCGGAAGCGTCCGGCGTCTTCCTCCCGGTCAAGCAGCGGTCCCCAGACGGCTCGGGCCGAAGCTTGGGTCAAGCGCCGGCGTCCCTGAGGGCCCGCCGCCGCCCGCAACCCCGGCACGATTCTCCCCCGGCGCAGCAGGTCGAGGGCAAAGCGGGCCGCCGTGCTCCAGTAGGAGAATTCCGGCCCGGGCCGCACGCCTCTGGGTGCGTAATAACCTTCGTCCCAGTTCAAAAGAAGCCGCCAGGCTTCCGGCACCGGCAGCGCCAAACCTTCCAGCGTCCGGCCGATCAGCCCTTTCCGTTCTCCGCCGCCCGCGGACCTTCTCCCCGGGGCGACGGGATACCTCACTTCGGCAAGCCGAAGGGCCGCATGCTGAAACGGACGCAATCCCGGAACCGGCTCCAAAGGCCGTACCGCTGCCGTCCAGGCATCCACTTTGCTCTCCGATATCTCGCCCGAGAAGCAAAAAAACACATCCCCAAGCCATATTCCATAAAGGCGTTGATTCATGGTGATCTCCTGTCGTTCCCGATTCTCATTCCCTTAAAACACACTAGTTCTATCTTATACGAAACCTTTCCTATATAAAACCGCTCTTCTTTCCGACTTTTTCCCGGTCGGTTTGTTCCGTCCCCCATTTTTTGAAGTTCCTCGCGGAAATTGTTTTTCCGGGAATGGGTATATTCATATAGTAAACGCAATGAAGCAACTTATAACCGGATAAAGGAGGCCGCATCCATGTTCAATAGCAAGGCTTGCCGATGGTGGAACATATTATTCTTTTTCGCCTTGGTGGCGGTAAATGTCATGGCGGAGACACTTCCTTTGGGCGGCGCGAAAACCGGGGAGTTGTCCGACCGCTATCCCTCCCACCTGACCCCCGAAGGGTATGCCTTCATGATCTGGAATGTCATCTATCTTCTGATCGGCTGTGCGGTGGTCTATCTCTTTCGGCGAAAAAACGACGAGGCCAAATGGATGCGGACTTATACGGCATGGTTCGGGCTCTCTTGTCTATTCAACATAAGCTGGCTGCTGTTATGGCACCAGGAATACCTGCCGCTTTCCTTCGGGGCTACGCTGCTGCTCTTATGGTCCCTCTTCCAGCTCCACCGCCATACCCGCGTCACTCCTCGGCCGGCTTTGGGGGAAATCTGGTTCATCCGTTTTCCCTTTAGCCTGTATCTGGGCTGGATCCTGACCGCTACGCTGGTTAATCTGCAGATCCTTGTGCAGCACGTTATTCCTTCCCGCTCTTTGCCCGATCTTCCGGCAATTTGGCTGGCAGCGGGGCTGCTCATCGGCGGAACGGCCGTCGTTTTCCTGCTCGGCAGCCGCACCCGCGATGGAGTTCTCCCTCTGCCGGTGGCCTGGGGATTTGCCGCGATCGCGGACAAGCATTCCGAAGAACGGGTGGTGTTTGTGACCGCGGGCTTGGCAGCGGCCCTCCTGTTTCTACTGGCCGCCTCCCTGCTCTTCTTTCGCGCCCGGGAAAGGGACTGACGAAGTCTCTCAAGGATCGAATCCGCAAGCCATAACCCCCTTGGGCCGGACGAACTACACGCCGCATGCCCCGCTCTAACGGACATCATAGACGCTATTTCGCGGAGATCCGCATTTTCGGAATTCTAACGGAAATATTAGCGCCTATTTGTCCAATTTCCCGTCGAAATGATCTCATTTTACTGAAATAGCGGCTGCTGCGTCCGTTAGAATCTGAAAGTGCCCTTCATGAGCGAAATAGCGGCTATGGCTTCCGTTAGAAATTTTCGGCCGAGCCTTAAGCCGGGGCCGTCCCCACTGTCGACTCAGCACCCAGCCGACCCTTGGCCTAGGACCGGACGAACTACACGCCGCGTGCTCGCTCTAACGGTCATCATAGACGCTATTTCGCGGAGATCCGCACTTTCGGAATTCTATCGGAAATATTAGCGCCTATTTGTCCAATTTCCCGTCGAAATGATCTCATTTTACTGAAATAGCGGCTGCTGCGTCCGTTAGAATCTGAAAGTGCCCTTCATGAGCGAAATAGCGGCTATGGCTTCCGTTAGAAATTTTCGGCCGAGCCTTAAGCCGGGGCCGTCCCCACTGTCGACTCAGCACCCAGCCGACCCTTGGCCTAGGACCGGACGAACTACACGCCGCGTGCTCGCTCTAACGGTCATCATGGACGCTATTTCGTGGAGATCCTCACTTTTGGGATTCTAACGGAAATATTAGCGCCTATTTGTCCAATTTCCCGTCGAAATGATCTCATTTTACTGAAATAGCGGCTGCTGCGTCCGTTAGAATCTGAAAGTGCCCTTCATGAGCGAAATAGCGGCTATGGCTTCCGTTAGAAATTTTCGGCCGGGCCTTAAGCCGGGGCCGTCCCACTGTCGGCTCAGCACCGCCCAGACGATCCTTAGCGCCTAGGACCGGACGAACTACACGCCGCGTGCTCGCTCTAACGGACATCATAGACGCTATTTCGCGGAGATCCGCACTTTCGGGATTCTGACGGAAATAAGCGCCATGGCAGCCGTTAGAATTTTGTCTCTAATAAGCCGGGCGAACCGGGCATATTTTTATAACGAAACAGAGGCCCCACCAAGTCTCTTCGACTGGCGGAGCCTCTGTTTCCCCAACATTCGCCTTATTTGAAAGCGACCGCTTCGATCTCCACAAGGCCGTCCTTCGGCAGGCGGGCCACCTCTATGGCGCTGCGGGCAGGATACGGCTCGCTGAAGAAACGCCCGTAAATGGCATTTACCGTAGCGAAGTCGTTCATATCCTTCAGGAACACCGTTGTCTTCACGACTTTATCCAACCCTGTCCCCGCGGCCTCCAAAATAGCGCCCAGATTCCGCAGCGCCTGTTCGGTTTGCGCCTCGATCCCCGCGGCAAGCTCGCCCGTCTGCGGGTTCAGACCGAGTTGGCCGGAAGTGAACACATGCTCCCCGATCTGAATAGCCTGCGAATAAGGCCCGATGGCTCCCGGCGCCGCTGTGGTGGAAATCACTTGTTTACTCATCGTTCATCCCTCTTTTTTTAAAATTTCTTATATTGTAGCCAGATTTGGGCTCCGAACGCAACCGGCGAGACGGGCTTTTTCCCGTGTTTCAGCCAGGCCGGTAATCTAATGGCTGTTATAGCCGTTATTTCTCGGCTCCCGGCGCAAGCGGCAGGTACAAAGAAAACGTGCTGCCGACGCCCTCCTTGCTCTGCAGACGGATAAAGCCCCCCAGCAGACGGGCCAGTTCTTTGCTGATCGAGAGCCCCAGACCGGTTCCCCCGTATTTCCGGCTGATGGACCCGTCCGCCTGGCGGAAGGCTTCGAAGATGGCCTCCTGCTTATGATGCGGGATGCCTATGCCGGTGTCCGTGACCGCGAAGACGATCCACTCCCCCGGCAGCACCTTACCGTCCGGCGGCAGCTTGCGGATTTCCAGCTTCACTTGCCCCTGGTGGGTGAATTTGAAGGCGTTGGACAGCAAATTCCGCAGTATTTGCCCCACCCGCTGGGAATCGGACACTATTATGCTGGGCAAGCCCTTTTCAAGGGAGACCTGGAACCGGATATCCTTATGCCGGGCGATATGTTCGAAATGCATCTCCAGCGTCTCGGCTATTTCCGCCAGCACCACCGTCTCCCGCGCGATTTCCATGTGTCCCGCCTCCACCTTGGACAAATCCAGGATATCATTAATGATGCCGAGCAAATCTTGTCCCGATTTGTAAATAATCGTACCGTAATTAGGGTTTTCATCGCCGTTCTTTCCCCGTTCCTCCCCCTCTTCCGTTTCCGCCAGAATTTGAGCCAAATTAATGATGCTGTTCAGCGGTGTTCTCAGTTCATGGGACATATTGGCCAAAAATTCCGACTTATACTGCGAGGCCAGCGCCAATTGCTCGGCCCGTTCCTCCAGGTCCAGCTTCGCCTTCCGCAGTTCCTCGGTCTGCATTTGCAGCAGATTGTTGGTGTAGCTGAGCTCCATCGTATGCCTCCGCTCCAGTTGAAAATCCCAGAGAATGAGCGCAAACGCGAGGCTCATAGCGACGGTCAGCGGGAAGGTTACGGGCGCAATCTCCAGCAGGTACTGCTTGGCGGGAATGACGCCGAACACGCCGATGTTGATCGTATTGACGACGTTCGTGACGAGGATGGTAACCATCGCCTTGATCGTTAGCCGATAATCGGTGCGCCGCATCCAAATATTAAGCAGGGCGCAGACCACCCCCATAATCGACATATTGATCAGCCCGGCCATGGCCGCCTCGTTCACCCCGAGCGACAGTCTGGCCAGTCCGATGCCGAGGCCGATCAACACCAGCGCCCCGGGTCTCTTGTAGACGGCGGAAGCGATAATTAAAGGGACCAGGCGCAGATCGAAGATCACGTTTTCGCTGAGTTGAAATCCGAACTCCATACAGAGCCATCCGGAAAAAATAAAGAGCGTCAGGGATAACGCGTAGTTTATTTTCGGGTCGATTTTCGAAAAGGCATACTTATAGACCACATTCACGAGGTAAGCAAATGTGATCAGCATCCCCAGATTAAGCAGAAACATTTTGCCAAAACCCATAAGCTCACTCCCGGTATCTATTCCTCCTGTTAGGCTCTTCCATCTTAACATATCCGGCGGCGCAGGAAAGAGATGAATCGATTTGCAAATATTTGCATAAATATAACAAAAAAAAGGGCGCAAATCAGATTCGATTCGCGCCCTTTTTCCAGAAGAGCGGATGTGAAAGCGGGCTGCGTTCCGCGTCTCGCTTCCGCAGGCTGGTCCACAGGCCTCGAAGTCCGCCACGTTTGGGCAAAGGCTCGGGTTCGGACTCGGGCAGCGGCTCAACTTCCACTTCCCGCAAAGAATAGTAACGGAGATGATAGGTGTTGACCGTATCCCCTTGGACCGTCACCACGCTGTCTCCCCGCATCTCGATGATTTTTCCGGTGATTACGCGGGATACATACATCCTTTCGCCTCCGATAGTTCAGGCTAAGCCGCGAGTCTACTTGCGGGCACGTGCCCAGTCTTCGTACTCCCGCTCGGCGGCATCCTTGGTGTGTCCGTAACGCTCCTGAAGTTTGCCTACAAGCTTATCCTTCTCCCCGGCGATAATATCCAGATCGTCATCCGTCAGCTTGCCCCATTGCTTTTTGGCTTCGCCTTTGATCTGGTTCCATTTTCCCTTAAATACGTTCTCGTCCATCTCAAGTCAACTCCTTGTCCGATTTGTAACAAAGCAAGATGAGCATATGGAACTTTCCGTATATGTTCTAAATACCCTCAGCCCATGCCTTTGAACCGCCGTGCAATCCGCCCTTGTCCCTGAAAACAAAACAAACCCAATGAAATTATTGGGCTTGTTTCTTTACTTGCTTGTTGCGATAGGCTTCGATAAAAAGCTCAGCAAAATATGGATCCCACTGGGTTCCGCGGCCTTCTTCCAGAATCGCTACCGCCTTCTCTTCGTCCAGTCCCTTCCGGTAAGGGCGGTCGGAAGTCATGGCGTCAAAAGCATCGGCGACCGCAATGATCCGGCCGAACAGCGGAATGTCGTCCCCCATTAATCCATCCGGGTAACCGGCGCCGTCGTAACGCTCATGATGCGACCTTACACCGGGCAAAAAAGGCTCCATCGCATCGGCCGGTTCGATCCGTTTTAGAATCGCTTCTCCCAGCACGGGATGCTCCTTGATACGTTCCCACTCCTCATCGCTCAGTTGTCCTTCCTTTAATAGAACCGAATCGGGGATCCCCATTTTTCCGATATCGTGAAGAAGCGCCGTTTTCCTCAGGTCCTGAAGCTCCTCTTCGGAAAGACCGGCGAGCCTCCCGATTTCGACCGCATATTCCGCGACCCGCAGGGAATGGCCGGCCGTGTAACGATCGCGGGCATCCAGGGCAGCCGCCAGCGTGGCAAAATAGCTCTCCAGCAGTTGATTGTTGCGTTCGGCCTGAACTTGGATTCCGCGCAGCATATGATTAAACCCGGAAACAAGCCGCGAGAACTCGTCGGAGAACAGATCGCTCGCTCCGGACCGAAGCTGCCCGATTTTTACCTCGGCCATCTTTTCGTAAAGATGCTGGATCGGCAGCACGATCTCCCGGGTCAGCAGCCTGGAGCCGATAAAGGCGAAGCCAAAGCCGACCGCGAGAATATATATCGCCCATTGCCAATAGGAAGAGTCGACAGCCATCCACTTCCCTCCCAGGCGAAATTGCACGGATAGGCTGAAAAGCAGCAGGGGGAACGCCCCGATCATAAAAAAACTCCATCTCAACTTGCGGCGAATGGATAAAAGCACCCTGCCGCCAAGGGTAAGTTCCTTGCCATATTGCCGAAGCGCCCGGGACGATAGCTCCATTAAAACCGGACGTATGGTATAGGAGGTTAAATAAAACTCGAGGAGTCCATGCATCCCGGCCACGATAATTACTCCAATGGAAGCAAGCAGGACATAATAATAAGGAATCGATAATTTTCCGATATAAATGAGCCATAGTGTTAATCCGGCAGCCGGGAGCAGCAGGCCCAACAGATGGGGGCCGAGAATGCGTTTGACGGCCAGAACCGGTAAACGATGGGTTCGTATATAAACCGTTTGGAGGTTGGAATAGCTGCCTCCTTCCTTAGCGAAGCAATTGCGGATAGGTCTGACCTGCAGGGTAAACACGAGCCATTCCAACGCGAACATAACGCAGATGGAAAAAAACAGTACCCCCGTCAACCAATAATACTCCTCGATCGAAATGTCCAAAGGGGCAAACAGCATCAGGCCGCCGGACGCCACGATCGCCAAAAGCGTACCGGCTGCATAATTGAGCTTTAAACGAGAAATAAAAGTGTTATATACCGTCAAGGAATCGCCCGTCCTTCCTTCCGTATCGCATTAGCAGAACAAAACGCTTCTTACATCATTATCGGCAGAAAAGAGAAAAGTTTTCACAAGCAACGGGAGCGGCAGCTTCATACCCGGATTTGGTGATTAATGAATTATAGAACTATAAGAAGGGAGGCCGGCTATGGACCTTACCGCACTCACGGATTCGATTATCATATTGCTGGCCAGCTTGCTCTTGATCGGCGTATTCGCCACCAAATTCTCCAGCCGTTTCGGGCTTCCGGCCCTCGTCTTTTTTATCGCTGCGGGCATGGTGCTGAGCCGATTTATTTATTTCGACAATGCCTTTCTCGCCCAATTGGTCGGGACCTTCGCTTTAATCGTCATTTTGTTTGAGGGAGGCATGCAGACCCAATATACGACGATTCGGCCCGTCATCCCCAGCGCTCTATCACTGGCCACGATCGGGGTTGTGATTACCACGGTCATTATCGGCATTAGCGCAACCAACATATTGGGGATTTCTCTGGAAGAGGGCTTGCTGTTCGGAGCCATCGTCGGAAGTACGGACGCTTCCGCCGTTTTCTCCGTGCTGGGAGGAAAAAATATCAAGGAACGCCTTACGGCGACCCTGGAAGCCGAGTCGGGAAGCAATGACCCGATGGCGGTTTTTCTCACCGTCACCCTTATCGAATGGATTCGGCATCCCGAGCATGACCTCGTTTCCCTGGCGCTTTCTTTCCTTTTGGAAATGGGATTGGGGCTGTTGTTGGGATTGGCCTTCGGCTGGCTCGCCGTTAAAGTAATTAATAGCATGAATTTTGATTCCTCGGGATTGTACCCCGTTATGGCTATCGCCTTTGCCATTTTGAGCTACGGCGTCGTCTCCGCCTTGCACGGCAGCGGGCTGCTTGCGGTTTATGTGATGGCGCTCGTGTTGGGAAATTCGGACCTGACCTACCGCCAGTCGATTCTCCAGTTCAACAAAGGTTTTGGCTGGATTATGCAAATCACGATGTTTACGCTGCTCGGTCTGCTCGTATTTCCCGGAGAACTGCCGGGAATTATGCTCCCCGGTTTGGCGCTGTCGCTCCTACTGATGCTCGTAGCCCGTCCGGTCGGCGTTTTTGTCAGTACGATGTTCTCCAAGTTCTCTTTTCAGGACAAAATCCTGATCTCCTGGGCAGGACTCCGCGGGGCGGTTCCCATCGTGCTGGCGACCTACCCGCTCATGAGCGGTTTGCCGAACGGCCCCCTTTTCTTTAATGTTGTCTTCTTTATCATCTTGACCTCGGCGGTCATTCAGGGGGCCACGATCTCCCCTTTGGCGGTGAAGCTCGGCCTGGCCGACGAAAGCGGCACCGGCCAGCATTCATTGCTGGAGCTCGTCGCTTTGGGAAAAACGAAATCGGAGATCAACCATCTCCATATCCATGCGGGAATGAGGATCATCGGCAAGGAACTGCAGGAGCTCGACCTGCCGGAAGAGGTGCTCGTGACGGCGGTCATCCGCGGCGAACAGATCATCACCCCCCGGGGAAATACCGTGATCCGGGAGGGGGATACGCTTTACATTCTCGGACCTAAGGCCCAGCGGGACAAAATTAAAGCAATTTTCAGCTTTCAGGAAATGCCGCATGTCCCGATCGTGCCCGCTCCGGATTTAATTCCGGGCGATGTGGACGAGAAAAACATGGACAAGCCTTTTCCTCCGGATAAATAAAATTTTAAAAAAATATTTTTGAAGGTAAGCTCCTCCTCCAACCCCGAAACCCCAAGCAGCGCCTTGGCTGCTGCGTTTTTCGGGGTTGTTTTTTGTCACATACTAAGTGATATTTTTCACATTAACCCCATACTATATATGCTAAAATGCCATCGAACAAAGGTTTTAGGACTCCCCAAAAAGACCTAGAAACCCAGTATTGGCGCTAGTTCGCCCTCCTACAATGTTATTAAAATGTCCGTACATTTTAATATATATATTCCAAATCGGAGGTCATTATTTATGAAGAAATATTCCATTCTTTTGTGCAGTGCCCTTCTGCTTGGCGTTCTTGCCGGTTGCGGATCCAACGGCGAAGGGAAAGGAGCCGCTCCGGCCGGCAATGCCCCTGCGGAAAGCAGCGCCCAGACGGGAGCAGACAAAGCTAATGCCGGAAGCGAGCAAGGCAAATATAAGGACGGCGTTTATTTTGCCCAAGGGGAAGCCGACGCAAAGACCGGCTGGCAATCCTACGTTACGCTGACGGTATCCGGAGGAAAAATTACGGAAGCCAAGTGGAACGCAACCAACGCCAATATCGGCGTAGACAAAGTAACCTACTCCAAAGAAGGCAAGTATGGCATGAAGGCAGGCGGCGCTCAATCCGAATGGCATGAGCAGGCCGAGAAAGCGGAGCAATACCTGATTGAGAAGCAAGATCCGAAAGCGATCAAGTTGAATGAAGAGGGCAAAACCGACGCGATTACCGGAGTTTCCGTACACGTTGACGATTTCTTTAACCTGGCGGATCAAGCTCTGACGGCCGGTCCGGTAGAAGCCGGTCCTTATAAAGACGGGACCTACCACGCCGAAGGCGATAAGTTTGACGAGAAGAGCGGCTGGAAGGAAACCGCGGACGTGGTTATCGCTGCAGGCAAGATCGTTAAGGTCAACTTCAGCGGTGTGAACGAAGCCGGCGAAGACAAGAAACAAAACTCCATCGACGGCAAATACGGCATGAAAGCCGGCGGGGCACAAGCCGAATGGCATGAAGAAGCGGCCAAAGCCGAAGCTTATCTGGTTGAAAAGCAGGATCCGGCTTCCCTTACTTTTAACGAAGAAGGCAAAACCGACGCGATTTCCGGCGTATCGATCAGCTTGAAGTCCTACTTCGATCTGGTGACCAAAGCGCTGGAACAAGCGAAATAACAAGTGAAATAACAAGCCTGCTGCTCCATGATTTCCACTCTATAACAAGAAGGTGAGTCCCTTGAAAAAGATTGTCGTTCTGGGCGGTGGTTACGGCGGTGTGGTAACTTCCAAACACCTGGCCAAACTGTTTAAAAAAGACAAGGATGTAGAGATCAAGCTGATCGACCGCAATCCGTACCACACGCTGCTGACCGAACTTCACGAAGTCGCCGCCAACCGCGCGCCGGAGGATTCCGTCAAAATCGAACTTAAGAAGATTTTTGCCGGACAAAAGGTGGATGTGGTGCTCGATTCCATCGATCACATTGATTTTGCTTCCAAGGAGCTCCGCTCCGAAAAAAATACTTACAAATATGACTACCTTGTGATCGGTACCGGATGTAAACCTACTTTCTTCGGAATTCCGGGAGCCGAGGAACATTCCTTGACTCTATGGTCCTTTGAAGACGCCGTTCGTCTGAAAGAACAGGTGCGGCGCAAATTCAGCGAAGCCGCCAAAGAGACCAACCCGGTCAAACGCCGGAAGAAGTTGTCCTTCGTCATAGTCGGCGCCGGCTTTACCGGAGTCGAACTGGTCGGCGAATTGGCCGAATTCCGCAACGAACTCTGCAAGGAATTCTATATCGAACCGAGCGAAGTCCGCCTCGTCGTGGCGGATATGGCACCGAAAATCCTGCCGATTCTGCCCGACAAGCTGATTGCAAAGGCGGTAAAACGCCTGCATAAAATGAACGTCGAAATCGTCACCAGCGCCAAAATTACCGGGGTTACCCCAGGCGGTGTCGTGCTTGGCGACAGAGAGCTCGAAGCGGACACGGTGGTATGGACCGCCGGGGTTGAAGGCTCGGAGCTCGTCGGCAAGCTGGATGTGAAGCAGGAAGGCCGCAAGCGGATCGTCACCAATGACAAACTGCAAAGCATCGATCATGAAGATGTTTATGTCGTCGGCGACAACATCTTCTACATTCCGGAAGGCGAGACCCGTCCGGTACCGCAGATGGTCGAAAACGCCGAACAGGCCGGCCCGCTGATCGCCCATAATATCCACGCCGATGTTCATAACAAGCCGAAGAAATCCTACAAGCCGGGCTTCCACGGTACGATGGTCTGCATCGGCAGCCGCTATGGCGTAGCGAATGTAGGGCTTCCGAATAAAATGTTCATGCTTTCCGGTTTCATGGCGATGTTCTCCAAGCACTTGATCAACATGTACTACTTGTTCACCGTCGCCGGATTCAACAAAGTCTGGACTTATATGATGCATGAATTCTTCCATGTGAACAATCGCAGAAGCTTTGTCGGCGGACATTTTTCCAAACGTTCCCCTAACTTCTGGCTCGTTCCGCTTCGGATCTTCGTCGGTTACAAGTGGTTGGAGGAAGGGCTCGACAAGCTTCCTAAGATCCTGAAGGATCCGAACAACATCTTCCTGATTCCGGCTTCTCCTCATGCGGGTGACGCGGTTTCCGCCGCGAGTGAAGCGGCCGGCAAAGTTACCGAAACCGTAGACGCACAGGCGGCGGCTTCGGCTGTCGAGAGCGCTTCTACCGCGGTCACCGCCCTGCCGGTGCCTGGATTCATCAAGTCCATCGTCAACTGGTTTATGGAAGTTTTCTTCTATACCTCGGATGGGGGTTACACCGCGCTCGCTACCGTGTTCCAATTCTTCATGGTCTTCATGGAGATCGCGCTCGGCATTCTGATTATCGTCGGTTTGTTTACGGCGGTTGCCTCGGCTGTCACGGTCGGCTTGGGAATTATGATATGGTCGTCGAGCATGGCTTCGACCGAGATGCTCTGGTATATGACCGCAGGGGTAGCCTTGATCGGCGGCTCCGGCAGCACCTTCGGCCTCGACTACTACGTGCTTCCTTGGCTTAAGAAACAATGGAAGAAGATTCCGCTCGTACGAAGATGGTACCTGTACACGGATTAAACAAGTAATGAATTGAACTATTAGCATTTTAACCTATTTAGTGAAGAGTAATGTGCGTACCCGCACATTACTCTAATTTTTAATCTATTACCTAAGATTTTAACTATCGCGGTATTACAGCGAGGAGTGTGCCCTTATGAATGTTGAGCTCATCCAGAACGCTAGCCACCTGTTACGGGGCGAACTGTCGCCCGAAACCGGCATAGAGCTTGACTTGCCTGTCGCAGCCATTCAGCCTTATGCCCTGCTCTTGGAGCAATCCGAGATGCCGGCGGTACGCCGCCAGCGCCTCTTGTCCATTTACATCGCAATCAAGCTCGCCCTTCAGCGCCATGGAGAATGTGAAGCCACCGGCGGCGGGGAAGCCCTTGTCCGCAAAGTGCTGGACGGCGACTACCTATACAGTTTATATGTACAGCTCTGCCTGAAATGGGGCGAGATCGACCTGCTCGCCAAACTCGCTCCCGTGCTCAAGCAGATCCAGATCCAACGCGCGGAAGGCCAACCGGACGACGATCATCTGCTAAAAAGCCTAGAACTATATTTGCAATTGGAAAGTCACCGCATCCGACGGGCGATCTAACCGCAGAAGCACCATAAGGAGGGTCATCGCATGAAGCCACAACTTACGCTTGACGAAGCACTCGATATTTCCCTTCGCTCGGTGGACCGGGAAATCGAAAACATGGTAAAGTACGACAAAGACGTCCCCCGTTCTTCCGACCTTGGCAAGAGCATCGTCGAATTGGTTCGTTCCGGCGGCAAAAGAGTCCGCCCGCTCATGGTGATCGTCGGCAGCCGTTTCGGCCCGTCGCCGGACGGGCGCAAAGTGTGGCGGCTTGCGGCAGCGGCCGAATTTATCCACGCCGCCTCCCTCATCCATGACGATATCATCGATGACTCTCCGGTCCGCCGGGGACAAAAGGCCATGCATATCAAGCTCGGCGTAAACGGAGCCCTTCATGTGGGCAACTATATGTCCGCCCGAGTAATCGAGCTTCTGTCCGTGTACTCCGCGGAACGGGAACGATACGTCTACGATTTGTCCTCCCTGGCGACCACCCAGCTTTGCCTTGGCGAGTATCAGCAACTCACCCATCTTTTTGATTACGACATCACCATTGAGGAATATCTGGAAAAATCGAGAAACAAAACGGCTCAGTTAATGGCCGCTTGTTTAAAAATAGGCGCGCAATCCGCCGGTGCCGAGGAGAAGACCGCGGACCTGCTGTACAGCTTTGGGGAAAAGCTGGGCATGGCTTTCCAAATCAAGGACGATATTCTCGATTTTACGCAGTCCGCGGAAAAGCTGGGTAAACCGGCGGGCAGCGATTTGCGCAAGGGCCAGGTTACGCTGCCTGTGCTGTTCGCGCTGCGGAACAAGCGGCTGGCCTCCGCGATCCGGACCGTAGGCCCGGAGACCCCCGCGGAAGTTACCGATGCGGTGATCGCGGCGATTCAGCAATCGGATGCGCTGG
The DNA here is from genome assembly GCF_036864815.1 of Paenibacillus sp. A14. Lineage (NCBI taxonomy): Bacteria > Bacillati > Bacillota > Bacilli > Caryophanales > Paenibacillaceae > Paenibacillus > Paenibacillus sp. A14. Next base: position 103,473 of record NZ_JBAGJD010000007.1, read on the forward strand.
AGAAAAGCGAACGCCTTAACCGTCAATATCTGGACGAAGCCGAAGCGATCATCAACCGGCTGAAACCATTTCCGGCTTACCGGGATTTGCAGACCCTACTGTGGTATTTTGGCGGCCGGGAAAGCTGATGCCGCCGGAGAGAGCACCGGCACCCCCCTCGTCTGCTTGAGGTCGGTGCCGGTGCTTGTTTTGCGTTTTCCCCAAATGTCCGCTATATTAGCGGCCATTTGGGGCGCTATTTCGGACCGATTCGGCTCGGCCCTTATTCACCTGCCAGGTTCCAAGGGAAGCTGGTCGCACCGCCTTTAGACAAAAAAAGTGCAAGCTGCCGTGTGGAAATACCACTTGGCAGCTCGCACTTTTTTTACATGAAGAAAAAATCCCCGAGCGTAAAGAACAGGATCACCATGCTGATCACCTGGTTTAAATTGTAGGACGCCACCTTCATCACCTTGCGGTTCGACGGCTTGATGATTTTATGTTCCGTCATCAACAGGAAGAAGGAAATCACGATCCCCGCGACGTAGAGCCAACCCAGATGCCGAATCGGAATGAGCGCGATCAGCAGCAGCACCATAATGAGATGAAGACCGGCCGCGATGCGCAAACCGTTTCTTAGGCCGAAGATACTGGGAATGGACCACAGCCCGTGATTTTTATCGAATTCGATGTCCTGCGAACCGTAGATAATATCGAACCCCGCGATCCACAGCATTACGATCGTTCCCAGGATAAACGGGGTAAAGGCAAACCGCCCGGTCACGGCGAACCAGGCGCCGATCGGCGCCGACGCAATCGTGAAGCCGAGATACAGGTGGCTCAAATACGTAAACCGCTTCGTATAAGAATAGGATGAGATCAGAAAAATGGCCACCGGCGATAAAACCAGGCACAGCGGATTCAGCATCCCTGCCGCAAAGACGAATATGGCGTAATTGACGACCACGAACAGCAATACTTCTTTTTCCCCGAGCAGCATGCGCGGTAGGTGGCGGTGTGCCGTGCGCGGATTCTGCGCGTCAAAGGTCCGGTCCACCACGCGGTTAAAGGCGTTGGCTCCGTTGCGGGCGCCGATGAGGGCGATCAGCCCCCACAGCATCACCCGCCAGGAAGGAAAGCCTTCCGCGGCCCATACCATTGCGATAATGGCGAAGGGCAGGGAGAACAGCGTATGCGAAAACATCACCAGTTCGCTGTACAGCCTGATTTTTGTGCCGATTCTACGGGCGTACTCCATAAGCGTTCTCCCCCTTTGCCTCACAGGCTGCGTGCAGGGCGTACCCCAGGGCGGCGAGCATCTCGGCGATATCCTCCTCCGTAATGACCAACGGCGGTTGAAACGCGAGCACGTTGCGGTCGACTCCATTTTTACCGATGAGGAATCCGAGGTCCTTCATTTCCTCCAGCACCTCGTCAACCAACTGCGCTCCCCGCCCCGGATCATCGGCGCACAGCTCGGCGCCGATCATAAGCCCAGCGCCGCGCACGTCGGAGACGAGCCGCGGGAACCGGCCGGCCAGCTCCCGCAGGCCGTCCAGCAGCCTGCGGCCGAGGCGCTCGGCGCGCTCGGGCAGGCGGTGCGTCTCGATGTAGTCGAGCACCGCCAACGCGGCCGCGGACGAGACCGGATTGCCGCCGAACGTGGAGGCCGAAGGCCGGGTGAAGCTGGCGGCGATCTCGTCCGTCGTGGCGAACGCCGCCACGGGCACGCCGCTGCCCAGCGCCTTCGCCATGGTCACGATATCGGGCGTGACACCCCAGCGCTCCATGGCGAACATGCGGCCCGTGCGGCCGAAGCCGGTCTGAATTTCATCGGCGATGAGCAGTACGCCGTACTGCTCCAGCAGCGCCTTCACTTCAGGGAAATACCAGTCCGGCGGCACAATGATGCCGCCATTGCCCTGGATCGGCTCCGCGATCATGGCGGCGATGTCGCCGCCCTTCTCCGCGAGCACCGCCTTCAGGGCATCGATGGAGCGGCGTGCCGCCGCTTCGCTGCTCATCCCGCGTTCGAACGGGCGCGGGATGAACGACACGTCCTCGACCGCCTGCGCCTGCGGATGGTCGAGCTGCGGGTCGGAGCGCCACATCGCCAGCCCCGTGACGCTCATGGTCAGATACGTGCGGCCGTGCAAGCCCTGCTCCAGCGCGATAAAGCCTTTCCGCCCAGTATGCAAACGGGCGAGCAGCAGCGCGCCTTCATTGGCCTCCGAGCCGCTGTTCACAAAGAACGTGCGGCCGAGCCCTCCGGGCAGCACGCCCGCCAGCCGTTCCGCCAGCTCCACATTCGGCTGCGTCAAATAGATCGTGCACGTATGCTGGAGGGTTCGCAACTGCTCCGCGGTCCGCCGGGTAATTTCCGGATTGCAGTGGCCGGCGGCGACCACCGACACCCCCGCGAAGAAATCCGTGTAACATTTGCCGTCATGCCCGTACAAATACTGCATTTCGCCTTTAACCAGCTGCGGCGGATTCCGGTAAAAATGACTGGTACAAGGGTAAAAATACCGCCGACGCTTCTCTAACACACCCTCCGGTCCGATATAAGTTTGCTTCATCTTCAACCGCCCTCTTTCCTTTGGTCTCGTTGATTGGTGCCTCTTTGTTTGACACGGTTGAGGCAAAATTAGCGGGAAAAACTCCAGCTATTTCACCCGTCATTCCGGTGATAACCGAATTAACTGGAAAAACTGGAGTTATTTTAGAGGAAACCTGTAAATGTCGGCGAAAATCGCAAAATTAACTCCAGTTTTTCCTGTTAAATTGGTGAATAGTTTGCTTGCGTGCGAAATTAGCGGGAGTTTTTCCTGCTAATTGCCGCTGGCTGGCCGGGGCAGGGTGGGGCACCGGTGCGCTGGCCGCCGCCAGCAGGCCCGGCGAGCCTGCGGCATGCACCCCCGCGGTGCTCACAGCCGCTGCGGCGGCCTTCCAGCGCACGGCACTGCCGCAACGCGCGGCAGCGGGGGCCGCTTCGCCTACGCCCGCGCCGCCGCGGCCGGCTCCGCCGCCGGTGCGCTGGCCGCACTGGCTGCGCCGCCGTCAAACTGCAGCGCGCCCAGCGTGTAGCCGGCGTAGACCGGCGGCAGGCCCGCGAAGCGCTCGGCGGCCGTGTCCGGCTCCGCCAGCGCGGCTTTGTAGGCGGCCACAACCTCGCGCAGCCGCTCCGGCCGGTAGGTCGCCCCCTCGATGCGGAAGACGGCCAGGCCAGCCTCCTTCAGCTCTTTGACCAGCGGCAGGAGGCACAGCTCCTTGGCCAGGGTCAAGTGATTGCGGCCGTATGCGTCCCGGTACACAGGGTTCTCTCCTTTGTCCGTCTTCAGCACAAGCACACTGTTGTCGACGAAATGATTGTCTTCTTCCCCAATCGGCTCGAACACTTCCGCATTTTCGTACAGGTCATGCTCCATGTACATCAAGGCCGGAGAGCCGTGCACGATCGCCTCCAGCGGCACGGGCGTTTGGGCCAACAGCGCGGTAAAATCCAGCAGCGGCAATTCCAGCGAAGCCGTCAGCCGCCCGATGCCAAGGTCGGCGTAAAATCCGGCGGACAAACGGTTATACACGTTCAAGTTGAAGTCTCCGACCAACGGATAGCCCTTGCCCGCGAAACGGCGAATCGCTCCGAGATTCGTCACCATCAGCCCGTCGATCGGCAGGCGCTCCCCGGATAATAATGCGTCGTACATATCAAAATGCAGCTCCGTCATCATCCGCGGCAGGCACAAATACAGTTTCGCCCCGCCCTTTAGCGCCGCCAGCTCCATGATCTCCGCTCGGGTGAACGGACGATCCGGCTCAAACACATCGCCCGACAAATAGATATGGTCCGCTCCCGCTTCCAGCGCGGCGGCCGCCTGCGCCTTGTTGTTGACATGCACCGAGATTTCGGGCGTGGATTTCCCGGCTTCCCCGCTTTTGGCGGCAGCCAGGACGGACCATTGCCCACGGATTTCATCCAGCCGTTTTACGCCCAATTCCCGTTCTTCGGTCGGTGTGCTGAACACTTTTCCCGTGCTGTAAAATTTCCCAGTTCCCTCATACCGCTTATTGATGTTCGATAAGCCCGGACGCCCGAAAGCATACGCCGTGGAAAAATCGCGTTTCCGGTTCTCGTAGAGCAGTTGCGTATCCTTGCCGCGCTCAAAACCCGCCGGATCGTTAATGTACCGGTCGATCGCATCCCCGTAGGCGTTGACCAGCATGACGACAAACGCTTTGTCCCGCATGCGCCCCTCGATTTTGAACGAGGTGATTCCCCCGTGGATCAACTCCGGGATATGCTCGTACATGAACATATCTTTGACGGCAAGCGGATACTCCGAAGGGTAAATGCTGCCGTCTTTTTTGATCCGGTAATCCCAGCGGCACGGCTTGAGGCACTTGCCCCGGTTGCTGCTCATGCCGAATACCAGCGAGCTGAAATAACAATTCGCCCCGTGTACCGAGCACATATCCCCATGCACAAAATACTCCAGCTCCATCCCCGTCACCGCCTGCAGATAACGCGTCGTATGCAGGTCCATTTCCCGGGACGTGACGACCCGGGTGACGCCGAGTTCCTGGAGCGCTTTGACCATTTCCACATTATGTACATTCATCATGACCGAAGAATGCACCGGAATGGTCAGCTTCAATTCCCGGATCAGCGCCAGAACGGCGAAGTCCTGAACGATGATCGCATCCGGCGCAGCCTGCTCGAGAAAGCGCAAGTATTCCGCCGCCTCGTCGATCTCCCCTTCGTTCAAAAGATTATTGACCGTTACGTACGTTTTTTTGCCCAGGGAATGGGCGATCTTCACCGCTTCCGTAATTTCTTCCCGGGAAAAATTGTAGCCTTTGCGCATCAGCCGCATATTCAAGCTTGGACCGCCAAAATAGACGGCATCGCAATTCGCCTCGATCACCTCTCTGAAAATTTCAAACGTTCCCGCCGGTGCAAGCAGTTCGACCTCTCTACTGTTAAAATAGCGTGCCACCGCGTTCCCCTCCTCCGTTATTCCGCGTCTATCCGCACGGTTTCTCTTAAATCCGGCGCAGCATCCATACCGCCGCAATCAGTGCAACATACGACAATACAAACCAGGTATCCCGGCGGCTCCAGCTCAGTTGATGGTATTCCGTGCGCGGCGCGCCGATTGTATATCCCCGGGATTCCATCGACAGAACCAGCTCTTCGGCGCGGCGAAAAGCACTGACCGTCACCGGCACCAGCAGGGAGACGAGCATTCTCCCCTTCTCCCGCCAGGGAAGCTCCCTCAAATCCGCGCCCCGGGCGGCCTGAGCCTTCAAAATCTTTTGCGTCTCCTCCAAAATCGTCGGGATAAACCGCAGTGCGATACTCATCATCAGCGTCAGGCGCTGGGGTTGCAGTCCGATTTTCTGAAAAGGCGCCAGCACACCCGCCAAGCCCTGGTTTAGAAGCCCGGGGGTGGTGGTAAACGTCAGAATCGCCGTAAACGAAACGAGCAGCGCCATGCGCGAGGCGGCAATGAAGCCGCTCCTTATCCCCCCGGTATATAGCGCCCAGGACCCGATGCGCCACAGCACTTGGCCCTGCTCCACCGTCAGGCACTGAACGGCAAAAATAAACACCATCAGCGCCCACAGCGGCTTGGCGGCCTTGACATAATACTTGATCGGGATCCGTGTCGCCGCCATATAAGCCAGGGAAAAGACCGCGGCAAAAGCAAGCGCCTGCCATGAGCCGACGATCACGATCGCCGCGAGATACAGCAGCATACCGGTAAGCTTGGCCCTGGGATCCAGGCCATGGATCCATGAGCCGGTATCGATCCGGCGTCCGAACAGCAGTTTATTGCGCACGGTTATCCCCCTTTCCCCGTATGGCTGCCTGGACCGCGCGGCGCGTTCACCAAGAGGTGAAGGCGTGCCGCAAGCGCCTCCGGCGTCAGGCACGGCTCCTCGCCGCCCAGGCCAAACCTGCCCGCGATTTCGTTCCACATGGCGATGCATGCCGGAACCGTCAGGCCGCATTCGCGCTGCAACCGCCCCGCCTCCCGGACCAATTCGGCGGTGGGCCCTTGGAATGCCTTTTTGCCCTCCTTCATGACGATCCACAGGTCGGCGTACGGCAGCATTTCCTCCAGACGGTGCGTAACGACGATCACCGTCTTGCCTTGCTCCCGATGCAGCCGGGACAACAGAAGCGCGAGCTCGGCCCGGCTCTGCGGATCGAGTGTAGCGGTCGGCTCATCCAGCACAAGCACGTCCGGATCCATCGCCAGGACGGAAGCGATCGCCACTTTGCGCATCTGCCCGCCGCTGAGGTGAAACGGATTTCGCTCCAGCAGGGAATCGTCCAGACCGACCATCTCCAGCGCTCTGCTCGCCCGTCCCTTCGCTTCGGACAGCGTCATGCCGAAGTTTAACGGACCGAAGCAGAGATCTTTTTCCACCGTATCCTCGAACAGCTGCTGTTCCGGAAACTGGAACACCAGGCCTACCCGCCGGCGAAGATCGCGCAGCGGCAGAGGTTTCTCTCCGGCTTGAATTAGACAGTCCAGCACCCGGACCGTTCCCCCGGTCGGCCTTAAAATTCCGTTGAAAAGCTGCAGCAGCGTCGATTTCCCTGATCCCGAGGCTCCGGCAACCGCGGCAAATCCGCCCTCCTCCAGCCTCAGGCTGATATCCTCCAACGCGCTTTGACGCCACAGGCTGCGGTCGTCATAGGCGAAGCTTACATGCTCGAATTCAATTGCCATATCGCGTCCGCCACCTCCTCCGGAGACTCGGCCGCAAGGCAAATCCCCCGCTTACGGAGCTCACACGAGAGCCGGATGCCATAGGGCGCAATCAGCCGGCAGGATTCCAGCAGAGCTTCGTCTCGGAACAATTCACGGGGCGGCAAATCCGCCGCCAGCCCTCCCTTATGCAGCACGATCGCCCGATCCGAAGCCAGGATCTCCCCGGCGTCATGCGTGATGGAGATCATGGTGTACCTCCCGGAACGCTTCATTTCTTTTAAAATGGCCAGCAGTTCTCCCCGCGCCCGTTCATCCAGCATGGATGAGGCTTCGTCAAAAATAAGAATACCGGGCTCCATCGCCAAAATCGCCGCGACGGCGACCCGCTGTTTCTGCCCTCCCGACAGCTCGGAAGGGTGTTTGGACAGCAGATGGCCGATTTCCAGCTTATCGGCGTAATGGCGAACCCGCTTCGCCATCTCCCCGCGCGGCAGACATCTCCCTTCCAAGCCGAAGGCGATATCCTCCTCGACGGTGGCCCCGATAAACTGGTTATCCGGGTTCTGAAACACCATCCCGATTCGCGGACGGATTTGCTGAACGGTCTCCTTGAGCAGAGGGATTCCTTCTACTATAATGGCGCCGGCATTAACGGACAGGAGCCCCCCCAGCAGCTTCGCCAGAGTTGATTTGCCGCAGCCGTTGGGGCCGACGAGGGAGACCCAGCTTCCCTGCGGGATGGAGAAGGACAATTCGTTAAGGACCGGATGTTCCGGCTCGTAAGCAAAAGAGACGTGCTGCAGTTCATAGGCGAGCCTGGTGGCATTCATCGCCATTCTCCTTTCCGGCCGATTCCCGGCCCTTTCTCAGCTAGGCGGATTCGGTCAAAAACCCGTCGAACAGCGCCAGTCTGGACAAGGAAGGAATCAGATAGCGCACCGCAATGCCGACCGCAATGCCGGTTAATACCCCCATGAGGAGCAGCATCGGCAAGTAATAGAATATATTTGACGTTTTGAAGTACAGAGCTGCGGCGGTCAACTGCCCGATGTTATGGGCGATACCTCCCACGATGCTGATTCCGATCACGCTAAGCCGCTTGCGGCCGACCAGCAGCAGAAACCACATCGCCGCGAAGCTGAACAGCGCCCCCATGATGCTGAATAGAAAACTGGAAAAAGTGCCGAAAATAAAAGCCGTCAGCAGTGTTTTTAATAGCACCATCATCATGGCGTCCCTGGCCCGGAGGAAATAAAGACATGTGAGCACCATGATGTTGGCCAGCCCGAGCTTTGCTCCGGGAACGCTCATATTGATGGGAATAACGCTCTCCACCAGACTCAGCACGACCGCAACCGCCGCAAAAATAGCGATGATGACCGTTCTTTTTAGGGCCAAATGGGATTGTTCATTTAACGACGGCATCGAGCTCATCTCCTTCCCCGGACGCCCCCTCGATTTCTACAAGCAACTTGTTCGGCAAACAAACGATAGTCCCGCCGTTGCGTTCAATAAATCCAAACGTATAACACACTTTATCCGGACAGTCGGCATCGATCATTTCAATGCCATAATCATGAATTTTCAAGAGGTTGTAGCCGTACTCCGTTTTAATCTCAATCTCCTGTTCTTCTCCGGTTAACTCCACCGTGCGAAACGGCTTGCCGTTCACAGAAATTTTAGCTACACGGGGTTCGTTGTGATATTTTTCACTTGAATCCCCATCAAACCAACGGGGGACCAAGAAAGCCGCGGCAATGACAACAATCAGCCCGATCAGCAGGATATCTCCACGTTTCATGGCTAACTCCTTTTATCTTATTTTTTAATTATATAAATCTTAGATGAACCCATTATACCTGTAACTTTCCTCACTCCCGTGTGACAAATGTCTCAATCTAGGACCCATTTCACAAAATCATCACTTAAAGGGCAGTTTATTAGAATAATTCTTACTTTGTGAATGAAAGTACTTTTAGCTCATTTTTATTTCTGCTAAAATCAAGGCGAGATAACGGGAGAAATGAGGCTACGCATATGAAGAAGAAAAAAACGGCAATCCTGTTGCTGACCCTGGTCTTGATTACGGCGCTGCTTGGAGGATGCGCGGGCGGCGATTCCGCGAATGGGAAAGCGGCGGACTCCCCGGCTGATGCGCGGGCCGCCACTTCTTCCAAGGATTCGTCGAAGTCCGGGACGTCCATGAAGCCTTTGGTCCAGACCTTTTTTATATTTGATACCGTCGTCACCATCAAAATATATGATAGCCGGGCTACCGCCGGGAACTTTAAAGAGCTGGAAGCCCTGATGAAGGACATCGACCGCAAAATCAGCCGGACGAATGAGGACAGCGAGATCCATAAGGTAAATGCGCAAGCGGGCATTGCCCCCGTGGAGGTTTCGCCGGATACGTTCGAACTCGTTCAGCTCGCCGTCGATTATGCGCAAAAAACGGACGGCCTGCTGGACCCGTCGATCGGACCGCTCGTCAGCTTATGGAACATCGGCCATGAGGGGGCGCATGTCCCTCCCGCCGCGGACATCGAAGCCGCCCGGAAGCTGACGGATTACCGCAAGATTGAGCTCAACCCGGAGAAGCACGAGATTTACCTGCGGGACAAGGGGATGCAGATCGACCTTGGCTCCTACGGTAAGGGTTATGCCGCGGACGCCATCTACGATTACTTGGCGGAGCAGGGCTTCAGCAGCGCGATCATCGACCTGGGGGGCAATATTTTTGCGATGGGCAGCAAGCCGGGCGGATCCACCTGGAACATCGGCATTCAGGATCCCTCCCAGGAACGGGGCAACCCGATCGGAACTGTCCGGGTCGAAGACAAAACCGTGGTAACCGCGGGGATTTACGAGCGCTTCTTCGTGGAAGACGGCAAACTGTACCAGCATATCATCGATCCGCGTTCCGGCTACCCGGTCGATAACAATATCAGCAGCGTCACGATCGTGACGGACCGTTCCACGGATGCCGATACGATGGATACCTCCCTGCTGATCATGGGGATCGAAGAAGGACTCAAATTCGCGGAAAATACGCCAAACACGGAAGTCCTTTTTATCACGAAGGACAAAAAACTGTACGCTTCCCCCGGATTCAAGCAAATGTTGAAGAAAACCAACGACAGCTACACGTTCGCCAACTAATTTACGCAGAAAAATCCCCGCCGTTTTATTGAGGCGGGGATTTTTCTGAAGATTATGGGGTCCATAATTTGTAAGCGGACAGGTGAATAAGGGCCTTACGTTGGATCCGGCGTGCCCCATTTCCCTAACCGCCGTCGCATGAGCAGCTTTGCAAGAAAGACGAAAATTAACGCTAACGGTTGCCACAGCCGTTATTTGCCCCGAAAACGCCGACTTCCCATTCTAACGGTCGCCACGGCGCTTATTTCGAATAAACAGGCTGTTTGGGCGAGAATCCAGGGAAATAACGGCGCTCACGACCGCTAGAATTTCGAAAGGGCTACTTTTCGTTAAATAACGGCTGCTACAGCCGTTAGACTTCCCTAGGCGTTTTACCCGCCGGAAAGCCTGACCTTTTGCAGGAATTCATTCCCGATGACATCGAAATAACGCCCCAAAAGGCCGTTAATGTGGCGGGCAACACCATGTGTCAGAGGCCGATGTTCGAGTTCAATGGCGGTCTGAAAGTCCAAATTTGACTTTTCATGAAAGTTACTGTAAGATTAATACTGATTGTTAAACCCTCTATAGTAGTTCCTCAAAAGATTATAACTCTCCTAATACCTTATCCGGTATGAAATTCCTATTTGAATGACCCAACGAGTAAGAATTTTCGTAGATTTCTGATTCACACTGGCGCGGTCATCGGAGCCGCAAGGACAAATGAGAGGTAGGGCTTTTGTTGTTTTGGAAACCGTCTGCAGTTACGGTTGTAGTCTAGGCAGGAACCACACGCCAACATCCTTCACGTGTACATGAAGGTACGGGTTGCAATATACGATTAAAGAAACAAAAAAGCAAGCGTCGACGGTTTGGAATAAACCGTTTGACGCTTGCGTCCATTTTACGGCCTTTTTATTCGACGCTGAGATTGTCCCAGTTCTGCTGGAACTGTTCGAACATCCCCGCTTTGTCGATTTTGCCTCCGATGTAGGCCTGGATAATGCTGGCGAATTCGGAAGGCATTCCGTTCGGGAAGCGAAACCAGTTCCAGGTTAGCGCCTTCCCGGTATCGGTATAATTCAGCACTTCCATCCCAAGGGCGCCGAGGTCCTTCTCCGTTCCTTGAATGCTGTCGAAGGCGGGGATGAATTTAAACTCCTTCGTGATGAACCGTTTGCCCGTTTCCGAGGTGACGAGCCAGTTCAGAAACTCCTTCGCCTCTTCCTTCATCGGGGAATCCTTGTAAATGACCCAATTATTCGGGACACCGACGAACAGCTTGTCGTTGTCCTCTCCCGTATCGTCGATCGGCATCGGGAGGATGCCGAGATTCAGGTCGGGATTGATGCCGTCCAGCTGCACCTGGGTCCAGTTGCCCTGCTGCAGCATGGCCGCTTCCCCGTTGGCGAACATCGTCACCTGGGTGTTGTAATCCGTGGTCAGCGGGTTCGGGTTGCCGTATTCCAGCGTCATACCCAGCAATTTTGTCCACTGCTCAAATACGGGGTCATCGGCAAATTTATACTTGCCTTCGTTCAATCCCCGGATGAAATCCGCCGGATCTTTCTGGTTCGCAAAGGCGGCGTTGACGTTATGGTTCCCGAGCACGAACCACTCCTGATAGCCGTTGGAGAACGGCGTGATCCCCGCCGCCTTCAGCTTCTCGGCCGCTTCGCGCAGCCCGCTGAGCGTGACCGGCTTTTCCTTGATACCGGCTTTGGCGAACAGATCCTTATTGTAAATAAACCCGTATCCCTCCAAGTTCACCGGCATGCCATACAGCCTGCCGTCCTTGGTCATCGGCTCCAGGGCGATCTTTTTGACGTCCTTTACCCACGGTTCGTCCGTCAAGTCTTCCAGATACTCCTGCCACATCTCCATTTCCGTGTAGCCGCCGATATTGAAAATATCCGGTTCTTCGCCGGAGGCGAATTTCGACCGTAATGAAGCGCCATAATCACTGCCTCCGCCTACCGTCTGAATGTCGAGCTTGATGTCCGGATGCTCTTTTTCATATTCCGCCTTCAGGCGTTCCATCGCTTCCGCAATCTCCACTTTAAATTGAAAAATATGCAGCACCTTGCGTCCTCCGTCCATGTCCGGACCGCTTTTGCCGCAACCGGCGACGAGCAGCGCCATCACCAGCAGGAGCAGTGCCTGTTTACCCCTTCTCATGTCTGACTCACTCTCCTTCCACCACTCTTGTCGATCTCTTTATCGAATCGCCCGGCCCCCGGTTACCCCTTAACCGAACCTTGCGCGATGCCTTCGATAATGTATTTTTGCATGGTCAGGAAAAAGATCACGATCGGCGTGATTCCGAGCACCAGGGCCGGCAACGCCAGGTCCCACTGCTTGGTGTATTGGCCGAAGAAGGCGAAGGTCTCGATCGGAATCGTATACAGCTCGGGTTTCTGCAAAATAAGCGAAGGCATCAGGTAGTCGTTCCAGATCCAGAGCGTGTTCAAGATGATGACCGTCACCGCGATCGGCTGCATCAGCGGCAGAATGATGCGGAAGAAAATGCCGTACGCCGAACAGCCGTCGACCCGCCCCGCTTCTTCGATGTCCACGGGTACCGACTTGACGAAGCCGTGCAGCAGGAATACCGTCAGCGGCGCGCCGAAGCCGAGGTAACAGACGATCAGTCCCCAGGTCGAGTTCATGAGGCCGAGCAGGCTGGACACCTTGACCAGCGGAATCATAATGGCCTGGAAAGGAATGACCATAGCGGCGACGAAGGCCGCATACAAGAAACGGTTATATCCCGTCGGCTTGCGGGCCATCCGGTAAGCGGCCATCGAGCACATCAGCACGAGCAGTAAATTGCTGGCTATCGTAATGAGCAGCGAGTTGCCGAACGCCTTCGGGAACGAGGTTTTGTCCCAGGCTTCCGCATAGTTGCTCCATTGGGGTACGGCGGGCCATCCGGCCGCGTCGCTGAGAATCTCCCCGAAGGTTTTTACCGAGTTCACCACCAGGAAGTAAAAAGGAACGAGAAACACCAGTCCGCCGAGGATCAAAAGCGCCTCGACCAGCAGCATGCCGCCACGGTAACGTTTGGCTGTATCCATCACAGTTCAACCTCCCTGCGCTTGGTCGCCCGGACCTGAAGAATCGAGATCAACGCCACGATAATGAAGAAAATAATGGCTTTGGCCGAGCCCATGCCGAAACGGCTGATTGTAAACGCCTCATTGTAGATGTTCAGCGCCACCGACTCGGTCGATTTGTACGGCCCCCCTTTGGTCAGGGACAAGTTCAGGTCGAACAGTTTGAACGACCAGGAAATCGCCAGGAATAGGCAGACCGTGACCGCCGGCATGACCAAAGGGACAATGACATGCCTCAGCACCTGCCTGCGTCCGGCCCCGTCGACCTTGGCCGCTTCGATCAGATTTTTCGGCACATTGTTGATGGCGGATATGTAGATGACCATAAGGTAACCTGCATTTTGCCACACGAACACGATCACGATCGCCCAGAATGAGGTGGCTTCCGTCCCCAGCCACGGCAGCTGGAAGAAGGGAATTCCGGTCGCCCCGCCGATGGAAGCGAACCCCCGGACAAAAATGAACTGCCAGATGAACCCCAGCAGCAAGCCTCCAATGACGTGCGGCATAAAGAAGACCGTCCGCATCACGTTCCGCGTGTACAAACGCTTCGTTAAAAAATACGCCAGCGCGAAGCCCACCACATTCGTGAGAATGACACCGAGCACGGTAAATTTGGCCGTAAACCAGAAAGAATTCAGAAAGGCCGGATCCTTGGTGAAAATATGGACGAAATTGCGGACGCCGACAACATCAGCCTGCCTCGAAATCCCGTTCCAGTCCGTAAAGGCGTAATATAAGCCGAGAAAAAACGGAACGGCCACGATCAGGACGAAAAATATCGTGGAGGGTCCAACAAACACGAGCTGTTGCGTCAGTTGGGACGTTTTTCTCCGTTTCATGCTCTTTCCCCCTTGACTGTATAAGTTGAACTAGCAATTTAGCGATAGGCAAGAGTGTGAAATGATTCTGGATCAATAGTTCAACTTATACAACTGTTTTGCCCTCTTTTTACCCTATCGGTTAAAGCTTTGAATCTGGCCCGATGTATAAATGGCCCCCAGCCTTCCCAAAATAACGTTGTCTTTCCAAACCAGTCCAAAGGGGTGTTACGCATGCGTGAAGGTTTGATTCCTACCGTTCTTGGAGCTGTAGTGTCCGCTTCTGCCGCATCACTGCTTGGAAGCAAGTATAAGCTTGCTGCAACCGGGGCTCTCGGATTTGGCCTGGCCCACCTTGTGCTCGGCGCGATCGATCTGATCGAGCACCGCTAGCCTAGTTGGAGGATGTCCGGGGGCTTAGGGCTTCCGGACTTTTTGATGCGTTTTATCCATAAATAAAAAAAGCCTGCGTGATTTATTACCGCAAGCCTGGGCATGATGGCATAAGATCATAACGCCAACCGCTGTTATTCCCCATCGATGATTTCACCGATCCATTCTCGGAGACGACCGGTATCCTTTCCCGTTCGATCAAGACGTCCGTAACTCCGTTGCCGGCACTCCGCCGTTGGCAAAGCGGCCGTCATAAATCATGGCGCTCCCGCACGACGGGCGGAATTCCTTCGGCACGGCGGCCGTGGCGGCGGCCTCTTTGGCAAGGCGCTCCCCCCTCGGCCCCCTTCCCATCCATATCCGTAGCGTTCTCGCCGGATTTCGTTAGCACCCGGGCTTTGTCGAGCAGAACGTCCTCTCCGGTGCCGCCGACAATTTCCGCCGGTTCTCGCGGCGTCGCAAATCCGCCAAGGAGCCCGGGGCACAACGCCACGGCCTGCCCTTCCGCTAATTCTTTGTTCAATTAACGGGATTTCTTCCCGTTAATTTGGTGCCTTTGCGGCTATAGGGCCAATTACCTGGAAAACCTCCCGTTAATTCGCCTGAAATTACGTATATCGGCGGTTGAGCCGCGAAATAGATGGAGTTTTTCCAGTTAATTCGGATCCATGGGTCAAGAGCGGTAAATTAACGGGAGGTTTTCCCGTTAGTAGAATGGTTAAGTGTGTATGTCAATTCTTTAGTTCAACCTACCGCATCAACTGGGATATAAAAGCGCGCTATGGGATTATTTTTCATTACGGTTATCATCCCCCGCAAAAGAAACAGGAGCATGGCAAAACGGTGGACTATCGCCGTTTACGACCGGATAATGAACGATGCCGTCGATCGCTTCTACGACTTGCCGTCTCCAGCCGGTACTGCACCCTAGTCAGCTTCCCTGTCCCCTTTAAAACCGCCCTTTCCGGCAACCAGCCCTTGCTCCAAGGCATACCTTGTCAACTGCACCCGATTCTGCACCTGCAGCTTCTGGAGGATGTTTTTCAGGTGGTTTTTGACCGTATGCTCGGAAATACTGAGCATTTCGCCAATCTCCTTGTTTGTGAGGCCGTTGGCCACCTGACCCAAAATTTCCTTTTCCCGATGAGTCAGGGCCCCGGCGACTTCCCGCTTATTCGATAGAGAAACGTCCTTCAAAATTTCGAAGGCCAGCTCCCGGCTCAAGGGGGCTTCTTCGTTGACGATGGAGCGCAGATAATCCATCCAGGTCGAAGGCGCCAGATTTTTGAGCAGATACCCTTGGGCCCCCCGCTTTAAAGCCTCAAGCAAATGAAACATATCATCCGAGACAGTAATCATGACGATCTTGACATAAGGAAAGCTCAGCTTGATCCGCTGTGTCGCCGCCAAACCATCCATCCCCGGCATCTGAATATCCATCAGAATCAGGTCGGGCATCCACTGTTCGGTAAACTCGATCGCCTCCTGGCCGCTTTTGACCACACCGATGACTTCAAACTGGTCATCCATCGCCAGAATTTCGCAGATCGCCTCCCTCGCGTGGGCGTGATCGTCCACAACAAGCACGCGCGTCTTCATTTCATGCGCCTCCTCCCGTCTTTTCCAGTTCCAGCGTCGTCAGTTCCTCCGTTCGGATCCGGAGCCGCCAGCCCATCGCTTCCGCCCGTTCCTTCATGATGCTAAGCCCGTAACTGCCCCTGGATTCAAAAGGATTCCCCTGGAACCCGCGCCCATCGTCCTTAATTTCCACCTTCCATTCGCTTCGGGTCCCGCCCGCGTAAATCCATCCTTTTCCCGCCCGGGCATGCTTCTGAATATTGACGACGGCTTCACGGATGCAAGCCAGAAGCTCCACCTTCTCTTTGGGCGAAAAAGCGTCCTCCGGGATCTCCCACCGGATGTCCATCGGGATGAGAACCTCACCCGCCGTTTGTTTGACTTTATCCTCCAAGGTGGCGAAAAAAGGCGACTCGTCCTCCGGGACGGGGGCGTATTTCAGGTTGGCGATGGCTTGTCTTACATAGCGGTTCACTTCGTGGACCGTTTTTCTGATTTTATACAGCTCCTCCTCAAACTTCGCCTGGTCTTCCGTATACTCCAGGCGGTCCGCTTTGACGGACAACAAAAACAGCGATTGGGAGATTCCGTCATGAAGCTCTTTGGCCAGCTGTTCGCGCGCCTCCAAAGCGGCTTTTTGGGCCCGTTCGGCCTGCAGTTCGGACTGGATTTTTTCCAGCATGGAGAACAGCTGAGTCAGCAGGGTCACACTGACCAGATAGACCAACAACGGCGTCAGCCAGTTGCCCAGATCCATGGAAATATAGGATAACAGGAACTGATGCCGCACATATTCCCATAACCCCACGATCAGCGTGGGAATGAACAAAATCATCCATTTGATCTGTTTATAGGTCAAGTTGCAACTCCTCCGTTTCGCGATTTATATCATGGGATTCATGTCCTAAATGTATCAAACCACAAGTTCCGCGCGCAGCAAAGAGGATTAAATGCAGAATTAATCCTCTTTGGCGGCATCGATATAAGCTTGAAACTGCTCCTCACTGCGGATCTCTCCGACGGCTACCCGGGCGATGTCTCCATCTGGGTCAAGAACGTAAGTCACCGGCAGCCCAGTCACTTTGTAAAGACCTGCTAATTTCCCTGTGGCATCAATCAGGGCGGGAAAATTAAACTTATGCAGAGTCAAAAACTCGCGCACCGTTCCTTTCGACTCACCGACATTGATATACAATACTTCCATGCCTGGGATATTCGATTGCCGGACGCGGTCGATGAGCGGCATTTCGTTCACGCAGGGACCGCACCAGGAGGCCCAAAAGTTAAGGACAACCACCTTCCCCCGGTAATCGGACAATGGCACCTTTTCGCCCTCCATATCAACAGCCTGAAAATCCGGCGCCGCGCTGCCAACCGTTAACCTGCCGGACTGCGACTGTCCCTCATTTCCGGAGAGATTCGTCAAGAGAACCCATCCCGCGGCAATCAAAACCAAAGCGAGTATTCCAGCCGCAAGAAAAGAATTCCTTCGCTTGTTCAGAGCCTTATTCATCCGCAATCCTCCCCCCGGGATCCAGCCCCAGGCTGTGCCGGAAGGCCGCATGAAGAGGCAGTGCGCCGTACATTTTGCGAAAAACCTCCACAGGGCCTTCCCCGCAAACTCGGCCGGAGTTCAAAAACAAGACATAATCTGCGAGCTCCTCGGCGAGCTCCAGTTGATGCGTGGAAAAAAGCACCGTTTGCCCTTGACGTTTCATCTGCTTGAGCAGTTCCATAAACTCGCCGATCCAGTAGGGATCCATCCCGTTGGTGGGCTCATCCATAATGAGCAGGGGCGGTTTCGCCAGAATGGCCTGCGCGAAAAGCACCCGCTGCCGCATCCCTTTGGAGAACGTAGCGACGGCTTTGTGCCGCTTGTCCTCGAGTCCCACCAGCGCCAGGACCTCCTGTACGCTTGCTGCGGGAAGCTTGCGCAAGCCGGCCCAGAAGGACAGCATCTCGGCCGCCGTCATACCTTGCGGAAACTGAAAATCGTCCGGCATATACCCGATCTGCTCCGAAAACCGTTTCCGCTCCTTTTTCCACTCCAAGCCGTTTATACGAATGCCCCCCGAGGTTGGCTGGAGAATCCCCGCCACCATGCGCAGCACGGTGCTTTTTCCCGCGCCGTTGCCGCCGCAAAGCCCGACGATTTGGCCGGCTCCAAGCTCGAAAGAGATATCCGCCACCAGCCGCTGCCCTTTGATGCACTTGTTAATTTTATTGACGATGACCAGGGGCTCAGCCACGTGTCCTCCCCCTTTCCCAAATCCGGCAAACGCCGGAAATCGCACAAGCCGCCCAAACGATAAATAGCAGGGCAAACAGCAGACTTCCGCCCGGTTTTTGAATCCAGCCGACCCATTGATAATATTCCGCTCCCAGCACCGAACCACCGCCCAGCTTCACGACGACGAACAGACGCACAAATTCCGCCGGATTCAGCAGTGTCAGCACAGTCAGCACCGGTTTGATCCATAAGTAGGGCAGCAAGCCCAAGACTGCGATCAGCAGAGTCGTCCAGCCGATGACGGTAAAGAACCATACCATGACGGAAATGGTCATCGCCTGCCAACGGTTTTTTGACAATGCTCCAATGCATAAAGCGAGCGCCAGATACAACAAAACCAGGCCGCAGGAAAAAAAGAAGAACAGCAAATACGTATTGATTTCAAACGCTTTTCCCAGCAGCGCGGTGACCAGCCCCATCAGCCCGTACCCGAAGGAGAGGATGGTTAGCAGGACGATCGACAGCCCGACATATTTGCCTAGCAGAAACGGGACCGTCCCCAACGGGTAGGTGGAGAGCAGTTGCCAGCTTCCCTCCTCTTTTTCCGCCGTCAGGGAAAACGAGCCCAAGAAAAGGGCCATCAGAGGAAGCAGATACAAGATCAAGTTCAGCATGGAGCCGGTAATTCCCGAATAGCCGCCGATCCGGTTTTGCGAATTTACAAGCAGCAAGCTAAGGCTAAACACCGAGAACAGCAATAAAAAGGAATAGGCCCACGGGTTGCGAAAGCCGACTTTAATTTCCTTTTTGGCCACTTGCAGCAGGTCCGTCATGATCCATGCCCTTCTCCTTGCTCTTGTCCGTGTCCTTCCTCGTGTCCTTCGCCATGCTCCATATGACCGGGCATCTCCATCATTTCCTTGCTTTGTTTCCAGGTATGATTCGCCAGTTCCTCGGCGCTCACGATTTGCCCAACCCCCTGTTCGGCTACAAACGCCTCTGCGGAAGCCTTGTCCTTAAAGCTGACAATCCCGTAAGCCATCGGGGTACGAATGGAGGCGTCATAGACGTAGGTCGCCTTTTTGAATTCGATCCATTCCTTATCGTTGTAATCACGCACAAAGTCCATCCCGATCTGGGACGTATCGTTCTTCCGCTTCCATTCGTTCATGCATCCGATATCGTCGAACTTCAAGCTTTTTCCGTCCTTCAGCACGATCTGGGTGGCAAAAGCGTCATCCTTCACCTGCATGTTGCAGATGACGCAAACGTCGACATCTTCATTAATGGCCTGCGGCTGATACGTTTTGCTCCCGCAGCCCGCCAACATAACCAACACCACGGTCATCAGCGCTAAAGCGAAAAATCCCTTTTTCATGATTTTGCCCCTCTCGAATAAATAATGACGACCAGCGATCCCGCAAACAGCATGGAAGCGATGATCAGCATAAACGTTTTCTCCGGAATCCGTTCCCGTTTCTCCGCGGCCGGATCTTGATCCCGCTCCAACGCAGGGTCAAGATCCGGGTGAAGAAGATGCATCGACGGAGAACCATCCTTAGCCCACCGCTTCCGATCTTCCTCCACCATATCGCTCAGGAACGTCATGCCGGGCGACTGAAAGAACAACTGAAAGGCCGGAGTACGGGAAATCAGGTTTTTGTAAAACGGGTTCATTGCGTATGCGGTCTCACTAAACCCGTCACCGTCCAGATCCAGTCCCTCGAAGGAATCCCAATAATTCCGTTCGATCCGGTTCTCCCCGCTTTGCGCCGCCTCCGCTTCGATCACATTGGCTACGAAATCGTTTCCGTGAATGCGGTTTTGTTCCGCATCCGCAAACTGGATGCCGATGAAGTTCCGGTAAACCGCGTTATCCCGCAGCTCATTATCGCTGGATCGCTCGAGATAAATTCCCACGCGGTTCCCGTCGACCCTGTTTCTTTCGATCAGCGAGGTTCGCACATCATACAGTAGGATGCCTTGGGCATGAACATTTTGGCTTTGTTTGGTGAACACGTTGTCGGATAGAACGATATCCTTGACTCCCATGACCATCGCACCGGTAAAGTTCGATTCGCCCCGGTTCCCCGCGATCCGGGTGCCGTCGATGTACATGCAGTGAATGCCGTAACGCGAGCCGTAAATCTTGTTATTCTCAATTGTAAGGCTGCGGCTGTTCTCCAGGTAAATTCCGTCCTTCATGTTCCGGATTTCATTGCGGATCATTCTATTGTCGGGTGAACCGTAAAGATCGATTCCGTTCCCTTTCTGCCCCAGACTGAGTCTAGCCCCGGCCCTGTCCCATGTAATGACGTTATCCTCAATTCGTCCGCCGCTCGCTTCACGCAGCAAAATGCCGGACCCGCGTGTTCGGATGTCCAGCTCCCGCAGGACCGCCTTGTCCGCGCGGACGAGCACCGCCGCCGAGCCTTCCCCCTCCGCCTTCTGCCGGATACCTAGGCCCCGGATTTCCACGCCTTCGGCCTTCACCGTAATGGCAGGCCCCGGGCTATCATGTGCGAGCAAAGCTCCGCCCTCCCCCTGTAGGATCAGCTTCTTACCGATGACGACAGGGCCGGCATAGTCCCCCGCCGCAAGCCGGACAACTTCGCCCGGCTGAGCCCGATCCACCAGTTCCTGGAGCGGGATCAAAGGCTTTTCGTCTTCAGCGGCTTGGGTAGCTTGGGCGGCTTGGCTCGAATACCCCGCGGACAACTGGCCGATCCAACAGGCCGCGGCAAAACATAGACACACCAACATCCAGCGCTTCCCGTTCATAATTTCATAAACCTACTCCGATCCTTGGATTTTTCCCATTTCAAAAATTGAAAGACTTTTACCGATATATTAAGCTATAACATTTGTCGCTTTACATAGCCCTCACGGGGGGTATTTTCGGGGAATACGAGGAAAATTGTGACTTTTTAATGACATTCATTAAAAACAACTCTTGCAATGGCTTGTCCACAGAGCGCAATTAAGTTAGTTCAGGTTTTTCCATCTTTTAATTTTTTTGGACAACAAAATAATTCCGTCTATAACCAATCGCTTTTTTACATGAATACAAAAACAGAATTTTGTATAAATTTACATAATTATCGACTTCTTTTGACATCCTTCTTACCTCCCTCGGCTATGCTCTTTAAGGTAAAAAAGGCATAGGGAGGATAACATGAGGAAACAGCAGTGGTTAGCCGGTCTTTTAACTTGCAGCATACTATGCGCGCAATTCTTCCAGCCTGCGCCGGCAAGCAAGGCGGCAGCGGCAGCGGCGCCCGGAACGGGTGTATTCATTACGGAAGTGTATCCCGACGACCGCTCCAATCAAAATGAGATTGAGGGAGCCGGCGGAGCGGATCTGTTCGAGTTCGTGGAGATTTATAACGCCTCGGACCGGGAGATATCATTTAATGAAGAGTATAAAATCCGGTACAACTACAATACCGGCACGAAGGATTTGAACGTTACCGTTACGGATGCGGCATACGGCAGCCTTGACGATGTTATTATTCCTGCGGGTAGTCCGGCCGTGCTTTGGGTAAAGCGCACCAGTTCCTCCATCACCGGAGCGGCCGCCAATTTGACCGAGGCGGACTTCAGACGCTATCACGGCGTGCCGGACGGGATTCCGGTGTTCAAGCTTAGCGGGCAGGACGGTTTCAACAACACGGACCGCGGCTTGTACGTGACCCGCAAAGATGACAATTCCGCCATTATCAGCGAGGTGTATTACACCGCGGACGATGTCGGTGACGGCCAAAGCCTCCATCTCCAACTGCCCTCCAGCGGTGCCGCCATGGTCGCTTATGCCCGGGAGGCGCTGCCTTCCGCCGGCTTAACCGAGCCCGGACAGCTGGTCTCCGTGGCGAACTATGCCCCGGCCATTGTCCATGCTCCAGCGGCTTCGGCCGATCGTACGAAGGATGTGACAGTAACGGCAAGCGTTTACGATGAGGACGGGGACCCGCTGCAGGTCAAACTGTTCTATAAGTCCGTCGCGAACAGTCCGTTCGCGGAAGCTCCGATGCAAAATACCGGCGAAGACGCTTATGAAGGCGCAGTTCCCTCCGCTCAACTGTCCGGGGACAAGCTGTATTATTATATTGAAGCTTCGGACGGAATTGAAACGTCCCGTTCCCAGGAGTATGTAACATCGCTAACCGGCACCGTGGATGCGGAAGTCCCCCGTCTTTTGATTACGGAAATTCTCCCGAATCCGGCGGGCGATTACCGCTGGGGAAGCGGCAATCAATATGAATACGTCGAAATCTACAACAACTCGAACGAGACGCTGGATCTGAAGGATTATCGTTTATGGTACCTGTATCCGGGGAATACCGCGCCGAAGCAGTGGACCATTCCGCAGCACACGGCCATCGAACCGTACAGCGGGGCGGTCATCTGGTTCGCCAAGGAAGCGATAGCCAACGGTCAAGGGTATACGACGACGGCGGATTTTAATCTGCACTTTAACTCTACGCTGGAAGACAGCGATGTGATCTTCTACGACAATTCGAAGCCGTCGGAATTTAACCTGCCGAATTCGCTGCAGCGCGGCTTGGCGCTGTCGAGTCCGGAGCAGCCGGACCGCTACCTGGTGGAGGCCTGGTACGATCCGAGCACGCCGGACAGTCCCGACAGACTGGTCAATGACGTACGCAATGCCGTGGTGCGCTACACTTATCCGGAATCCGGACATGTCATGAAACGCTTGGACAACCGGATGTATGCGAATCCGGGCAGCATCGATCCGGGACAGGTTCCGCCCGTGAACGGCGTGGATATGACCGCTCCGGTCCTCGAGCATGAGCAAACGGTTTATAATTTGGGGCAAAACGAGCCCTACGCCGTAAAATTGGTCAGCAACGAGCCGCTCGCGAGAGCGGAAGTGATGTACGGTCCCGCGACGAACGAGGCGACCGTCTACTCCGGCAAAGAGCCGCTGAAGCTGCTGTCCCGGGACGGCGGCAAGTATGTCTACAGCGGAACGGTCGCCTTCCCTGAAAAAGGGGCATACCGTTACATTATCGAAACGGACGACGAGAAAGGTAATCGGACGCGCGTTCCTTACAATTCGCGAGGCGGCCTGCTGACCGTGAACGAAACGGGAGCCGGAACCGAACTGCCGGAGCCGGGCTTGTCGATTGAAGCGGGCAGCATGTTCAAGGACAAAGCCGCGTTCTACGCTTACGGGCGCAGCGCGCAGGATCAGATCGAAGTCCGGTTGAACGGCCAGCCGCTTCCGATGCGTAAGGCCCTTCCGGGCACCGTCCAGTTGGGGATGCAGACGCGGGGGGTCGACCAAATTTATCAGGCCTCGGCGAGCGCATTGGACCCGTCGGGCCAGCCGTCCTTTTTTACCCGCATCCTGCCCAAATATTCCGACGGGGCATGGTCCGTTTTCCCGATGGCGCCCGAGCTGCTTGTCACCGGCTCCGTTGTGTCCGTGCATACGGGCAACGAGAACGCTCCTTATCAAGTAAGCGAGCACGATAAAGTGTTCGGCATCAACAACCACGATGACTTCGAAGTGATGAATGTGCATCTGGTTCTGCCCGACGGTTCGGTGGTCAAACCGGACCAGGTCATTAATTATTTGGGCAACCGCAGCCAAACGACGATAGATTACCGGGAAGACACCTATTACGGGTTCGGGGATGCCGATTACGGCAGCAATCCGAACAAACCGATGGTCAGCGATTTCCACTTCGCCGTGGCGGAAGAGAAGTATACGGCCCGATACGTGGAACTGGACACCGAAAAGTTGAAAGACGGCGTCTATCCGCTCGCCATGACGATTGGAAACGACGAATTGGAGGCCTTCGACATAATGGTCGACAACACCGATCCCGTCATCGAAGCCGTCGTGGCCGGCGACAACCTCCCGGTCGAGGAAAGGCAGGCGCTGAAGGGCGCCGTTACCTTGAACGTCATCGCATCGGATAACCTGACCGGCATTCAAAAGACGGAAGCCGAGCTCGACGGTACGAAAATCGAACTGCCTTACGCCACCTCTTCCACGGTTCTGACGCCGGGCGAGCATCGTTTGAAGGTTACCGTGTTCGACGGAGCGGGCAACACCGCCGTTATGGAGCGCGCCTTCGTTATCGGCGAAGAGCAGCCGCTCGCTCCGGGCGAAGTCGCGCCTGCGGATTTTGCGATCAACGTACCGACGAACGCGACGCTGCGCGCCCATGTCTCCGACCCGAGCGGGGACAAGCTGGATGTACGGTTCCTTGAGGCCGACAAATATGATTTTGTTCGCAGCGAAGCGATCGCCGGTTACCGGAATGTGGCCGACCGCGAACCTCCGCTGGTGCTGACTCCCGAAGGCGAGACGGGCCTGTCGGCTGAAGATAAAGCGCAGATCGCCAAACCGGACGGTGAATATCTGGTGTCGGATACCGATTCCGGATTCCCGTATCACCGGTTCGAAATCAAGTTGGAACAAGAACTACAGCCGGGCGATACGGCCGAACTGTACTGGAAAGGCCGCACACTGCCGGGCCGAATCGTTACGCTGTATGCCTGGGATCACGAAGCGGGCAAATGGGCCGCGCTGAAATCGGCAACCGGAGACGCGAAGGAGAGCGATATCGAGCTTACCGCTAAGGTCGAGCCGTCCCGTTTCGTCCGGGATGGGCGGATCCAGGCGATGGTGCAGGACGAAGTGAAAGGCGTGAATGATCCGTTTACGATCCTGTGGTTTACGGATACGCAATATTACGCAGAGTCCTATCCGGAAATTTTTAATACGATGGGCGACTGGATCGTCGATCAGTACCGTCAGGGAACGTTCAGCTACGCCATTCATACCGGCGATATCGTCAACAAAGCGAATGACGAAGCCCAATGGAAGGTAGCCGACCGCAACCTGGACAAGCTGGACGAGGCCGGAGTGCCTTACGGCGTGCTTGCCGGGAATCATGACGTCATTATCGACGGCGTGGATTATACAAACTACGGAAAGTATGTAGGCGCCGACCGATACGAGAAAAATCCGTGGTACGGCGGGCAAATGGACAATAACAGAAACCACTATGATCTCTATTCGTTCGGCGGGCATGATTTTATTTTCCTGTACATCGGCTTTGGCCTGGAGGATACGCCGGAAACGATTATCTGGGCCAACGAAGTGCTGAAGAAACATGCGGACCGCGTCGCGATTGTCGGCATGCATGCCTATCTGGAGACGAATGGGACGTTGTCCAATATGGCGCAAAATGTCTTTGATCAGATCATTGCGCCGAATCCGAATGTCCAGCTCGTGCTGAGCGGCCATTACCATGCCGCCAACCGCGTAGTGAAGACGGTGCAGAACCCGGACGGCTCCACCCGCCAGGTCATTGAAATGCTGGCGGATTATCAAGGGGGGCCGAGCGGGGGCAGCGGCTACTTGCGGCTGCTGAAATTGGACCCGTCGGCGGGGACGCTCGATGTGGATACGTATTCGCCTTATCTGGACGATTACAACTTCTTCGATGACGCCATCGAGGACTTCACCGAGCCGTTTGCCTTCCGCGATACGACAAAACGGGTCGCCACCGATTACTTCGCCTTGAATGTCTTCAAGGATCGTGTCATCGGCGAGCAAACGGACCTGGCTTCCGGTTCGGAGGCGTCGGCCGTTTGGAAAAATTTGCAGCCGGATCATACCTACTACTGGTACATGCAGCTTACAGACGAATACGGCGCCGAGCGGCTGAGCCCGATTTACCGCTTTACGACCGGGACGCCTAAACCGGGCGGCGGAGACGGGGAGAATCCCGGCGGTAACCCGGGGACAAATCCGGGCAGCGGCGGTGGAGGCGGCAACTCCGGGAACAGCCCGGGAACGGGTTCGGGCGGTATAACGGGCGGCACTCCGGGCGGTACGCAGGGAACTGCACCGCCTTCGGGCCAAACGCCGGCCCCGGGAACCGTGGTCGCCCCTACCAAGATCGAGGGAGACCAGGCTATCGCTACGCCGGATGCAAATGCGCTGAATCGGGCGCTGACCCAGGCAGCGGCAGACAACGGAATCCGCACGGTATCGATCGAGCTGGACGCCCAGGGAAAACAGCATAACGGGGACGTTGTCCTGCGCCTGCCTTCCGCATTGCTGAACAGAGATCACGGTAATGACCGTTACCGTGTCGTTACTCCCGCAGCGGCCGTAACGGTTCCTTCCGATATGTTGGCGCATTTGCCGAATGCCGGCGAATACGCAGAGCTTGTCATCGGACGGGCCGAGCGCGAAGGTCTTGCCTCCCCGGTCCGCGGGGTGGTCGGCAACAGACCGGCAATCGATCAGTCCCTCCGGATCGGAGGCGCTGCGGCCGAATGGGCCAACGGCAAAACGGAGGTTGTCATCTCCCTGCCTTATACTCCGACAGCCGGAGAACAGCCGGACAACCTGGTAATCATGTCGATTCAGGAGGACGGGACGGCTCAGGCTGTAATCAACGGCCGGTACGATGCGCAGACCCGGTCCATGGTTTTCCGCACGAATCACTTCGGAACGTTTGCCGCAGCGTATAAAGCGGTGCCGTACACGGACGTGAAAGCGAACGATTGGTATTACGCGGCGGTCAACTATTTGTCGACCCGCGATATCGTCAAAGGGACGGGGGCCGAAAGCTTCCGGCCTGATGCCGAAGTCAGCCGGGCGGATTTCCTGATCATGGCGATGAACGCCTTCGGGTACAAATCTTCGGGCACCGGTGCGGCAGCCAATTTTGCCGATGCGGGGAACAAATACTATACTCCGTACCTGGCGGAAGCGAAGCGGCTGGGGCTGGTGAAGGGCGAAGGCGATAACCGCTTCCGTCCGGAAGCCGGAATTACCCGCCAGGATATGATGGTCATGCTCCACCGAATCGCGGATCTCTCCGGTACGAAGCTGCCTTCCGGCAGCGGTGCAAACGGGATCCAGGCGTTCCGGGATGCCTCCGAGATAGCCGGATACGCCGGGCCCGCCATGGAAGCCATGCTGAAGGCCGGAATAATCCAAGGCACGGGCGACAGCCGGCTGGAGCCGCAAGCGAAAACCAACCGTGCTCAGGCGGCTCGGGCGGTATACAATTTCATCGCCGGCCTGTAGTTGAACCCCATTTAAACCGAAACAGCCTTACCCTTGCTAAACCAAGGGTAAGGCTGTTTTTGCGTGAAGGAACATCCCTTTCAAGGTGAAAGGTTCGTATTATCTGGTCCCATGCATCATGAGCAGCTTTCCATTTTCCTTCGCCAGAGCAATATAGAATACTCCGCCCAGGCATCCCGGAGGCAGTGTTCCCTCGATAATCCAAGCTTCCGCAATAGGGTTATAGCTGATCGCGAAAGGGGATTCCTCCAAGATAGAAGCGTAATGCTCCGCCAAATAGGGGAAGATGGCGTTAGCAGCCGCATGTTCATCCAAAAGTTCACCAAAAGCCATATCCGCCCCCACCCGGTCTCTCTGAATTAGAGTGTCCCGATCGGCGAAATAAAGCTCATATCTTCCGATTAAACGCTCATCGTCTATATCACGTTCCACCAGCCCATATTCGATAGTCGTTTCCTTTTGGTGTTCTCTGCTTTTGCTCTTTTTCTTATATGTGACTTTCATCGTGATTTGATTAACGCGAAGCCGATCTCGTTCCCGCTGCTGCTCTACGAACAATTCCTCCCAAGCATCCATAAAGCTCATCGTCATTACACCAACTGCATGGTTGTAACACAGGTATCATCGTTTTTAAACGTAGAAATGGTGGACTCCGCTTTCTTCCCGTCTTGCTCGATAATAACTTGATAGGTTTGGTCTCGCGGCAGCCACAAGTCGATAAAACCATTCGAACCGGTCTTCTTTACTTCATCCAACACGAGATTTCCGTTTGAATCGGCAATGCGGACGTTAAACTCCTCATTCGCCAATTCCCCTTGGCAGCCCGTCAAACTGTGAATTTGACAAGGATGTGTATTCTGCTTATACGGTGCGACGGAAACAAAAAATTCTCGTTCGGGCAGGTCGTAGACAACTTCCTTTCCCCCGTCCGACACAATGAGTTGGTGCGAGGTAATGGACGCCGATTCGGAAGCATCCTTCCAGGCGCTATATCTTTGCACGATTTCCTTAATCTCACGATTGTCTTGTACTTCACGGGTGGGGTTCTTTGTATTTTGGGATAAAAATAGAGAGACTCCCGCAACCGCCACGATCAAACCTCCAAAAGCCAACACACGTTTACTCCGCTGCACTCCGGTTCATCCTTCCCTTATAGTATCGTCCCCTCTATTTTCACCCGTGGCCGGCCATTTTTGCAAATGCATAATTCGCACTTTTGTTGGCTTGTTTTCCTTTGCGGATACCCCGGGCTTTCGCCGTTCTCTCTGGTTCTGTGTATAAGTACCGGAAAAAGGTTGTATTCCTAATTAACAGGAAATCTTCCCGATAATTAGCTGCCTATGCCGGAGCAGAGGTAAATTAGCTGGAAAACCTCCCGCTATTCAATCCGAAATAGGGGATATAGGCGCTGGCACCGCGTAATAGATGGAGTTTTTTCGGTTATATCCGATTGAGGGGCCAATTGCGGTAATTTTACGGGAGGTTTTCCCGTTATACCGTTATAAGTGGGCAATATCGCTTAACTTCTGAAGAAGTTTAATAGTAATGATTTCGTTTAATTCGTCCTTTTTGATATAATGATGGAAACGCCCAGCGGAAAGGTGATCATCCATGACACGATCTATAAATATAACGGAAGAATGCGATACGAGCTGCTCGGGAACGGTGGATTTGGATGCGATCAAGGCGGAGTTAATCGATGACCAGGCGGCCGTTCAATTTGCCGATTGGTTCAAAGCGTTCAGCGATCCGACCCGCGTAAAAATCATCGGCGCCCTGCTGAAAAGGGAACTGTGCGTGCACGACTTGACGGTCCTCCTGGAGATGGGGCAATCGGCCGTTTCCCACCAGCTTCGTTACCTGCGCAACATGAGGATCGTGAAACGGCGCAAAGTCGGAAAAACGGTCTATTATTCGCTCGACGACGCGCATATTGAGCAGATTTTTCTGCAAACCCTCCAGCACACCAACCATGGATGATGCGGCCAGCGCCGAAAAAGGCTAATTTCGTTCAAGGTGTTGTAAAAAAAGGACTGCCCCTCGCCATCTTCGATGACATGCGGGACAGTCCTTGTTAAGTTAGCTCTACAGCTTTATATGCTTCAATCCGGATCAAAGTCGGCGGCCTGCCGAAGCTCGCCGCTGGAGCACGATTTTGCGATACATTTCTCCAAACATGGCTGGGCTGTCTTCCTGAATGAATAGTCCGCCAAGATGAGGTTTAAGTATAGCCTGGTAATCCCGGCCGATATCGGTTCCCAATACGGCGATAAACGGCCGGAGCAACCGTATGGGCAGCGGCATTTCGCTCTCCCGGGGTTGAAATTTGTCGAAAATGACGATCCTCCCCTGTTCCTTCGTAACGCGAACGAGTTCCGACATGCATTTGTGCTCGTCGGGCACAACCGACAGAATCAAGCTTGCGATCACCAAATCGAAGGATTGATTGGCAAAACGCAGGTCCTGTGCATCCATCTCCAAAAATCGGATATTCTCGTTTCCGTTTACCTTGGATTTCGCCTGAGCGAGCATGGCCGGCGAGAGGTCGACGGCCGTTACTTCAAGCTCCTTTCCGCGGAAAAAGCGCAGGTCCGCGCCCGTTCCCGCCCCGACCAGCAGCACGCGTTGGCCCGGCTTCGGAGCGAGATCGGCAAATACTCTTTTTCTCGCCCGGGCGAAAGGTCCCGCGTTGAACAAGTAATCGTAGAAAGGGGCCCCCGCCCGATAAATCAACTTATTCCAGCGATTATTCATACTCATCGCATCCCCTATGCCGGATTGGGTTTGATCCTCAGTACGCGCATGGCATTGAGAACGGCCAGCAGGGTCACGCCCACGTCCGAGAACACCGCTTCCCACATTGTAGCAATCCCGAAGGCGCCCAGGAGCAGGAAGACCGCCTTGATGAGCAGGGCAAAAATAATGTTCTGCCATACGATCCGCCGGGTTCTCTTTGCGATATAAATCGCCGAGCTCAGCTTGGAGGGCTCGTCGGTCATGATGACGATATCAGCGGCTTCAATCGCCGCGTCGGACCCGAGGCCGCCCATGGCCACGCCGACATCGGCTCTGGCCAGAACCGGAGTGTCGTTGATCCCGTCGCCGACGAACACGATTTTTTCCTTCCGCGATTTCTCGCGGTCGATCTTTTCCAGTTCCTCCACCTTATGCTGCGGCAGCAGCTCGGCCCGGACTTCGTCCACGCCCAGCTTTTTGCCGATATCCTCCCCCACCGCCTTGATGTCGCCCGTCAGCATCACAATCTTCTTCACGCCCAGGCGCTTTAAGGAGCGGACCGCTTTCGCCGCATCTTCCTTGACCTCATCGGCAATGACCAGATAGCCGGCATACTGTTTACCGATCGCGACATGCACAATGGTCCCCAACTCGGTTGGCGCGGTGAATTTAATATTCTCTCGCTTCATGAGCTTGGCGTTCCCGGCAAGCACTTCCCTGCCTTCGAACATAACCTGGATTCCGTATCCCGATATTTCGTTGTAATTCGCAAGCAGCGCTTCATTCAATTCCTGCCCATAAGCTTCCCGAATGGACTCTGCAATCGGATGGGTGGAGTGCATTTCGGCAAAAGCGGCCTGACGCAGCAGTTCCTGCTCGGTCCAACCGTTTTGCGGATAAATGCCGCCTACTTGAAACGCGCCTTTGGTCAGCGTACCCGTTTTGTCGAAGACGACATATTTGACGTCATTCAACGCTTCCAGGTAATTACTGCCCTTAACCAGCACGCCGTTCTTGGAAGCGGCTCCGATGCCGCCGAAGAAGCCGAGAGGAATCGAAACCACCAGGGCGCAAGGACAAGAAATGACCAGGAAGACCAGAGCCCGATAGACCCAATCCGCGAACGTCGCCCCGCTGAGGATCAGCGGAGGCAGAACGGCCAGCAAAACGGCAACAATGACGACAAACGGTGTATAGTAGCGGGCGAACTTCGTAATAAAATTTTCCGTCGGCGCCTTTTTGCTACTGGCGTTCTCCACCAGATCGAGAATCTTGGCCACGGTCGACTCGCCGAATTCCTTGGTCACCTCGATCGTCAAAACCCCGTTTTTGTTGATGAATCCGCTCAGCACGTCATCGCCCGCCGCCACTTCGCGCGGCATGGACTCCCCGGTCAGCGCGGAAGTATCCATGGCCGAGCTTCCCTCAATGACTTTGCCGTCAAGAGGCACCTTTTCCCCCGGCCGCACCATGATCCAATCGCCGATCTGCACCTCCTCCGGACTCACGCGTAGAATTTCGTCGCCGGATTTTAAATTTGCAAAATCGGGTCTGATGTCCATCAACGCGCTGATCGATTTCCGCGACCGGTTAACCGCGATGCTCTGGAACAGTTCTCCGACCTGGTAAAAAAGCATGACGGCTACGCCTTCGGGATACTCACCGATCACAAAGGCGCCGATGGTCGCGATCGACATCAGGAAGTATTCGTCGAACACCCGGCCTCTGACGATATTCTTCAGCGCCTTGAGTACGATATCCCCGCCCACGATAAGATACGCAGCGAGGTACAGAAGCAGCTCAAGCTCCCGGCCCAGGGCTAACCCTAATGCCGCCGTCCCGATGACAAGACCGGCAACCAGACGGACGGCCATGGTTCTGATGCTTTGCGCGCCGTGATCATGGGAATGGCCGTGACCGTCATCCGCCGCTTCCATGCCGTGTTCATGAGCGTGATCATGGTCGTGAGTATGGCCGTGGTTATGCACTCCACCAGGTTTAGCGGACTTCCCTTGCCGGCTTCCCGCCTGCGCCCCCGCCGTTCCCTGCTCCACTACTCTGACGTCAGGCTCCAGCGTGCGGATTTTTTTCCTGGCCAAATCCATGATCTCCTCGGACTGCTCCATGGCCATTTCCATCGTTAGCGTTTTATTTACGAAGTTCACCGAACAGGATGACACTCCGTCAATCTTCTGGATTCCGTTCTCAATTTTCATAGCGCAGTTGGCGCAATCCAGACCTTCCAGCAGAAATTTCCGTTTGGCTGTACCGGCACCCGTCTCCATATTCTAATCCCATCCTTCCGAGAAAAACGAATAACATATGAATGATTGATCATATATAAATTATTTCATTTTTATGGTTCCCTGTCAATCATCCGAAACACCGATAAAAAATTTAGGAGCAAAGACGTCAACCATGAATTTTTCATAATTCCAAAAAAAGAATATAATGAAAGATGCTTATTCATAAAATTCATTTATTTGGGGGCTAAATTAGGATGTTACGAAACAAGTATAAGCATATTATGGCTTTCGTTTTTGGGATTTCTATTTTTGTTTTTTTATCCGGTTGCGGGCATGTAAATAGCACCGACAAACTTTTAGGACACTGGAAGGCAACAGACACCAAGCAGCCGGACATTAGCTATGATATCTATATCGGAAAGGATTCCTTCACTCAAGTCTTTAATGGAGTGGAGACGACTTTTACTTATAAGTTAATGAACAACAAGAAAGAAGATCTGCGAATGGAATTGAACAATTCGGATGGAAATATCTCTTATTATGATTTGGCTTTTAAAAATAAGGATCAAACCGCCATCGAGGCGAGTTCAGATCTCAAAGAGAGTAAATTTAGCGAAGAGCTTAAAGAGGCCGTTGCCAACATGGAATCATTAGGTATGGATACCATCTCCAAGGCCAACTGGATTTATGTTGACGATAAACAGAAACCATAGATCGAGCGAATAAGAGCCTGCTGCGGCTCTATTTTGTCAGATTCGGCTGGGCGGTGCGGAATAGCGGATTTTAGGGCCTTAGTTTGGGAAAAAGCGGGCAAAACCCTGACCTCGGCCCCCTCCCCGCCACACCGTGCCGGGTTGGATGCAACATCAGTGGCGAGTATCCACCATATCGCGAAAATAGCTAGAAATAGAGACTGTTTCTCAAATCGACTGCAAACCTTCCTCGGTAACCGTCGGATCGAAGTCGGCCACGATCAACATGTCGACCCAGCGAGCGCGGCGCAGCATGAAATGAACAACCGTTTCCTTCATCAGCGAGTACCATAGCGGCCTGCGGGATTGGCCGATAATCAATTGGGTGGCGCGCACTTCCTGCATCCGTTGGAGCAACGCTTCACCGGTGTTTCTATGGTTGCCAAGCCCGGCCACCTCCATCTTGCCTCCAAGCCGCTCGCATAATTGACGAAGCGTCTCCAACCGCTTATTATCGGCATCGGACAGGGCGCCGGCACAATGCACATAATGGACATGCCATTCCGCCTTGAGCCGGTGGGCAATGCGGAACCCGCGCCGAATTAACCGCTCCGCTCGTGGACTTGTATCCACACAGACGAAGATAACCTCTTGCCGATGCCATGGCCCGCGGAGAGAGGTATTCCGGTCCCAGGCTTCCAAGCGTTCATCCACATCATCGGCAATTTCGCGGAGTGCCAGTTCGCGCAAAGCGATCAAATTGCCGATTTTAAAAAATGAACCCAGCGCCTGATCCACTTTTTCGGAAGCATAAATTTTGCCGTCCCGCATCCGCTGTTGCAACATTTGCGGCGTCACATCGATCAGTTCGACCTCATCCGCCATTTTCAGAATGGCATCGGGCACCGTCTCGCGCACGCGGACACCGGTCAACTGCTGCACCGCGTCATTGAGGCTTTCCAGATGCTGTACGTTGATCGTTGAAATGACAGAAATGCCGCTTTCCAGCAAGCGGATTACATCCTCATATCTTTTCTTATTGCGGCTGCCGGGGATATTCGTATGCGCGAGTTCATCGACAAGCACGACTTCGGGATGACGCGCGATAATGGCCTCCGTATCCATTTCATCAAGCTGCGCTGATTGATAGACCATGTTCACCCGTGGAATAAGCGGCAATTGGCCTATCTGTTCCGCCGTTTCTTTCCTGCCGTGCGTCTCCAATAAACCGATTACGACATCGATTCCTTTGCCAAGCAGACGGTTGCCTTCTTGCAGCATTTTAAAGGTCTTGCCTACCCCGGGAGCAGCTCCGATATAAACTTTAAATGTGCCGCGCCGGATCGTTTGGATTTCCTTTTCGATTTCCTTGGGACTAAGCCTCCGGAACGGCTCCGCCCCTCCGCTCGATTTCGGTTTGATCGGCAGGATTCGCTCCCCTTCATACTCGGCGCGGTCCGCCATCAGAAACACGTCCACATTCCGCATTTTTCGCAGCACCCTGCCTGCAATGGAGCCTTGCCAGCGTTCCTGCCAGCGGCTTTTTTTGGAATGGCCCATCACGATACGGGTGACGTTGTTTTGGATGGCATAACGTACGAGCATGGACGGAAGCTTGCGCAGATGCAGTATGGGAAGCTCCTCGAATCTGGCATCCACCTTCTCCGCCAGCTTGCGAATGGAGCGTTTGAACATTTGCTGATCCTTCGATAATTTCCGCTCGGGGAGGACAAACGTTACTACAATCATGTCGCCGTTCAATCTTTTGGCGATTTGCTGCCCTCTTCGCACATAAAGCGATCCGTTCCAGTGATATTGCGCCGAAACAAGGATCCGCTCC
The DNA here is from genome assembly GCF_036864815.1 of Paenibacillus sp. A14. Lineage (NCBI taxonomy): Bacteria > Bacillati > Bacillota > Bacilli > Caryophanales > Paenibacillaceae > Paenibacillus > Paenibacillus sp. A14. The sequence continues at coordinate 138,052 of NZ_JBAGJD010000007.1, forward strand.
GCCGCGCCCGACGGACCAAGCAGTCCGAGCTCTTCGCGATGCTTCTCAAGCGAATCGTTAACCCCTTCCGCCATCAGCCGCAGCGAAATTTCCCGCAGCACGCCAAGATTGCCGCGGCGGGCCATCGCGGGATGCGTCTGATCTCCCAGAATGCCTTCGTCAATCCGCTTCAACATCGTCTCCGGGGAAACATCAATCAGCCGCACTTCGTCGGCAAGCTCCAACGTATCGGAAGGTACCGTTTCTTCCGCCCGAATCCCCGTTCGTTTAAGGACGATCGCGTCCACCCCATCCAACTCGTAGACGTTGATTGTCGTAATAATGCTGATCCCTTGCTCCATCAAGTATCGAATGTCCTCCAGCCGCGTCTTAAACTTCGCCCCCTTACGGTTGCGATGAGCAAGGCCGTCAACCAGCAGCACCTCCGGATTGCGGGCCACAATCGCGTCAAGCGGCAAATCTTTGTACTCCTTGCCTTCTTTCCGCCAATGGATGCTCGGCACACGCTCCAGCTCCATCGTTTGTTGTACGGTTTCAGACCGCTGCATGGTCGAGATCGCGCAAATGACCACATCGATTCCCTGCTGCTTCAGCAGCTTCCCTTCATGCAGCATATGATACGTCTTGCCGGAACCGCTAACCGGGCCAATGATAATTTTAAGCCGTCCCTTCCGCAGTTGCGAAATCGATTGTAAGATTTCATCCGGCGTTTTTCGCTTAAACTCGGTCACTCGTTGGCCACCTCCCGGTACGTTGTCAATGGCCGGACCACCCGTTTTCCTTCCAAAAATTGCGGCACGGCCGCATTAAGCCTGTCCGGCTGGCACAGATTGCACGGATCAAAAGCGTCCGGAATGACGACCCGTCTAGGCAATTGGATCACCTCGTTTTTCTTGAATATCGAACCTGCCGGAAAAAATGCGACTGCCCCGTCTCCCGGAAAACGGGCGGACAGGGCCTGTCAAAGCGTTATTTACCCAACTTTTCTTTCAACGCCAAATTGAGTTTCAGTACGTTGACCCGTTTGTCACCGAATACGCCCAGGTCGCGGTCCTCCGTATATTCGCCCACCAGCGTTTCCAGCTCGGCCGCGGAAATACCGGTTAGCTTGCTGATTCGCGGCACCTGCACCAGCGCCGATTGCGGCGTAATGTGCGGGTCGAGTCCCGACCCCGAGTTGGTAACGAGAGCGAGCGGCAATTGCTCGATCGGTACATCCGGGTTATCCCGGCGCCACTGGTCGATTGAAGCTTTCGTGCGGGCAAGCATATCCGGATTCGAAGGCGCATAGTTGTTGGAACCGGACGCCTCCGCCTTGTAATCGATGCTGGATACGCGTCCTTGAAAATAACTTGGATCGGTGAACGATTGCCCGATCAGTTCCGAACCAACCACGCTGCCGTCCTTATCCTTCAATAAGCTGCCGTTGGCCTGGTGGGGAAACAGCAGTTGCGCGAGGCCCGTGCTGACGAGCGGATATACAATACCGCATAAGATGATGAACAACAGAGCGACGCGCAAAGCTATCCAGAAAACCGCTCCCCCGGAGCGCCCAGCCTGTTCTTCTTGCGCAATGGTACTCATAGCCGTTTCCTTCTTTCATATTTATATTTAATTTGCCGTGCGAATGGCAAAGATCAGATCCACATATGAACGATCAGATCAATCAACTTGATCCCGACGAACGGGGCGATCACACCGCCCAAGCCGTAGACGAGTAAGTTGCGGCTAAGCAGCCGCGAAGCGCTCATCGGCCGGTAGGCGACACCCTTCATCGCCAGCGGAATCAACAGCGGGATAATAATAGCGTTAAAAATGAGCGCCGATAGTACGGCCGAAAGCGGCGAGCCGAGCTTCATAATGTTCAAGGCTTCCATCTCCGGAATGGCCAGCATGAACATCGCCGGAATGATCGCAAAATATTTGGCAATGTCGTTGGCGATACTGAACGTGGTCAAAGCGCCGCGCGTCATCAGCAACTGCTTGCCGATCGCCACCACCTCGATAATTTTCGACGGGTCGGAATCGAGATCGACCATATTGGCCGCTTCCTTAGCCGCGGTCGTCCCGCTGTTCATCGCCAGCCCGACGTCAGCCTGCGCCAACGCCGGCGCGTCGTTCGTGCCATCGCCGGTCATCGCGACCAGCTTGCCTTCGGCCTGCTCCCGGCGGATCACGGCGATCTTATCCTCCGGCTTGCTCTCGGCGATAAAATCGTCGACGCCCGCTTCCCTGGCGATGGTTGCCGCCGTCAGCGGATTGTCGCCGGTGCACATAATCGTTTTGATGCCCATGGCGCGCAGTTGATCAAACCGTTCGCGCATACCGGGCTTCACCGTATCCTTCAAATATATGACGCCAAAGACTTGTTTATCGACCGCCACGGCCAACGGCGTTCCGCCTTCCGACGCGATACGATTGGCCTGTTTCTCCAACTCGTCCGGAATCCCCCCGCCTTGGGCGGCCACCCATTTGCGGATGGCGTCTACCGCTCCTTTGCGAACCTTACGTCCGTCCTTCAGATCGATGCCGCTCATTCGAGTTTCCGCTTTGAATTCAACAAAGCTGCCATCCTCGCCGAGCGCCCTGTCATAGGTCTTTTCGTTCTTCTTCATCCATTCCAGTACGGAGCGGCCTTCCGGGGTTTCGTCCTGTACAGAAGATACCGCCGCCCAAGCGGCCGCCACATCCAGGCTAGCGCCTCCGACCGGTACGATGTCGCTGGCCATCCGGTTCCCAAAGGTAATCGTTCCGGTTTTATCCAAGATCATCGTATTAATATCGCCCGCGGCCTCGACGGCTTTACCGGACATCGCCAGCACGTTGAACTGCGTCACCCGGTCCATGCCCGCGATGCCGATGGCCGACAGCAGACCCCCGATCGTCGTCGGGATCAAACAGACCAGCAGTGCAATGAGTACCGGGATTTCCAATTGAATATTCACATAAGAAGCGATCGGCCCGAGCGTCACCACAACGATCAGAAAAATAATCGTCAAACTGATCAACAGCGTACTAAGCGCGATTTCGTTCGGCGTCTTCTGGCGTTTCGCACCTTCGACAAGCGCAATCATCCGGTCGATGAACGTATCACCGGGATCGCTGGTAATTCTCACCTTGATGCGGTCGCTAATGACGCGCGTCCCGCCGGTGACCGAATTGAAATCGCCGCCGGCTTCCTTGATCACCGGCGCCGATTCGCCGGTGATCGCCGACTCGTCGACGGAGGCGAGCCCTTCGATCACTTCCCCGTCGCCGGGAATCATCTCCCCTTGGGAAACGATGACGATGTCCCCCTTGCGCAGCTCCGTTGAAGGCACGGTTTTAACGCCTTGGCCAACCACTTTATTCGCGGTGATCTCTTGTTTCGTCCGCTTCAACGTATCAGCTTGAGCCTTGCCTCTCCCCTCCGCCAGTGCTTCCGCGAAATTGGCGAACAGTACCGTAAACAACAGAATCACAAATACGGTGAGGTTGAAGCCGATGCGGTCCTCCGCATGGAAGTAACCGGGAAATACCGTCATTAACAGTACGATGATCGTGCCAACCTCAACGACGAACATCACGGGATTTTTCATCATGACGGCCGGATTCAACTTGACGACGCTCGCCTTCAGGGCTTGCGCAACAAGCGGACCGGAGAACATGCTTTTCTTACGTTTTTCGTTCATGGCCATTTCTCCCCATTTCTTACTTAACGAATCGTCAGATGCTCAGCGATTGGCCCCAGGACAATCACCGGCAGGAAAGTCAGCGCGCCGATCAAAATGACGGTGCCGATCAGAAGACCGGTAAACAGGGCGTTGTCCGTTCGGAACGTGCCGATCGTCTCCGGCACCCATTGCTTACGCGTCAACGATCCGGCGACGGCGAGCATCGCGATCATCGAGATATACCGCCCGAAAAACATCACCAGGCCGGTCGTTATATTCCAGAATGGCGTATTGTCCGCCAATCCCTCAAAGCCGGAGCCGTTGTTTGCGGCTGACGAGGTGTATTCGTACAGCACCTGCGTGATTCCGTGAAAGCCGGCATTTGTAATCGCGCCCTTACCGAGATCGGTCAGGAAGGCAAGCGCCGCCGGCGCCAGAATAATGAACGGGTGCGCCAATATCGCAATCGCGATGAGCTTCATCTCCCGCGGCTCGATCTTGCGGCCCAGGAATTCCGGCGTACGGCCGACCATCAGTCCGCAGATGAACACGGCCAGTATCGCGTACATCAGCATATTGATCAGCCCGACGCCTTTGCCGCCGAATACGACATTCAGCATCATCTCCGCTAATGGCACCAGACCGCCGAGCGGGGTCAGCGTATCGTGCATGTTGTTGACCGAACCAGTCGTCGCCGCCGTCGTCACGGTGGTAAACAGGGCGGATTGGGCTATGCCGAAACGCACCTCTTTCCCCTCCATACTGCCCTGCGAAGCGTCGATGCCCAGCGCATTCAGCGCCGGATTTCCGCTTGTTTCCGCCGTATAGGCGATCGTAAGGAACACAAGGAACAGAACCATCATTGCCGAGAAAATAACCCAGCCCTGCTTGCGGCTCTTCGCAAATCTGCCGTACATGAATGGCAGCGCCGCGGACAAGCACCACATCGACAGAATCTCGATTACATTGGTCAACGGGTTCGGATTCTCAAACGGGTGCGACGAGTTGGCGCCGAAAAAGCCGCCGCCGTTGGTGCCCAGATGTTTGATCGACTCCAGTGAAGCGACAGGCCCGATCGCAATTTGCTGCGCAGCTCCTTCCAGTGTCGTTACCGCCAGTGTCGGATGGAGCGTCTGCGGAACCTGCAGCGCGACCAGCACCAAAGTGACGATCAACGCCAACGGGAAGAAAACCCGCGTATGCGCCTTGACGAAATCCTCAAAGAAGTTGCCCAGCGTCTTGCCTTTGCTAGTAATGCCCCGGACAAACGCGACCGCGACCGAAAGGCCCGTAGCCGCCGACGTGAACATCATCATCATGATGACGGCCATTTGCGAGAAATATGTCAACCCCGTCTCGCCGCTGTAATGCTGCAGGTTTGTGTTCGTGATAAAGCTGATAACCGTGTTTAGCACCAGCGTAGGTTCCATATTCCCGATATCGTTCGGATTAAGCGGCAAGCCGCTCTGTATCCGCAACAGGAAATAACTTACCGCGACGAGCACGAAGTTGGTCGCGACGAAGCTGATCGCGTACCGCTTCCAGCTCATGCCCGGGCGGCGCTTCAGCCCGATGACCGCAAAAATGGGCTTCTCGGCCCACCCGAATATTTTATCCGTGCGATTGGGTTCGTTAGAAAAAACATAAAACAAATAATTTCCAAGCGGTTTGGCAATCAGCAGCAAAATGCCGATCACAATTCCGATTTGCAATATATCCATTTGACCGTTCCTCCCTGGTATTGCCGCTATAAAAAAGATAAAGATCAAACACTCGTTAAAACTTTTCCGGATGAAGTAAGGCATAGATCAAATAGATCAGCAATACGAGCGTAAACATCAACACGATCGTCATTCGTGTTCGCCTCCCGAGTCCGCTACCGTTTTCCCGCACCAAACGACAAATCCGATCACAAGCGCGAAGGCTGCGGCTAACGTTAGTCCCATCCAAATATCCAGCATTACGACACTCCTCCAAATAATTAATCAGTCAGATCGCTGAGTAGAAACCCGACTTCCCCGTTTTTTGTGTATACCACAAAGGAAGCACCGAGTTTTTTATAAATCGCCTCGGGATGCCACATGGTCGTCACGACAGTTATCGCCTTGCAGGAAAACCGGGCAACAAACTGCAAATACTGACAGCTTAGCGGTAGACTGGACTCAAAAATGAAAACTCGCCCGATCGGAAATACAGGTATCTCACCCGCCTTATTACGGGTAGTACTTACACGCAAAACCTCATTCACTCCGATTTCCCTCAGCAGCTTTTCTTCCCTTTTGTTATTGGTTAAGGCTGCTACCGGAATTTTTTGGTACATAAGCAACCGAATGAAGTTTCTCCCCGCTTTATTCGAAGCGGCCACTAAAATACGGTTTTTCTCCATGCGCTCCTCCTCCGAATCAAGGAAAAAGGCAACAAAAAGAAGCCTTGGAAAAGAGGAACCTTTTCCGCGGCTTCTCGCTCATGACGCCTTCGTCCTGATCGGCCCGCGACAAAATGTTGCCTCTCCATACGCTTACGAGGTTAGCTGTCGGATTCGGGCGTGAGAGTCGCCCTACACCAGGCATTTAAGAGTGCCGAGTGATTCACCCCATGAAACCGAGCGCGGTTTCGTTGGTTCCCCCGTTCCTTGAGTCTTCCAAGGATTCAGCGTTTTAAAAAAATATTGTAAGTCACAGTTTTCCGAGACTGTGGCAGAAAAAACGATGAATAACCGATTGATTCATCCTCTCCCTCAATAGCACACGATCCTTTATCTACGGGTTAGCTGACATTTACAGGCGGTGAGAGACGCCCGTCTTCGCTGATCGAGTCGTGAACGAACGATTTCGTTCCCGGTTCCGATCGGCTTGCTCCCACACAAGCTTCGGTCCGTTGACTCCCCGTTTTGGATCGGCAGCTCCATTAGAATCGAATAGCAATTCAATTCATGGACCGTATCTTACTCCTTGACAAAATGATTGTAAAACGCTGTAGCATGTGTATCCACTGAAATAAGGAGTTCTAGGATAAAGGCAGCGTTATCAAAATGGAAACTCTTTTCTTTCCTCGCAAATACTCATGTTTACAAGACTTTTCATCATTTTTACGGTTTTTTTACACCCGTGGGCGGTTTATTTACCCCTTTTTTATACGGACCTGAATTATAGTTAGAACCGTGAATTCTTCGACTTGTATGAACGCTGAATTCCCGTTATGGCGGGAAGCGGGGGAACCATCGGACCGCAAATTCGGTCCAACTTGGGGTGAATCCGAAATGAGACGTTATCGGTCTCGTAAGGTAGGGCGACTCTCACCGCCCGAATCCGACAGCTAACCTCGTAAGCGCAGCAGAGAGAACCTTGATTTCCGTGCTTTTGCGTCGGGGCATTTTGCCCGTCCGCGCAAACCGCTGCAGGGGTTTATTCTCTGTCGGCGGTTTTTTTGTTGTAAACATGCGGACAAACGGGCTTTTAAACATTTTAACCCTATGGGAGGATGAGGATCGACATGAGGACTTATTATTGGGGATCGCATCGGAATCTTCTGGACCCGGTTAGCTTGCGTTACCTGTATTTTGGAGCGTTCTGGTATGAAGAACACGGGCAAAGATTTATCGTAGGTTATGGTTTCGGCGACAGCAAAATCGGGATATTCCGCCAGTTCGGCGCACCGGCATCCTGTCAAGAATGCACGGATATAGAGGTTTTGCACGAGATCTACCGGGAATTCAGGAAACAACAGCAGGAACAGGATTGGTCGGCGCGCTTACGCCTTCCGCTTCTGGCAGCTTTTCGAAAACCTTGGCTCCGGATACCTCCGGGCTGGTATGTGCTGAAATTGCAAGCGTCGTTTCCCGCTCATTTAACCTTTGTTCACAAAACAAAATACGCCGTATGGCTGGAGCATTCTGCCGTTTGCGAAAATGAAACGGAAATCCGAAGCTATATTCACAAGGCTGAAAACATGCATCATGTCGATTTTAATTGGATGAACGGTTGAGGAGGGTTACGGAGATGAATAACAATAGACTAACGCGAATTGAGCTGTTCGCCTTTAGTGGACCTCCATCTTTTGTTATTGCCGCCCGGAGCTCCCAAGAATGCTGGTATTGCATCCTAAAACTTTCCTGCGGAGACTGCAGCGGTTTCGGCGCTTGTCCTGTCTCTACGGACGGCAAATGGTTCGACTTGATTAAATGGGGGGATTTTTTGCGGTCCATCCGAAACCAATCGGTAGAAGAAGCCTTGGAAATTGTTCATTCCAAAGGCTCGGAATGGCTCCCGGGACAACTGGCATTGGTCCGATCCGCCTTGCTGGACACCGCTCTGTCCAGGCAGTCCCGCCTCAAAGCAGCGGCCGGAGCCGAATATAAGAGAAGCCTCTTCAGCAACCGCCCGTGGAACGCAGCACAGTTGATTCATGAATCTATAGCGTATTTTTCGATATTATAAGAGTAAACCAGAATCGCTTTCACTCCAACCATCATATATGACTCCGATACTCTCATCAGTAGACAAAAAGATACCCACAGTCCCGGCACTTTTTTTCTAAGTGTCCAGACTATGAGTATCCTCCATTTCCGTCGTTCTTATTTAAACACTTCCACGCCATTCAGAATGAGTCTGTGTGTAATGGTCGCATTTAACGAGTCCGATACGGAACAATATTTCGAAGTCCCGAGTTCAATGGCCTTCCAAATCCGGTAATCGGGAATATCGCCGTCTACCTTAAAGATCAGCTCGATCGAGGCAAATCCTTTGGGCGGCTCTTCCTTGCGGACTCCGTTCGTTACAATCTCAATCTTTTCAATAGAAGACAGGAAGTTCTCCAGAATCATCGTTACATCAATGCCAATACACCCCGCCAAGCTTGCCAATAATACCTCCACGGGCGAAGCGCCGTTGCCCTCTCCTCCCCATTGCGGAGTTGCGTCCATATTCACTTTGTAGCCGGAAGGACCCTCTGCTTGAAAAAACTTTTTCCCTTGCCAAGTTGTCGTTACTTGCATGTTGTTAACCTACCTTCTTTTTCTATTTATGATATAAATGACAAGCTGTATAACGATTTTCGGATACTTTTTGCCACTCTGGCTGAACGCTGCCGCACTCTGGCATAGCGTGAGGACAACGGGTATGAAAAACGCAGCCTGAAGGCGGTTTGCGCGGACTCGGCACCTCTCCGGACAGAACAATCCGCTCCCTTCGCTTGTCCATATCCGGCTCGGGAATAGCCGAAATCAGCGCCTTTGTATAGGGATGAAGCGGATTCGTGAACAGCTCTTCCGAGGGGCCCATCTCCATCATTTTGCCCAGATACATAACCCCGACCTGATCGCTAATGTACCGGACAACCGACAAGTCATGGGAAATGAACAGATAGGTAAGCGACAGGCGGCTCTGCAGATCCTCCAGCAAGGTCAGAACCTGAGCTTGAATCGATACATCCAGCGCCGACACCGGTTCATCGAAAACGATAAATTTAGGCTCAAGAATCAGCGCCCGAGCGATCCCCACTCTCTGCCGCTGACCGCCCGACAGTTCGTGCGGATATCTCGAGGCATGTTTTGCCGTCAGCCCTACCACCTCGAGAATATCGTCCACCTTTTTCACGAGCTCTTCCGGCGGTAATTTAAAATGGGTACGCAACGGCTCCTCCAAAATACGACGAACGGTCCATTTCGGATCAAGGGAGCCGAACGGGTCCTGAAATACCATTTGCATATCGGTCTTGAGCTTTCTCATCGACTCCGCACCGAGCTGCGTAATATCCGTTCCGTCGAACAGGATGCTTCCGGAAGTAGGCTCTATTAATCTAAGCACGGTTTTGCCCAAGGTGGTTTTTCCCGAACCCGACTCCCCTACGATGGCGAACGTTTCGCCTTTCTCAATCGCAAAGGATACGCCGTCGAGGGATTTCGCAGCGCCGGTCACCCGGCCGAACAGACCCGTCTTTACGGGATAATGCTTCTTTAAATCTTTGATCTCAAGAATGGGCCGCATGCGTATCCCCCCTATAGAGATGGCACTTGCATCTATGCTGATTGCCAAAATCGTAAAGCGCGGGCTCTTCGCTCTCGCACAAATCCATTCTGGAAGGGCACCGCTGAGCAAAGCGGCAGCCCGGCAAATATTCCGAAGGATGAGGAACCTGTCCGGATATGGCCTCCAAGCGCTTCATTTCTCCTGAGAATTGAGGCATCGAATTCAAGAGGCCGATGGTATAAGGGTGTTTCGGCTCCTTGAATAATGTCCGAACATCGCCCTGCTCCACGATTTGACCGGCATACATGACCGCTACCCGGTCACACATTTCAGCCACGACTCCAAGGTCATGCGTAATAAAAATAATCGCGGTTCCCCGCTCCTTCTGGAGTTTCTTCATCAGCTCCAGAATTTGCGCCTGAATCGTGACGTCCAAGGCGGTTGTCGGCTCATCCGCGATCAGGATTTCCGGATTGGAGGCCATCGCCATCGCGATCATCACGCGCTGCCGCATCCCCCCTGACAGCTGGTGCGGATAGGCCTCCATAATTTGTTCCGGCGCGGATATGCCAACTTCGCCAAGCAAAGCAATAGCTTCTTTATGGGCCTCTCTTTTACTCTTTTTCGAGTGCTGCCGTATCGATTCTCTAACTTGACGGCCGATCTTAAAGACAGGGTTCAAGGCCGTCATCGGCTCCTGAAAGATCGTGGCAATCTGATTGCCCCGCACCTTTTGCATTTCGGACTCGGTCATGTCCAGCAGACTTTGTCCACGGTAACGAATATCACCTTCCGCCACCTTGGCCAAACCCTGAGGAAGCAGCCGCATAATGGATAACGAGGTCACACTTTTCCCGCTGCCGGATTCCCCGACAAGCCCAAGCGTCTCTCCTGCCTCAAGCTCCAAGCGCACACCGTTTACTACCCGAATCGGGCCCGAACCATTGGCGAAGTCGATAGACAGTTGGTCTATTTCCAAGAGCTTTGTCATAGCGGCCTCCCCTGATGAATTAAAGTAGGTAAGACCCCCTGCGCCCTTCGGCTCGGGGGTCCTTCTTCTTATTTGTACAATGAGCTGAAGCGAATGATCTCATCCGGGTAGAAGATGTACCCATTTACGCCCTTGCTGATGCCCACAATCAAATTGCTTTCATACAGGTACGCCCATGGAGAATCCGCCGTAACCTGTTTTTGTACCTGTTTGTACAGTTCCGAACGCTTCGCGTCATCCGGCTCGACATTCGCCTTCGCCAACAGGTCATCAACGACTTTGCTGCTGTAACCCGTGTAGTTGGAAGCCCCTTTACTATCCAGCAGGAATCCGTAATGATAGGATGGATCGTTGACCAGCGACGTATATTTGCCCAGATAAGCCGCCGCTTTTTTATTGTTGATCAGCTCGCGGTATTGTGCCGGCGCTACTTTGTTAATGTTTAAGGTTACCCCGATTTTCTCAAGCTCAGCTTTAAGCAGAACCGCGATGTCTTCATAATCTTGAGTAGAGGAGTTCACGGTCAGGTCAAAGGTAAATCCTTTCTCATAGCCCGCTTCTTTAATCAATTGTTTAGCTTTTTCCGTGTTGTATTCATACTCATTTCCCTCGGAAGTAAAATCCGGAGATTTGCTGGAGATCGAGCTTTTCAGCGGAGATGCTTGTCCGAAGGCAACGTCCTGAATCAACTTGTTCTGATCAATCACATAGTTTATGGCCTGTCTCACCTTCAACTGGTCGAATGGCTTGAAATTCGCATTCATGCCAAGATATACGATCCGGTTGGAGGATTCCGAGCTGATCGTAATGTTGTCTTTCTTCGACAAGCTCTCAACGTCTTTGGCCGGGATGTCGAGCGCTACGTCAACCTCACCTTTTTCAAGGAACAATTCGCGGTTGGATGCCTCCGCTACATATTTAACGATAACTTTGTCAACCTTGGGCGCACCATTCCAGTAATCTTTATTGGCGACAAATACAGCTTCGGTAGCGGGATCCCATTTTTCAAGTTTAAATGCTCCGGAGCCCGCGGAATGTTGAGTCAAATAATCATCCGGTTGATCCTTGGCCACCGATGGGTCAACGATGGAGAACGTGAAGGTTGCCAGATATTTCAGGAACAAATGGTTAGGTGCACCCAGCTTGAATTCTACAGTCTTGTCATCGATTTTCGTAACGGATTGAATATTTGCCAGTTTATATAGGCTCCCGCCTTCGCCTTTGGTTTGTACCCGCTCGAACGAATACACGACGGCATCCGCATTGACGGGGTTCCCGCTTTGGAACTTGGCTCCGTCCCGGAGCGTGAACGTATAGGTGGTTAAATCATCGGAAATTTTCCAGGATTCGGCCAGGGAAGGAACGACTTTATCGGTACGTCCCACCGTTTTGCCATCGGCTTCTTCCGTGGCGCTCGTTACAAGCGTATCGTACAGAGCAAACGCATAGGAAGCCGAGGTCAAATCGGCCGCGTCATGCGGGTCCATCGTTTGACCGGCCCCTTGCGAATAAGCGATCGTGATGGTTTTTCCCGCCGCGGCATCCGTCCCGGTGGAGTTCTCCGCATTCGTTGCCGTTTTATTGCCTGCACCTGGCTTTGGATTGGAGCTTTGCGCGCATCCCGATGCAAGCGCCAATACCAGCAATGCCGAAATGAGGATAATCAATTTACTTTTTTTCATGTCTTCCACCCCTAATCTATAGTTGTTAATTATTTGTTGGAGGATTGGCCATGCGGATCAAGAACGTCACGCAATCCGTCTCCAAGCAAAATGAATCCGAAAATGGTTGTGGCGATAGCTGCGCCTGGGAACACGGTCATCCACCACTCGCCCGAAATAATATAATCACGGCCATAGGAGATCATAGCTCCCCATTCCGCCGTCGGCGGCTTAACACCGAGACCAAGAAAGCTGAGGCTTGACGTAATTAGAACGGCCGATCCCAAACCGAGCGTGATTTGCACAACGACCGGTGCCAAGGCGTTCGGTAGAATATGCTGAAAAATAATCGAGGAGTGCCGCACCCCCAGCGCTCTGCTTGCTTCAATAAATTCTTTCTCTTTAATCACCACGGTCTGGCCGTACATTAAACGGGCGAATTCCGGTATAGCGACGATCCCGACCGCCAGCAATGCGCCAAATAAACCGGGACCGATCGATGCCGCAAGCGCCATGGCCAATATCAGCGACGGAAAAGCGAGCAAAATATCCATGAACCTCATGATGAGATTACCGATTTTTCCTCCAAAATAACCGGCGATAGCGCCGAGCGGAATCCCGACCACACTAGCTATGCCTATCGCTACAAGCCCTGTCCAAATCGTGACTCGCGCCCCGTACAAAATGCGGCTGAAGATATCTCTGCCGAAATTATCCGTACCGAACCAATGCACCATATTCGGGGGCTGGAGCTTGTCCTCTGTCCGTATTTCATCGGGTCCAAACGGAGCGATCCAGGGGGCTAACAATGCCAATATCACCCATACAAAAACTAGGGTTAAACCGAGAAGCAACAGTTTTTTCGCTGTAATCTTTCTCATGAAGCTTGTCCATGATTGTCTGAATGAACTATTCATATCTCACCCGGGGATCAAGAACCCCATATAACAATTCGACAATAAGATTAATGAATCCATACAATATGGCACTTATCAGTGTCATCGCCTGAATGGGGGCATAGTCCGCGGAAAGAATCGATTCCGTCACATAATTCCCGATTCCCGGCCACACAAAGATCGTCTCCGTAATAACGGCTCCGCCAAGCAGTGCGCCAAATTGCAGTCCGATTACCGTCAAAGAAGGTATCAAAGAATTAATAAGACCATGTCTGTAAATAACGGCTCTGCCCGATAATCCCTTTGCTTTGGCTGTCCTCATAAAATCCTGCCGTATGACCTCCAGCATGCTCGCCCGGACCATTTTTGTAACAATAGCCATCGTACCCATACTCATGCAAATCGCCGGTAGAATCAGATGATGAAGTGAGCTCTTCAGCGCGATCATGTCCCAGCTTAGCAAGCTATCCAGCACATACAAGCCCGTTATATGGGTTGGCGGGTTAATGCCGCCGCTAATACGTCCTATAGGAGCGGGCAGCCACCCAAGCTTGGAGTAGAATAACGTAATAAGCAGCAAGCCCAGCCAGAAAATAGGAACCGATGAACCGATAAAAGAAAGCACCCTGGCGATATGATCAAAAATCGAGTTTTGCCTGGAAGCCGCCGCAATGCCTAGTGGAATGGCTACAATTAAAGCTATAAACATGCTTGCCAGTGTAAGCTCCAAAGTAGCCGGAAAACGCGAGACAAAATCGGATGCAACCGAGTGCCCCGTATGCCAGGCAAATCCCAAATCCCCCCTGAAGAGCTGCTTGATGTAATCCCACAGCTGGATATACAGCGGTTGATTGAAGCCATATTCTTCTCTAACCTTGTCCACAAACTCCGGCAGCGCTTGTTCCCCTGTAATCATCAGCGCCGGATCTCCCGGCAAAATTCTCGTTAAGATGAACGTGATCATGACGATACCCGCGATACTTGGAATCATCATGGCTATACGTCTAAGCCCGTACTTCAGCAACTCACATCATCCTCCTTCTCCGCTGTCTGAACCTGTCATATCCCAAGCAATCCGAAAAACTCGAAATGAACGGCTTCCGCCGCCAACTCATCCACCGTAAGTTCAGCCAGGTTGGAATCCGCAGGATTAGGACCAAACAGCCATCTTGCAACAATCCCCTCAATCAGACTCATCAGCAGCGCCGCTCTTATATGTATGTCTGTTGATATCGGCAGCATCCCCAGCTCGACGGCGCGTTCAATATTTCGCCTGAAGGACTCCTCCATTTCGATGCGCGTTTCACGAAACGCATTTCGAATGGCTTCCTCTTCTCCATTGCCGGTGAGCAGCAGCTCCATGAAATACCGATGCTCCTGGGCAAATCTAAAAATATTCGCCAGCAGGCGCCCAGACCCCTGAACCATTTCCTGAACAGAGCCGCCTTCAGTCCGGTAACCTCTCTTGATCACCGTAAGTAATGCTTCTCGGCCAGACTCAATGATTTCCAGGGCTATAGCTTCTTTACTCTTGAAATACCAATAGAACGTACCCTGCGCCACTCCGGCATCCTTGACGATGTCAGAAATTTTAGTATTCTGATATCCGTATTTGGCAAATCTCTCAACGGCTATATCCATCAATTGAGATTTTCTCGCATCCCGTAGTCTAGACTGATTTACGTTTACGATGGAAATCATCCCCTCCAGATTGACTGGTCAGTCAGTTCGTTTTAATATCATATAGGTTTAGTCGGTTTTTGTCAACGCCTCAGGATTAACAGAAGTTCAAGTCTTCAACTTATTTGCACATAAGGAGTACATGACAAAAAAAACCAGTTTCAAAATTGAAACTGGTTTTTCTCCCTTGAAATATCAGCTATAGAATTTCACGCGATCTTCAAGCGGTTGGAATTCTTTATCACCGGGTTGAGCAGTTGGATTACCAAACGGCATCTGAGCAATCAGTTTCCAATTCCCAGGAACATTCCATTCCTTCTTAACCTGGTCATCAATTAAAGGGTTATAATGTTGCAGAGAAGCACCCAGTCCCTCAGACTCCAAAGCCGTCCATACAACCAGTTGAAGCATACCGGATGATTGGTTAGACCAAATCGGGAAGTTATCGGCGTACAAAGCAAATTGTTCTTGGAGGGATTTAACTACCGCCTCATCTTCAAAGAACAATACGGTACCATAACCCGCTTTAAAGGAATCCATTTTTTGTTGGGTCCCCGAGAAATCTCCATCTCCAACCACTTTCTTCAAAGTTTCAGTCGTAATATCCCAAAGTTTATCATGTGCAGCGCCTGAAAGTACAAGAACGCGGGCCGTTTGGGAATTAAAAGCTGAAGGTGTGTATTTAACAGCAAATTCTACGATCTCTTTAATTCTCGCATCAGAGATATTTACATTTTTATTGATCCCGTAATACGAACGTCTCTCCTGTAAAGCTGTATAAAGATCTTTTGCCATGAACAAAACCTCCTGAAATTGTTCTTCTTTCCATATTCATTGGAGATATTTTTCCCCAAAGCGTACAGAATTATTATAATTTACACCGTAACTTTGAAGACGAGTATCCCAATATAAGCAATCAAACAAATCCACCCCTTCGTCAGTTAGTCCAGCTCTCTTACCTCAAATGGGAGCAGGACCTTTTCGATTTCAGCTCTATGAGGCTCGTACTGAATAGGCAACTTCAAATCTTTCCCCATGGTTTCAAATGTTTCATCATGTGCGAACCCTGGAGGATCTGTGGCGATCTCAAACAGAATTTCCCCATGCTCCCTAAAGTAAATGGCATTAAAGTAGTTCCGGTCACGAACAGCCGTGACTCCATAGCCATGTTCAGCAACATATTTTTGCCAATCCAATTGATCTTCATTGTCCTTTGCACGCCATGCTATATGATGAACCGTACCAACACCCATTTGACCCCTGCCCACTGGAGAAAGTTTGAGGTCTATCACATTGCCGATGTCGGCGGAAGAGTGATACCGTGCAATATCTCCCTCTTTGCCTATGAATTCAAGTCCCATGACTTTCTCCAACAATTCAGCGGTTTTTTCCGGTTGTGCAGACAGCAAGGTCGCTCCCCCAAAGCCTTTAATGGCAACATCGGAGGTAATGCCGCCGAAATTCCACATATTAGGCTCTCCTGCTTCTCGTTCCACAATTTCCAGATGGAGTCCGTGAGGATCGTCAAATTCCAAATATTGCTCACCAAAGCGTTCGATTTTAGAGAAAGGAACTTCAAAATGCTTTAGCCGGTTTTCCCAAAAGCTTATTGCACCCTTAGGCACAACATAAGAAGTAACCCCTACTTGCCCATCGCCAATAGTTCCCTTATAAGCATTAGCCCATGGAAAGAAGGTAATAATCGTCCCAGGTCTGCCGCCTTGATCACCGAAGTACAAGTGATATGTACCTGGGTCATCGAAATTGACCGTTTTTTTAACTAAGCGAAGCCCTAATACACCGGCATAAAAATCCACATTTTCTTGAGGGTGTCCGACAATAGCGGTAATATGGTGGATACCCATTGTTTTTTTACTCATTTTTATTCCTCCTATTTTAGATAAATAAAATCGACCTACAATTCCGAATCAATAACTCTTAATATAAAGATATTTTAGAAAAAAACGATCCAACGAATATTGTCCTTTATCTTGCCTGACAGTTAATTAAGCAACCCTTCAAGTCACTTAATATCACGAATCTTAATATTGAGATATTTGATATTGAGGTAATTTTATAACCTTTTCTATTCAAATGTCAACAACTTTTTTCAAAATATAAAATGCATCATCACTACCTGATTTATTCAACATTGCAATTGACAATTCTATATATAGTTATAAAATGGATGAAGTCGACTAAATATAGTGTTCTACTTTATTTTATAGAATTTAAGGAGGACCCTACGATGCTAATTGCCTATGATTCGAAGACCGGCAACGTAAAAAGATTTATATCCAAGCTTAAACTCCCGGCGGTTCAAATTGAAGATCAAATGACGATAAATGAACCCTATGTACTCATTACATATACAACAGGATTTGGCCAGATACCGAACAAGGTATCTTCCTTTTTGCAGCACAATGCTGACCATCTTGTTGGTGTGGCTGCCAGCGGCAATCGTAACTGGGGGGAAAAATTTGCAAAAAGCGCAGACTTGATCTCGGATCTGTATCATGTCCCCATCCTCAGTAAATTTGAGTTATCCGGGACTTCGACCGATGTAGAGCGCTTCAAACAGGAGGTAAATCGAATTGCGACATATTGAATTGAACAACATGTTAATGAAACGGGATTCTGACGGTTTTTTTCAGTTAGAAAAAGACCTGGAAGCAGTAGATGAATTTATGAAGGAAGTGGCAACCAGAAGTCTGGAATTTGCCAATTTTGAAGAACAAGTACGGTATATGATTGAAAATGACTTTTATGAAGATTTTTATAAAAACTATTCCTCCGAAGAAATTTTAGAATTGTTTAATATCACTCATAGCTATAACTTCAAGTTCCCTTCCTACATGGCGGTATCCAAATTTTATACCGACTATGCACTGAAGAGTAATGATCGTAAGTTGTACCTTGAGCATTATCCGGATCGGGTAGCGGCTGTAGCTCTCCATTTGGGACGTGGTGACGGTGACACAGCCCGTATACTCGCACGAGCGATGATGGAACAGCGGCTACAGCCCGCAACCCCGACCTTTCTTAATGCCGGAAAAAGCCGCCGTGGAGAAATGGTGTCCTGCTTCCTGCTTGAAATGGACGATTCGCTAAATTCGATCAATTATGTCTTAAACACATGCATGCAGTTATCCAAAATTGGTGGCGGTGTAGCGGTCAATCTATCTAAACTGCGGGCCCGCGGAGAAGCAATCAAAGGTGTCGAAGGGGCGGCAAAAGGAATTATGCCTGTCCTTAAGTTGATGGAAGACAGTTTCTCCTACGCGGATCAGATGGGCCAGCGCAAAGGCTCGGGTGCAGCCTACTATAATATTTTCGGATGGGATGTTATAGAGTTCCTTGATAGTAAAAAAATTAACGCTGACGAGAGAATTCGACTGAAGACCCTCTCTATCGGTCTGATTGTTCCAAACCGTTTTTATCAATTAGCGCAACACAATGAGCCAATGTACGTTTTTGCGCCTTATAGTGTATACAAGGCGTATGGCATGCATCTTGACGACATGGACCTTGATACCATGTACGATACGCTGGTCGCTGATGACCGTGTTACCAAAAAAGCAGTGATGAGCGCCCGCGACATGTTAACGAAAATCGCAATGACCCAGCTTGAATCCGGTTATCCGTATATTGTTAACAAGAGCAACGCAAATCAGGCACATGCTCTCAAAAATGTGGGTCAAATTAAGATGTCGAATCTGTGTACCGAGATTTTTCAGCTTCAGGAGACGTCCGAAATTGCGGATTATGGTCAGCCAGACACCATACGCAGAGATATAAGTTGCAATCTGGCTTCCTTGAATATTGCAAATGTCATGGAACACAAAAAAATCAAGGAATCCGTTCACGAGGGGATGATCGCGCTGACCGCAGTCAGCGATATGACCCATGTAGAGAATGCGCCGGGTGTTGCCAAGGCAAATCGTGAAATGCATTCGGTGGGTCTCGGCGCGATGAACCTGCATGGTTTCTTTGCGAAGAACAAAATCGCGTATGAGAGCCAGGAAGCCAGAGATTTTGTGCGAACCTTCTTCATGATCATGAACTATCATTCACTGGAGAAAAGTATGGAGATTGCCAAGGCAACTGGACAACGTTTTTACGGATTTGAAGAGTCAGAATACGCAACAGGGGTATATTTTGAACGTTATCTCCGAACGGACTACCGGCCGACAACACCACGAGTGCGGGAACTGTTCGCCGGGATTGATATACCGGGACCGGAAGATTGGAGTACGCTGAAAGAGAACGTAATGAAAAACGGCTTGTACCATGCTTACCGTTTGGCCATTGCACCAACCGCCAGCATTTCCTATATCCAAAATGCGACATCCAGCGTTATGCCTATCGTAGAGCAAGTTGAAACACGCACATACGCTAACTCCACAACCTATTATCCAATGCCTTACCTGCAAAAGGATAATATCTTCTTCTATAAGTCGGCGTATCAAATGGATCAATTCAAGGTCATAGATTTGATTGCAGAAATTCAACCTCACATAGACCAGGGAATTTCGACGGTTCTACATGTTAACAGTGATGTTACTACCCGACAGCTGGCACGTTGCTATCTGTATGCTGCACATAAAGGTTTAAAATCGCTGTACTATACGCGTACCAAAAAGCTGTCCGTGGAAGAATGCCTAACCTGCTCGGTCTAATACCTAAAGCAGTTGACTTATCGGTTAATTAGTTTCAGCTCTATCACAAAGAAGGGGAGATTATCCAATGCCAGGAATTCAAGCGGTCAATTGGAACCGCCCAGATGATGACTTCACGCTTATGTTTTGGAATCAAAATATAATGCAATTTTGGACAGATGATGAAATCCCTTTGTCCGACGACAAAATGACCTGGATGACACTCAGTAATCAAGAAAAAGAAGCTTATATGAAGGTGTTGGGCGGCTTAACTTTGCTTGATACCATCCAGGGTGGCGTAGGCATGCCGCAGATCTTGGAGCATGTGGACGGTTTGCAGCGCAAGGCTGTACTGGGGTTCATGGCCATGATGGAACAAATCCATGCTAAATCGTACAGCAGTATTTTTACAACTCTGGCTTCCACGGAAGAAATTGATAGTGTATTCCGCTGGGTGGAAGAAAATAAGCATCTCCAAACTAAAGCGCAAACGATTCAGCAATACTATAACAACATCAATACTAAAAAAGATCTTTATTTCGCCATGGCCTCATCTGTGTTGCTGGAAAGCTATTTGTTTTACAGCGGATTTTTCTACCCGCTCTATTTGGCGGGTCAAGGAAAACTTACATGCAGCGGAGAGATTATCGACCTAATATTGCGTGATGAAAGCATTCACGGTGTTTATGTCGGGGTATTGGCCCAGGAAATTTACTCTGAACTGAACGAGGAAGAACAACAGGAAGTGTACAACTCCCTGGTAACGTTACTGCATTTCTTGCACGATAATGAAGAGCAGTACACCGAGGAGATATATACTTCAATCAATTTAGTGGACGATGTTAAAGTTTTCTTGCGGTACAACGCTAACAAGGCAATGATGAACCTTGGTTTCGACCCCTTATTTGAAGATGAAGAAGTCAATCCGATAGTGTTCAACGGCATCAGTACCCATACTAAACAACATGATTTCTTCTCCAAGAAAGGCAATGGCTATGTCCGGGCTTTGAATGTAGAGCCTTTAACGGACGATGATTTTATTTTTTGAAATTCGTTTTGTATAGGTTGAACTAAAGAACTGGCGTTGGGCAAGAATGTGAACTGGTTTCGGAGATACGTTGCCAATATCCACAATTGTCAATATAAAGCCCCACCGCCGGAGTCCACATCATTAACGGGAAAATCTCCCGTTAATGTACCGCTCTTGGCTCTTCGATCGGATTTAGCTGGAAAAGCTCCATCTATTTCGCGGCCCGATTGCCGATATACACAATTTTAGGGGAATTAGCGGGAGGTTTTCCAGCTAATTCGCCTCTGCAGCCGCATACGTACCAAATTAACGGGAAGAATTCCCTTTAATTCGAACCAAACCATTAGTTGCAGGTCAAGAGTGCGAAAGAACCCTCTCCGGTTAGTCAAACAACCAAGAGCCCGCGCAGTTGCGGGCTCTTTCGGTTTGTGCGTCTAGTTTACTTCTTGCTCGCGTCGATCTTCTTCTGCAGCTCCGCGATTTGTGCGTTGGCTGCATTTATCTTCTCCCGGTACTTATCGATGAGTTGCTGGCTTTCCGCAATGTTCGCTTCAATCGCTTCGACTCCGCCAGGTAATTTAACCTTAGCGGCCTCTTCGGCCTTGATCCGTTCTTCGTAACCCTTAATAGCTTCTTTTTCGGCATTAATTTTTACATTTAAGCCGTTAATTTCCCTATTAAGCTTGTCTATTTGATTGGTCCATTTAGTCTCGGGAGTTAACGCACTCCCCTCTTGCGCAGGAGCCGGAGCCGTTGTGCCTCCTGTTCCTTCCAATACGATCGTCTTCCCCTTTACATCGAGCGAGGTCCCCGTAGCTTCCGCGATTGCCCGCACCGGAGCGTATGTAGAACCGTTGATAACCGCCGCTTCTGCGATCATCTTGCCGTCCTGCTCAACCGCATAGACTCCCGTTACCTTCGCGCCCATGATCGATTTAACTGCCGCGGCAAAAGTCGGAACTCCTCCGAAAAGCAGCGCACCAACAACCAAACCAGACACCGCGCCCGTTATGAAATTCTTCTTCATCAATAGCTCTCCCTTGGAAAATAATTCTACCTATACCTATTATCAGCCACGGAGGTTGGTAGTTTCAAGTATTTAAATCGTATGATAATGTGAATCACCACACGCAAAAAAAACGCGCCCCCCGAAAACCTCGGAAGCCGCGCTGTGCTTGAGTTATAAAAGATGCTGGTGAAGGGAATTGAACCCCCGACCTACGCATTACGAGTGCGTTGCTCTACCCCTGAGCTACACCAGCAGAATCACTTGGTAAAGTGAAACAAAAATTATTATACTCCGTTTTAAAAATATTGCAAGGGCCAATGTCTGGTAATTAAACCAACCATTTGCTTGGCTGCAACAGGGTTAGGATGAACCGAGTTTATCCTGCACAGACCGCAGCTTCTGCTCCGAGGAGCTCTCTTTGTCCCGCCGGTCATCGATTTTAACCGAAGTGGAAACGCGCTGGGCCCCGGATTGAAACGGAGCCTCATGGATCGCCCGAATCGCCGTAAAAATTCGATCGAGCGGCCCCTCGATAATCGTACTCATCGAAGTCAGGGTGCATTGGACTCCTTCCTGCTTTTCAAGTACCCGCTGCAGCTCGGCAACATATGAACTCAGACTGGTGGAACCTGTACCGATCGGAATGACCGTAACTTCCGCGATCGCCATGTGACAACCTCCCGTTGTTCCGCTAACCGGATTTTTTATTTATTGTAACAAGTTCGGGACCCGGAATTCAATCGGTAAAGGTCGAAAGGTCCGTCGCTTGTGATAAAGACTCGCTCTGCGGTGGGCAATCGAACCTCCGATTTTATCTAACGCAAACTATAACCGCTATTTGCGCCAAAACGGCCGGTCTCCATTTTTATCGGACACAGTAGCGGCTATTATTTCCGTTACGCGTTAGTGCACCTCCACCCGAAACAACCCACCGCAAGCAGACAACGGACTCCCCTCCGCCCCCGCTTACTCCCCTCCCAAACTAGCAAACGCTTACCTCATCATCGCCACAATCTTGCCTCAAAATCTACTATTTTTTTTCGTCCCCGATTCCCCGCATCCTGATTGCTTTCGACTGTTTTTCAGCTGTTTTTCAAATTCAAATTCTGTTATCCGCCCGTTTACAAACACAATATATTGGGTTATTATGATACAGCATCAACCAAATATAGTGTACAGACGGGTGAACCGGCACAAGCACGATGCCGGGGCTTAATAGGGAAGTGCGGTGCAAATCCGCTGCGGTCCCGCCACTGTAACCGGAAGCTTTATAGAGAGTGCGATCCCCCGGGTCTCACTAGCTATAGATCAGCATCCTCCGGCATATGCCACTGCAGACGCCATTGTCCGCGGGAAGGAGCCGGAAGGTCCGGAAGCCAGGAGACCTGCCCGTCTGGATGGCACCCGAGTAGCCCTGCGAGGTACAGGCCAAGGTGTCCGCTTGCCGCCATACATATAAGTCATTCTGGCGCGCCGCAAAGGCGACGTGCTGTTTTCAAAGAGCGCAACCGGGCATTTTCGACCTCTTTGGGGGTGGAAATGCTTTTTTATTTCTAATTGTGAATCGGAAGGAGATTTTATCATGGCACTGCTCAACCATTTCACTACAAATACAAATAAAGGTACCTCCAAGGAACAAATGCTGGATGAAGTTATTAATCTGGGCGAGGAAATCGTATCCAGCTCCAATTTGGAAGTCCTGCGCGAAAACGCCAATTTGAACGGGGAAAGCTTCTCGGGCAAAATGAGCAAGTTCGGCAGCGAATACGCCAAATGGTACGCCAACCATTTCGTGATGCCTGCGCGGCTCGTTCAAGCGATCCAAGATAATGTGGTCTATGTGCACGACCTCGATCAATACGCCATCGGCACGACGAACTGCATTTTTATCCCGTTTGCCAAACTGCTCCGCGAGGGCTTCAATACCGGCAACGGCAGTGTCAGACCGCCGAATTCGATCATGACGGCGATGGCGCTCGTCGCGATTATTTTCCAGTCGCAGCAAAACAGCCAATACGGCGGCGTCTCCGCCAACATGCTCGATTTTGACCTGGCCCCTTATGTGGCCAAGTCCTTCGCCAAATACTTCCGCAAAGGGCTGGATTATTTGGAAGAAGGCGATCCGGCCGCCGACCTCGGCGGTGAGGTGACCATGAGCCGCAGCGATCTCCGGGAGCGGTTCCCGAAATCTTTCCGATACGCGTTAAAAGAAACCGAAACCGAAACGCTCCAGGGCGCGGAAAGTCTGATCCACAATCTCAATACGATGTCGAGCCGCGCGGGCGGGCAAATCCCGTTCACCAGCATCAACTACGGCACCTGCACTTCGCCGGAAGGCCAGCTCGTTATCCGTTCGCTGCTGTCCGCGACAATGCGGGGACTCGGCAGCGGGGAGACGCCGATTTTTCCGATCCAAATCTTCAAGTGTAAACAGGGCATCAACCAGAATCCGGGCGAACCGAATTACGAGCTGTTCCTGATGGCGGCCGAATGCTCGGCCAAGCGGCTCTATCCGAACTTCGCCAATCTGGACGCACCGCTGAATCTGATGCATTACGATCCGCAGAATCCGGATACCGAATTCGCCACTATGGGCTGCCGCACGCGCGTGCTGAGCGACCGGTTCGGCCGGAACCGCCTGTCCGGCAAAGGTAATCTTTCCTTTAATACGCTGAATCTCGTCAAGCTCGGACTGGAGCACGGGATCGCGCTGGGCCGGCGGAAGGAAGCCGATGAGCGCGGATTCTACCGGGAGCTGGACCACTACCTGGACATTGCTCTGGAAGGCCTGCTGCACCGCTTCCAGATCCAGTCCGCCCAAAAAGCCAAAGCCTCGGACTTTATGATGCGTGAAGGGGTATGGGAAGGCGGCGAACAGCTCGGTCCGGATGACGCGGTCGGAGAACTGCTGAAGCACGGCAGCCTTTCCCTCGG
The DNA here is from genome assembly GCF_036864815.1 of Paenibacillus sp. A14. Classification (NCBI taxonomy): domain Bacteria; kingdom Bacillati; phylum Bacillota; class Bacilli; order Caryophanales; family Paenibacillaceae; genus Paenibacillus; species Paenibacillus sp. A14. Next base: position 162,530 of record NZ_JBAGJD010000007.1, read on the forward strand.
CTTCATCGGTCTTGCGGAGTGCATGAAGGCGATGTACGGCAAGCACCATGGCGAGGATGAAGCGGTCTACAAAAAAGCTTACGATTTGATCGCCTACATGCGCGACTACTGCGACCGGATGAGTGAGGTTCACAACCTGAACATCACCCTGTTCGCCACCCCGGCGGAGGGGCTGTCCGGGAAGTTCACGAAACGCGACCGCGCCTTTTACGGTACTGTGCCGGGCGTTGTGGAACGCGAGTATTATACGAACTCCTTCCACATTCCGGTGTATTACAAACTCAGCGCCGCCAAAAAAATCGAGCTCGAAGCGCAGTTCCACAACCTGTGCAATGCCGGAGCGATCTCCTATATCGAATTGAACGGCAACGCCCGCAGCAATCCGGCGGCGTTCCTGAAGATCGTCCAATACGCGCTTTCGCAGCAGGTCAGCTATTTCAGCATCAACCATCCGATCGACCGCTGCTCCGCCTGCGGTTTTGAAGGGATTATCGGCGCGAACTGCCCTTCCTGCGGCAGTCACGAGAACGATGTCCATATCCGCCGCCTGCGCCGCGTCACCGGCTATTTGACCGGCGACTTCCAAACCCGCTTTAACGCGGCCAAACAGGCGGAGGTCCGGGACCGGGTCAAGCACGACGCATGAACATCTGCGGCTACTACCCGGAATCCATCAATGAAGGCGAAGGCCTCCGCGCCGCCATCTTTATCAGCGGCTGCCGCCATTACTGCAAAGGCTGCTTCAGCGCAGCCACCTGGAACTTCAATTACGGCGAGCCGCTGACGCCCGAACGGGAGACGGAGATCATCGCCGATATTGCAAACAACCCGCTGCTGAGCGGGGTAAGCCTTCTGGGCGGGGATCCGTTTTTCTCCGCGACGGAAGTCGGCGCGTTTGTCGACCGTCTCCGCGGGGAAGCCGGCCCGGTCCCGATCTGGATTTATAGCGGCTATACCTATGAGGAATTGACCTCGCCGGAGCACGCGGAGGCCGGGTCGCCCGAATTCCGCCTGCTGGAACGCTGCCAGGTGTTGGTAGACGGGCGCTTTGTCGAGGAACTGCGCGACCCCTCCCTGTTATACCGGGGCAGCTCAAACCAGAGACTGATCGACATTCCGCAAAGTCTTGCTTCCGGAAAAGCGGTGCTCTGGGAACCAACTTTCTCTTTCTAGCTTATTAAGTTTCTAGTATAATTTATGGTCTGTGATGATTTTTATAGACCTTTTCAAAATAGTGCCAACGGCGTCCTTTCCAGGGCGCCCCTTTTCTCCTGAATATTTTCAATTTTAGAATTAAAATTTGTAGATTTAATGCCTGACGGAGAGATCCGATCCGGGCAACAACCCATGCTCAGAAAGCGAGGAATTTACTCATGCCACTGCTCGTAAATAAACCCAACAACCGCCAGCTCGCGTTTGACAGCGAACGCCTGGGCGTCTACGCCGACCGCATTCTGCACGGACTACATACCTTGGACAAGGAGCGTCTTTTGCGCGGCGTCAACGCCAAACTGAGACGCGACGAAGTCACCGGCGAAGAAATCAGCAACGCGTTCACCATGTCGGCGCTCGAACTTGTGACAAAAGAAGAGCCGGAGTGGAAATTCGCAGCCGCCCGCGCGCTGCTGACCTCGCTCTACAAAAAAGCGGCCGTCAACCGCCGCTATAAAGCGTATCCGGAAGAGCCATACGGATCGTTCCATCACCTGATCGTCGAGCTGTGCAAAACCGGCATCTACCGCGAGGAGCTGTTGGAGTGCTACACCAAAGAGCAAATTGAGGAACTGGGCGAGACGATCGACCCGTCCCGCGACCTGCTGTTCGACTATATCGGACTGCTGACGTTGGCCGAACGTTACCTGGCCACCGACTTCGAAGGCCGGACGATGGAACTTCCGCAGGAACGTTACATGATCATCGCCATGTACCTGATGCACCAAGAGCCTGCGGAAAAGCGCATGGAGCTCGTTAAAGAAGCTTACTGGGCCATGAGCAACATCTACATGACAGCCGCGACGCCGACGATGTCCAACGCGGGCAAAAAGGTCGCCGGCCAGCTGTCCAGCTGCTTTATCGACACCGTCGACGATTCGCTGGAAGGCATCTTCGATTCCAACACCGACGTGGCCCGGCTCAGCAAAATGGGCGGCGGTATCGGCGTCTACCTGGGCAAGGTGCGGGCCCGCGGCTCCGACATCCGCGGTCATAAAAACACCAGCTCCGGCGTCATCCCCTGGATTCGCCAGCTGAACAACACCGCCGTCAGCGTCGATCAGCTCGGTACGCGCAAGGGCGCGATTGCGGTCTATCTCGACGTTTTCCATAAAGATATTCTCGCTTTCCTCGACCTCAAGCTGAACAACGGGGATGAGCGGATGCGCGCCCATGACGTGTTCCACGGCGTTTGCCTGCCCGATCTGTTCATGGAAATGGTCGAAGAGCGCGGCGAATGGAATTTGTTCTGTCCGCATGAAGTGAAGAAGACGATGGGCTGGAAAGACGAGAACGGCCGTGCACTCGGCCTGGAGGATTTCTACGACGAAGAGTTCGGCAAAGGATCGTTCCGCGAAAAATACGAGGAGGCCGTCAACCATCCGACGCTTCCGCGAATCACGATGCCTGCGATCGATATCATGAAGCGCATTATGAAGTCCCAGCTCGAAACGGGCACGCCGTATATGTTCTACCGCGACACCGTCAACCGCGCCAACCCGAACCGGGCGCACGGCATGATCTATTCGTCCAACCTGTGCACGGAGATCATGCAGAACCAGACACCGACCGTGGTGGAAAAAGAAGAGCTTATCACGAAAGACGGACAAACGCGGATCATCGTCTCCAAAATCCCGGGCGATTTCGTCGTATGTAACCTGAATTCGATCCACCTGGCCCGCGCCGTGCCGGCCGGCGTCCTGGAGCGCCTGGTACCGATCCAGACGCGGATGCTGGACAACGTCATCGACATCAACAACATCGAGGTGCTGCAAGCGCAGTACACCAACAGCCAATACCGCGCGATCGGCCTCGGCACCTTCGGGCTCCATCACCTGCTGGCTCTGGAAGGCATCCGTTGGGAATCCGACGAAGCCGTGGCTTACAACGATGCCCTTTACGAAAAAATCAACTACCTGCTGGTCAAATCCAGCATGGAGCTCGCCAAGGAAAAAGGGCGCTATCCGAAGTTCGCCGGCTCCGATTGGGAAAACGGCAAGTACTTTTCCCATCGCGGCTATACCGACGGCTCCCGCGAAGGCAAGTTCGTAACGACCGAGCAATGGAAAGAACTGGCCGAGCTGGTCCGCGAAAACGGCGTGCGCAACGCCTGGATGTTCGCGATCGCGCCGAACGGTTCGACCTCGATCATCGCCGGCTCCACGGCCAGCATCGATCCGCTGTATGAGCTGCTCTCGTACGAAGAGAAGACGACGTACAAAATCGCCAACCCGGCGCCGGATCTGTCCGAAAAGACGATCTGGTACTACAAGACGGCGTTCCTGGTCGACCAGCACGCGTCGATCAACATGGCTTCCGCCCGCCAGCGCCACGTGGACCAGGGGCAAAGCTTCAACTTCTACGTTCGCCCGGACATCAAGGCGAGCGAATTCCTGGACCTGCATCTGCACGCCTGGAAAGCCGGCCTGAAATCGACGTACTATGTGCGCAGCCGCGCCCTGACGATCGAGGAATGCGAGTCCTGCGCTTCATAAGAAGCGCGGGAAGCGAAGCCGGCCCGGGCGGTTTTCAAAATAATCAAGGAGATGAAAATCCATGCAACTGCAAACGATTTTTAACACGGAGGCGCCGAACAAATCCACGCGCATCATCGGCGGGGAATGCTCGGGGATACTCAACTGGAACGATATCCGCATGCCGCACATGTATAAATTGTATAAAGTCCTGCTCCTGAACCACTGGATCGCGGACGAAATTCCGATGAACAAGGACGCCCAGCAATTCGTGGGGCTCGATCCGGAGGAACAGCGCACGTTCAAAATCAATATCTCTCTGCTCGCCGTGCTGGATTCGATGCAGACGATGTTCGTCGGCGATGTGAAGCGGTACTTTACCGACTCCTCGCTGGAGGCGATCTCGGCGATTATCGGCCAGCAGGAAGTCGTGCACAACCAGTCGTACTCCTACGTGCTCTCCTCCATCGTATCCGAGCAGGAGCAGAAGGAGATTTTCGAATACTGGAAGCATGATCCGGTTCTGCTTGAACGGAACAAGTTTATTTCCGATATCTATCAAAACTTCCGCGACGAACCGACGCCGCAGTCGTTCTTCCAAGCGCTCGTGGCCGACCTGATTCTTGAAGGCATCTTCTTCTACAGTACGTTCGCCTTCTTCTACAATCTGGCCCGCGACCAGAAGATGATGGGCACGAGCCAAATGATCTCGTACATTCAACGTGACGAGAACCAACACTGCTATTTCTTTGCCGAAGTGTTCAAACAGCTGCTGACCGACTATCCGGAGCTGAACACCAAGGAAAACATAGACTACGTTTACCGCACGATCGACCGTGCCGTGCAGCTTGAAACCAACTGGGCGCATTATACCCTGAAAGAAGTTCGCGGCATCGACCTGAACGAACTGTCCGACTACATCAAATACATCGCCAACAAACGCCTCACCCTGATGGGCCTGGAAAAAGGCTACGCAGGTGTGGACGTCAACTGCATGCCTTGGATCAAGCCGTTCTCGGACGAAGCGCTGAACGCGACCAAAACGGACTTTTTCGAAGCCAAGTCCCGCAACTACGGGAAGGTCGGCGACGACAACGGGTTTGACGACCTGTAAAGCGGGCGGGAGTGCCCCGGACGGCCGAGATGGTGCGGCCAGCCACGCGTCGTCATGCAGAGCTGCCTGGGCCTGGGCCTAGGCGAAAAAAAGAGCGCCGGGGCTGCCAGGGGGTGGTGCCGCTGGTGCGGGAACTTCGCGGGGCCATGCGGAGAAATTAACGGGAAAAACTCCCGGTAATTCCGGCCTGGGAGCAAGCGGTGAGCAATTAACGGGAAAAACTCCCGTTAATCCGGGCGCTACGTCGCATTTGGCCCTTTATGGACGGCATTAGCGGGAGGAATTCCCGCTAATTTCCTCCCCGAGGGCGAAATGTTCCAATATAACGGGAGGTTCTCCCGTTATTTGCTCCAATTGAAAAAAGGTTGACCGGAGGAGGCCTGCCCCCCACCCGGTCAACCTTTTTTATGCGTTCAGCGCGCTGACCCGCAGCTGTTCCCACGGCAGCGGCAGACCCTCCGGATGCCGCACCTCCACGATCCGGCTCTCGCCCGGCAGCAGATCGAAGTAGTTGTCGCTGTAGCGGACCCGCCCCAGCGGCAGCTCCAGCTTCACCAGCCGGGCCGCGCCCCGGCCGGACGCCGTCACCGTTACCGTGCCGGCCTCCCGGTCGGTCTCCGCCGCAAGCGAAGCCTTCGGCAGCCGGAGATCCTTCGGGTCCCGCAGGTAATAGCGGTTCGCCGGCGCGCCGAAGCCCTGGGCGGTGAGCTCGACCATCACTTCCTCGGGAGACGCAGCTCCGGCCAGCGCCTCCGGTTCGGAAAGCTCGCTCAGCAGCAGCGCCGAGCCGGGACCAACGGCCTCGACGTCAAACGCCGTCTCCGATACGAGGCCGCCCCCATCCAGACGGTAAACCTTCAGGGTTACCGTTCCTTTCAAAGTCTCCAGCGTGTCGTTGACCACCCATACCTTCAGCGGCTCCCCCGGTTCATGCTCCAGTGACAGCAGCAGCGGATGAAAAAAGGTCCGTCCATAATAATACGAAGCCTTCGGCAGCAGCTCATAGTCGATCATGGACCAACTGGTTCCCGGCCAGCTGTCGTTCAGTTGCCAGACCAGCGCCCCGCTGTTCCGCGGCTTTAAGCGGCGGTAATGCTCGATGCCGTATTTCAGCCCCTCCGCCTGCGTCAGCATCGAGAAGTTCATATATTCCTCGATATCCCGGGGGATTTCCGTGAAGCTTTCCATCAGCAGAATCCCCTTCTGATGGTTCGTATCTTTGTTCCGGTACGCCATCTCCGGGCTGCCCCAATAAAATTCGCCCGCCGGAATGTTCCGCTCCAAAGTGAAGCGGTTGGCGGAGGCGTGCATCCCGAACTCGCTGCTGAACAGCGCGAAGTCCTGCTTGTAATTTTTGAACGTCACGCCCTGCATGCTGTAGTCGAGCCGCGGTGGCTCGCCGTACATCCGGGGGTAAACGGAACCGTGCCAGACCTGCCAGTTGTGGCGGTCCCCCGTTCCCGGATCGTTGGCGTCAAAGCCGTCCTCCGCGCCGTAAGGCGAGGAAGGCCAATAGGGCCGCACCGGATCCAACTCTTCCAACAGCTCCGGGATCAACTCATGGTATATGCTCTCGCCGTAAAATGGACCGGTAATATCCCCGCCGGCCGTTTTCATGTCGTACAGCCAGTCGATCTCGTTGTTCCCGCACCAGAGCGCCAGGGAAGCCCGGTTTCGCAAGCGGCGTACATTATCGGCCACCTCTTGCCTGACATTTTCCACGAAATCCCGGTTAAAGTCGGGAAAAAGCGCGTTGGCGAACGCAAAATCCTGCCATACCAGCACGCCCTGACGATCGCATTCCTCGTAAAAAATATCCTTCTCGTAAATGCCCCCCGCCCAGACGCGAAGCATGTTCATATGCCCCTGCACGGACAGCTCCACCAGTTCGCGGTACCTCTCCTCCGGGATCGCGCCGATCATCTGGTCGGCCGGAATCCAATTGGCCCCTTTGGCGTAAAGCTTTATCCCGTTCAGCACAAAAGTGAACGAGCGGTTGCCCGCCTCGTCCCGCAAAGCCAGTTCCACCGTCCGGATGCCGAAAGCCTGCGCGTACCGGTCGACCTCGCGGCCTTCCGCCCGGAGTACCACCTCGAGACGGTAGAGATACGGTTCGCCGAGATCATGCGTCCACCACAGCCGGGGAGCGGGAATCCGCAGCTCCGCGGCGGCCTTGGCCCGTCTGCCCGTGTAGAGCGACTTCCGACTCTCCTCTACCGGCTGTACGGCCTCAGCGACAACATGCCCGTCCGCATCGCGCAGCCTCACCTCGATTTCCGCACGGACGCCGCTCGCCAAGGCTCTCGTCTCCGCCTCGACAGCGAGAACCGCCTCGCTGCGATCCTCCGTCACCGAGGCCGTATAAGCGTATACGCTTTCCAGCTTGGCCAGCTTCCGCAGCTCCAGGCGGACTTTGCCCCAGACTCCCACCGTGACCAGCCGCGGCCCCCAATCCCAGCCGAAATTCATCGCCGCCTTGCGCAGCCAAGGCCGTTCCTTGGTATAGGAAGACCATTCGAACTGCTCCTTGTCCCGGTGATGCAAATGAATCGGATCGAACTTTACGGCCAGCGAGTTCCATCCGCTGCGCACGATTCGCGTTACATCAAACGTATGGGACATCAGCATGTTGGCGGTCTTCCCGACTTCATGGCCGTTCACGAACACGGCCGCGAACGTATCCAGGCCTTCGAATACCAGCTCGGCGCGCTCTCCGGCGGCAGGGTCCGGTTTTTCGTCCAACGTAAAATTAGTCCTGTACCACCATTCCTTGCGCTCGATCCACCGGCATTTGGCATCGTTATGTCCATAGTAAGGCGGATCGATTATGTCCCGCTTCATCAAAGCCGAATGGACGTCCCCCGGGACGTCGGCGCCGATCCAGAAACGGTCGTCCAATCCCGGAGCGGCCAGTTCCAGCGCCGGCTTCTCCCCCGGCTCGAAATGCTGGATTTTCCATGGCCCGTCCAGCTCTTTACTCCATCTCCATTCCATTCCCCATCTCCCCTTCCATCGTATTCATATAACCCTCCACAGCCAGCTTCGGGAAAGCCCAAACGGACGGTTGCAGAAATCCTATTCGTTTTGAAACCGCTGATCAGGAGCCACAAAAACGGGCATATCGTAAAAATACCATAGAGTGGAAGAACCGTCCAAAAAAAGCGGCTCATGAAAATAAACTGGTCGAGCCGCCACATAGCTCCAAAGCAGCCGCCGACAATAAAAACGAGGCTGCCCAAGCGCAGTTCAATACTGCGATGGACAGCCCCGTACTGATTTATTGGTTTTCAAGATCTTCCCCATGGGAAGCGATGACTTTCTTGTACCAGTAAAAGCTCTTTTTACGGATTCGCTCCAAGCTCCCGTTCCCCACGTCGTCCTGATCCACATAGATAAATCCGTATCTTTTTCTCATCTCGGAGGTGGAGGCGGAGACCAGGTCGATGCAGCCCCAGCTCGTGTAGCCCCAGAGCTCCACTCCGTCCTTGATCGCTTCGCCCATTTGCTCGATATGCCGGGCAAAATATTCGATCCGGTAATCGTCCCTGATCGTTCCGTCCTCCTCGATCCGATCGACCGCGCCGAGCCCGTTTTCCACCACGAACAACGGGATCCGGTAGCGGTCGTACATCTCCTTCAGGACGATGCGCAGGCCAACCGGGTCGATCTGCCATCCCCACTCCGAGGACTCCAGATAAGGGTTTGCCAGCCCGGCCGACAGATTGCCCGCCGCTTGCGCCGCCCCGTTCCGAACCGCACCTTCGGGATCGGCGCTGGTCGTCACCGACATGTAATAGCTGAATGACAGATAATCGACGGGATTTTCCCGCAGGATCGCCTCATCCCCGGGCAGCATGTCGATGGCTACGCCGTGTTCTTCCCAGTATCGCTTAATAAACGAAGGGTAAGCGCCGAGTACCTGGACGTCCGTACAAAACTGCGCCATCTGGTTTTCCTCCTGGGCTTTCAGGACATCCAGCGGATGACAGGTGTACGGGTAAATCAGCTTGCGCGCCAGCATGCAGCCGATTTTCGCCTCGCCGTCCAATTCCCGGCAGCGTTTGACTGCCAGGGCGCTGGCCACGAACTGGTGATGCAGCGCCTGAAAAGCGGTTTGCTTCGGATTGGCCTCCCCTTCCACAATCACACCGGCGCCCAGAAATGGCGCCTTCAAGGTACAGTTAATTTCGTTGAAAGTCAGCCAGTATTTGACCTTACCTTTATAGCGCTGAAACAACACTTCCGCATAGCGGACGAACAGATCGATCAGCTTTCTGGAAGCCCAGCCGTTATAACTCCGGACCAGTTCTACCGGCATTTCGTAATGGGAGATGGTCACGAGCGGCTCAATCCCGTGCTTCAGCAGTTCATCAAACACCCGGTCGTAAAACGCAAGTCCCGCCTCGTTCGGAATGTCATCGTCCCCGTTGGGAAAAATGCGCGGCCAGGAGATCGACAACCGGAACACCTTGAAGCCCATTTCCGCAAACAGCGCGATATCTTCCTTATAACGGTGGTAGAAATCGATCCCCCGCCGTTTGGGATAATTGCCTTCCGTATCCGCAATCGCTTCCTCCAGCCGGGCCCGGCTCATGCCTAGCAGTTGATCCAGGCTCCCGCGCTCTTCGGGAGGGACATAGCGGACGACATCGGCGGTCGACAGCCCTTTTCCGTCCGTGTTATAAGCGCCTTCGACCTGATTGGCCGCAACCGCCCCGCCCCACAAAAAATGTTTCGGAAATGCACTCGCCATAAACGAGCCTCACCGCCTTGTCATAATTATATTAAGCTTGTTGTTCTAAGCCTTAGCCGCAGCCAGCTCTTTTGCCTCAGCCGCCTGCTCCTCGGCCAGCGCCTCAGCATCGGCCTTTTTAAAGAACGGATAGTACATGACCACGCTGATGGCAATCAGCACGATTTGGAACAAACCGACGCGCCAACCGCCCGTCATCCAGCCGTTGAAAATGATCGGAATCCCGAGCGGAACCTGCACGCCGTTAAGGACGGGCAAGATGCCCAGGGCGGTCAGCAGGATGGCCAGGCCGCTCGTAATAATCGGCGTCACGATAAAAGGAATCATCAGACGCAGGTTCAGCACCAGCGGCAGCCCGAAAATGACCGGCTCGTTCACGCCGATAAAGCTTGGCACGATCGCCAGCCGTCCCAGCGTTTTATATCGTTTGGACTTGGCGAACAGCATCGAGATAATCAGCCCGAGCGTGGCCCCGGCCCCCCCGACCAGCACATAGACGGGAAAGAACGGCGAGCCGACAATATTCGTACCTTCGAGCCCCTGTTGATACGCTTCCAAATTTTCCAATCCGAGCGTTACCCAAATCGGACCGACCACCGAATAGACGACCAGCGTTCCGTGCACGCCGAAAAACCACAGCAGATGGATTACGAACACGCAGACCAGCATAGCCCACCAGGTTCCGCCCAGACTGGTCAACGGCGCCTGAATGATATTGAAGACAAACTCGTGCATATTCCCGTACGGAGTCGCGCTGAAGATGGCGGACAAGACGAGCAGAAAGATCGCGACAAGAAACCCGGGAGTCAGGGCCGCGAACGATTTTTCCACGGTTGGCGGAACACCCTTCGGCATCTTGATATAGAATTTTTTCTCCAATACGAAGACGTACACCGTGCCTACCAACAAGGCGACAATGATAGCGACGAACAACCCTTTCGCCCCAAGCCAGGAGTAGCCGAGCGCGGCCGTCGCCCCGTCATCCAGCATGCCTTTCGGAGTGACGAGGAAGAATCCCATCAGGGACAAAATTCCGGCCGAAAAACCCTGCTGTTTCTTTTGCGTCGCAAAATTGTAAGCAATGGAAAACGTGGCATAAATTGCGATCAGATCGGTCGTCACTGTCATCGGCATCGAAGTAAACGTTTTCAGACCACTGCTGGTGAGAAAGTTCTGATACGCCTCGATCTTGAGCGCGTTAATCAAAGAGAATATCGCGCCCAGGATGAGGATCGGCATCAGGGCCATCAGCCCGTTGGAGATTGAGCTGATGTAGATGTTTTTCTGCACTTTGTTGCTGATTTTCTGGATTTTAACTCTCCATTCAGCGCCCCCTGCCATTTATTTTGCTCCCTTCTCCATCAATTCGAAAGCCGTAGCCAACACTTTCTCTCCGTTCATCATCCCGTAATCAGCCATATCGATGGTCGTTACCGGGATCTGCGGGTAAGCCTCTGCCAATTCCTCTTCGGCATGCCCCATTTGCGGCCCGAGCATAATGATGTCAAAAGGCGCTTGCGCCGCAATGTCACTCTCGGCGGCGGCGTCGATCAACACCTCGATGTTTTGGGCTCTCGCCGCTTCCTTCATCCGCTCCACCAGCATACTTGTCGAAAAACCTCCGGCACAGGCAAGCAAAATTTTCTTCATTTATTTCACCATTCCTTCCACTTGTTGTTGCAGCGCAAGACGCGCTTTAATTTCTTCGATCAGTTCCACAATCAATTCACGCACGGTGAGCGCGTTCATCAAATGGTCCTGCGCGTGGATCATCAGCATGGTTACTTCCGTTTTCTCCCCGCGTCCCTCGGCTTGAATCAGCTTGGTTTGGACTTTGTGCGCGTCCTTGAGCTTTTCCTTCGCCTGCTTGACCAATTCTTCGGCTTCCTCCAGCTTGCCTTCGCGCGCGATCCGGACCGCCTTCAAGCTAAGGCTTCTGGCTTCGCCGCTGCTGGCGATGATTTGCATAACCGTTTGTTCATAATCCATATGGTTCAACCGCTCCTATAACAAATTTTCTATAAGGGTAATAAATTGTTCGTAAGTTTCGACATGCAGCAATTTATCGCGGATATCCTCTTTTTCCATGATCAACAGCAGAAGCTTGCTGATCTCCCTGTGGAGAAACAATTGCCCCGGGCGCAAATTAATCAGGAAAATGATCTGCACCGGCTTGTCGTCGTAAACAATGGGCTTCTCGAGCACGGTAACGTTAATGCAGTCCTTGATCGCGCCCATGCGCATCGGATGGGGACCCGCCACGCCGCTTTTGTAGATGGTCGTAAATTTGTGCTCCCTGAACAACACCTGTTCCGTGAAGTCGGAGGCCGAATATCCCGCGGCGACTACCTCTTCGCAGCGCCGTTTCAGCAGTTCCAGATAATCGTCCGGTCCGGACAAATGAAACAGCTCCCGATGAAACAGATCTTTAAAATCCTTCAATTTGTACGAAGAATGCGCGGGATGGATCTGCAGGGAGATCATTTCCTTGATCCGCTGGATTTCCTGATCGTCCAGCCACTGCTTGATATGAATGATCGGTTTCTTATAAACCTCGTCCTCCAGCGGGATCGTGGTCAGGATCAAATCCAGCGGCTGGTCCTGCAGCTCGTCCAGCTCCGTGATGGAAGCCGTAATTACCGAAGCTTTGGGAAAAATCGATTCCAGTTTCAGCCGGATCAGATGAGCGCTCCCCCCGCCCGAAGAACACACGACGGCGATGCGCCGGAACTGCTCCAGCTTTTGCTGTTTCATCCGCTCCAGATGGGTAGCGAAATGTAGAGCGACGTACCCCGCCTCGTCCCGGGACATTTTGAAACCGTACTTCTCCTCGATGATTTCCGCAAACCGGAATGAAATGACGAAAACGTTGGCGTATTCGCTATATACGTCTTCCACCAGCGGATTTTTCAGTTGGAGATTGTAGTACAGCCGGTTCAGCAGCGGAAACATATGCATCAGCAGCGCTTCCCTCAGTTCGTCGTCCCGGTTGAATTCCGTCAAAAATTCATGGTCCAGCGTCTGGAGGATACGGCTCATCCCGATTCTAAGCTCCTCTTTTTCCTCATCCCCGATATTCTGGACGATCGTCTTCCCCGACAAATGGAGCGCCAAATACTCGACCTCGTCCTGGGGCAGGGAAATGGCATATTCAGCGGCAATCCATTTCGCCACGTCCCTGGCGATCTTTTGATATACCGGCTCGGGATTGCGCGGCATCATTTGGTCGGCCACGATCAGGTTGCTGCGCGAGACCCGGTACAACAAAATAAACAGATGGGTCACAATGTTATTCAAATAGACATCGGAAATGTCCAGCCCGTTATCCTTCAACAGCTTCAGCAGGCGGGCTTTGAGCCTTTTAGCGTCGAAGCCCCGACGAAACTGCTGAAAATCCTCGGACTGCTTTACCGTCTGCCGGTCGTTTAAAATAAAGTGGGAAAAGGCTTTCCGAAAGTTCTGCTCGTCGCCCTCGATCTTCATGCCGTAGTGTGCTTTACGGCTCAGCTTGAGCCCAAACGGCTCGATTCGCTGCTCCACTTCCTTCAAGTCGACGATGATCGTGGAACGGCTGACGCCGATCTCGTCGGCCAACCGCTCCATCGACTGAAATGAATTGTTTTGGAACAGATAAAACAGCAAATACTGCTGCCTCGCCGTCTTGTTGTTGAGATCGACGTTGTTTCTCCTGTCTTCTTTCATTTGCAGCCGATAGGCCTTAAAGCGCGTTTCGTCCGTCATCTCCAGACGGTAGCCTTGACCACGAATCATTCGAATGTGAAAGCCGTTTTTCTCGCCCTCTTTGTTCAGGCTTCGGATCAGCTCTCTGACCGTACGTTCCGCGAGACCAAGCTCAAGTGTCAGCTCGCTCATTTTAACCGGGACTTGACTGCCGGTCAGAAGGTCGACAATCTTGCGTTCCCTCATGATGAAATCCCTCATTTGCGATACTAGTATCTGATGAAGCAACTCAGCTGGTTATAGCTCTATAGTAGGAGATGCTTGCAATAATGAACAGTTTGGATTCTGCAATTTAGAATGGCAAAAACCACAGGATAATAAACCAAGCACAGGGTCGTCCAAATTAACAGGACGTTTTCCCGCTAATTGCTTATCACTCCCCGTCCGTCACGCCTGCTCTATCATATCAAAAAAAGACCCGCCCTACGGGCAGGTCCAATGGGTTCATGTATCCATGCTAATGTCGTCCCAGGCTTCGTCACGATAGCTGAGCATCCAGAACAGCGCCCGTCGGCGCTCCAGGACAATGCTTTCATTCATGCCCGCCGGCGCCGGCTGGCCCTTGATGCGCTCGTTCACGCAGGCCCAATGCAGACGGTAGAGCTTGTCCGCCTCGTCCAGGATTTCCTCCGGACGGCGCAGCGTTGTTTTTGCCAGGAACTCGCCGAACGATTCACAACTCGCCACTACGTTAATGGCAAAATCGCAGTCGCACGTTTCATCGGGATGGCCCAGCTCATCCAGCAGTCCCAGCGCCCAGAGCAACGCCCAGTAAGCTTCATACTGCCAAGTGATGTTAATGGCATCCTGGGATGCGGGTTCCGGCTGCTCCAGCAAATCCCGCTCGGCTGCGGTCAGTTCGTCCGCTACACCGAATTTGTCCAGCATCTCCAGAACGAACTCCTTCGATTCCCGCAGATCGCCATCCTGGGCGATGTCGCAGGCATACTGGATGACGATGAGCAGGGCTACGGCTCTGCGCGCGATCTCGTCCCGCGATTTTACCCGCAGTTCTTCCAGAGGAGGGAGCTCCGGCAGCGTTTCAAGAATCGGGATCCCCTTCTCTTTAATGGCTGCCAGGGATCTTTGCTTTCTTGCCAGGCCCTCCGGCGTGGAGCGGTCTTCTCCTCTTACTTTTTTGGTGCAGGCGCGGGGGCTGAACTCTGCCGGACCCGACTTGCCGTCGGGTGTGACGATGGCCCGCCCGTCCAGGTCGAGCAGTGTCCCGTCGGGCAGGAAGCAGATGCCGCCCACCTTGCCGGCCAGCTGGACAAACAACTGGAGATCCTCCTGACGGATGTCTTTTTCCGTTTCAATGGCCAGCATCGTATTAATGACGGAAATTTGCACCATCACGCGATACTGCAAATCGTCGTCCTCAAACGGAATCGCCTGATAGAAGCCCATCATCCCCGGGACATTGTTCTCGAAATAAGCCGGGTCCGTTTCCTCGTCGGCCACCCGGATCGTGATTTTGTTGCGGCTAAACCAACCCTTTGGCTGAATCTCCACCTGACGGGTTCCTTCCGCCGAACCGGTGATTTTAAATTTGTCCCGGAATACCTCCTGGATCAGTTCGTCCAGATCATGATTATAATTGCGGGAAGCAAAGATCGTAAAATAAGCCAATATATTATCCTCCTTATTTATGCGCTGTGATAAAAAAACGGTGTTCCCGGCTGGTAATGTACCCGCGCTCCGCCAACTGCCCCTGCAGCCGGCAAAGCGGCTCGAAGCAGCGGTCCACGGAGAAGTCCGGAAACTCCCATTCGATAATCCTGGCGAAACGCACCAGAGCGCCGATATCGTGAAAGCGGAGCTCCGGATAATACTCCCGCCGCTCCGTTACCGTAAACCCGGCTTCCTCCAGGAGACGCGCCGTCCGGTTCAAATCGAACTCCGCGTCGGTGACCATCCGATCCCCGCCCAGTAAAAAACGGGACAACTCCCGGTTATTTTGGCCGCCGACCTGCTGGGTCACAAGAACGCCGCCCGGCTTCAAAAGGCGGAACACCTCCCCGGCGCTGAACGATTCATGCCGGTTGATCACGAGATCAAACATGCCGTCCTTAAAGGGCAGATCGTTATCGTCGTGAACCAGGCGCACATCGATGCCGTATTCCGGCAGTTTTTTGCGGCAAAGTTCAAAGTTGGGAAGATAAGCTTCCGTGGCATACGTTTGGCCTGGCGGAGGATTCAGCGACAACAGGAACTCGCCCCCGCCCGTCCCCATGTCGAGCATCACGGTTTCGGCTTGCATCAAAGCAAGCACCACCTTCCTGTAATCCCAAGGAAGCGGCTCCTCCCCCATGCGTCCGTTGAGCCCCGAGAAATCCCAACCTTCGAAGCCTTGTTGCTCCTCCAACTTCCAGGAGGTTTTTAATTCTTCCAGATTCAAAGCCATATCTCACTCACCCCATATCTATCAATCGGGCCTTTAGATTCTACAATCCTATCTAGCTCTTGTTATGTGCGCCGCGCTTAATCCAAGAGTTCGCCCAGCATCTTTTCCCGGTTGTTCAAAAATTCCTTCATGATCACATAGTGATCGGTCTCCTCCAAATCCACCCGGCGGATTCCCTCCCCGGTCAGTTGGTAGATCAGGCTGTCGGGGTAGGCCATCAGGATCGGCGAGTGCGTGGAGATAATGAACTGGGAACGCTTGCCGACCAGCTCATGGATTCGCGACAGCATGGCCATTTGACGAAACGGCGACAAAGCGGCCTCCGGCTCGTCCATAATATACAGCCCGCTTCCGCCGAACCGCTTCAGGAAGGCGGCGAAGAACGATTCCCCATGCGACATCATGTGAAGCGATTTTCCGCCGTAAGAGTCGATAATGAGGGGCGCCCATGTCGGCTCCCGGTCAAGTTCATCAATAGCCGTCGCTAGATTGTAATAGCTCTCCGCCCGAAAAAAGAACCCGTCCCGAGGCTTGCGGGCACCGCGAATCGGACGGAGATAGCGGTATAATTCCGAATGGGTCGGCGCCGTGGAGAACGTAAAGTTCAGCGAGCCCCCTTCGGGATTAAAGCCAAGCGCCACCGCGATCGCCTCCAGCAGCGTAGATTTGCCCATCCCGTTCTCCCCGACGATATACGTGACCTTCGGGTGAAAATCAAGCCTCTCCAGCGACGCGACCGCAGGCAGCTCAAACGGGTAGCGCGAAAAGGAAGGGACCTCCTCCCTCAGCAGCAGCATGCTTCTTAAATAAGCCTGCACTTCAAACAAGTCCACTCGGTTTGCCTCCTGTCGGTTCCTCCGTTTTGGACGCGCGGTCCTCCAAATAGCCTTGATACAGCCGGCTGTAAAACCCGCCCTCGGCCAGCAATGATTCATGGTTCCCCTGCTCGATCAGCCGGCCGCCTTGCAGTACCAGGATTTTGTCGGCCTCGCGGATCGTATTCAGCCGGTGGGCGATTACGAAACTCGTCCGCCCCGCCATCAGGCGCTGCAGCCCTTCCTGAATTTTGATCTCCGTCACCGTGTCGATGCTGCTCGTCGCCTCGTCGAGCACCAGGATCGACGGATCGGCCAAAATCGCGCGGGCGATAGCCAGCAACTGCTTCTGCCCTTGGCTGATCCCCTCCCCGCCGACGCCGAGAATCTTGTCGTAGCCGTCCGCGAGGCGGGTGATGAAGGAATGCGCGTTAGCCAGCTTCGCGGCCTCCTCTACCTCGGCATCGGTCGCGTTCAGCCGGCCGAAGCGGATATTTTCCCGGATCGTGCCCTGAAACAGGAACGAATCCTGCAGTACGAAGGCCATATGGCGGCGCAGGCTGTCGCGGGTCACCGAGATCAGGTCGCGCCCGTCGAGCGCAATTGTTCCCGAATCGGGGTCATAGAAGCGGGAGAGCAGTTGAATGAGCGTCGTTTTGCCGGCACCGGTCGGACCGACGAGCGCGACCATTTCACCCGGCCGGGCCGTGAAGCTGATTTCCTTCAGCGTGGCGGCTTCCCCATTCTTTTCATAGGAGAACGTCACGTTCCTGAAAACAACCTCCCCCTTCACCTCTTTAAGCTCGGCCGCCTCCTTCTCATCCCGGGACTCCTCCTCCTCGTCCAGCACCTCGAATACCCGCTCGGCCCCGGCGATGGCCGACAGCAGTGTGTTCCACTGGTTGGCCAGGTCGTTCAGCGGCCGGGTAAACTGCCGGGCATACTCGACGAAGACGATAATCACGCCGACGGTTACCGCACCGCGGATCGCCAGCACGCCGCCGATTCCGGCCACCAGGGCGAAGCTCAGATTGTTGAGCCCGTTCATCAGCTTCGGAATGAAGCCGGAAATCGTCTGGGCCCAGAATCCCGACCGCCGGATCGAGGCATTGCGCTCCCGGAAATCCCGAATAACGCGCTCCTCCTGGGAGAACGCCTTGATGATCCGCTGGCCGGACAGCGTTTCCTCGATATAGCCGTTCAAATGGCCGAGATCCCGCTGCCGCTGCTTGTACAGCGGCCCCGTCCGCCGGGTGATCCAGCGCATGCCCAGCGCCATCAGCGGCACGACCAGGAACGTGAGCAGCGTAAGGATCGGGCTTAAGAGCAGCATCACCGTGATCGTCCCCACCAGGGTCAGTACGCTGGAAAAAATCTGGATCGCCGAGCTGTTCAGTGTGGAGCTGACGTTATCGATATCGTTCGTGACCCGGCTCATAATTTCACCCTGTTGTCTTTTGCCGTAGTAAGGAATCGGCAGACGATGCAGCTTGGCAAACAAATCGGTCCTTAAGCGGTACACCGTCTCCTGGGCGATCTCGATCATCCAGATATTTTGCAGCCAGCTGGTCAGGGACGAACCGGCATACACCAGCGCAAGCCCGGTCAGAAAAAGCATCCAAGGCCGTCCCCCGCTCCCTTCGAGGTAATGATCGACGGCGACGCCGAGCAGGTAAGGGCCGAGCAGCGCGAGACCGGAGCTGAAGACGACCATCAGCAGGACCAGCGCCAGCTTGCCCTTACGCCGGGCAAGATAATGCCAGATCCGGCCGAGCGTCCCCGACCAGTCCTTCGCTTTGGCTGTCGGCTTTCGGCGCCCCTGTCCTTCGCCGCCCCGCTCGATCACCTCTTTGGGATACGGATGGCGAAACGGCTCAAGAAATACCTTGAACATGCGTATCCCCCTTTCCCTGCTGGGATTCCACGATACGCCGGTATAACGGCGAGTCCGCCAGCAGCTCCGCGTGCGTCCCGCTGGCGATCAGCCGACCTTCGTCCAGCAGCAGGATCAGATCGGCCGAGGCCGTCGTGCCGACCTTCTGCGTAATCAGGAGCGTCGTGCAGGACAAACGGTCCAGCTCCTGCAGTAGGGCGGCCTCCGTCCGCGTATCGAGGGCGCTGGTACTGTCGTCCAGAATGAGAATGGACGGCTTTCGAACCAGCGCCCGGGCGATCGAGAGGCGCTGCTTCTGGCCGCCGGACAGGTTGACGCCGCGCTGTCCCAGCATCGTGTCGTAGCCGTGCGGCAGCGACTCGATCGTCTCATGAATCTGCGCCTGCCGCGCGGCTTCCCGGATTTGCTCCAGCGTGGCGTCCTCGCGGCCCCAGGCGATGTTCTCCCGCACCGTGCCGGAGAACAAAATCACTTCCTGCGGCACATATCCGATACCGCCGCGCAGCCGGGAACTGCCGATCCGGCGAATGTCCTCCCCGTCGATCCGGATTACGCCTTCATCCGGTTCGTACAGACGCGGCACCAGCTGGACCAGCGACGTTTTGCCGGAGCCGGTCGCGCCAAGGATCGCGGCACGCTGTCCCGCACGCAGACGAAAAGAAATCTCCTCCAGCACCCTGAGGTCGCTGCCCGGGTAGCGAAAGCCGACGCGCTCAAATTCCAGTTCGCCCCGCAGCGGCGCTTTCCCGGAATCCGGGCGTTTACCGCCGCCGACCGCAAGATTCGCCTCCGCCTCCGGGTCTTCCGCGGCCAGCACCTCCCCGGTGCGCTGCGCCGAAGCCGAAGCCCGCGAATACACCGTCATGATCCACGACAGCGCGGACAGAGCGCCGATCGTGCGCAGCGAATAATTCGCGACGGCGACCACCTCGCCGACCGTGGCGCTTCCGGCGGCGATGTCGATCTGGCCGAACCACAGCACGGCCAGAATCCCTGCGTTCATGACGAACAGCAGAAACGGCATAGTCGTTTCGGCCAGGCGCAGCGCGGAAACCGTTCCTTCCATCAGCTCGGAGCTGCGCTTCTGAAAGCGGCCCGTTTCCTGATCCCGCCGTACGAATACCCGGATGAGGCGCATCCCTGTCATATTCTCCTGAATGACGCCGTTCAGCGCATCCATCCGCTTCTGTACGACCCGAAACAGGAGCGTGGTCCGCCGGATCATCCGCATGACAAACACCAGCATCAAAGGGACCAGCACCGTCAGGAACAATCCGAGCTTGACGTGAACCACCAGCGCCATAACCATGCTCCCGAGCACCACCAACGGTACGCGGGTCGCAAATCTCAGGCTCATAAAGACCATTTCCTGCAATTGGGTAACATCCCCGGTCAACCGGGTGATGAGCGAAGAAGCGGCAAACTTGCCGAACACCGGATAGGATAAACGCTGCACTTTCTCGTACAGCCTGTCCCGAAGGTCGTAACCGAAGCCCTGGCTGGCATGGGAAGCCAAAAACGAGCTGCATATCCCTGCCGCGAAAGCGAGCACGGCGCTTCCGAGCAGAATGCCGCCCCACGTCCAGGCGACGGAAAGCTCGCGTTGGCGAATACCGTCATCGATTATTTTGGAAATAATCATCGGCTGGACCAATTCCACCGCCAGCTCGATCAACATCATACAGATCGCCGAAATCGCGGCCACCCGGTACTTCTTTATGTAGGAAAATATAAATGTCATGAACGCCCCTCCTTGCCGCCCCCGCCCGAAAAGCGCCTTCTCCGACTGTAACCGATCTCTGTAACCGATCCCTAAATATGTGTTCTATTATAGATCATATAAACGCGAAAGTGTACGGACGACGCCCGGCGTACTTCCATCATTTCGTAAAATAAAGAGGCGGCCAGTCAAGCTGGCCGCCTCTTTCGAGTTAGGGATGGGTCGTTTGAGTAGTTAAGGTAAAAGCGTAATCCCTATCAAAATCTTCATAGTTAGTTGTATCGTAGACCGCAAAGGTTGCCATAAATACTAGGACGGAAAACAACAAGCTTGCTGCCCTTTTGGTGATTTTCATCGTTTTTTGCCTCCTATTGGTTTTGGTTTGGAGCAATCGCTCCAATAGCTATATTACAGAGGTCAAAAAAGGATTTTTGTGGCGCACGTTACATTTTAAAGCAAACGGGCCGCAGGTACTACTTCCCGGTGACGAATCCGTATACGCTGTCTACCTTCTCGTCGGTCAATTCACCGCTGTTATCGAACACGAAAACCGACGATTCGGGAATATCCCAGTTGACCTCAGGCACGAATTGCACGCGGTGCTTGAAATCGTCCCAATGCTCCAGCTTCCAGGTGTCCCGCTCGGTTTGACGGTCGATGATCCGTTCCTTCTGCGTCTCCATGTCCTTCAAAGCGACGACGACGACCTTCACGTCCACGTCTTCCTTTGTTTTTCCCGCGGCGGCCAGCACTTCCTCGATCCAGGCCTTATTCTTCAACTCGGCCGTAAACGGCGAAATCATAAATACACTTTGTCCCGCGGCGAGATTTTCAATGCAAATGTCTTTCGTCGTGTCATATTCCAGATCGCGCAGATGCTTCTTGTAAAAATCGGAGTCCCGGTCATTCACGTCCAGACCGTTCATCTCCAGGATTTTTTCGACAAACCGTCCTCCAACCGTATCGCGGTCCAGAAAAGCCGCCTGCATCCGTTCGGCCAGCTTTCTCGCCACTGTCGTTTTGCCCGTTCCGGCAACACCCACAAAAAACACGAGTTTTTGTTTTGGTTTTTGCATCTCCTCATAGTCCCCCTGTATATGATTTGTCCACATTTGGATGGACATTTTCGACCATTGTCCGCATCAGACGAACATAATATCGACCGGCGATGCTACGAAGGGAGGTTAGCCGATGCAATCCGGCGCCGCGTCTCTTCCGCCAATTCTTTGACGTTGTTCTCCAACCGTTCCTTCAACTCCTCCGCGATCTCAAAACCGCCCTGCTCCGTCCGCGCCACTTGGGAATCGACCGTGTAAACGCCGCCCAAAATATGCCGGGCTCCCAGCGCCGACAATACCGGTTTCAACGAATAATCGATGGACAAAAGGTGCGCCAGACTTCCTCCGATAAAGAGCGGAAGAATGATTTTGCCGGCCAGGCCTTTTTGCGGGATCAGATCCAGGAACGTCTTCAGTACGCCCGTGTACGAAGCCTTATAGACGGGGCTGGCCACAATGACGGCATCGGCTCCGGCAACGAGCGCGTTCGCTTTCACGATCGCCTCGCTTTCAAATTTGGTATGTATCAAATCCTCCGGCGGCAGCTCCGACACGTTCACATGGTTGACCTCAAAGCCTTCCTTTACCAGCAGTTCCTCCGCCAGGGAAACGACCGCCGTCAATCTGGAGCCCGGCGTAGGGGTTCCGTTAATCACCGTTACTTTGGCCAATGTCATAGCCCTCCTTTTCTTTGCGCCAAGATATGCCTCGCACTATATAAATCCGATAAAATCAGTATAATTTTAAAAAATGCTATCAATATTTTAATGAAAAGTCAATTGTACCCGGGTTGGAACACCCTTTTCTGGGCGGATGCATACCCATAAGACATATGCGTGTTTTCGCTTCAAAAAAACCCACCCAGGGAGGAGCCTGAAAAATCGATGATTCCCGTATATCCTTATGTCGGCCGGAAAACGGTGTGCACCGAGCAGCCGATCGCTTTCCCGCCGCAGCACCAGCCCGTTCAGCCGGGGTTGGAAAGCCTGATGCATCCCAAACCGATTTCCGAAAACCCGGAGTACCGCGGCAGCGGCAAGCTGAAGGGCAAGGTGGCCATCGTAACCGGCGGAGACAGCGGGATCGGCCGCGCGGTGGCGATCGCTTTTGCCAAGGAAGGGGCCGATCTCGTCATTCCCTACCTGTGGGAAACCTCGGACGCCCTCGCGACCAAACAGAGGATTGAGGAGCTCGGGCAGCGTTGCCTGCCTCTGCAAATCGATCTGCGCCTAAAGCGGAACTGCGAAGCCGTCGTTCAAGAAACACTGCGCTGTTTCGGACGGCTTGACGTACTTGTTAACAACCATGCGGTGCAGTATCCGCAAAAAAGCATCGCCGCGATCTCCGAGGCCCAACTGTACCAGACGTTTCAAACCAATGTATTCCCGTTCTTTTTCATGGTCCAGGCGGCTTTGCCCTGCCTGAAACCGGGAAGCTCAATCATCAATACGGCATCGATTACGGCCTACCAAGGCCATAAAGAGCTGATTGACTATTCCGCGACCAAGGGCGCCATCGTGACGTTCACCCGCTCCCTGGCCCTCTCCCTAATCGACTGCGGCATCCGCGTCAATGCCGTGGCCCCCGGGTCCGTCTGGACGCCGCTGATTCCGGCCTCTTTCCCGGCCTCGGAGGTCGCTGTCTTCGGCACGGATGCGCCGATCAAACGCGCGGCCCAGCCGTTCGAGCTGGCCCCCGCGTATGTCTACCTGGCGAGCGACGATTCGTCCTTCACCGTCGGCGAAACGCTGCACGTCAACGGCGGAGCGATGGTCACCGCGTAAGGGTGGCGCAGCAGCGGCACAGGCCGCCGCCAAACCCCTACAGCGCGTCCAGGATATCGCCCGCCAGCAGAGAGGCGGGATTGGCGCGTAGGGCGGCGGCCCGCTCGCCGGCCCGGCCGTGCAGATACACGCCGAGCGCGGCGGCCTGGGCCGCGTCCAGGCCCTGGGCCAGCAGGCCGGCGATGATGCCGGTCAGGCAATCGCCGGTTCCGCCCGTCGCCATCCCGGGATGGCCGGTGACGTTGACGAACACGCGGCCGTCCGGGGCCGCGACGACCGTACGCGCGCCCTTCAGGACGAGCGTGAGGCCATGCCCGGCGGCGAACCTGCGGGCGACGCCGATCCGGTCCCGCTGGACCTCGGCCGTCGTCAGGCCGGTCAAGCGGGCCATCTCGCCGGGATGCGGCGTAAGCACCGTCGCCGCATCCCGGCGGGGCCACGCCGCGAAGCCGGAGGCGGCGAGGATGTTCAGGGCGTCCGCGTCCACGACCAGGGGACGCGCCGCGCCCTCCCACAGGGCGCGCAAGTAAGCGCCCTCGCCCGGGAAGCGGCCGAGCCCCGGGCCGACGGCTAGCACATCGCGCGCCTCCAGCAGCCGCAGCACTTCGCCCGCTGCGGCCGGGTTCCAAGCGCCGGAGCCGCCGTCGGCGACCGGCGCCAGCATCAGCTCGGGCACAGCCCCGAGCAGGGGCGGCAGCAGCGCCGCCGGCAGCGCCCACGTGGCGAGGCCGCACCCGGCGCGCAGCGCGGCCTTGGCGGCCAGCAGGCCGGCGCCACTCATGGGCAGGCTGCCTGCGGCCAGCAGCACGTGCCCGTAGGTGCCCTTATGGCCGTCGGGCTCGCGCCGGCGGCCCGGGTCGGCGCCGAGCTCGCCTCGCAGCACCGCCTCCGTCAAAACCGTGCCCGCCGGCTTCATCCCCGGCGGCAGAGCGCGGGGGATGCCGATATAGCGGACCACCACGTCCCCGGCGGCCCGGGCCCCCGGATACTGCGTCAGCCCCGCCTTCAAAAAGGCGAGGCTGACCGTGACCCGGGCCCGGATGCACGGATCGTGGACCGCGCCCGTATCGGCGTCCAGCCCGCTCGGCAGGTCTGCCGAGATGATTGGCAGACCGCTGGCGTTCGCTTCCCGGATCAGGGAAGCGTAACCCGCGCGCGGCGCTCCCTTCGTGCCGGTGCCGAGCAGGGCGTCCACGAGGCCGGTAACTCTGGCTCCCCGGCCCATGGAATCCCCGCCCTGCGCCCACTCCAGCAAATCCGCCCCGCCGCGCTCCGGGTCATACACCGTCCCCGGCAGCCCGAGCGCCCGGACGATTTGATACTGAGCCGCGGCTTCCCCCCGCAGCTGCTCGGGCGGCTCGGCATACAGAAGGCTGACCGCCATTCCGGCGTCGGCCAAATGCCGCGCGCAGACGAGTCCGTCCCCGCCGTTGTTGCCCTTTCCGACGAGGATCAGCCAGTGCTCCCGGGACAGGTCCAGGCCCGTTTCGGGGTCTCCCTCCCGGATGGACTCGGTCTCCCGGAGGCGCGAAGCATCCCGGAGACCGCCTTCGCCGCCGGTACCGCAGGAACCGCCGCTGCGCTCCACGCAAAATCGCAGCACCTCCTCCGCGATCGCCCGCCCGGCGTTTTCCATCAGCACCATAGCCGGAAGGCCCAGCTCTTCCATCGCATAGCGGTCCATTTCCCTCATTTGCTCCGATGTTACGAATTTCATCCTTCGCTCCCCTTTTTACTCCCAACTTCTTGCCGTTTGCCCGCTCAGACTCACATGCCCGCGGAACGGAATTCCTGCAAAAATGCATGAATTTTTTGCGAGGTCGGCCAATTATTTGGGAATTCCTGCATATCCTCTGCAGGTTTTTGACACGAAGCACCCGCATAGCTCCCAATCCTCAAAAAATTCCTGCACATTTGCATCTTTTCATTTCACGAGCCTATCTTCCGCCCGAAATCCCTGCATTTTCGCATCTTTTTACATTCCTGCCACCCAAGGCCCGTTCATTCAACGCGGTGATCTTCTCTCCCCGGCCTACATCCAAATAAGCGAATAAGCGGCTAATAAGCCACCGTAAACCGGGCCTGGACAAACTGCGGGTCCTCCGCTTCGTCGAGCATGGCCACCGCGTAATCCTCGACCGAGATGTGGCTTTGGTCGCGCTCGTCCACGACGAGTTGGTTCATGCCGATGCGGAATTGGCCGGTCCGTTTGCCCGGCTCGATGATCGCGGCGGGGCTGAGCACCGTCCAGACGATATCGGAGTCCCGATATATGTGGTATGCGTCTTCGTGCGCGCGGGCGAGCGGAAGGATCTCCTCCGGAAATTCCGGCGTTTCCATCAGCTTCATCCCGGGCGCGACCTCCAGCCCTCCGGCGCCGCCGACGGCGATCAGCCGGCGGACTCCGCCGTTTCGGGCGCCTTCGATCAGGGAGCGAGTCGCCTCCGACAGCTGGCTCTCCTCGCCGAAGCGCGGCCCGTAGGCGCTGATCACCACATCGCAGCCCTCCACCGCGGCCGCGATGGAATCGGGCATCAAAATATCCCCCGTCCGCACCCGCAGTCTTTCCCGGCCGGCCGCCAGCTTGCCCGGATCCCGCACGACAGCGGTAACCTCATGCCCCCGCTGCAAGGCCTCTTCCAATAACGCTTTCCCGATCGTTCCCGTACTTCCGAAAATAGCAATCTTCATAACGAAACACCGCCCTTTCCTCGCTTTATGAAAAATCCTCCAATAGTATGCGCCGAACCCTCAGGATTTCAACCATAAATACATGCCTTGCGAATGAAACATCCTCCGTCCCCGATAACCCGGCCTGCCGCCTTAATGCCAGATAGATAATCCTCCAGGGAAGGAGCCTCATGAACGATTTTCAGCTTCTTTTTGTCTTCCATTCTTGTTGTCCTCCTACTCTTTGGCCGGTTCCCGAAACGAGCCCTGCTTATGCCGCAAAATGTACAGCCCTTCGCCATCTTTCCATTCCGCATAAGCCACCTGTTTGATATCGCTGCAGCCCTGCCGCCGGAGCTGCCGGCGGAGCCAATCCTCCTGCTTGCCGATCAGCCGCAAGGTATCGAGGTTGATTTCTCCCTCTTCGACCAGCGCGTAAGAAAGACCGGGCTTCTCCGATTCCAAGCCGAGGTCCCCCCGTTTCACGGTCTCTTCTTCCGGCTTCTTCATCACGCTGAGCGTTCCGTTTGCTTCAAATATAGCATAAGCGACCTCGCCGATGAAGAATACGTCATGCTGCCTCAGCAGCATCCGGAGCTGGTCAAAGTCCAGGCTGTTTTTGCGCAGCTCCTTCAAATCGACTTCCCCGTCCCGGATCAGAATCGACGGTTTTCCGTCCAAATACCCGCGTGCCCGCTTGGCATGCTGCGTTATTTTCTCAAACAAATAGGACAAGCCTCCCCATAAAAACAAGGCGAACAACAGGTGCAAAAACTTCGCGTCCTCCTGGTAGACCGTATTCCCCACCAACTCGCTTAGCATCAACGAAGAAACGAAGTCAAACGGGGTGAGCTGGGAGATTTCCTTTTTGCCCAGCAGACGCGTCAGCAGCCATAATCCGATAAACCCGACCACCAGTTTTAATGCGATTTGTCCCAGTTCCATCGGCGATTCCCCCTGACCGGTAATGCCATCTATTTACCCATTTTTCCGGGCGGGTAAAAAAGGGGCCTCCGTTTTCTCCATGACGCTTGAAATTCGTCCCAATCCTATGCAATAGTGGAAGGTAGGAATATCGAAAGGGTGATATCTTTTGTCACTGTCGGACTGGTTATATTGGCTGCGGGATCTCAGCCCCGCCGCCATAACCGCATCTTTGGCGCTCGCTCTCTTTCTTGGCCTGTACGGGGTCTCGGCGCTTAGCTTCAGGCGCCGGGAGCAGGCTCGGCTGCGCCGGCTTGATGCGAGCCTGAAGCTCTATGCCGCCGCGGAAAGCGCTCTGATCCATCTGCATGCGCGGACGGAGCTTTCGCAGGCGGAGGAGCGGCTGCTGCTGGAGCGGCTTCTCGCCTGCCGCGCCGCCCCCTACCTTTCGGAGGATGCGATGGCGCAAATCTCCACATACGCCGGGGAGCGGGACCTGGCCCGCCTTCCCCGGCTGCTTAAAACGCTGGAACGGGAGAACGACCGCATGTGTGCGGAGCGGGACAAGCTGCTGCGGCATACCGAAAGCCCGGGATGGGGGCAGGCGTTTTGGCGACAGGTCCGCCCGGGCGTTCCGTTTTTGTTCGCTGCGGCGCTGCTCTACCTGTTCAGTTGGCTGCTGCGAGCCTTGAACGGAGAAATCGCGGTCGGGAATGAAGGAGAGGCGGTCATTTCCGCATGGTCGCTGTTCGGATCCGCTCTGTTCTCCCTGGCGCTGCTGTATCCCGTGGTCATGGGAGGTAACCGTCCGGGCTCGGGGGCGGTATTGCACCGGTTATGGTCGGTTTTGATCTCCGCCCTGTTTTTGCTTCATCTTGTGAATCCGTCCTTTGCCCCTTTCGTCCTGACCCTTCAGTTGCTTCTGTTTCTGGCGGGGTTTCGCTTGACGGGCACCAAGCCGCGAAAATCCCGTCCGTTCGCCGGTCATTACCAGGCGCTGCCGGAAGGGCAGGCATCGCTATCAACCGAGACGGAACCGGAGACCGCGGCCAAAAGCCCGGCAGGGAACGATACGAAATAGACGAACTCGCCCCAATAGCAAAAGCCTCCTCCCACAACAAACGTGGGAGGAGGCTTTTTTCCATTCGGGTCCGAATCAGGATCTGCGCAATGACTTGGCCGCATGGCGGGGCGCCGGGGCCGATTTGCCCTGCCCCCCGCTCCCCAGCTCATACCGTTTGCGTTCGGTCCGCTCGACTTGAACGATTTGTCCTTCATGAACGACAATGTTCAGCGACCCGAATTCCATTTCATTGAGCAGTCCCGCGATGCGTTCCAGCCAAATCTGATCCACTTTTAACGGCTTCGCCATGATGCAGCCCTCCTATTCCCGATTAAGGTCCTGAACGTTTAAGCCAATGAATGGGGTTAGCCCTGATGCCGGCTTTTCCGCGTAAACCAGCTTTTGAGCAGCAGCGTAACGAGCGCCAGCAAAAGCAGCAGGGATGCTACGGCAAAGGACGCGGAAAACTGGTACTCGTTATACAAAATCTCCACGTGGAGGGGAAGCGTGTTGGTCTCGCCGCGAATATGTCCCGATACGACCGAAACCGCTCCAAACTCCCCCATCGCTCTGGCGTTGCACAATATAATGCCGTACAGGAGCCCCCATTTGATATTGGGCAGGGTGACTTTCCAGAAGATACGAAAGCCCCGGGCCCCCAGTGTAACGGCGGCCTCCTCTTCCTGCAGCCCCTGATCCTCCATCAGCGGAATCAGCTCCCGGGCCACAAACGGAAACGTCACGAACAGCGTGGCCAAAATAATCCCCGGCAGTGCGAAAATCACTTTTAAATCATGTTCCTGCAGCCATGGGCCAAACCAGCCGTGAGTCCCGTAAACGAGGACGTAAATGAGCCCTCCGATCACCGGGGACACGGCAAAGGGCAGATCGATCAACGTTACGAGCAACTGCTTCCCGCGAAAATGAAATTTGGTGATCGCCCAGGCCGCGGCCACCCCGAAGATCGTGTTCAGGGGAACGGTGATGACCGCCACCAACAGGGTTAGCCGCAAGGCGGAAAGAGCGGCAGGGTCGGTGATCGCCTCCATATAAACGCCGAAGCCCTTTTTCAAGGATTCGATCAACACCACGGCCAGCGGTAAAACGATCAGCCACAGCAGAACAAGGACAGCCAGCCCGATCAGGACCCATTTCATGGGGCCGGACGATCGGGTCACCGGGCTTCTTCCGGCGGACGCCTTCGTTGACGCGAGCGGTACGGAACCGGCCATGCGTTTAACCTCCTTTGTAGAGAAATCAATTAAAAGTGATGCACTAGTGCCCCATCAGACAACCTTGTTTTGTTTTTACATTGAATTTCTGCAGCATATCTGCAATTCCAGACCAACACCTTATCTTATTCGGCGGAGCCCGTTTTCCCTTTGAAAGCTAGGTTGGTGAATCGTGATAAGAGCCTTTTACGCACTGGCGTTGCATTAAACCTGACATGGTGCTGCCTATCCACAATCCCTCTTGCCGCCCACTATAATAGCGGCGTTTTGGGCACTAGCGATCGAGTATGAATTCCTGCAAAAGGTCAGGCTTTCCGGCTGGTACTAACGCCTGAGAGGAGTCTAACGGTTGTGTCAGCCGCTATTTAACGAAAAGTAGCCCTTTCGAAATTCTAACGGTCGTGAGCGCCGTTATTCTCCTGGATTCTCGCCTTAACAGCCTGTTTATGCGAAAATAAGCGCCGTGGCGACCGTTAGAATGGGAAATCGGCGTTTTCAGGACAAATAACGGCTGTGGCAACCGTTAACGTTAATTTTTGTCTTTCTTGCAAGGCTGCTCATGCGACGGCGGTCAGGGAAATGGGGCACGCCGGATCCAACTCGCCACACCGAGGCGACAAGGTTCAAAATAAGTAGCACCCTGTCAGGTTGCAATGCCAGTGCGTTTTGGGCCGTTATTTCGGCCCGGTTCGCTTTCGCGGGAAAAATAGCGGCCCAAAAGGGGCATATTGCTCTGGTGCGGGTCCCGAAATCAGGTTTCTGCCCGCTTTTCCCAAAAATAAGGCCCTAAAGGAACCCAAAAGGCCGCTATTGCAGCGACAGCGAGGGCTTTTCTCCCCATCCGTCCGCCGGCTTCATTCCTAGCGGGCGGTTTTACGCACCCTGCGTTGAAGGGTATTTATGAGCAGCATCAGTACAAACGAGATCAGCAGCAACAGCAGGGCTACGGCCGTAGCTCCCGCGTAATCGAACTGCTCCAGCTTGGACATGATCAAGAGCGGGGCGATTTCCGTCTTCATCGGCATGTTGCCGGATATAAAAACAACGGAGCCGTATTCGCCGATGCCGCGCGAAAAGGCAAGCGCAAATCCGGTCAGCAGGGGCGGCAGCAGCTCCGGCAGAACGACGGAGCGGAAGGTTCGCAGCCGGCTGGCGCCCAGCGTGGCCGCCGCTTCCTCCACCTCGGCATCGAGATCCTGCAGCACCGGTTGAACGGTTCGAACGACGAATGGTATGCCGATGAACATCAAGGCGAGCGTGATGCCGATCGGTGAAAAAGCCAGCCGGATTCCCAGCGGTTCGAACAGCGAGCCGATCCAGCCGTTCTGCGAATAGATCGCCGTAAGCGAGACCCCCGCTACCGCGGTAGGGAGAGCAAACGGCAGATCGATCATGGCGTCGAAAATCTTTTTTCCGGGAAAATCGTATCTGACCAAAACCCAGGCAAGCAGCAATCCCAGTACGGTGTCGATCAGTCCGGCCGCCGCGGCGGTCAGTAAACTGACCCTGTAAGATGCCAGCACGCGCGGATCGGTGGCCACCTCCCAAAATTTCCCCCAGGTCAGTCCCGTAGAGTTCAGCAGCAGTGCCGATAACGGAATGAGTACCACAAGACTCAGGTAGAGTACGCTGTAGCCCATCGAAAGTCCGAAGCCGGGCAGCACGCCGCGCTTGGTGGCGCCAGTTTGCATGAAATTTTCATCCTTTCTTCTCGCGTCCTCGGGTTTGACGTTCCCTTCCGGAACGCACCTCCGTCATCAACGGTCGGTTATTTGGCTAAGTATATTTGGGAGAAAATCCCCCCGTCACTGAAGTGCTTCTCTTGCGCCTCCGCCCAGCCTCCGAAGACTTCATCGATCGTGAATAGCTTGATCTCAGGAAACTGGTCGGCATATTTCGCCTTTACGCTGTCCAGCGTCGGGCGGTAATAGTTCTCCGCTGCGATCGTCTGCCCTTCCTCCGAATACAAGTACTTCAGGTAGGCCTCGGCCACCTCGCGCTTTCCGCGTTTGTCGACGTTTTTGTCCACGACCGCCACAGGCGGCTCCGCCAAAATACTTTCGGAAGGGTAAACGATATCGAATTTGTCGGGGCCGAGTTCTTTTACGGATAACCAGGCCTCATTCTCCCAGGCCAGCAGGACATCGCCGAGTCCCCGCTCGACGAAAGTCGTCGTTGAACCGCGTGCCCCGCTATCCAAAACCTTGACATGCTCATACAACTGCTTCACGAACTCCTGGGCTTTCGCCTCGTCGTTGTTGTTTTGATGCAGCGCATAGCCCCAAGCCGCCAAGTAGTTCCATCTTGCTCCGCCGGAAGTTTGCGGGTTCGGGGTGACGACCTCCACGCCCTCCTTGATCAGATCGTTCCAGTCCTGGATACCCTTCGGGTTTCCTTTGCGGACGAGGAACACGATCGTGGATGTATACGGCGCGCTGTTCTTGTCGTACTCCTTCTGCCAGCCTTCATCGATCAGGCCGCTCTTCTGAATGGCATCGATATCGTAGCCGAGGGCCAAAGTTACAACGTCGGCTTCAAGACCGTCGATCACCGCGCGGCTTTGCTTGCCGGACCCGCCATGAGACTGCTTGATTTCCACCTTCTGCCCCTTCTCTTTCTCCCAGTGGGCGGCAAAGGCTTTATTAAAGCTCTCATACAGCTCGCGGGTAGGGTCGTAGGATACGTTCAAGAGCTCCAAGGTCTCCCCCGCTCCACCGCTCGTTTTCTCCCCGGAATCCGAACCGCAGGCCCCGAGAAATACCGACATCGCCAACACCAAACTCAACAGAACACCCTTTGTCTTCGCCTTGCTCATCGGATCACTCCTCCCCTTTATTTCCGTCCTTCGTCTGCCGGGCAACCCCTCTTTTTCGGCAAAAAAAGCGGAGAAACGCTCCCGCCGTTTAGGTCCGACCGAGCCGCTACTCGTGTCTGCCTTGGCAAGTAGAGCGTTCCTCCGTCCGTACGGCGAGAACCATTTTTAATTATTCCTACCTGTTTAGTATGTTATGGTGCTATTTTAAATGCCCCGGGGTTCGGTTGTCAAACCTTTTTTTGAAGATCGCCCATACCATAATGTACTCAGAATGGGAATTTCTGTCCCTGTCCAAATGCGAAAAACCTGGGGCAATGCCCCAGGTTTTTTTCTTCGTCTGTGTTTATGCTCTTCCGTTTCCGTGCATTACGATCGAACCGGCTCGATGCAGGAAGGCTGCTTGATCTTCAGTTCCCGTCCTGTCGACTTCAGGCTCCCCGTATCCGAATTTCTGCGAAACAGGACCACGTTGTCCGAATATTGATTGGCCACCAGCGCATAGTTTTCCAGAATCGCGAAATTGCGCGGCCACTTGCCTCCGGTCTCCGTCCACTCCAGCGCCTCCAGCATTCCGGTGTCCGGATGGACCGCAAATTTGACGATGCTGTCATGGCCGCGGTTGGAGCCGTACAGATAGCGGCCGTCCGGAGAGAGGTGCACATCGGCGGGATAGTTCTCACCGCCAAACCCTTCAGGCAGCGTGGAAACATGCTGCAAAATCTGCAAATGCCCCTGAACCGGATTATACGCATAAACCGTGAGCGTATTGTTCAATTCATTGATGCCGTACGCGTGAACACCGTTCGGGTGAAACGCAAAATGGCGCGGACCGGAGCCCGGCGGCAGCTTGATCTCCCCTTCGGTGGAGAGCTTTCCGTTTTCCACGCGGTAATACACTACCTGATCGAGCCCCAGGTCGGATACATAAACATAATCGCCCGTGGCACTGGGTACCGCACTATGCGCATGCGCTGCTTCCTGCCGGTCCTGGCGGAATCCCTGGCCCACGTGCTGCACAAGCGCGGTCAACTCCCCCACGGCTCCGCGTTCATCCAGCGCATAACGGTTCACATGCCCGCTGGAATAATTGGCCGCGAGCAAGCCGCCGTCCGATGAGAGAGACAAGTGACAAGGGTCCGCCCCTTCCGTCGGCGCCGAATTCAATTGTTCCAGCCCGCCTTCCGTCCGGACGGCATAGCTGACCACGGCTCCCTGCGCCTGTTCGCTTACCGCGTACAGCCGCGTCCCTTCCGGATTCAATACGAGAAATGACGGATTCCGGATTCCCGAGGTGCTCTCAATCCACCGCAATTCTTCCGTCTCCGCGTTCAAGCCGGCAAGGTGAATCCCCGGCTCCGATTCAGCAGCATAAGACCCCAAATAAAAAAGCAGCTCAGTTTTCTTTGAGTTCCCAACATTCATGCTCTCTTTTCGCTCCTCTCTCGATTCGATCGCCGGCTTCCTCCGGGCTGCTCCGGTTCAAGAGCCGATGCACCTCGGATAACGCGATCCCGTTAAAATAGGACTCCAAGCAATCCTCGCCGCGGTTAAAAATAAGCTCCATCGCGGAATGAATATTGGAGGATACCTGACAGGGCGACTTTTCGTTGCCCGAACACCAGCCCGGCTGCAATGAGCCGCGTGCAAACAACCGGTATAAATCGCCAAGCGTAATCTCTTCCAGCGTCTTGTTCAGCTGGTAGCCGCCGCGAGCCCCCTCCTTGGTAGCCACGAGCCCTTGCTTGCGCAGCAAGCTCAGCACTTTCCGGACCCGTGCGGGGTGAGTGGATACACTGCAGGCAATCTGTTCGCTGTTGGCCATCTTGTCTTCCTTGGTGTAAAGAAACAGAAGGCAATGGACGGCGATGGTAAATTCGCTGTTCATATTTTTTCCCCCTCCCTAGGCAAATTTGAAACATGAACGGTGAATAAAGGGGCAGCGGATTTTTTGCACCGGCGGGAGTATGGTATAATGTTCTGGCTTAACTAGAACGGAAAGGAACTTCATATGATGAACATTTTCAGTTCTGCTTATATGCATTTGGTCTTAACGATCGGCGCCGCCCTGATGGCGGTCTCCGTCCTGATCATTCGCCTGAAGGCCAGCCGAAAACCCGTGACGGTCAAAAAGATCGTCATCCCGCCGCTCGGCATGACCACAGGCTTCGCTATGTTTGTCGCCCCGGAGATGCGCATCCCTCTTTCGTGGGCGTTCATCGCCTTCGCCGTAGGATGGTTTGTGTTCTCCTATCCGCTGAACCGGACGACCCGCTTTGAAGTCATCGGCGGCGAAGTGTATGCCCAGCGCTCTCCCGGATTCGCGTATATTCTTATTGGCCTGCTGGTGCTGCGCCTCGCCTTGCACGAAGTGGTCGAGCAGTATATTTCCGTATTGCAGACAGGCTCCGTCTTCTTCATTCTCGCTTACGGAATGATTCTGCGCTGGCGTTTATTCATGCTGAAGAAATACCGGGATATCACCGGAACTCCCCGGCAAGCTTAACTTCCCACGCTCAGCGCCTCGCCGATCTCCCGGGACCACCCTTTGACGATGCTGCGGTTTCTCCCCTCATCTTTTGCCTCGTAGAGGCATTGATCGGCTAAGTAAATCAGTTCGTCCTGATCGATGCCTTGAAACGGGGCAAGACAGTGACCGCCGATGCTGATCGTCACCCTCCCGCCC
This sequence comes from Paenibacillus sp. A14, assembly GCF_036864815.1. Lineage (NCBI taxonomy): Bacteria > Bacillati > Bacillota > Bacilli > Caryophanales > Paenibacillaceae > Paenibacillus > Paenibacillus sp. A14. The sequence goes on from NZ_JBAGJD010000007.1 coordinate 196,886, forward strand.
GCGGGTAATCCGGCATGACCGATCTCCAGCCGTTCCACAGCGTTCCTGATCCGCTCCGCCACGGCAAACGTCCCCTGGACATCGAGGCCGGATAGCAACACCGCGAATTCCTCGCCTCCGTACCTTGCGGCAAATCCAAAATAAGGCTTCACTTCCGCCGAAATCGTCCGGGCGATCTTCTTCAACACCTGGTCCCCGCCCAAATGTCCATAGTGGTCGTTATAGGCTTTGAAGCAGTCCACATCAAGGATGAGCAGCGAAAGCGGCGTCTGCCGCTCCTCGGGAAACACCAGCTCCCAGGAAATGATTTCGTCCAGTCTCCGGCGATTCGGAATCTCCGTCAAGCCGTCAAGGCTCGACAGCCGGAACAATTCCTCATTCGCTCTTTCCAGTTGCCTCCCGGATTCGAGCAATTGCTTATGCTGGTCCGAGAGACGGACGAACAGCCTGTTGACCTCGCTTACAACCGAGCAGAGGACGACCGTCGCCGAAATCACCGAATTGATCCGGGCCAAATACCATCCCAATGTGTACCGGGTTCCGGCGAATACGGTGAGAAGAATGTCGAGGAACAACGCCAGCAGGGCAATGGCAATCCAGAGGTGCAGTACGCTTCTTGTCCGAAAACGCAAAATCACCAGCACCAGAACAAGTAAATTCAGCCCTCCCAAAACAGGACCGATCCCCGAATCCACAATATGCCTGTAGCTTCCGAAATCGATAATGCGGGGCATCAAATCGGCTCCTTCGGTAGCGAGCTGGAACGACAGGCATACCGATAGCAATGTCAAAAACAGCCCTAGCGCCGTATAAAAGGAAATGTCCGTTTTCGACTCCAGCGGCTGCGGATATCGAACCCCTACAAATAAATATATCAAAATTCCGACCGGAAAGCCTCCATGCCAAAAAATCCATAGCCAGCCTGCCGATTGGTTATTCGCGCCAAGCATCCCCTCCTCCGAAAACACGCCGGGAAAGGTTAATATATGCAGTGCGGTAATTAATCCGGTAAATAGATAGGTGCAGGAAATGACGAGAAGGGACGGTACGCCGGAGGCCCGAAATTGGCTGAATAGAATGAACGCGGTCAGCAGATCCCCGAAGATGAACCAGGAAATCAGGATCGGCAAAAAAGGTTCGAAAGAAGGAAGGATCATCGTACCGAACGGAAGAGCTGTCAAGGACATCACGGAAATCAAAGATGCCAGCAGCAGGGCAAGCCTCCGCTGATTTCGGTTGGAGGGAATGTCCGTTATCTGGGATCCCACTTTAAAATCGCTATGCATGGGAAGACCCCCTCCTCTAGATGCAAGTTCTTTGTTGTCTATAATAGTTCCAAGATAGTAGATTTTGTGAACACTTGCAATCTTTTTTCTCCAAATCGCCGCAAACGGGTCAAAATAACCGAAACAGGCTGTCCGCGCGGGATTAATCAACGCGCGAACAGCCCTGCATATTTTGGGTCTACCCTGTTACATTTGCCTCCGCCGGCCGAAGAATCGAGGAGCCAATGGCAAGCAGGATCAGGGCCATCAGGCCTAAAATCAGGAGCGGTAATGTGATGGTGCCCAGCCCCCCTCCCGCCGAAAGTTTCTCCACCGCCTCGATGGCCCATTTTTGCGGCACGAAATTCGCGGCTTTTTGCATGAATTCCGGCATATAGGAGATCGGCCAAAAACATCCCCCGAGCATGCAGGTCGGCGTGATGATCAGGCTGTTCAGCATCCCGACATTTTGCGGATTCCGCATTATTCCCGCCACCGCGCTGGCAATGCCCATCGCTACGAGCATAAAGGCGGCCAGCACGATGAAATGAAGCAGCATAGGCAGATCATAATCATATTTCAGCACATAGCCGCTGAAGATCAAAACAAGGGCAATTTGCGAAATACCGACGGTGAAACTGCCCAGAAAATGACCCAGTGTGATTTCCCAGGCTCTGACCGGTGCGCTGTACATCCTGGCCATGGTCCGGCGGCGGCGTTCCTCCAGGATCTTGCCGACGGTGCTGCCGACCAGACTCATCAGAAACATCAGCGTAAAGCCGGTGACCACATTCAAGCCGGGCTTGGGATACAACTGCAGGTCGGTCTTGTCGGGACTGACGGCATGTTTTCTCGTCTGGTCCAAAACGGCTCCAAAGACGTCCGGTTGTGACGCAGACACCAGTCCGGCCATGGCCGCCGCTCCCCGCGCCAGTTCCTCCAAAGTCAACCGGAGCGTGTATGTCCCCTCGCTCATTTTTAATTCATACATGGGCAATTTCGGTTTCTGCCCGGCCAAAAGGAGATCCGTAAAGCCGGATGGGATCATAAAGCCCGCCTCCGCCCGATTTTCGGTAACCTCTTCCCGCAAAGCATCTTCGCTCCCCACTTCCTTCAGCGAATAATTTGGCTTCGCGGCCAACTCCTCCAGCAAATACGCTCCGGCTTTACCGGTGTCTTGATTCACATATACGATTTGAACGCCGAGGGGCCGCTCTTGTCCGAGCAAGGCAACAGCCAGGGAAATAACGATGCAGGGCAGAAGGATATGCATGATCATTCCCTTTTTGGTCCCGACGGTCTGCCTGATCATATTCCAGGCTATGGTCAAACTATTCATGGTAACCCACCTTCCGGTACGTAATTATGCCGATCAGCATCAGGACGCCGCCGAAGATGCCGAGCATCAGGATATGATGCCCTATAATCGCCGGGTCGGCTCCCAGCATAATACGGAGCAAACCCTGCATCGCCCAATGGTTGACCGTAAAATCTCCGAGCTTTTGAATCAGATCCACCGGAATCGGCTGAAAGCCTCCGCTCAAAAACGTCATAAGAATCGCGACCACTTGGACCAACGTGCTGGCGGCCGTCCCCGACTTGCTCCAAAGAGATACGATCACAGCGAGCATCATGGAGCAAAGAATAACCAATCCGCAAATCGCCGCCAGATAGAACGGATGATTTCCCCACTCCACACCGTAGAGCCAGGAGGTACCGAGGATAATCACCGTCGCTTGAAGCGAGGTAACCAATCCGTTCCCGATGATTTTTCCTGCAAAAATCGGCAGCCCGCCGATCGGCATGGAGCCCAAACGGTACAACGTCCGATTGTCGATTTCGCTTCGCAAGCTTTCGTTGACCATGAGCCCGGAGTAAAGAAGAAACATGATCAGCATCGAGACGGCGTAATATTGAAAGGCGGAATAGGACTCCCCTTGTTCACTGAGCGGCGCCATCTCCACAAACGTTGGGTCCCCGGCCTGTTGAACCTGCCTCATCGCCGCCGTTACAGCTTCGGGTCCAAGCACGATCGCCGAAGCTTGCGTTCGGTTCACTTCATCTAGATAAGCGTCAAAAATCATTTCCGCGACATGATTCTTCAGTTGATCCTTCCCCAAAATATACTCCCATTTCGCCGCTTCCCCCCGGGTGACCTTCGCTTCAAAATCCCCCGGAATCACAACGGCAAAATCGCTATTCCCCGAACGAAGCGACGCTTCCGCCTCGGCGCGGTTCGCCGCTTTGTCGATCCGCAAAGTTTCCTTGATTTCCGGATTGACCAGAAAGGCGTCCAGCCCCAAATCCGTGCCTCCTTCGGCCGCGGACCTCACCAGCTTGACGTTGACCTGCTCCAGGGTTTTATCCGATCCCGAATCAAACATCGGCGACAGGGCATTTCCCAAAATGAAGATCAGCAGCAAGGGAAGAAGAAACAAATTGAACAGCACAACCCTGGCGCGAATCAGTTTTCGAACTTCAAACGCAATTATCGTTAGTAATTTCATGCCAATTGCCCCCTAGTCCCGCAGCTTGCGCCCGGTCAGGTTCAGGAACAGCGTCTCCAGCGTCGGTTGTTCGCAAACCACGGAATGGATCACGGCGTCATGCTTGGCGCAGATGTACAAAATATCCTGAAGATCGTTCTGCGAAGAAAACGTGTACAGTTCCTGCTCCTGGTGGAGCACACGCGTGATTCTGGGGTGCAACCGCAGTTCCGCAAGGACTTCTTCGCCGATGCCGGTCGCTTTCATCCTGATCTTCTCCTCACCGGAGACGCGTTCTCTCAGCTCATTCTGCGTCCCGCAAGCAATCACATGCCCCTGATCCACAATGGCTACCCGGTCGCAAATCGCCGAGACCTCCTCCATGTAATGGCTCGTGTAAATGACAGTCGAGCCCATCCGGTTCAGTTCCCTGACCGAATCCAAAATATGATTTCGCGACTGCGGGTCAATCCCCACCGTCGGCTCATCCATAATAATCAGCTTGGGGCGGTGCATAATCGCGCAAGCGATATTAAGCCGCCGCTTCATGCCGCCGGAAAATGTCTTCGGCAGCTCCCTGGCCCGGTCTTCCAGACCGACGAAGGCCAGCGCCTCCGATATCCGCGCCTTTAACTCCCGGCCGCGCAGACCGTACAATCTGCCGAAGAAAGCCACGTTGTCGGCGGCGGGCATCGACTCGTAAAGCGCCAAATCTTGCGGCACCAGTCCGATTCTCCGTTTCACCTCGAGCGGTTTCTCCTTGACCGAGAAACCGTCGATACGGATATCCCCCTGATCCATCCGCAGCAAACCGACCATCATATTGATGGTCGTGCTTTTTCCCGCGCCGTTCGGACCCAGAAGCCCGAAAATCTCTCCCTCCTCGATCGTTAAGCTTAGATGGTCTACGGACAGCTTATCTCCATAACGCTTAATAGCGTCTTTCACCTCAACCAATGCCATGCGGCTCCCCTACCTTCCTGTGTCGTTGCCGTTTCTTGAGTATTATTCTATCAGCCCCCCTTTCCCCGCGAAGGTACGGATCGTCATGACCTGAGGGTGACGAAAGTCACCTCCTCATCAGATTCATGCCGGCCCGCCTCTCCTCAAAAACGGCTGTGCTATAATGAAGCCAGCGAAATCCGCAGGAATCCCGAAAGATAGGAATGGAACCGCATGCCAAAAAACTCCCTGTTCATCTTCATCCTCGGCTTCACCTTGATTCCTTGCTTCTTTCATATTTACTTGCTGCCCGAGGAAGGGGGCTACGGCAAGTACTTGCTGCAGGTTCTCATCTTGCTTAACCTGTTTGTGGCCTCCCGGTTTACCTCCCGGGTAACTCCGCTGACGGGGCTTTCCACCCTGCTGATTCTGTATGCGTCGTGGTTGGGTCATGTTTATGGCGGTATTATAAGCCTTGTCGCCGCTAGCCCGGTACTGCTGTACTTCCAATTGCCTCGCGCCGGATGGCGATATACGCTGGCGGGCTTGCACCTGCTGGCCTACAACTACGCCGTGAGAGGCCAATCCCTGGAATGGGCCGTGACGGGTAATTTGCTTCTGCTCGCCATGGCCGTTCTTCTGTCCCTCCTGCGGCACTCCGCCCTGACTAAGCAGCATGCCGATCTTCAATTTGATGATTTGCGAAAAAAACACTATGAACTGGACGAAGCGAGAAAACGCCTACTGCTCTTCACCAAGCAGGTCGAAGGAGCCGCGCAGACCGAGGAGCGCAACAGAATTTCCCGGGAGCTGCATGATGAGGTCGGTCATCGCCTGATCCGGGCCAAGATGATGATGGAAGCCGCCCTGCAGGTCATTCCCGGCAATCCGGAGAAAGGGATGAGCCTGCTGCTGCAAATCCGCGACCAGTTGGCCTCCGGACTCGATGAGATGAGAGCCGCGGTCCGCCGGATCAGGCCCGCCGGGGAAGCCGCAGGAATCCTTTCCTTGCGCCAAATGCTGGAGGAGATCGGCAGAGAAACCGGAGTCCGGACCCGGCTAACTCTGGAAGGAGATCCTTACTCCTTATATCCCAGCCAAGAGCTGATCCTGTACAAAAACGCCCGGGAGGCCATCACCAATGCGCTGAAACATGGACGGCCCGAAACGGTCGAAATCGTAATCACCTATGATGCCCGCGAAATCACCATGACAGTAAGCAACGACGGCGCCCTTCCCGGACGGATTCCGCCGCAATCCGGCGGCCTGGGCATGCGGGGGATGAAAGAGCGCTGCGCCTTGGCGGGCGGCAGTCTGGACATCGTTTTAGAACCGATGTTCACGGTAATTACGAAACTGCCGGTGGCGCAGCGGGCGGAAATGGTTTAGGGCACGGTACATATAGACACCGAAGAGAAGTTATCGTAAAAGGGGAGGACCGATATGGCCAACTTAACTTTATTCATTGTGGACGACGATCCTTTTATCCGGGAAAGCTTGACCCTGCTCATCGGCATGGATCCGGACATCGAAGTGATCGGTTCGGCGGGGAACGGAGCCGAAGCCGTCGAGCGGCTACGGAACGGCGGAACGGTTCCGGACGTGGTTTTGATGGATATCCGCATGCCGGAATGCAATGGAGTCGAAGGAACGAAAAGAATCAAGGCGCTCTTCCCGGACGTCGCGGTACTCATGCTGACGACCTTTGATGATGATGAATTCATTCTGGAGGCGCTTCGCAACGGAGCTAGCGGCTATCTGCTCAAAAACATTCCGCCCGACCGGATCATTCAGGGCATCAAAACCGTTCATGGCGGGAACATGCTGATCCATCCGGAAATCGCCAGGAAGCTCACCGGCCTGCTGCGCCCCACTCCCGCACCTCCCGCCGACGACAGGCTCCAACGTGCCGGTTTAACGGCGACCGAGCACAATGTGCTCCGCCTGATCGCCGACGGCCTGTCCAACAAGGAAATCGCCGGCCAGCTGTTTCTGAGCGAGGGAACGGTTAAAAATTATGTGACCGACATTCTCGGCAAGCTCGAAGTCCGGGATCGCACCCAGCTTGCAATCCTGTACTGGAAGGGCCGCAGCGGGGCTTAGCTGGCTACACCACCCAGCCGAATCTCGGCCTACTAGGGCCGGATGAACAACGTGCCGCGCGCTGGCTCTAATGGACATCATAGACGCTATTTCGCGGGGATCCGCACTTTCGGAATTCTAACGGAAATATTAGCGCCTATTTGTCCAATTTCCCGCCGAAATGACCTCATTTTACTGAAATAGCGGCTGCTGCGTCCGTTAGAATCTGAAATCCCCCTTCATGGGCGAAATAGCGGCTATGGCTTCCGTTAGAAATTTTCGGCTCAGGCCTAAGCCGGGGCCTACCTTATTCACCTGCCCGGTTGGCTTCCAAAGGAGGCTAGCCGCCGGAAGCGCCCCTCTGCCCTGATCATGGCGGAAGCGGGCAGCCAGCGGACTCAAAAACGCAAAAGCCGCTCCCCCAAATCCGCGGGAGGCGGCTTTTATCGCATGCTATATCAGGTTGGAACGTAATTACCGGTCCACTTTCACGGCATTGGTGTTGATCAGCTGCGGGAGCATCTTCATCCCTTTCGCCATTTCCGAGGAGCACAACGGACATACCGGAACATAATTAAACGCAAAGTTATCCCTCATCCATCCGTTGCAATCCTCACTCACGCAAGACCATACCGGTGTGTTCTCCTCAGGAATTTCTTCAATCGTTTTTTTACGGTAGTTCATGGTTACCTCCTAGATATTAGTTTGGCTTCAGCGAGATCCCGGAACTTTTAAACTATATGCCGTTTGGGGAAAAATAAAAACTGCTCTTAACGCACGCGTTAAGAGCAGCCCATGCCTGCATTACAGTTTTACGACATTCTCGGCTTGCGGTCCGCGGTTGCCTTGAACAACGTTAAATTGTACACGTTGGCCTTCGTCAAGCGTTTTGAAGCCTTCGCCTGTGATCGCGCTGAAATGAACGAAAACATCGTTTCCGCCTTCAACTTCGATAAAGCCGAAGCCTTTTTCTGCGTTGAACCATTTTACTGTTCCAGTTTCCATGGTAAATTACCTCCTGTTTAAAGATTAACATGCTCCTTTTTTACATAAAAAAATTCACATATTGAAAAAAGTTCATTTTAAAAATTGACACCCTTTTCAATACGTGAATATCACTTCTTAAAACTTCAATTGATTTTATTATACTCTCCCCCGAACCAAAAAGCAAATCAAAAAGAAAGCCTTTACCTAAACTGGACATAAACCGGGCCCGCGTCTATAATGACTATTGTAATCCGCAGTCTATAGTTCAGGGGAGCTGGAAAAAGGCCGGCTGAGATTGTATCCCGCAAGATACTGACCCTTAAACCTGATCTGGGTAATGCCAGCGTAGGAAGAATGCTTTAGCATGGGCTTATCGTCATTTGCCATGATACCTACGCGTCCCGATCCGGGGCGCTTTTTTTCTGCCTGTGGGAAAAATTGGGACGCCACCATTTCAGATAATTCGGAACTTCACACGAACGTGACTGCGGAAATTCAAAATCCATATAAAGGAGAGAATTTCTGTGAAGCAAAGAACATGGGCACTGCTTGCCGTATGCGCCCTCCTGCTGGCCCTGACGGCTTGCGGACAAAACGCCGGCAAAACCGCGAAGACCGGCTCGGCCGCATCCGGCCCGAACACGGCCGAAAAGCCGCGCGACGTCAAAATCGTGCTCGACTGGAGCCCGAACACGAACCATACCGGCCTTTACGTAGCCAAAGAGCAGGGCTACTACAAAGAGGAAGGGCTGAACGTGGATATCGTTCTGCCGGGGGCCGGAGGCGCCGACGCCATGGTCGCGTCGGGGGAGGTCCCTTTCGGAGTGAGCGTGCAAGAGAACGTTACCCAAGGGCGCATCCAGGGCGTTCCGCTGGTCTCCATCGCCGCGGTCATCCAGCATAACACCTCGGGCTTTGCCGCGCCTGCCGATAAAGGGATTAAGACCCCGAAGGACTTTGAAGGCAAAGCCTACGGCGGCTGGGGCTCCCCGGTGGAGGAAGCCGTCATGAAATCGATTATGGACCAAAGCGGCGCCGACGTCGGCAAGGTCAAGTTCGTCAACATGGGAGAAGCCGATTATTTTACCGCGGTCAAACGGGACATCGATTTCGCCTGGATCTTCTATGCCTGGACCGGCATTGAGGCCGAGCTGCGCGGCGAACCGCTGGATATGCAGTATGTGAAAGACTACTCGGAACAGCTGGATTACTACACCCCCGTGATCGTGACGAACGAGAAAACGATCTCGGATGATCCGGAACTGGTCAAAGCCTTCATGCGCGCCACCTCCAAAGGCTACCGTTATGCGATCGAGCATCCGGAGGAATCCGCGGAAATGCTGCTGAAAGCCGTGCCGGACCTGGACAAGGATCTGGTTGTGGCCAGTCAAAAATGGCTGAGTCCGAAATACCAGGAGGATGCCGCCCGCTGGGGAGAACAAAAGAAAGAGGTTTGGCAAAATTACTCCGACTGGATGCAGAAATTCGGATTGCTCGAAAAACCGCTCGACACGGACAAGGCGTTTACGAACGAGTTTTTACCGGAATCTTAAAACAGGAAATCAGGAGCACCCAACCTATAAAATAAACGAAAGAGGATGAAATATGATGCCAAACGCATTGCTCAGCATTCAAATCATTCCCAAAACCCCCAATGGCGAGGATGTGATCCCGTACGTGGACCGCGCCATCGAGGTCATTCAGGCTTCCGGGGTCAAGTATCAGGTCAACCCGCTCGAAACGACCATGGAAGGCGAGCTGGATGAGCTGCTCTCGATCGTCAAGCAAATGAACGAGGCGGTTATCGATTTCGGGAGCACCGGCATTATTTCGCAGATCAAAATTTCCTATAATCCGAAAGGCGTCAGCATGGACAAGCTGACCGAGAAATACCGTCCATGAAGCTTCGCCGGCTCTGGAACAGCACATGGCCGCCCTTAGTGGCGGTCATCCTGTTTTTAGTCCTGTGGCAAATGGCGACCTCCCTGTTTCATATCGAAGAGTGGATCCTCCCGAGTCCGTCCGATATCGCCAGGGAAGCCGCCGCCAACTCGTCGGGACTGTGGGAGCATACACGGGCCACGCTGGAACTCATGATCCTCGGCTTTGCGATCGGAACGGGAGTGGGCCTGCTGGTCGCTTTTGTGCTCCATTACGTCCCATTTTTAAAATCATCGCTGTACCCGCTCATCATTCTTAGCCAGAATGTGCCCACCATCGCGCTGGCTCCATTACTTATGATCTGGTTCGGTTTCGGCATCCTGCCCAAAATTATCGTCATTACGCTCGTCTGCTTCTTTCCGGTCGCCGTGGCGGCGATGGACGGACTGACCCGAACCGACCGCGTGATGCTCGACTATATGCGGATGACGGGGGCGAGCCGGGGCGAAATTTTCCGCAAGCTGGAGATCCCCCATGCGATCCCTACCATGCTGTCCGGTATCAAAATAGCCGCCACTTACAGCGTCATGGGCGCGGTCATCGCCGAATGGGTCGGCGCCGAGAAAGGCATCGGCTATTATATGATGCTGCAGAAGGCTTCCTTCCGCACGGACCGGATCTTCGTGGCCATCGCCATTATCGTGGCTATCAGCCTGGCCATGTTCACCCTCGTCGCCCTGCTGGAAAAATGGCTCGTGCGCTACAAACCGGCGGGCGAAGACAATTAGAAAGAGGTGCCAAACAAATGACGCACGCGGAAAAATCCTCGCTCTCCCCGCCGCCCGCACTGGAGGTCCGGGAACTCACCCTCTCTTTTCGGGAGCGCCGGAGGAGCCTGCCCGTCCTTAACGGAGTATCCCTCTCCGTGGCCGAAGGAGAATTCGTCTCGATCATCGGCCCGTCGGGCTGCGGCAAAAGCACGCTGTTTCATGTCATCGGCGGGCTGCTGAAGCCCGACGCGGGAAGCGTGATGGCCGGCGGAACGGAAGTCACCGGGCAGCGGGGCCTGATCAGCTATGTGCCGCAAAAGCCAGCCCTCTTCCCTTGGCGGACTACGCTCGATAACGTCCTGCTGGCCCGGGAAATTTCGGGCGGCGCTGACAAGGAAGCCCTGGCCGAAGCCAAGGAATGGCTGGTCAAAGCGGGACTCGGCGGCTTTGAGAAAGCCTATCCGCACATGCTTTCGGGCGGCATGCAGCAGCGGGCCGCTTTTCTGCGCGGACTGTTGGCTCCCCAGGAAGTGATGTGCCTGGACGAGCCCTTCAGTTCTCTGGATGAGCTGACTCGTACGGAGATGCAGCACTGGCTGCTTGATCTGTGGGAGACCCGGCGCCGCTCGGTCATCCTCATCACGCACAGTATCGAGGAGGCGCTGATGATGTCGGACACGATTTATTTGCTCTCCAATCGTCCGGCCCGGGTGCTTCACCGGATAGAGGTCCCTTTTCCCCGGCCTCGTCGGGAGGAGCTGACGGAGGATCCCGCCTTTTTGAGACTCAGGAAGGAAATTGGCATTCAAATGAGGGAAGAGCAACGCAAAAGGCCAAACTGACGGCGGTGTTCCTCCGGTCACTTTGGCCTTAAGCTATTATGTAAAATGCAATTAGAGCGAAAAGATGCTTAATGTTTCAATAGGGAGCTTGACAATGGCATGAACGACGTCCGGATCGAACTGAATATTGGCATACCGAATCAACTCCAGCCTGGCTTCGCTCACCTGGATGCTCCGCCGATACACCTTGTTGGAGGTCATTGAATCAAAAGCGTCGATCACCGCACAGATGCGGGCGCCCAAAGGAATTTCCTCGCCGCTTAATCCGTCGGGATACCCTTTGCCGTCCCACCTTTCATGGTGATGCCGAATGATCTTCACGATTTCCTTGGAAAACCCGGGATTGCTCTCCGCCATCCTGGCTCCGATAATCGGATGCTGTTTAATCAAAGCCCACTGGCTGCTGGTGAAGGGTTCTCTTTGCGTCAGGATTTCCCTGGGGATAACTGATTTTCCGATATCGTGAAGAAAACAGCCCCTTACCAGCTGTCTCTTCTCCTCATCACTCAATTCAAGAGGCTCCGCGATTTTCTCGGCCAGCATGGCTACCCTCGAAGAATGATAATAGACATGCGGGTGCTTATGAAGCAATATCCGCAGCCACATCGCGGCATCCGGTTCTTGGTCTAGCTTTAAGCGTTCAATATGTAGGTCTGAATCGTTCACCGGCTTACGCCTCCTAAAACTTGGAAGTCCTGACATGCATCATTAACATTATAGGTCAAAAGTTGCGAACTGACTAGGAATAAAGTGATAACATTCCTAAAAATAATATTTTTTCATAATTAACCGGCAATAAGGAGGAATTCGTGATGATGGATGCCCATATTCACTTGGATTTATATGAGAAGTCCGCCAGAGACGATCTGCTGCGGGAAGCGCAACAACGAGGGATCGACGGATTGGTCGGCGTCTCCATGCATCTGGATTCCTGCCGGAGCAACCTGGCTCTGTCGGACCAGTACCCCGGACTCATCCACCCCGCCTTCGGCTTTCATCCGGAGCAACCCCTTCCTTCGCCCGAAGCCGAAGCGAGGCTGGTCCAATGGATAGAAGCGCATGCCTCCCGAATGGTCGCGATCGGTGAAATCGGGCTGCCCTATTACACCCGGAAGGAAAAGGAAAAGCGCGGGGAAGCCTTTCCCCTGGAGCCGTATATTTCCCTGCTGGACCGGCTGCTTGGGCTCGCGAAGCGCCTCGATAAACCGGTCGTGCTCCATGCCGTTTATGAGGACGCCAAACTGGCGTGCGATCTCCTGGATCGGCACGGCATCGCCAAGGCGCACTTTCACTGGTTCAAGGGTACCAAGCCCACCATTCGCCGGATGGCCGAACAGGGATACCTTATTTCTTTTACCCCCGACCTTTTGTACGAAGCCGAAATCGCCGAGTTGGCCCGCTACTATCCCCGGGACCTCGTGATGGCCGAAACCGATGGCCCTTGGCCATTTGAAGGTCCTTTTGCCGGACAGACCACGCGGCCGGACATGGTTCACGAGGTAGCGAAGGCTTGGGGCCGTCTGCTGGGACTCTCCTACGGGGAGGCCGCGGACAGGTTAACGGAGAACACCCGGACTTTCTATCGGATATAAAAAGCAAAACCTGCGGAAGCGATGACTATTGACAATCGCTATTCCGCGTGAAATAATTCGACATATATCTAATTAGTTGAGCATCAAAAAAAGGAGGCCATCGCACATGCAGCTCGACCGTCTCGTTCAATTTCATAAAGCGGTAGGCGACGTGACGCGAATCCGGATCATCGCGCTTCTCAAGAACGGCCCGCTTCACGGGCAAGCTTTGGCGGGCAAGTTGGGGGTCTCGCCGCCCACGGTAACCCACCACATGACCAAATTGCGCGAAGCCGATCTAATTTACGAACGCCGGGATAAGAATACGATTTATTTTTATCTCAACGAAAAAAGCCTCGCTTTGCAGGCCCGGGCCATATTAACCGTCGGAGACGGGGGCGCCGACGAAAGCGGGGATCCGGGGGGTGACAAGACATTGGACCGCATGGCGGTGATTCGCAATTTTTTTACCAAAGACGGCCGTTTAAAGCATCTGCCCGCTCAGCAAAAGAAGAAGCGCATGGTGCTTGAGCATTTGATCCAGGGCTTGGAGCCGCACCGAAAATATGCCGAGAAGGAAATTAACGAATACATTCTAAAATTTCACGAGGACTTTGCCACGATTCGCCGGGAATTCACTATGCACCAGTATATGTACCGGGAAGACGGCATTTATGAGCTGAATCCGCCGGAACTGTGGGAGAAGCCCTGACAGGTGCCGATCGGGCGCGGGAATAGAGATGGATCATCGAGCGGGATATGCGGTTTGGAGCCTGCCTGCTCTTTTTTTTCGTTAACTAATTAGATATTTATAAAATTAGATGTTAATAAAATTGATCAATTATGGAGGATAAACATCATCATGAACCCCTGGACCGTTCTGCGACAAGAAAAAGACTATGCAAGACTGTTCACGGCCGGAATCGTGAACGGCATGGGGGACCGCTTCAGCCAGGTTGCCGTGCTTGGCCTCTTGTTGACGCTGACCGGTTCGGGCCTTGCGATCGGCATCACCTTTGGCGTCAGACTTATCCCTTATTTGATGTTTGGGCCGCTCGGCGGCATGCTCGCCGACCGTTTCTCCAATAAGCGGGTGATGATCGCCACGGACCTGATTCGGGCTGTCTTTGCGCTGACGCCGCTGCTGGTCCGCGAGGCCGCGGACGTATGGTTGATCTACGCAAGCTCCTTTCTATTGTCCGCAGGGGAAGCCGTCTACGCCCCGGCCCGCATGTCGGCGATCCCCCGCCTGGTTCGGAAGGATCGTCTGCTTCAGGTTAACAGCCTCGAAGAGGTCATGACCGGCCTCGTGCTGATCGGAGGCTCGGTCAGCGGCGGCTTCGTGGCCGCTAAATTCGGCATGGAGGTCCCCTTCCTCCTCAACGCGTTGTCCTTCCTGGCCGCCGCCCTGCTGCTTGCCCGGCTGCCGCGGCTCAGCGGCTCCTCGCCGGACAGCGGCTGCGCCCACGGCCCGGGTCAGGCCGCCGCAGACGAGAGCGCTGACGGCTTCGCCGCGCCAGCTTCGGCTTCGGCCCCGGCCGCCGCCTCGCCAACCGTCGCCGCCTTCCGCGGGCTGCTCGCCCGCTCGCCCTTCCTCCGGCTGATGCTGATCATTTTTGCGGTCTGGCCGGTCGGAGACGGCATCTTCAATATTTTGCTCAGCGTCTATGCGGTGGAAGTGTTTCACATGGGCGATCTCGGGATCGGGCTGCTGTACGGAGCGCTCGGTGCCGGGCTGGTCGCCGGATCCGCGCTGACGGGCCGATTTGCCCGGCGGATCAAGGCCGCCGCAGTCCTGACCCTGCTGCTGGAAGGGATATGCCATATATTGATCAGCCAAAGCGGATCGTTTGGTCTGCTGATGGTTCTGCTGGCGGGAACGGCGATATGCTCAGGAATCGGGAACGCCTGCAACCAGACGATCCTGATGACGCTCGTACCCGATAAAATTCGAGGGAGATTTATGGGGATGCTGGCCACGCTGCAAAATACGATCATGGGGGTGGCGATGCTTCTCGGCGGTTTTTTGCTGGATGTCCTGTCCCCCCGTATGCTCGGCCTGATAGGAGGGGGGCTGCTTACGGTCACTGGAGCTATATTCGCCGCCGTGTACAGCGCCTCCCGTACGCTCCGCGCCACTCCCGTCTCCGCCGACAGGACGGGGGATACCGGAGCGTCCGGACATTAGCGGGCTTCTTCCATTTCTTTGACGCCAGGCAGATGAATAGGGGCCCTTTGCGGCGCTATTTTGTCGAATTCAGCTGAACGATGTGAAATAGCGGCATATTGAGGTCTTATTTTGGAAAAAGCGGGCCAACCCCTGACTTCGGGGCCCGCAGCAGTCCAATAAGGGCTTTTTTCACCGCTTATTATCCCCCCGGAAGCGAATCGGACCGAAATAGCACCCCAAAAGGCCGCTAATGCGGTGGGCGGCTAGGGAAATAGCAGGGCTGTTGCAAAGCAAAGGGATTATCACTTTACTTCAGTCCAAAGCCGCGCCGCCGCAAAAACTCCCGCATATGAAGCCGGGCCGGCTGCGCGAGCTTCTCCGCCATCAATACGGACCAAGGGGTGTCCTTCATACCGCCGGTCCGGTCCCGCAAATACTTCACCATCGTCTCATCGTAGGCTTTCACCCCTGCTTCCGAGCGTTCGGCGTCATAGCCGTTCCAGTGCAAGACCGCCTCCAGCGGCAAGCGGGGCCGGAGGCCCGGCTCCTGGTCCGTATAGCCGACGCACATGCCGAATACGGGGTAGATCAGTTCCGGCAGCCCCAGCAGTTCGGCCACCTCCTCACTCCGGTTGCGGATGCCGCCGATGTACACGATGCCGAGCCCCAGCGATTCCGCGGCGACCGCCCCGTTCTGCGCCGCCAAGGCCGCATCGACCGTCGCTACGATGAAATTTTCCACCGCGCCCTCATAGGTCTCGGTTCCCGCCGGAAGATGGCGTTCCGCCGCCGATTTCAACCGGGAAAGATCCGCGCACCAAACCAAAAATACCGGGCACTCCGCAATGTAGGTCTGGCTGCCGCACAGTTCCGCCAGCTTGTCCTTCCTGTCTTCCTCGGTGACAGCGATGACGCTGTAAGCCTGGACGTTGCTGGAACTGGACGCCATCTGCGCCGCGGCGACGATCTCCTCCACTTGTTCCCGGCCGACCGGACGGTCGCTGTATTTTCGGATCGAACGATGATTCTTCAGCAGATTAATCACTTCATTCATTCGCTTTCACTCCCAATCCCAACATAATAAATCAAGGTCAAAAATTCATACTGCCCCGATGAATTCCATTATGATTTTATATCTTCTCTGCAAACGTGTATATTATCCTTATTAAAAACCGGCCGTTCATTAACTTTTTAAGCTAATGAACGGGCCGCTTGCCGTCTTTTATAATTTGACTCTTTGAAGTCTTAAGGCATTTAACACAACGGAAACCGAACTCAGTGCCATAGCCGCCCCGGCTAGCCATGGAGCCAAGAACCCAAGCGCCGCAACGGGAATTCCAATGACGTTATAGGCTAACGCCCAGAACAAATTCTGTTTGATGTTCGACATCGTCTTTTTGCTCATAAATATGGCGTCCGGAATGCTGTTCAAGTCTCCTCTCATGAGCGTTACATCCGCAGCTTCCATAGCCACATCCGTACCGGTCCCAATCGCCATACCGATGTCCGCCGTAGCTAAGGCGGGCGCATCATTAATGCCGTCTCCGACCATCGCTACTTTCTTCCCGGACTCCTGAAGCTTTTTCACCTCGGCAGCCTTGCCCTCCGGCAGAACCTCCGCCAACACCTTATCGATTCCCGCCTGAGCCGCAATGGCCTTCGCGGTCCGTTCATTATCGCCGGTAATCATGATGACATCAATACCAAGATCTTTTAAGCGTTTCACCGCTTCTTTGGAAGTCTCTTTTATCGTATCGGCCACGGCGACCATGCCGGCATATTGACCCTCTATTGCGACGAGCATCGCTGTCTTTCCCGTCTCCTCCAATCGATTCATCTTGCCGAATGCGCTGTCTGCCTGGATACCGTACTTCTGCATCAGCCTGCGGGTCCCGATATGCAATTCGAGTCCGTCGACCATCGCGCGAATCCCATAGCCCGGAATCGCCTCAAATTGTTCCGATGGCGGCAGCTCGATCCCTTTTTCCTGAATCCCCGCAACAATGGCTTCGGCCAGAGGATGCTCGGAGTTTTTTTCCGCCGCGCCAATAAGCCGCAAGAACGCCCGCTCATCCATCCCATTTTCTGCGATAACATCGGTCAGTTCGGGTTTTCCTTTGGTTACGGTCCCTGTTTTATCCAAAACGATCGCCTCAATCCGATGCGTGGCCTCCAGATGCTCGCCGCCTTTGAAGAGTACCCCAAGTTCGGCGGCGCGGCCGGAACCGGCCATAATCGAGGTTGGGGTTGCCAAGCCAAGGGCACACGGGCAGGCGATAACCAAGACGGCAATAGCTTTTTCGAGCGCACTGGCGAAGCTTCCCGGTTCCACCGCAAAATACCAAACAAGGAAGGTTACAATGGCAATTCCCACGACAATCGGGACAAAAATCCCTGAAATGATATCGGCAATCCGTTGAATCGGGGCTTTAGAGCCTTGAGCCTCTTCCACCACTTTAATGATTTGCGCAAGCGCTGTTTCTTTGCCCACCTTGGTTGCCTGAATTTGCAGCATCCCGTTTTTATTGATCGTCGCGCCAATCACCTTATCCCCCGCGCGCTTCTCAACCGGAATACTCTCCCCGGTCAACATGGACTCATCCACGGATGAAGTACCGTGAACGACCTCGCCGTCGACAGGGATCTTCTCTCCCGGCTTCACTACAACAACATCGCCGGCCAAAACCTGTTCAACAGGCACGACCATCTCTTGACCCGCTCTAATGACCGTGGCGGATTTGGCTTGCAGTCCCATTAGGGTCTTGATGGCTTCCGAGGATCTGCCCTTGGCAAGTGCTTCAAAAAGCTTGCCCAGCAAAATTAATGTAATCAAAACGGCGCTCGTTTCATAGTAAAGGTCGACCTGGTGATGTCCATGCGCGTTTATCGTTTCGATCGTCTGGTAAAGACTGTAGAAATAGGCGGCCGAAGTCCCCAATGCAACCAATACATCCATGTTCGCGCTGCCGTTTCTGAGCGCCTTGTAGGCTCCAATGTAGAATTGACTGCCGATGATAAACTGGACCGGCGTAGCTAGAGCAAGTTGGAACCACGGATTCATGAACAGGTCCGGAAGCCAGATGAACGAAGTGAATGAAAAGTGGCTGACCATAGCCCAGAGCAGCGGAAAAGACAGAAGAGCCGAAACCAGCAATTTGAGTTTCTGGCGTTTGATTTCTTTCTGCCGGTGATCCCCGGCTTCCTTCTTCTCACCTTTTAGCGCCGCTTTATAGCCGATCTTTTCAACCTTCTGAATCATGTCGGTTGGAGTGACCTCCGCCGGATTATATTCGACATGCGCCGTCTCCAGGGCCAGATTCACCGTCGCTTTCGTCACGCCCGGCAATTTGTTCAGTCCTTTTTCGATTCGCGCCGCGCAGGCGGCACAGGTCATGCCCGTTATTTGAAAATCCGCGGACTCCCCGACCGTGCCATAGCCTAACGCCTGAATCTTCTGTTCCATTTGTGACGGATCGGTTTTGCTTGGATCAAAAGTAATCGCCGCTTGTTCGAGCGTAAAATTTACCGTGGCTTGAGAAACTCCCTCCAGCTTGCTCAGCCCCTTTTCGATCCGATTGGCGCACGCGGCACAGGTCATGCCTGTAATCTGTAAGGTGGTTTGTTGTTGTTTTGAACCTTCAGCGCTACTCATATCAAACTCCCCTTCGCATAATACCCCCGAGGGGTATAAAGGATTTGTCTCCATCATATTATACCCCCCCTGTGTATGTCAACAGCTAAATTATTAATCATCCCCAGCACTTTTTCAAAGGAGCGATATCGCCATCGGAAAAAGAAAGCACCTGTCTCCGAATGAGAAAAAGCTGCCTGATTCCTTTTAGTATGCCCGCCCCCTAACCTATATAGGTTGAACTAAAGAATTGGCGTTGGGCAAGGATATGAAATGGTGCCCACCACCGTCGGAGTCTACATTATTAACGGGAAAATCTCCCGTTAATATACCGCTCTTGGCTCTTCGATCGGATTTAGCTGGAAAAGCTCCATCTATTTCGCGGCCCTATTGCCGATATACACAATTTCAGGCGAATTAGCGGGAGTTTTTCCCGGTAATTGGTCTAAGCAGCCGCATACGCAGCAAATTAACGGGAGGAATTCCCTTTAATTCGAAACAAAGAACCCTTTCCCCCGCTATCTAGTGCTCCATCGGACAGCGTAGTGGGGGAAAATGAGAATCCGCTGCTTCAACTATGATTTGGAGTGAGGTGCTCGATAATTAAGTAGTCTCACGCCCACAGACATCCAAATCCGTATCAAGCCCACGGCTAGACTATCAAGGTACCTAGCGCACTTCCAACTCCAAAAGATGCAAATCTGCAGGTATTTCTAGCGATTTTAGAGAAACGGGCCTATTTCGTCGAAAATTCCTGCAGAATTGCAGGAACCCTCAAATTTTTGTTCCGAACAGGAAAAATCCTACAGATATGCAGGAATTCTATGCTACTCAAGGCTCAAGGTTGTCTGACGGGGCACTAGTATGCAAATCAATAGTTCAAACTATATAGAAGTTAGAAGCCCGAGCAGTAAATATATCGCCATACCCCACACCACCAGGGCCGAAACCTGATTGATCCGCTTAAGCAGCGTGCCGTTTCCGTCCAGCCCGCCAACGAGGCGGCCGGCCAGGGCCAGGCCGACAAACCAAAGCCAGGATACCAGGATCGCCGCCAAGGCAAAAACCGCTTTCCCTCCCCCCTCATAGCTTAGGGAACTGGTTCCGATCACGCCGATCGTATCGAGAATCGCATGCGGATTCAGCAGGGACACCGACATGGCGAACAACACCTGCTGCTTGGCGGGCAGGCCCTTGCTCCCTTCCGGGTTCCCCGAAGGAGAGCTTCTCCAAATCGACCAGCCCATGTATAACATAAAGCAGGCCCCACCGATGAAAAGAATAACTTTTAACCACTCCAGCGTGAGGACAATCAGGGATACCCCGAGGACCGCCAGCAGAATCAGCATCGTATCGCATACCGAAGCGGTAATGACCGCGGGAAGCGCCCGCGTCCACCTTTTTCCGGATGCCCCTTGATTAAATATGAATACGTTTTGAACCCCCAGCGGCAAAATCAGGCCGAGAGCAAGAACAAAACCGTGAATGAACGCCGTCAACATCGCCTCTCTCTTCCCTTCTCTCTTTGATGGTCATCCTCCCGGGATCATAGACCCCTTGGTTATTGTAACCGCCCGGCGATGATCTGGCTCCATCCATTTGGATGGATGTTGAACCAACCAAACTGTATAATGAAGAAAACTGTCGTGTCTTCTTCATAAAAGGAGCTGATCTATGTGGAGCCTACTTCCTGGCAGCCGAACCGCCGCTCCGGGATTCCGCTGCACACGCAAATCTTCGAATATCTCCGCGACAAAATCGCAGGCGGCGAATGGCCGGTCGGGATGCGGATCCCGTCCCAGCGCGAGCTGGCCGCCCGCTTCGGCGTCAACCGCAGCACCGTGGTCGCCGCGATGGACGAGCTTGCCGCCGCCGGCATGGTCGAGACGGGACGCGGCGGCGGAACGCGCGTCGCGAACCGGACGTGGGGCGTGCTGACCTCCGCCCCGCCGCCGGACTGGAATTCCTACGTCAGTGCGGGAATTCACCGTCCCAACCTGCCGGCCGTGCAGGAAATCAACCGGGCGGAATTCCGCCCGGGCATGCTCCGCCTCGGCACCGGCGAGCTGGCGCCGGAGCTGCTGCCGAGGCCGGCGATGGGCCGCCTCCTCAAGCGGATGGCGGACCGCGTCCCCGAGCTCGGCTACGGCGAGCCGAAGGGCGACCCCGGGCTGCGCGAAATCCTTGCCGCCCGCTTAAAAAACCAGGGCCTGGCCATCTCCCCGGAATCGATCCTGATCGTTTCCGGCGCGCTCCAGGCCCTGCAGCTGATTTCGGTCGGCCTTTTGCGGCGCGGATCGGTAATCCTGCTCGAACGGCCGTCCTATTTATACTCCGTGCCCGTGTTCCAATCGGCCGGCATGAGGCTGCAGGGCGTGCCGATGGACGACCAGGGGCTTCGCCCCGAACTGGTCGCTCCTTACGCCCGGCAGTATGGCGGCTCGCTGCTCTATACGATTCCCACGTTCCATAATCCGACGGGGACCGTGATGAGCGAGCCCCGCCGCGCCCGGCTGCTGGAAGCCTGCCAGGCGGCGGGCCTGCCGGTGCTGGAGGATGACGTCTACCGGGATCTGTGGCTGGACGAGCCGCCCCCGGCTCCGCTGAAAGCCGGGGATTCAAGCGGCAGCGTCCTTTACCTCGGCAGCCTGTCGAAGACGCTCAGCCCCGGCCTGCGCATCGGCTGGATCGCCGGGCCCCAGCCGGTCATTGAGCGCCTGGCCGACATCAAAATGCAGAGCGACTACGGCTCCAGCGCCTTCTCCCAGCGGATGGCGGCGGAGTGGCTGTCCAGCGGCATCTACGACGAACACCTCGACCGCCTGCGCAGCGCCCTGCGCTTCCGCAGACAAATCGCCGCCGAGGCGTTGGACCGGCATTTTGCCGGGCTGGCCGACTGGAACGTGCCCGCCGGCGGCTTCTATATTTGGCTGCGCCTAAAACAAGCGGCGGCCCCGCGCAAGCTGTTCGATGCGGCTTTAAAGCAGGGCATACTCATAAACCCCGGACATCTGTATGACCGGGAAGCCGGCAACTGCCTAAGACTCTCCTACTCGTACGCCTCCTTGGATGAACTGGAGAGCGGCATCGCCCGCCTTGCCGGCATCGTGGCCAAGTTATAGGCTTGGAGGCTGACGCAAAAGCAACTTCTCCCCCTCTCCAAGCGTCTATCCTAAAAAGGAGGGATCCGACAGTGACCCTAAATCGTGCAAGAGCGGCCGTCTGCCTGTTGGGATTGTTTTTTGCGCTGACCGGCTGCGGTGGCGATAAACCCGCCGAACCCGCGGTCCAGGCTCCGCCATTGGCAGGTGAATCGGATAGAACGCATCAGCCGAAGGCGGAAGAAACCGCTGGCGGGACGAAACCGGCCACAGCCGCCGTTCCCGACGGCGATCAGGACACGCACAGATCGGCCGGTGAACTCTATCGCCTTGCTTTTGAAGCGATGTTTTCCATGGACGAGGCGCTTAATTCGGAAATGAAGTACATCGCCCTCGATCTGAGCGACCTCCCGCAATTAACCGATGCGGACAGAGAGCACCTCCTTTCATCGTTTGCCTTCGGGGATGTGGACGTCCGGGACGCCACAATGGAGGAACTCAAAAAAGAAGAGCCCGAGTTCAAGGAAACAATGGTGCTGCAAGGTATTTTGCTAAAAATTAAAAAAGTGGAGCTCGGGGAGAACTCCGCCGTGATCGAAGGCTCGAAGTACCGGTCCGGTAAGGGGGCTATCGGGGCAAAGATTACACTGGAGCTTAAAGAGGGGGCTTGGAGTGTTACCGAGTCCGAAATGACTTGGATCAGTTAATAGGATGATCCCTTAAAGAACGGGTACCCTGCCGGAACAGGCAGAAGGTGCCTGTTTTTTTAATTACCAATTTACAATAAATACTAAAAGTGATATCATACAAATATCAAAACAATATATACATTAAGGAGTGTCAGTTATGAAAGAAAAGGAATTATCGTACGTGAACGGTTTTGTCGCGGTGCTGCTTATCCTGGCCCTGATGGGCGCGGGCGCTTATCTGATTTCGCTTGAGATCACTCTGCCGATGGTGGCAGGCATTGTAGCCTGTGTGATCGGCTTCGTGCTGTTGACCGGGTTGACGATCGTGCAGCCGAACCAGGCGAATGTCGTCACCTTTTTCGGACGCTATCTTGGCGTCATTCGGAAGAGCGGGTTCTATCTGGCCGTGCCTTTTTCCACCCGCAAAAGAGTATCCTTGCGCGTCCGCAACTTTAACAGTGCCAAGCTGAAGGTCAATGACGTCAACGGGAATCCGATCGAGATCGCCGCGGTCGTCGTGTTCTCGGTGGTCGATTCCGCCAAGGCGCTCTTCGAAGTGGATGAATATGAAACGTTCGTGGAGATTCAAAGCGAAACGGCGCTGCGCCACGTCGCCAGCAAATATCCTTACGATCAGCCCGACGGCACCGGTTTTTCCCTGCGCGCCAACTCGGAGGAGATCGCCCTGGAGCTGACGGATGAACTCCAGAACAGGCTGTCCATCGCGGGGGTAAAAGTAATTGAATCGCGCCTGACCCACCTGGCCTATTCGACGGAGATCGCCAGTGCGATGCTGCAGCGTCAGCAAGCCGAAGCCATTATCGCCGCCCGCGAGAAAATCGTCGACGGTGCCGTGACCATGGTGCAAATGGCGATTCAAAGACTGCAAAACGACAATCTCGTTGAGTTGGACGATGAACGGAAAGCCGCTATGATCAACAATCTCCTCGTCGCCGTCGTATCCGACCGTTCCGCCCAGCCGGTCATCAATACGAGCACGCTGTACTAATGCTGGCGCGATAGGCAAATGGCAACCAAAAAAAGCTTTCCGCTGCGCCTGGACCCTACTCTTTATGCAGCTTTGGAGCGCTGGGCGGCTGACGAATTCCGAAGCGTGAACGGTCATATCGAATATCTGCTCCGGGAGGCATTGCGGAAAGAGGGACGCCTTCCTTCTCCGAAGGGGACGTCCCGTAAGGAGGATTAAGCGATGCATACGGTTAAAAAGTTAAACAAACCTTGGTGGGTATCGAAATCCCAGGCTTTGCTGCAGCAATACGCGGAAACGCACAGCGGCGTCTACGTGCGGACTTCATTTAAAGGCTGGAAATATACCGGCCAGCATGTCCGCAAAGAGTTAAAACAGGGTATCGGAGCACTCTATGTGACTTTGGCCGATGCGGGCTCTGATTCTTCGAAACAATGGTCCTCCGCCGTGAAATTCTGCTTCATGCCAAGGCGGAAACTTGAGTTTAGCCTTAAGCGCTCCAAGCATCCGCTGGCCCTGCCTTTTCATCCGGAATTGCGTTCCGCTTCGCTCCCCCATTCGGCCATGAACAAGACGTACCACGCGAAGGCCACCCATCCCGGATTGCTTCGCCTGATTCTGAAGCAGGAAGGGCTGTACGAGGCTTTGGAGCACCTCCCCGGCGCCCGCGTAAAGCTGCGGATCAAGGGGAGCCGGGGGATACTGACCGTGTCCGGGCTCAGCAAGAAGCCTGATCTCGCCTTTCTTGAGGCAGGTGTCAAGGTGGCTTTGCATTTTATTGAGGCGCTTCACGAACACGGATTTGTCCGCGAGAAATGAGACCTAATTGAAAACTCCCTTGAATCGGATGGATTCAAGGGAGTTTTTTTACCCCACCAATAATACCTGCCAGGGGTATATTTCAAGCGACAGAACGGGTGTGCCTTATACCACGTCGTATCCTTGGTCTTCGATGGCTTCTTTGATGGCTTCTAGGGTGATTTTGTTCTCATCATAAGAAACGGTTACGCTCTTTGCAGAAAGATCGACTTTGGCCGTCGCCCCAAGTTCTTTTACGGCTCCCTCCACGGAATTTACGCAGTGGTTGCAAGACATGCCTTCAACTTGCAGAGTAATGTTTGCCATTTCATATTCCTCCTGATGGATTAGTAGTTTATTTCATCAATTTATTGACCGTGGTTAACAGTTCATCCACAACTTCGGTCTCACCGGCCTGAATGCGCTCGATCAGACAACTCTTCATATGCCCTTCCAACAGCAGCTTCCCGACACTGTTCAATGCGGATTGCACGGCTGCAATCTGGTTCAGCACATCATCGCAATAGGTGTCCTTCTCGATCATGCCTTTGATCCCGCGGATCTGGCCCTCAATCCGATTAAGCCGGCTTGTCAGATTATTCTTGACCGCAGCCGAATGATGGCTGTGCCGCACAGTTCCTTCATGACCGGAGCAGGCATCCTCAGCCCCTTCATGGCCGGCATGCTCAGGCTTGGTATTCGCAGCCATTCATCCATCCCCTTTCCGTGTTCGTCTTCATCCCGTACTTACAAACTTATTATAAAATACCCTATGGGGGTATGTAAAGATTTAATTTTCTCTCTCCCTTTATTTTCCCCTTCCGGCTTTTTTCTAACCTTCGTTTGTTATCCCTTGCCGCCTAATATTTTTTTGTCGAAACCGACGACATCAGGCGTCCTATCCGGAGACGGATGTTTCTTTTGCGCAGCATATTGAGGCAATGATGGTAGGCGATCTTGTACAACCAGGATGAGAAGGTTGCCTTTGCCTCAAACGAACGAATTTTCGTAAACGCTTTGATGAATATTTCCTGAACCGCATCCTGGGCATCTTGCGTGCAGCCGAGCATTCGGCAGCAATAAATATATATCTGCTCAAAGCGATCCACCTCCCCGGCCCGGACGCGCCTGATATACTCTTCGATGGGATCCAACCTTTCAAGACCTCCCCGCTTTTTTTCCTTTAGGTAATATGACACTTCTACTCCGGGGAAAGGGACACCTGCTCGGATCCTTTTAACGGTAAAAATGAAAAAAACACCCTTGCAGGTAAATCCCCGAAAGGTGTCAAGTAATACGCTTGTTTGGTCATATTATTATGATGACAAAATCATACTTCTTCGAACAGTGGATTTAAATTCGAAAATTCATCCGTAAGGGAGCGGATCGTCGCTGATTTCGAACCCATATGATATATGTCGGAATCAAGGCGCCCTTGGCCCGGCACAGTTGCTTAGCCGTCGCAATGAAGACGGTCCTGCAACTATATTAACGGGAAAATCTCCCGTTAATCTTCAGCGTTAGGACCATCGCTTCGATTTAGCGGGAAAACCTCCCTTTATTTCGCGCCTCAAACGTCGGTCGTCAATATTTCGGGAAAATTAGCGGGTATTTTTCCAGCTAATCCGCCCATTCATCCATATAGCCACCAAAATAACGGGAAGAATTCCAGTTAATTGCCCACTCGACCCACCCCGACGGATTTTGCACAAAAAAAATGCCGCACTCTCTTCAACCAAGAGGTGCGGCGTTACATTTAAACTTGGATATGATTTTGTATCTTATTGGTATCCCCAAATCATCGTAAGCAGGGTTCCGAACACTGTGACCAGACCGACGAACAAGGCGTAAGCGATATTGGTGTACAACGCCTTCTTGGAGCCGCTCTCGCCGATGTGCATGAACAGGAAGAGTTGCACGCCCATTTGGATCGTGGCGGAAATCAACAGGATGGTCATGCCTACCGCAGGGGACATATCCCAGAAAACGACGGACAGCGCGACCACGGACAGGACCAGCGAGAACAGATATCCCATGACGTGGTGAAGCGGGAACAGTTTTTTCATGTCACATCAGTCCTTTCAAGTAGACAAAGCTGAAGATGAAAATCCAGACCACGTCGAGGAAGTGCCAGTACAGCGAGAAGATGAACGATTTGTTCGCCGTATCGAGCGTGAACCCTTCGCGCTTGATTTGCAGCATCAGTCCTCCGCCCCACAGCAGACCCAGCGTAACGTGAGCCCCGTGTGTCCCGAGCAATACGAACAAGCTGGACAAAAACGCGCTTGTCTGGAGGGTTGCACCTTCATGCACATAGGTTACAAACTCCATGATCTCCACCCCGAGGAACCCGAGGCCGAGCAGCAAGGTAATCAGGAAAAACACCAGGGTGGCCTTCTTGAAACCCTGCCGCATACTGTTGATGGCCAGACCGATGGTGAAGCTGCTGGTAAGCAGCAGGAAGGTTTCGATCAACACCGGTCCGATCTCAAAGATTTCATGCCCCGACGGTCCGTTGCCGGTACGGTTCCAGAGCGTAAGGTACACGGCAAACAGCGTCGAGAACAATACGATTTCCGCGCCGAGGAACAGCCAGAAGCCGAAAATACGGTTGCTGTTCTCTTCCGAACGGTACTCCAACGGCAGCGTATTATCTAATTTCATACCTGTTCACCCCGCAATTTTGACTCCGTCTCCAGAATTTCCTTGACCGGGATATGCCGGCCGTGGTCGCGTTCGAACGAACGTACCGCCAGCATGACCAGAACGCCGATGCCGGCGACGATGGCCGGTACCCACCAACTGAATACCATGAAAAATCCGAAGAAGAAGAATATAATCCCCAGAATAACCGGCTGACCGCTGTTATTCGGCATATGAATCTCTTCAATTTTGTCTTCGTAGAGCGCAGGGCCGCCCTTTTTAGCTTCCCAGAACGGATCCAGTCCGTTTACCTTCGGCACAACCGCAAAGTTGTACTCCGGTACCGGGCTATGCGTACTCCATTCCAAGGTCCGGGCATTCCACGGATCGCCCGTCGTATCTCTTGGCGCGTAACGGAAGCTCCAGTAAATGTTGTACACCAGCAGCACAAAACCGATGGCCAGGCCTACCGCGCCAATCGAGGCGATCAGGTTCAGCGGACCGAAGCCCGTGCTTTCCGAGTAGGTGTACATCCGGCGCGTCATCCCCTTAAGGCCGAGGAAGAACAGCGGCAGGAACGTTACGTTAAAGCTGATGGCAATGGTCCAGAAGGCCAGCTTGCCTTGGCGCTCGT
This sequence comes from Paenibacillus sp. A14, assembly GCF_036864815.1. NCBI lineage: Bacteria > Bacillati > Bacillota > Bacilli > Caryophanales > Paenibacillaceae > Paenibacillus > Paenibacillus sp. A14. The sequence continues at coordinate 224,366 of NZ_JBAGJD010000007.1, forward strand.
TAAGCCGGAACCCGAACAATTTCGGGAACCAGTAGTAGAAACCGGCGATGACCGCAAACACCGTACCCGGAATCAGCACATAGTGGAAATGCGCTACCAGGAACATCGTATTGTGGTACTGATAATCGGCGCTCGCCATCGCGAGCATAACGCCGGTTACGCCGCCGATCGTAAAGATCGGAATAAAGGCGAGCGAGTACAGCATCGGCGTCGTAAACTCGATTCGGCCTTTTTGCAGCGTGAATAGCCAGTTGAATATTTTAACCCCGGTAGGAATGGCAATCGCCATCGTGGTGATCGAGAAGATCCCGTTGACCATAACCCCGTGACCCATCGTGTAGAAGTGATGCGCCCATACGACGAAGGAAAGGAGGGAAATCACGATCATACTCCATACCATGGATTTGTAGCCGTACAGATTTTTGCGCGAGAAAGTAGAGATAATTTCACTGTATATCCCGAAGGCAGGAAGGATAACAATATAAACCTCAGGGTGCCCCCAAACCCAGAACAGGTTGGCCCAGAGCATATCCATCCCGCCGTTCGCCATCGTGAAAAATTGTGAGCCGAACATGCGGTCGAACATCATAAGCGCCAGCGCCACGGTCAGGACCGGGAAGGCGAACAGGATGATGACGCAAGTGATGAGCACCGACCAGGTGAACATCGGCATGCGCATCAGGGTCATGCCCGGCGCACGCATTTTCAGAATCGTAGCGATAAAGTTTACGCCTGTCATCAGCGTACCGATCCCCGCGATCTGAAGCGCGATGGAATAGTAGTTGTTGCCGACGGTGGGGCTAAATTCGATGCTCGCCAGCGGGAAGTAAGCGGTCCAGCCTGCGTCCGGGGAGCCCCCGATGACGAAGGAAATGTTGAACAGCATCGCCCCGGCGAAGAAGAGCCAGAAGCTGACCGCATTCAACCGCGGGAACGCCACGTCACGCGCTCCGATTTGGAGGGGAATGACGACGTTCATCAGCCCGATGACAAAAGGCATCGCCATAAACAGAATCATAATAACCCCATGGGTCGTAAAAATCTCGTTGTAATGCTGCCCGTCCAGAAGCCCGTTTTCCGGAACCGCCAGTTGGGCCCGCATTAGGAGTCCGTCGACACCGCCGCGGAACAGCATCAATAAGGCGGCGATGATATACATTATGCCGATACGCTTATGGTCAACGGTCGTCAACCATTCGCGCCACAAGTAGCCCCATTTTTTAAAATAGGTGAGCCCGATGATGATCGCTAGCGTGGCGACCACAATGCTGACCATGGCGCCGTAGATCATCGGTTCTCCAGTGACGAAAAATTCGTCCCATTTCATCTGTAGCTAGCTCCCTTCCGTTAGTTAGTGGCCGTGCGATTCATGCCCGGCGTCTTCTGTTTCCGAATGGTCCATATTCATCTCGGAGTGATCCATTTCCGAATGATCGGAATGGTCCGTCTCTTCGCTGTCACCATGGTTATGGCCGGCATTTTCGCCCTCAGGTGCCGGTCTGAATTCCAAATGCGTGGAGGTGTAAGTCTTTCTTCCGACATGGCTTTCCTTGAGGAGCGAATCGAATTCCTGCTCCGTCAGTGCGGATGCCGTCTCTTTGACTTCCTTCACCCATTCGTCGTACTCGCCGGGCGACATAGCCAACGCCTCGAATTCCATGTGAGCAAAGCCTTCGCCCGAGAAGTTCGAGTTCTTGCCCATATACGAACCCGGGTGCTCGGCAACCAGATTCAGCTTATTGACCATATCGCTCATCGCATACTTCTGTCCGCCGAGTTGCGGAATCCAGAAGCTTGTAATCGGTCCGTAAGCGTACAATCTAAATTCGACCGGACGATTCGTCGGGATGTTGACATAGTTTACCGTCTCGATCCCCTCTTCCGGATAACTGAAGTGCCATTTCCAGTTGGAGGATGCCGCATAGATGACCAGCGGCTTTTGATCTTCATATCCTTCCGGCACCGTCTCGACCGCGGCCGTGCTCTTCACCGTAACTACGGACAAGATTGTAACGATAATGACCGGAATGGCGATCCAAGTGATCTCCAGCCACTTGCTTCCCTCGACATGAGGCGGTTCATAGTCCGGAGCCGCTTTGGAAGCGCGGTATTTGGTAAGCATGTAAATGTAGAGCACATAAACAACCAGCAAGATCAGTGCCATTACAAGCATGGAAAAGATGATGACGTTAGATTGTGTCTTGGCCACAGGTCCTTTCGGGTTTAAGACCGCTAGAGACTCACACCCGGTCAGGAGGACAAGAAGAGCTGTAAATACAGCAAGCAGCAATCCTTTCCTTTTCATAGGTTTCCGATACCCCTTTCTAATTGGTAAAGCTCATCACGAGCAGGCGGGATGATTTTTAATAGTAATCGTTTAAGAATTATGTTAGGAAAGTCCGGAAATTTAAACAATTCATAGAGTTAGACATTTTTTCAATATTTTTACAATTAGGACATGCACCTGTCATGCGTTTTTCCAACACAATCCCGATTTAAGCCCGTTTCAACTCGAATTCCGGCAAAATCAGCGATTTTGATAATTGTTCACAATGATCTCAAAACAAGTCGCAGTTCGCAAAATTGTCATATAAATACGATAGTTAGTGATAATAATCACTTACTAAATTTTCTTATTTATGCTTGCTATATAGATTGAACTATTGATTTGCCTATTGGACAGTCGGGTGAGGGGGCTTTTCGCACTCTTGGCCTACAGCTCATGGTTTGGTTCAAATTAAAGGGAATTCCTCTCGTTAAATCGGTGCCTATGCGGCTGTAGAGGCGATTTAGCTGGAAAATCTCCCGCTAATCCACCTGAAATTGTGCATATCGGCCATTGAGCCACGAAATAGATGGAGCTTCTCCAGCTAAATCCGGCTCAAGGGCCAAGAGCGGTGCATTAACGGGAGGTTTTCCCGTTAGTGTGGAGACGCCTACGTCGAAGGTGACACTTTATATCTACAACATAAAAAAGCCAACCGGTTTTGCCGGCTGGCTGACATCTTTTTGCAGCGTTACAACAATTCTTTACGCAGCTGTTCCGGGGATTTCGGAGACAACAAGCCGAACGGAATGTCGAATACCGTTTTCGCCCCGGTTTGTCCCGCATTGGACAGCTTGTACACGGCGCGCGCGTAAGCCACCAGTACGCTTGCCGTAAATTCAGGGTTGCTGTCGAGCTTGAGGCCAAATTCGATAATTTGCTTGCTGTTTTCGCCCGTCCGGCCGCTGCGCAGCACCGTACCCCCGTGCGGCATCGCCGAGTGGTTCTTCTTGAGTTCTTCTTCGCTGATAAAATGAACCGTAGTATCATAATCGGCAAAATAGTTAGGCATTTCTTTGATTTCGCGTTCGATGGCCGCCAGATCGGCGCCTTCTTCCGCCACGACGTAACAATCGCGCAAATGCTTCTCTCTCGTGCTCAGCTCGGGATTTTCCCCGCTGCGGACACGCTCTACGGCGGACTCGACCGGAATCGTATACTGCACGCCGTTCTTCACGCCCTGAACTCGCCGGATGGCATCCGAGTGGCCTTGGCTGACCCCTTTGCCCCAGAAGGTGTATTCTTTACCTTCAGGAAGCACCGCTTCCGCCAGCAGGCGGTTCAACGAAAACAGTCCCGGGTCCCAACCGGTGGAGATGACGCTGACATTGCCGCCTTTGACGGCCGCCGCATTCACTTTCTCAAAATACTCAGGAATTTTGGCATGCGTATCAAAGCTATCCACCGTATTGAACAAAGCCGCCAGCTCCGGTCCTTGTTCCGGCAAATCCGTAGCCGACCCGCCGCAAAGAATCATGACGTCAATATCACCTTTGTATTTCTCAACCTCGGAGATATGTACAACGCCGTTCGCCGCTGCCACTTCATCCGGTTGTCTTCTGGAAAAGATCGCTTTCAATTCGATGTCCGGGTTTTGCTTGATCGCCTTTTCCACACCGCGACCCAAATTTCCGTACCCTACGATACCCACCTTGATGTTCGCTGCCACTAAACGTTTCCTCCTCCAATTCAAATATGTTTACCATTTTAACGCACTCCAGTGAAATTTAAAATATCTAACACGTCAAGTGAAGAAATAAACATCACTCCGGCGGTTCAAACGGGGATGATGTGTCACAAATTAGACATATCAACGGGGGAATTCTGGTTATTTTACGTAAATTAGAGCTATATAAAACTCAAAAAGAAATAGTAAAGTAATTAGTTGTGACATTAATCACTGACAAAGCTGGGTGGTGTGAGTTTGGGTTATTCAAAACTTTGGAAATATACGTTGTTGGTTATTTGGGTTTGCGGATTTGGGGCATGCGCTATCCCGATTCCGGCTGCCGCCCATGCCTCAGTCGTAGACTCGTATCCGGCCTCGGACTCCACGCTGCAAGCTCCTCCAGAATCCGTCTATGTTCAGTTTAACGAGCCGATCGAGCCCGCTTTTTCGTCCCTGGAAGTACTGGGGCCAAAGGGAGAGCAAGCCGTTCAAGGCAGCCCCCAACTGGATAACAAGCGACCGGACAAGCTGACGGCCAGCCTGAAGCAGGGATTGCCCGAAGGAGCCTACACGCTTAAATGGAGGGTCGTATCCAGCGACGGCCATCCGGTGAAAGGAACAATTCTATTTCAAGTTGGGGATGAACCAAGCGCTGCCGTCCGGACGCCGCCGAATTCGGATACTTCCACCGCCGCGCCGGGGACGGCTGCCCTTGTGGTGCGCTGGCTTTGGTATATCGGTATGACGCTCTATTCCGGGACACTGCTTTTCCACTTGGCCCTGCTTCCCCGCGGCTCGCTGGATATTGGAGCATCCAGGCTTGTTCAAAGGAGCCGGTCCCTGCTGGTTGCCGGCCTGGCGGGAAGCGGAATCAGCCTTCTTATTACATTGCCGCTGCAAGCATTTTCTTATGAAGGCGACTTTCAGGGATTGCTGCATGGCGGAGCACTCTGGCAGACGCTGAATCTAACGGCTTTCGGCACCGTCTGGAAGGTTCAAATGTTACTTTTGCTCCTTTTAACGGCGATTACATGGACCGGCATAAAGGTAGGGCACAAACGCAAGGCCGGCACAAAGGGATTGGAGCGGTTCCTCGCGGGGGCGGCTGTCGTCTGCAGTCAAGCGCTGCTTCTATCCAAAGCGTTTCTCGGGCACGCGGCGGGGGCCGGCCCCAAAGGCTTGGCGATTCTGGCGGATTACCTGCACTTGTCCGCTTCCTCCCTCTGGCTCGGAGGGCTTCTCTCCGTCGCCTGTTTGCTGCCGCTCGCGGCAAGAGAAAATTCGCCTGCTCCGGGTATGGGCCAGCCGTCCGGGCTTTACTGGGAGACGCTTCAGCGCTTCTCCACCGCGGCCGCAGTCTGCGTCACGGTACTGCTCGCCTCCGGCATCTACGGTGCTTTCCTCCATATTCCGGATTTGAATTCGCTATGGAGTACAAGCTATGGCCGAACCCTGCTGGCCAAAATCGTCCTGCTTCTGCCAATGCTCCTTCTCGCCCTTTCCGGGTTCATCCGGGGCCGCCGGCGTGCCCGCCGGCCGAAGGCGACCTTATGGGCCGAGTTGGGCTTGGGGGCGGCCGTTCTGCTGCTTGCCGCCCTGCTGAACGGCCAGCCGCCCGCCTCCTCGGCCACGCTTCAGCAGCCGGGGCATCTGGAGGCAGCCGTGTCCGGCTACCGGATGACCCTGGATGTCACTCCTGCCACCGTAGGGCAAAATCAATTTAAAGTGAGCCTGACGGACCTTCAAGGGCAGCCCATCGAAGATATCGAGCAGATCACCTTACAGCTCACCTCCCAAGAGATGGACATGGGAACCATTGAAGTTGTCCTCCCCGGAGCACACCCGGAAGGCCGGGGATTGATCACGATGGAGGGAAATTGGAACGTTCGCGTTCATATTCTGCTTAAAAGCCTGGACACGATGGACCACGATTTTACACTAAAAGTCGATCCTATATAAATTTGGATACATTTAGCTTTTCAATATAGAGCAGAAGGAGTTCAATTCCATGAAAAAATTCTTCTCCCGTTTCTCGTTAAGTTGCGCAACCGTCCTGCTCGGTTTTACGCTGTTTGCCGGATGGGCCAGCGCGCATGTCACCGTTAAACCCGGAACCTCTGCGCCGGGCGCCTGGGAAACGTACAGCATCAAAGTGCCGGTGGAAAAAGACATTCCCACCGTCAAAGTCTCCCTGAAAATTCCCGAAGGCCTGGATTTCAAGCAGTACCGGCCCGTCCCCGATTGGAAGGTGGAGCTGACGAAAAACGATGACGGCCAGGTCACCGCAGTTGCTTGGGTGGCGGAAGGAAAAGGGATTGGTCCGGGGGAATTTCAGCAATTTGAATTCGTCGGCAAAAACCCGGACAGCGATTCCGCACTCGCCTGGGACGCTTTTCAATACTACAGCGACGGCAGCATCGTGGAATGGATCGGAGAGAAAGACTCCGATAACCCCCACTCGATCACTAAGGTGACGGCGGACGCGGCCGGAGCCGCGGAAGAAGATCATGCCGTTCATGGGCATGACAGCGATGCGAGGGCAACCGGCGCGGCGGGCGGAAATACCGATACAGGCGCAGGTACCGGTGCAAATGCCGGGACAAAGGCCGCCGCGCCGGACGAGGCTCAAGATGGCGGTACTTCCGCCGTCGAAATCGGCACACTGATCCTCTCGTTGGCAGCGCTGCTCGTTTCCCTGGCCGCCTTGTTTGCGGCGCTTCGCTCGCGCAAGAGAACGTCCTGACAAAAAGCTCACACAAAATAAAAAATAGCTGGAGCATTTCCAGCTATTTTTTATTTTCCCGCTGTTATAGGTGTTTGGTCTACCGGATCATGACCGTTAACTCTCTCGCCGGCGCCCGCCCCGAGCAGGCAGAGAAACGCCAGCAGCAGCCCGGTTGAAGCACTGATGAACAGCGCGGGGTAGCCGAACGTATCGATGACCCAGCCGAGCAGCGGCGGCGATACAATGGCCGCCAGGGAAGAGACAAAATAATAGATCCCCGTTCGCGTTCCGATGCTTTCCTCTTTCCCGGCCGAGATGACCCACGGGTACGAGTTAATGTTGATGCATGCCCAGAATATCCCGCCTACGATCAGCAGTACTCGGAGCAGCAGCACCGATTCCACGAAGACGACCGAGCCGAAGACAAGAAACAGTCCGCCCACGCCGATCATAATGATCTTTTTCTTGCCGAATTTGGCCCCGAGCCAACCGCTGGGCAGCGCGAACACCAGGAAGGCCAGGGAGAAAAAGGTCAGTGAAAAGGATGCCTCGCTGTCGCTCATCCCCGCATGCTTGGTTCCGTATAACGTAAACAGCGCCTCAACGCCCTGGTACGCCACAAACCAGAAAAATATCGCCCCCAGGATAAACAGTGTCGTCTTATCCAACTGATCCTTGATCCGCACCGGTGAAGCCGGATTGGCCGATGCCGCGTCCGCTTCCAGCAGTACAGGCTCCTTGATCACGGCTTTCAGGACGAGCATGCAGACTAGCATAGTGATACCCGCAAACAGAAACGGCACGTACGAGCCGATCCCGTACAGTTTCGAGCCCACCCCGAAGGCCAGAACCGAACCGATGCCGCCCATAAAGTTAATGATGCCGTTCGCCCGCGTGCGTTGTTTTTCCGGGGTAATGTCCGGCATAAGCGCCACCGTCGGAGCCCGAAACAGGCTCATCGACAGATTCATTAACATCATGAACAACACCAGGGTAACGAATCCGGTATGAAAAGGAATCAACACTGCAAAGACGGCGCCGAGCGGCATCCCGATCAGCAAGTACGGCATTCGGCGGCCGAACCGGGTATGGGTTTTGTCGCTCCGGTGGCCGATCCATGGCTGCAGAAACATCGCAAAGTAATTGTCGATCGTCATCATAAACCCGATCAGGGCCGCGCTGGTCAAATAATCGTCCAAAAAGAGCGGCACGAAGGCATTATAAAGCGCCCAGGTCAGGCTGATGCTGAAAAAGCCAAGTCCCAGCAGCCATGTTTTCCTCATCCATTCACTTCCTTTCGGCGTTCAACAGTTCATTCAACCGGTCCGGATAGTCCGTAATGATTCCGGCTACGCCGGCCTCGATCATCCGGGACATCAGCGGTTTGTCGTTTACCGTGAACGGATGGTAGACGATTCCCGCCGCGGCGGCCGCGGACACGAATTCCGGGCGGACGGCCATATGGAAAGCATGAAGCGCGTCGGCCTTTACGGTCTTGGCGTAAGCCCAAGGCTCGTACAAGCCTTCCCCGTACAAAATCCCCGTGCGGATTTCCGGAGCGATTTGTTTGCACTCGAACAGGGAATAGTGATTGAAGCTCGAAATGATGACTTGTTCCGACATTTTATATTTTCTTACGGTCTCAATGAGTTTCCGCTCGATTTCGGGGTAGAGCACCGCTCCGTTCTTCAATTCCAGATTGACCACTGTATCGGTGCCTTGGGTCAGCTCCAGAAGCTCTTCGAGCGTAGGGATCTTCTCGCCCTTGAAATCTTCGTGATACCAAGATCCCGCATCGCGGGTGCGAATTTCCTCCAGCGTCAAGTCCTTGACCCACTCCGGCGTACCCGCCGTCCGTTTCAAGGTTTCATCGTGAATCAGAACCAAATGTCCGTCCTTCGTCATCTGTACATCCGTCTCGATCCCGGTAGCTCCAAGCTCCAGGGCGTAAGTAAAGGATGCCATCGTATTTTCCGGCCGATGCCCCGCGGCTCCGCGGTGCGCAAAATTAATGGGATTAGGCAATGGATTGTCCTCCTCAGGTGCGTTATTTTTTGCTCAAACTAGATATTATCCATCTCCTAACTATAATCCTGCTATGTAAAAGCAATATAAGAAAAACGCTTATCGTATACATTTCCGCTGAAAATTTACACTTTAATTCCAAAACGGGAGACCTCCGCCAACCTGCGCGGAAAGTCCCCCAATAAGTCGGTAATTTCTAATATCAGGTCACGCCGCTCCCACCCTCAACTCGGAATGACCAAGGATTGCAAACTGGCGTTCAGCCATCCGGCCTCGCATACCGCCCGGGTATCCTGCAGAATTTCTCCCGGCTTGCTCGCTTTGCCGATTAAATACCCCTCGAGCGGCATGCCCATAAAGTCAAACGTATATTTCAACTGCTGAATGAGCGGCATGGCCTTGATCCGAGGATTATCGCCGCCGGTGACGATGACATATGCCTTCTTCTGCGACATCGCCTGTTTAAAGTCAAACCGGGGGTCCCGCAAGCTTTGCGACCACCGGTCGATGAAATTTTTCATCACGCCCGAGACACCGTACCAATAGACCGGAGTGGCAAAAACGAGCGTTTCATGCTGAAGCACTTCCAAAATCACCTCGTCGTAATCGTCATCCACAGCGTCAAATCCGCCCTCCTCATGTCTTTGATCCCGGATGGGCATAATCCGCTTCTCCCGAAGCGCAATTTCCCGGTAAGGAATCCCCTCCAGCACCAGGCGCACCAATTGCTCCGTGTTCCCATTTTCCCGTGTGCTTCCTTGCAGCAGCAAAATACTCATTCGCGCACTTCCTTTCGTTAATATCCCACAGCAACAAAGTGTTCTAACTTATTGTTATACTACGCCGCGCCACGCCTGAAATATAACCCCCCAGTCCCCTGACCGAGAGGGGGACCCGACCAAGGTCCAGTTCACAAACCGCCTCAGGCCCGTTATCCCGCATCCGGAATCCAGCTACAATAAAGACATCAACGACGGATATGAAAAACAAATTCACCATCACATAAAAAGAAAGGGAGTTTTATAATCATGAGAAAATTGTATCGTTCGGTCACCGATAAGCAGATCAGCGGCCTGTGTGGCGGGCTAGCGCGGTTCTTAGGCATGGATCCGACCATCGTCCGGCTGATTGCGGTAGTAGTGGCCTTGTGCAGCGTAGGAAGCGCCGTAGCCCTGTATCTAATCGCCAGCCTGATCGTGCCGAAAGAGCCGATCGGCGAATTCGGTTTCGACGAACCTTTTACCCACTATTAATCCTAAAACCTAAATTACTCATTCAAAAATCAAAGGAGAGAATTCATTATGAGTCTGTTCAACCGTATCGCCAATATTACAAAAGCCTCCCTGCATGAAGTATTAAATAAACTCGAGGATCCGGTGTTAATGACCGGACAGTATTTGCGGAACCTGGAGGAAGATCTCCATATCGCGGAAAATATGCTGCGAGAGCAGCGGATGAACGCTAGCGTCCGCCAGCGTCAGAGCGAGGATGCCGCCGAGAACGCGAAGCAAAGCGAGCTGCGGGCGCTGGCCGCGTTGGAAGCCGGCGACGAAGCTGCGGCAAGAGCGGCGACGGCGGCTAAAATCCGCTATGAAGAGCAGGCGCAGCAATACGCCGCCGAAGCCGCGGATGCCAGAGAACGGGTGACAGAATTGGAGCTCCGTCTGCAAGAAGGCAAAGAGGAGTATGCCCGGCTCAAAGAGAAACGCAACGAGTTGGCCGCACGGGCCCGCAAAGTCGAGGAACGCGAGCAAATGGACCGGCCGAACTTCAGCCACGGCCTGGACTACGGCGCGGCGGCCCGGGGCTTCGACCGGATGGAAGAGAAGATCCTCGAATGGGAAGCCGGCGCACAGCTTTCCGGCCGCGCCTACCCTGCCGGAAAATCCCCGCAAGCGGCGGAGCCGGCCGACGCGGCCGTGAACGAAGAACTGCGGCGGATGAAAGAACAGCTGGAGTCCCGCAATAAATAAAGAAAACCCCAACCACAGCGATGTGGTTGGGGTTTTTGTTCAAGAAACTTATTTTCCGTCCTTGCTTTTGAAAAGTTCGCCGATCGCCCCGATGCTGCCCAGCGTGTCGACGGCACTGGAAGGAAGAAACACTTTGTTCGCCGGACCTTTCGCCACTTCCTTCAACGCTTCGAAGGATTGGTAAGCCAGGACCTGCTCATTGAGCGCCGCGTTGCGCAGCATTTCGATCCGCGCCTGCTCGGCTTCGGCCACGGCCTGAATCGCTTTGGCCTGACCGAGCGCTTCCAGCTCTTGGGCCTGACGCAAACCTTCCGCCTCGCGGATGCGCGCTTCCTTGTCCCCTTCGGCCTTCAGGATTTTACTTTGCTTATCCCCTTCGGCGCGCAGAATCATATCCTGCTTGGCCGCCTCGGCCTCCAGAATCATAGCCCGCTTGCTCCGCTCGGCCTTCATTTGTTTATCCATCGCTTCCTGGATATCCAGCGGCGGCTTGATGTCGATAACTTCAACACGTTCGATCCGCACGCCCCATTTTTCGGTCGCCTCGTCCAGGGCAATCCGGATATCCGTCGAGATTTTTTCCCGACCGGACAAGGTTTCGTCCAGCTCCATCCTACCGATAATTTGCCGCAGGGTTGCCGTCGTGATATTGCGGACCCCGTAAACGTAATCGGAAATGCCGTAAGTGGCTTGCTCCGGTCCAACCACCTGATAGAAGATAATCGTATCAATCTGAACCTGAACATTATCCTTGGTGATTACGGTCTGCGGCGGAACGTTCGCTTGCTGGATCCGTAAGTCATGATACAAGCGGACATGGTCGATGACCGGGATCAAAATGTTAAGCCCCGGCGTCAACAGCCGGTTGAACTTCCCGAGCCGCTCAACGACCCCTACCCGCTGCTGCGGCACGATTTTGACGGTCAATGAAATAAATACGACAACGACGACGACGATAACAGCAATAATCGCTAATTGCATTAAATAAATTCCTCCCAACGTTCGACTTCGATGATTGTACTGCTTCGTCTGAGCACCCGGACCCGCTCGTCTCTCCCCAGATTTTGGGTCGAGGTGGCGCTCCAGGTGTCTCCTCCCACTTTGACGATTCCATACTGGCCTTGTTCGATCGGTTCGACCACAATCCCCTCTCTTCCTATCAGTTCGATGCCGGAATCCTCATATCCTTTGGCGGCCCGAAACTTCCGTGAGAGCGGTTTAGTGAAAATCGTAAGCACCAAGGCCACCAGACACCCCGCGATCACTTGCGCCAGAAACGCTTCCGGAGCCACCCAGGCGACCCCCGCGGCAACGACCGCCCCAACGCAAAGCCAAAGCAGATAAAATGTTAGCGTCACCATTTCCAGAACCAATAAAACGCCTGCGGCTATCAACCAAAGCCCCCATGCATCCATGCCGTCAAATGCACCACCTTTCCGCATTATAGTTTATATATACGGGACGGGTCGGAAAAGGTATCAACACCGTCCCTGAAGATGGAGCCCATTTAGTGGGAATACGTCACGTAACCCTGCACCATCTGTGCTCCGTATCCGAATGCCGCAAGCGTTCCGGCCGCCAGCCATGGCGCAAAAGCGATCGATTTGGGGCCGGACAGCAAACCCGCCGCCCACAGTATGCCACCCGTCAGGCTTCCCAGTACAAAGGCCAGAACAAAGGCGACGATGACATAAGGAAAGCCGACCACCCAGCCAAGTAGCGTGAACAGCTTGACATCCCCCATGCCGATGCCCCGCGTCAGCCAGGCAATCATCATCAGCGTCCCAAAGCCGAGGAAGGCGCCAAGCAAATGAGTCCAAACCGAACCCAGCGGAAAGATTAGCCTCAGCATCAACAGTATTGGTAGAAAAGCAAGCAGCACCTTGTTCGGTATCCGTCTGAACCGCAGATCCGTCACGGTCACGATGACGGCTAGGCTAACCAGCGCCGCTCCAACCAGCGCTTCGCCCGTCAGCCCGAACCGGGCATACATCCACAGGAACAGCAGCGCTGTGGCGAGCTCTGCCGCGGGGAAGCCGCGGAAAATCCGAATTCGCGTCCCCTCCTGCCGGCGCTTGCGGTCCGGCGGCCCGCCGTGAGGCGAGGCCGAAGGGGGCGACGCTACCGACGGACGGCCAGGCGGTTCCTTGGCCTGCGGCGGACGAAGGCCGACCGCTTTCCAGCATGCGCCTAGCGCATACCCGGCGAACATTATGATAATAGATGTCAGTAGCGTCATGGCGATTTATCACTTTCATCCCAACTTAATTCATGTACTGAATTCAATTATAACCTATTTTAGACAAATAGCCGTTAAAAAAGTAAATGGGATGTCTTTTAAAGCCAGGGAGATGAATAAGAGCCTTTTGGGCACTAGCATTGCATTAATCCTGACATATGATTACAACGGAGCTTGATGCCTTAATCGCTTTTAAAGAACTTCGCAAAAAAGTACAGGCCTCTAAACAAGGTTCTGCAGTTAGGAAGTCTAACGGCCGTGAGAGCCGTTATGTTGCGATTGAATCACGTATTGGGATTTTAACGGTCGTGTGGACCGTTATTTACCTTCATTTCGACCAAAACAGCCATACTTATATGAAATAGGGGCCGTGGCGGCCGTTAGAATTTGGATTCAGCGCAAACAGGGCAAATAACGGCTGTGGCGACCGTTAGCATGGTTTAGAGGCGGAGACGACGATCTAAGCTCGACATGTTGCTTGCCGAAGCGGCGGAATGGCCCCAAATGGGCAGCATCAAGGAAGTTCGATGCAACGTCATTGCCTAAAAGTCGGCTATCCCCCCCGACCAGCCGAATTCGCCAAAATAGCGCCGCATCAGGTCCTTATTCACCCGCACGGCTTGCCCAGAAATTCCCGCTGGCCTATGCGCGTACAGCGCAAAACCCCCGGTTATCCCGGGGGTTTTGTATTATGCTATCTCCTCATCCTAAGCCCAAGCTTATGTTTAAACTTACGCTTGAACCACGTCCAGATCGACATCGCGCTTGAACACTTCGGTGTCGTTCTCGCCCAGCACCTTGCCGGTGATGACGCCGGCCGTGATCGAGTCGTTGACGTTCAGGGCGGTACGGCCCATGTCGATCAACGGCTCCACGGAAATCAGCAGGCCGGCGAGAGCTACCGGCAGGTTCATCGTGGACAGGACGATCAGCGAGGCGAAAGTCGCGCCGCCGCCTACCCCGGCTACGCCGAAGGAGCTGACCGTGACAACCAGGATCAGCGTGAGGATGAAATCCCAGCTGAGCGGGTTGATCCCGACCGTCGGCGCGATCATCACGGCCAGCATGGCCGGATAAATGCCGGCGCAGCCGTTCTGGCCGATCGTCGCCCCGAACGAGGCCGACAGGTTGGCGATGCCCTCAGGTACGCCCAAGCGTTTGGTTTGCGTCTCCACGTTCAGCGGAATCGTAGCCGCACTGGAACGGGAAGTAAACGCAAATACGAGCGTAGGCAGCACTTTTCTAACATATTGCACCGGATTGTAGCCGAACAGGGCCAGCAAAATCAGGTGAATGATGAACATGACGATCAAAGCCACGTAGGAAGCCCCTACGAATTTGATCAGTTTGAGGATTTCCTCCGGATTCGTCGTCGCGACCGTATTCGTAATCAGCGCCAGGATACCGTACGGGGTTAGGCGCAAGACCAGCGTAACGATGCGCATGACGACCGCATAGACGGCCTCGACGATTTTGCGGAACATATCCGCTTGTTCCGGTTTCTTTTTATCCAGACCAAGAACGGCTACCCCGATGAAAGCGGAGAAAATAACGACGGCCAGCGTAGACGTGCTGCGCGCGCCCGTCATATCGGCAAACGGATTCGTAGGAATGAAATCGAGCACCTGTTGAGGAATCGTCTTGTCGGCCACCTCGCCAACGCGCTCCTCCAGTTTCGCCCCCCGCGCTTGTTCCGCTTCGCCCGCTTCAATTTCGATCGCCTTCAGGTCGAAGCTAAGGCTGGTGACAATGCTGACCGTCGCCGCAATCGCGGTCGTAATCAGCAGGACTGCGATGATCAGCGCGCTCATCTTACCAAGATTCTGCTTGCCTTTCAGCTTGGTAATCGCCGAAATGATCGAGACCATGATCAGCGGAACGACCACCATTTGCAGCAAACCGACATACCCGCGTCCGACCAGGTTGAACCAGTCCGTCGATTTGGCCAGCACTTCGGAGTCGGCCGGGTAAAGCAATTGAAGGATGACGCCGAATACGAGCCCCAGGCCGAGGCCGGTAAATACCCGTTTCGTAAAAGAGATATGCTTCTTCTGCATCCAAATGAGAACGCCGAGCAATACGAGCATGACTGCGACGTTGATAATAATCTGCAAAGTTTCCATCGTTCGATTCCTCCCATAAGTCTATAAAAGGGTTTCCCGGGCGTTCGCCCGGATTACAGAACGTATCATAACACATAAGCAAGTAAATTTATAGGATTAATTTTAGTATACTGCTAACCCGTTGATGGGACGCCATTTTTCCACTCTTTTGGACATCGTTACTTTAACTATTATTACCCAAAGAACCAAAGAAAAACAGTGGGATACGCGAACAAAAAAACGAGGCTGGCGGACCTCTTCTACAAGAAGCGTCCCGTCAGCCTCGGACTATGTTTATCCTTTTAAACGGTAAACCCGGCTTTCATGCGGCTGCTGGAGACAACCGACTTGTCGGTATACACTATTGCCAACCGAGCGTACTATGCCAATGACTCGTATTTCTCCAAGCTGTTCAAGCAGGAGGTCGGACTGACGCCCAACGAATATAAAAGAATTGGATAATTGGGTTGCAGAAAATGGACATCTCAAGTGCTGGAGGGTGCGGGATAGTCAATTACCGGGAATTCCTCCCGTTAATTAGGATTCTATACGGCTGCAGAGGTGAATTAGCGGGAAAACCTCCCGCTAATTCGGCTGGAATATCGTGTATCGGCGGTTGGACCGCGAAATAGCTGGATTTTTTCCAGCTATTTCGGAGCCAAGGGCCAGGCGCGGAAAATTAACGGGAGGTTTTCCCGTTAATAGCCGTCAATAAGCGACTAAGTGTGCGGGCTCTAGCGGGGGGTGGGTCGCGAAGCGGAGCCTTACTAGCTTGAATTGGCCCACGGAGCTTCTAAAAATGCGAGTAACCCGCGGCCTTCTCCCGCTCAATGAGGCTCATGCTCTCCCAGCGGCGCGATTTCCATCTGATCCGGAGCAAACATGTCTTCACCCACTCATCCGCGATAAACGCGATATACACGCCAATCATGCCCCAGCCTAAATACACCCCTAGAACGTAGGAAAGGGAGACGCTAATGATCCAAACCGATGAGACGCTGATATATACCGGAACTTTGACGTCGCCCGCCGCACGCAGCGCGTTGATAAGGATGAGGTTCCCCGCGCGCCCGGCCTCCAGCAGAACGGCAAGCCACAATAAATGAACCGTTTGCCGGATCGTGTCCGTATCGTTGGTGAACAACCCGACCAGAAAACCCGAACACGAAGCGATCAACAAAGCGGAGCCCGCGGAGATCAACGATGCGAACCAGGCGTAATTTTTTCCCCGCTTATAGGTCTCGTCAAATAGCTTGGCTCCAATGTACCTGCCGATCATGATCTCCGTGGCCAAAGCCAAAGACAAGGTAAACAGGTTGTTGAACATTCCGAGATTTTGGGCGTATATTTTGGCTGAGAGCGCCTGGGTTCCCAAAAGCGCGATAAAAGAGGTAATGCAAATTTGCGCCATGGTGGAAAAAAAGCTTTCCCCCGCCGTCGGGATGCCGATTTTGAACAATCCTCCGGCATGTTCCCGCAGGTCTTTCGCATGGATCCCCCGCATCCGCCACTTGAAGTCCGTCTTGAGTTTGATCACGACGAACAAAAACGCCAAGCCGACCAACCGCGACAGCACGGTGGAGATGGCAACCCCCGATACCCCCGAAAAAGGCGCACCCAAGGAGCCATACAGGGCGATATAATTCCCGGCCAGGTGTACGGCGTTTATTCCAAAAGCGACATACATGGTAACTCGCGTCAGTCCGTAGCTTCGCATAATGGTGGCTAAAGTAAGCCTGACCGCTTCAACAAACACAAATCCGCCCGTGATCATTAAGTAGGTCCAGGCGGAGGGAGCCAGCTCCTGGGGAAGATTCATCCACCCAAAGATCGCACGTCCCGCTCCCAGCAGAAGCAAACTGGTCAACATCCCGAACAGTAAATTGAGCACGATGGCCACCGAAGCGACTTCCAATGCCGACTTGTCCCGCCCAGCCCCTAGATTTTGGGAAATGAGCACGCTCGTACCCGCGGACACCACGTTGAACATCAAGTTCACAAAGAACAAAATTTGATTCGCTACGCCGACGGCGGCCACCGCTTCTTCCGAAAAGCGGCTGAGCATTAAAGTATCGATATTTCCCATCAGCATGCCGAGCAACATTTCAACAAAAATGGGCCAGGTCAAAGCAAATAACGAAAGCTTCTTGTTTCCCTGTTCTTTCTCCAAATTATCTTCACCCGCGGCTTTCCCCCAAAATGCAATCTAAATCCATTCTATGATTGAGGCGGTTTTGTTAAAACGTTTGCACAAAATCATTATTTCTCATTCGGCTTCATCTTTTGAGTCCGCTTGCTCGCCTGAGTTCAGTTCAAACACATTCAAGGATTGCTTAAGCGATTCCGACAGTTCCTTCAAACGGCGGGACAGGCCGACCAGCTCCTCACTGACACGGTATTGCCCCGAGGCCATGGAGGCCACCTCCTCGGTAGAAGCCCCGCTCTGCTGTACGACGGAGCTTACGTTCGCGACGAAATCCCGCAAAGCCAATTGAGCGCCCATTAACTCGCCGACGGAAGCGGAAGCGCTTTGCAGCTCTCGGGCAAAACCATCCATTTCGCGGCCTACGCCCCGAAAGATGGAGGAAGCGGATGTTACGGATTCGAGTTGTTCCCGAAACTTCGGTGTTATTTCCTGAAGAACGTTTACCGTATTCTCAATGGCTGACTGGATTTCTTCAGTCATCGCGGAGACGTTCCGGATCGAATCGTTGGATTGCACCGACAGTTTGCGGATTTGTTCCGCGATCACCGAAAAGCCTTTTCCCGCAGCCCCGGCGCGTGAAGCTTCTATGGTGGCGTTAAGTGACAAAATTTGAGTTTGACGGGTCATTTCAATCATCGGTTGTAAAATGCCGCGGATTGAAAGGGTGATTTGGCTTAATTTTCCGGAGTTCTCCTCTACCCTTGCGGTCATCCGGGATACGTCTTCCGTCTTCTCCACCAGCCGTCCCATATTCTCCTGCCCTTGTTCACTCACCTGGACGATCCTTCCGGCGGAAGTATCCATCAGTTCGGTTAAATGGATGACTTGGGCCATCTTCATGCCGATCTCGTCCGTCAAACTGTTTCCCTTCTCCGCCTCCTCCGCCAAGCTGGAGGATCCTTGGGCGATCTCTTCGGTGGCGGCCGCAATCTCTCCTGCCGTTGTCGCCGTATTCCGGGAGGCCTGGGCCAATGTATCGGCGGTCAGCCACAGCTCCTGCGTCGACCGCTGAATCCGCTCCACCAACCACGAGATTTGCTCCAACATTTTATTGAAGCTTTGCCCGAGCCGGCCGATTTCGTCCCGGCCTTTAAAATTCGCCCGGACTTTCAGGTTGCCCCGCTCTCCTTCCTCCATCAACCGGGATAGCTTCTGCAAAGGCTTCCCGACGTTGCGGAACAAATAATACCCGATGCCCAAAGCGACCACGATGGCCAACCCCATCACAAACAAGGAAACGTACAACAGCTTGTCCGCCGCACTCAGAAAATCGCTTTCCGGAGCGTATCCGATAAGCCGCCAGGGAGCGGTCTCCAACTGCTTGTAAACCACCAGTTGGCGAATCCCGTGTTCGTCTGACGCGGCGAACGAGGCCGAACTGCCGGAAAACTGCGCTTCCGCCAAATCGAGGGCGGACTTTGTCTCGATCAATTCCGGACGGGACGCATGTACAATCGTATTATCGGGCGTAAGGACGTTGGTCTGGCCGGAATCCCCGAGCTTCAAATTGGCCAGCGTCTCGGTCAAAGCCGCACTCTTGATCTCAATCAGCAGGACAAATTCCGCTTCCGGATGATTCAGATTCTTTAGAACCCTTCCCATCGTAATGGTCGGTTCATTCGAAGTATCAAAAAAACCTTTCTTTAGCCCAGGAATCCAGACTGGCTTGCCGGCGGCTTGAGCAATCGCAGCGATCCGGCTTTCCACCCCGTCGTTTCTCTGCGTACCGCTGGCCCCGGATGTCGCGTAATTGTTGGAAAAATCCTTGTTGACCAGCCGAATGCCAATCAAGCGCTCGTCCGAACCTTTCATGGCGTTGAGCTTGTTTTTTATTCTCGTTTCCGCCTCCGTTTTTCGGATAATATCGACATCTTGCCGCGTGACCGTCTCCAAATCCTCCTTCAGGATTTGATCTACCGCCATCTGCCTTGATATCGATTCATAGCCCGAAAACAGGAAGTCCAACTTGTCCGCAGCCTGTTCGATGGCCTGGGAAGCCGCCGATCCGACCTGGCCCCGGATAATCTCCTTCGACATAACGTACGAGCTTAATCCGAGGATTGCCGATAAAATCATAATGACTCCAAATACCATAACAAACAGCTTCATGCCAACGGACTTAAATTGAAGGAATCGGCCAAACTTCATATGTCTCTGCCCCCTAGTGAATAGAACTGGTTACTGGAACCGATTTAATTTTAACTATGTAAAGAAAGGATATAGCTGCTCAGCTTGGCTGAAGCTATATCCTCATGACTGATTTGTACGGAGATATAAATTTTTGGATTATCCTTTACTTGCCCCGGAAGTTAAGCCATCCACAAGCAGCCGCTGCAGGAACATAAACAGGATGGTAATCGGTACGGCGATCAGCACCGCTCCGGCGGCAAACAGCGTAAAGTTCGAATTTGTATTCGTATTGACCAAGTCCCACATACCGACGGCGACCGTCCAGTTTTCCTTGGTACGCAGCACCAGACGCGCAAAGATAAAGTCAACCCACGGACCGACGAATTGAGTTAATCCGACGTAGGTTAACATCGGTTTGGACAGCGGCAGAATAATTCTCCAGAATATCATGAAATTGCTGGCACCGTCGATTCTGGCCGCTTCATCAAGCGATCTTGGAATAGTATCCAGAAACCCCTTGGCGATGAAGGTGCCTCCAATCGGCGCTCCGGCGGCATAAACGATAACGAGAGCCCAATGAGAATCGAGCATGTTCATCGAAAGCAATAACAGGAAGATGGCAACCATGCTCATAAAACCCGGAAACATGCCTAACACCAGCAAAACCGACAACCCGTTTTTCCGGCCGCGAAACCGGAAGCGCGAGAAGGCGTAACTTGTGAGCAGCGTAAGAAATACGCCAAGTATGGTGGAGAAGATGGACACTTTTAGCGTATTCATATACCATTGCCCGAACAAAATCGTATGCGATGTGAACAATTCCCTGTAATGCTCAAAGGTAAGAGATTCCGGGAACAGCGATTTACTGTACAGCGCCCTTCCGGGCCGCAGCGAGCCTAGGATGACCCAAAGGGCCGGATATAGTGCGCATATCGCTAAAACAACCAGAACAATGTAACTCGAAGTTAGCCGTACGGCATTTCCTATTTTCCGCGCACTCATTGGATCATGTCCTCCTCTTTGAATGATTTGGTCCGACGATAGCTGTAGATCGAGAGTGAGGCGATGATCAGGAAGATAATAATGCCTACGGCAGAGGCCATATTATATTTTCTTTGATCCAGCGTCAGCTTATAGAGCCACGTAACCAGCAGGTCGGTCGAGCCGGCATATTGATAGTCCCCGTTAACCGGGTTCCCGTTGGTCAACAGGAAAATCGCATTAAAGTTGTTGATGTTGCCGGCAAACTGCGTAATCAAAATCGGTGCGGTGGTAAACAGGATCATCGGCAGGGTGATGATCCTGAATTTCTGGAATCCGGTGGCCCCGTCCACCTCGGCCGCCTCGTACAAATCTTTTGGAATCGTGGTCAATACCCCCATGATAAGCAGCATGGAGACCGGTATCCCCACCCACATATTCACGACGATAACCGTCACTTTTGCCCAGAACGGGTCTGTTAACCACGGCAATCCGTCCAGTCCGAAGTACTGGAGATATTGGTTGATCGGCCCGAATTGGCCGTTAAACATATTTCTCATGACAAGCAGCGAGATCATTTGCGGGATGGCATACGGCAGAATCAAAATCGTTCTCCATAGCCCCTTGAACTTGATTCCTTTTTGATTGATCAGCAAGGCGACAAGCATGCCGCCGAAATAGGTGGTGATGGTAGATAAAATCGCCCAGATAATCGTCCAGGTCAGCACGCCATAGAACGTATGGCTCCAGGTTTTGAGGGCGACCAGATTTTTGAACGTATCGAATCCTACCCAGTCAACCAGCATGGCCGGCGGAATGTGCTTGGGCGCGGAATAGTTCGTGAACGCCAGCATCACCATGAAAATGATCGGCATAACGGTAAAGAACAAAATCCCGATGCCCGGAATTGTCAAAAACGCTTGGGCAAACTTGTAATCGAGAACGTATTGTACCGACTCCTTGAAGTTATTCGGCGTTTTGCCCCGATCTCTAGCCCCTCCCACATTTCTGGCATCCTTCACGTTCATCACATAAACGATTATAAAAATAGCCAAAAAAATCAGGGTGATCAAACTGGTCACCAAAATAACGATAGAGTCGTCCCCGTCGACCCATTTCCCTTTAATCAATCGTCTGGGGACTTCGCCTAATGTGAAGATTCCCCAGAACGTTCTGCCCAGGTTATTGATGAAATAGTATCCGCTGACAACTTCAAATAGTAAAAAAATGATACCTTTAATAAACTGCCGGTTATAAATCTGCCCCAATCCCATACCCAATATCGATAGAATAGTAGCGTTATTACGATGTTTGTTCATAGCCCTCACCTTCTCCTCTCCTTGGGAAACCGAGGAAATTACCCGCCGCTGGCAGCGGCGGGTAATTTCCAGTTCTCGCGGAGCAGCATCTGCTGTTATTCTGCGGAAACCCCGTTATTCAGGTCCTTGATTTGCGTAGCGGCTTTATCCATCGCTTCTTTAGGATCTTTTCCACTGTCCCAAATTTCTGGAAATGCGGCGTTTAACGGTGCCCATGCATTGGACATTTCCGGAATGCTCGGCATCGGCTGGGAAGATGCGATCTGGGCCGCAAAAGCGGAGACGAATTCGTCATTTTTGACTTGCTCCGTTTCAAGCGCTTCGAGATTCGTCGGCACGGAGCCGACTTTCTCGTTCAACAAGAGCTGTGCTTCCTTCGATGAGGCGAAATGGGCGAAAAGTTTGGCCGCGTTCGGATACTTCGTAAACGAGTTGACCACGTAAATTTTGATTCCCGAGAACGTCACGGCCTTTTTGCCAGCTATCGTCGGAACTGGAGCTACCCCCAATTTATCTCCAAGAGCCGCTTTATACCCGGCGAGTTCCCACGGGCCATTGATGTCCATGGCGATATCCCCTGCGGTAAACAAACCGCGCTTCACGTCCGGGTTAATGTCGCCGCTGTTGATGGGGAGAATTTCCTTCAAGCTTTGGTATACTTTCAAACTTTCCAGGGCTCCGGCATTATTCACCCCAATATCATCCTTATTGGTTCCGTTGTCCCCGAACAGGTAGCCTCCGCCGGAAGCAATAAACGGATAGTTAAAGTACATATTGCCGGTTTCCCACATAATCCCGTACTTTTTCTTTTTAACATCGTTAAATGTTTTACTGAAGGCGATTACATCTTCAAAGGACTTGGGCGCTTCCTTCACAAGCGATTTATTATAATACAACGCTGGCGTTTCGGCTGCTCTGGGGTATCCGTACAGCACACCGTCAAAAGTCGCGCCCAGGATGGAGAGCTCCGTATTATTCTTCTTGGTTTCTTCTTCAAAAACGTCATTGGCCAGCAATAGCCCGGAAGTCGCGGCATTCCCGATATGATCATGCGGTACGATCAACACATCGGCGGCAAGACCTGCCGAGCCGTCCTGCGTCAGTCGGCCGATCTGGTCGGTCGGCGCCACTTCTTCGATCTTCACCTTGACGCCATACTTGGCTTCAAATTGCTTGATCAGTTCGTCGGCGAAGACTCTTTCCTCCCGGCTCTCCCAGATGAGCAGTTCCGCCCCTTCTTCGGGAGCGATTTCACCTTCGGCGGTTTTTGTGCCGTCTCCCGTATTCTCCGTCGTCTGATTTGCGGGAGCTGGCGCACTCTCACTATTGCCGCCTTTGCTGCCCGAGCTGCAAGCCGTAAAGGATACGACCATGGACAAAGATGCGATGAGCGCTAACATTTTCTTCATTTTCATAAAGCGAACCCCTTCCTGATTTTGTATAGAAACTTTTCACTTCCAAGAAAAAGCGCAAACGTTTTCGCATAATGTCGAGAAAAAATGTAGTTTTTGTCGTAATCTCGCGGGATTTATCGATTCCCTCGACTGGAAAGCGCTTTACATCTAAAACTATCATACAACACACCGCGAAGTTTGTAAAAACGTTTGCACAGATCGTTTTTGTGATCTTTTATCCGCATAGCTTGAAAATGCTCCTGTTTGCTCCCTATATCGCAATTTAACTCGAATTGAAGATTCGTTTTGAGCCTTGTGCAATTGTTTGAACAATGCTATAATCTTGACCGATCCTAACTTGAAGGCACTGTTATCCACAAGGTACATCCTCGGCTTCGCTTAATAGCCCGGGTGTGCCTTTTCTTGTTCCGCGGTGCCCGGTTTAGTTTAGTCCCTTATATTATAATCAAGTTCGCACATCCTAACGGCAAATAACGGGATATAAGCCTGGCTGCGTAACAGTGTTTTCTGGTTGCTAAAAAATTCTCTTAGTGAAGGAGGAATTATTTCATGCTTCTTGAAGCGGTTTACCATCGTCCCCAACTGAACTGGTGCTACGCTTACGACCAGGAAACGATTCATCTCCGCCTGCGGGCCAAAAAGAACGATCTCAGCGAGGTATATGCATTTGCCGGGGATAAATATGCCTGGGATGAGACAAAAGAACTGGTCCCGATGACGAAATTTATCTCCGACGGGCTGTTCGACTACTGGACCTGTGAGATCAAACCGCCGTTTCGCCGTTTGAAGTACGGCTTTTTGCTGAAATCCGGGGAAGATCGGGTATGGATGACTGAAAGCGAATTCACGCCCGAGCGCCCCGTCATTCCGGACCGGTTGTTTGAATTTCCGTATATTAATCCGGGAGATGTATTTACCGTGCCGGATTGGGTAAAAGATGCGGTCTTCTATCAGATCTTCCCCGAACGCTTCGCCAACGGCGACCCGAGCAATGACCCCGAAGGCGCGCTGCCCTGGGGCGGCAAACCGGAGCGCGATAACTTCTTTGGGGGCGACCTGCAAGGAGTAATCGATCACCTCGACCATTTGAGCGAGCTTGGAATTACGGCGATTTACTTCACGCCGCTATTCGAAGCCACGACGAACCACAAATACGATACGGCCGACTATATGCGCATCGACCCGCATTTCGGCGATATCGAAACGGTCAAAAAATTGGTTGCCGCCTGCCACAAACGAGGCATTCGCGTTCTGTTCGATGCCGTGTTCAATCATTCCGGCAAAACCTTCGCCCCTTTTGTGGATGTCATGGAAAAAGGGGAGCAGTCGCGCTATAAGGATTGGTTCCACATCCGTCAGTATCCGCTCGAGGTGAAGGACCGTATTCCTAGCTACGATACCTTTGGTTTTGAGCCGCTTATGCCGAAGCTGAATACGAAAAATTCCGAAGTTAAGGCTTATTTGCTTAAAGTAGCGGAATTCTGGATCAAAGAGGTGGGCATTGACGGCTGGAGACTTGATGTCGCTAACGAGGTGGATCATGAATTCTGGCGGGATTTCCGCAAGGTCGTCAAAAATGCCAACCCGGAAGCCTACATTCTGGGCGAAATCTGGCATGAATCCTCCCCTTGGCTGCAAGGCGACAAGTTCGATGCCGTCATGAACTATCCGTTCACGGAAGCGGTACTCGATTTTGTGGTACGCGGCAAACTGGATGCACTGGGATTCGCCAATGCCATCGGCCAGCAGATCTCCCGCTATCCGCTTCAGGCGAGCGAAGTGACGTTCAACCTGCTGGACAGCCACGATACTCCGCGCCTGCTGACCCTTTGCGAAGGCAACAAAAACAAAATGAAACTGGCCGCCATGTTCCTGTTCACCTACAACGGTACGCCTTGCATTTACTACGGCGACGAAGTGGGCCTGGACGGCGGAGCCGATCCCGATTGCCGTAAGTGCATGGAATGGGATCCGCAGCGGCAGGACCATGACTTGTTTGCATTTTACCGGAACCTGATTGACCTGCGAAAGCAACTCACTCCTCTGCGCACCGGCTCCATCCGTTTCCTTCTCGCGGAGAAAAACGGGTCCAGACTGGCCTATGAGCGCAGAATCGACGATGAGCGCGTTCTTGTGCTGCTGAACAATTACGATGCCGGCCAGACCCTGGAACTGACCACAGACACAAAAATATGGCGGGATACGCTGAGCGGCGAAACCTGGGAAGCGCTTAACGGCAAACTAAGCGTCCGGCTTCCGGCTTACGGGTATGCTGTATTAACGGAAGCGAAATAACGCACCATAATGAACACGGCCTGTCCCTTCCTGTCCGAGTGGGGTCAGGCCTTCTTTCTATCGGCCATGCCACCGTGGGTCTATTTACTTTCCGCAAGGTATCGATTAATATTACAATGTAAGGCAAACGGTTCCACAAGGAGGTTCTTTATGGCTGTAACTATAAAAGACGTCGCCAAAAAGGCCGGAGTATCGCCCTCCACAGTGTCCCGAGTGCTGTCCAATCATCCCAGAATCAGTGCTGAAACTTCGCGAAAAGTAAAGTACATCATGGATCAGCTTGGATACCATCCGAACATCATGGCGAAAAGCCTCGTATCCAAAACGACAAACAGCATATGCATCATGCTTCCGAAGTCGGCTGAAGAATTGTTCTCCAACTTTTTCTTCATGGAGTTGATCCGCGGAATAGTGACCCAGGCGAGCCGTCTCGGCTATGATGTCCTGATCAGCTCCGGAGCGAACGAAAAGGAAGAGGTTGAGGGTGCATCCAGACTGCTGAATGGACGCCGCGTAGACGGAGTGATTCTTCTCTATTCGAGAAAAGATGACCCTGTTATCGATTTCCTGCATGAAGGCGGCCATCCCTTTGTATTGATCGGTCGCAGCGAACAGTATCCCGATATTTTATCGGTCGATAACGATAACGTACAGGCTTCTTACGATGCCACCAAACACTTGATTTCCTTAGGACATGAGCGAATCGGATTCGTCAGCGGCCCTCCTGAGCTTATCGTATCCCAAGATCGGCTGACGGGTTATCTGGACGCCCTCCGCGATTCCGGTTTGGAATCTCGAGCGGAGTGGATTGTTGAGGGGGATTTTTTGCAGGACAGCGGTTACCGGGCCATGTCTTTCTTCATGAATCTGCCGGACCGTCCGACAGCGATCGTTCTGATCGACGACGTGGTTTCGTTTGGGGTTCTGCGCGGTCTCCATGAATTGGGTTACAGTGTACCGAAAGATCTGTGTCTGGTCAGCTTTAACAATATTCCGTTATCGGAGCTGTCCACGCCACCGCTCAGCAGTATAGACATCGGTATCTACAACTTGGGATATACGGCCTCGCAAGTTCTGATTCAAGCGATCAAGAACAGCAACGATAACAGCTACCGGAAGCGGCATATTATTCCCCATCGCTTAATGATCAGGGAATCGTCCATGTACAATATGCCGAAGCAGAAATGATAGGGCACCATCACTTGAAAAAATAATTGAAGCAGATTGCTTGCTTCTTTTATTTTTTGCAGCTTGTTCAAACGTTTGCGCTAAACACAACGAAAGGAGACAAACTACATGAGTACCCTTAAGGCTTGTCTTTTTGATCTGGACGGTGTACTTGTCGATACCGCCAAGTACCATTACGAAGCGTGGAAACGCCTGGCGGCCGAGTTAGGCTTTGCATTTACGCAAGCCGATAATGAGAGACTAAAAGGTGTCAGCCGGATGGCCTCACTCGATATTTTGCTTTCGATAGGCCAATTGCAAAGAAGCGATTCGGAGAAGCAGGAACTGGCGGCGCGCAAAAACAGTTGGTATGTTGAGGCCATCTCGAAGATGGGCCCGGAGGAAATCTTGCCGGGAGCTCTTCATTTTCTTAAAGATTGCCGAGAAAGCGGTTTAAAAGTGGCCCTCGGCTCCGCCAGCAAAAACGCCATGACCATTCTCGACAACACGGGGCTCACCCCATACTTCGACATTATCATCGACGGAACCAAGACGTCCAGCGCCAAGCCGGATCCCGAAGTGTTTGTGCTTGGCGCCGCCGGACTGGGAATACCGCCTGAACAATGCGTCGTCTTTGAGGATGCCGAGGCGGGAATTGAAGCGGCTCAAAGGGCCGGTATGCGCAGTGTCGGTATCGGTTCGCCGGCCACGCTGGGCAGGGCCAATCTCGTGATCCCTTCACTGGAGAATATGACGGTTGCCCGTCTGCAGCAAGAAATGTCCGCTTTTTTCATATCTTAATTCATTAGATGACTTAAAAGGAGCCGGTACACATGAGACAATATCTTAAAATGGACGAATGGTCGATTATTGAGGAGTCGTTTGATCCCGCCCTGCATGAAATTTCCGAGAGCATTTTCAGCATCGGCAACGGTTATATGGGCCAGCGCGCCAATTTTGAGGAGCAGTACAGCGGCCCGTCCCTCCAGGGAAGCTATATGGCCGGAGTCTACTATCCCGACAAAACCCGGGTCGGCTGGTGGAAGAACGGATATCCGGAGTATTTTGCCAAAGTGCTCAACAGCACGAACTGGATCGGTATTCACGTTCTGATCAACGGCACCCCGCTTGATCTCGCCCAATGCGAGGTAAAGGACTTCGTTCGCCAGTTGAATATGAAGGAGGGCTACCTCTCCCGCCGCTTTGTGGCCGTTCTGAAAGACGGCAAAGAAGTTCAGGTCGAAGCCGTCCGCTTCGTCAGTATGAAGCGTCAGGAAATCGGGGCGATCCGCTATGCGGTGACGCCGCTGAACTTCTCCGGCAGTATCCGCTTCATGCCTTACCTGGATGGGGATGTGCAGAACAAGGATTCCAACTATGACGAGAAGTTCTGGCTTGAGGTGGAGAAGCAGGCCGCACCCGATCTGTCCTATCTGACCTTGAAGACGAAGAAGCTGGATTTTCACGTTACGTCCATCATGACTTTCGATGTGTTCAAGAACGGGCAGAAGCTCGAGTTTGAACCGTATTTGTCCGAACGCGAGAAATTCGTTTCCGCGGAAGCCGCTTTTGACATTGCACAGGGCGAAACCCTTACGCTATACAAATACGTCGCGAACGTTACCTCCCGCAACCACGGGCTGGGACAACTCGTCGACGCCGGCAAACAAGCGCTCCTTGAAGCGTACGCCGCCGGCTTCGATACCCTCCTTCGCGAACAGGCGGAGGCGTGGACCGAGAAATGGAAAGGCAGCGACATCATTATCGAAGGCGATGTATCGGCGCAGCAGGCCATCCGTTTTAATATTTTCCAATTGAACCAAACTTATACCGGGGAAGACGACCGCTTAAACATCGGGCCGAAGGGCTTTACCGGCGAAAAATACGGCGGCAGCACCTATTGGGATACCGAGGCGTATTGCGTGCCGTTCTATCTCAGCACCGCGGATTCCGGCATCGCCCGCAATCTGTTGATCTACCGCTACAAGCATCTCGAAAAAGCCAAGGAGAACGCCCGCAAGCTCGGCTTTACTAAAGGCGCGCTGTACCCGATGGTAACCATGAACGGGGAAGAATGCCACAACGAATGGGAGATTACTTTCGAGGAAATCCACCGCAACGGGGCGATCGCTTACGCTATTTATAACTATGTGAATTATACAGGGGATAAATCATACCTGAGCCAGTACGGCCTGGAGGTGCTCGCGGAAATCTCCCGTTTCTGGGAAGAGCGCGTGAACTTCTCCAACGCAAAAGGCAAGTACGTCATCCTTGGGGTTACCGGGCCGAACGAGTACGAAAACAACGTCAACAACAACTGGTACACGAACCGGATTGCGGTCTGGACGCTGGAGTATACGCTGGAGGTGCTGGATTACCTCAAGGCCAACGAAAACGCCCGCTACCTGGAGCTGGTCGACAAGCTCAAGCTGACGGAAGAAGAAACCGCAAAATGGCGCCATATTATCGATAATATGTACTACCCGGTGGATGAGGAACGGGGCGTCTTCCTTCAGCAGGATGGCTTTCTCGACAAGGACATCGTACCGGTCAAGGAACTGCCGCCGGAGAACCTACCGCTGAACCAGAACTGGTCGTGGGACCGGATCCTGCGCTCCTGTTACATCAAGCAGGCCGACGTGCTGCAGGGCCTGTATTTCCTGGGCGACCGATACGATATGGAAACGAAAAAACGCAATTTCGATTTCTACGAACCGATCACCGTTCACGAGTCCTCCCTCTCCCCTTGCCTGCATACGATAATCGCCTGCGAGCTCGGCTACCAGGAGAAGGCATACGAGATGTACCTGCGCACCGCCCGGCTGGATCTGGACAACTACAACAACGACACCGAGGACGGCTGCCATACGACAAGCATGGCCGGGACCTGGATGTCCGTTATTCAGGGCTTTGCGGGTCTGCGCGTCCGAAACGACGAACTGGTGCTCAAGCCGTTCATTCCGTCGCACTGGAAGTCGTTCTCTTTCAACGTTATGTTCCGCGGCGCGACGCTGAATGTCAACGTCACTGAAGAGAGCATCATCGTGACGAACGAGACCGATGTGCCGGCCGCGATCCGGATTTACGACAACAGCTACACCGTCGGCGCCCATGGCGAAATCCGGGCGCAAAGAGCGTCGGTTACGGTATAAGCAAAAAGGACAGATTCCCGTTGAATTTGGGATCTGTCCTTTTTTTACAATAATGACGCAGTTATAAACATCCGGGCGGTTCAGCAAGACCTAGGGCTGCAATTCTACCCTCGTTTCCTTTTCCGGATCTTCAGTCGTGTAATAGAACAAGTAAACGGTCCATTTTACCGGATATACACCGATTTGCGTGGTCAAATTCTGATGTTTCGTCGATACATTGCTCAAAAGAAACGGCGTTTTATTTCCTTCGTGTCTGTACACTTTGTATTTGCCAATTAAGGCGATCGGGGTCGTCGGAATGATCACCAGTTCCGCATTTCGTTCAAAGCGAAGTATGGGCAAATCCGACTCGGGTGATAGCCAAATTCCACCCTCGAGGACTTTTCCGCCCACTTCCAACTGATAATTTTGATACGGCAACTGTGCCTTTCGTCCTTTATTCCGTATGTTCAGCCTGATTTGAGTAGGGGTAATGACCACCTCCTCTACAATGTTGTCTGCGCTCCGGCTTCCGACGGGATATTCAGCATCGTCCCTCTCTCGGTTACGTTACTTTTATAACAATCAAACAATAAAAAAGGTTCATTCCGCTCTAAAATGAGTTATATATATACTTTGAACTAATGATTTGCATACTAGTGCCCCGTCAGACAACCTTGACTAGCAAGAATTCCTGCAAATCTGCAGGTTTTTTTCCTATTCGGAACAAAAAATTGAAAATTCCTGCAAATCCTCTGCAGGAATTTTCGACGACATAGGCTCGTTTCTCCCAAATCGCTAGAAATTCCTGCAGATTTTGCATCTTTTGGAGTTGGTAGTGCACTAGGCACCTTGATAGCCGTGGGCTTAATACGGGTTTGGATGTCTGTGGGCTTGAGACTGCGTACTTTTCGAGTATCTCACTCACTCCAAATTATAATTGACGCAGCGGATTTTCATTTTCTCCTACTACGATGTCTAATGGGGCAATGGGTAGCGATATAGAGGGTTCTTTTCACACTCTTCACCTGCAACTCATTTGAATTAAAGGGAATTCTTCCCGTTTATTTGGTGCGTATGCGGCTGCAGAGGCGAATTAGCTGGAGAACCTCCCGCTAATTCGCCTGAAATTGTGTATATCGGCAATAGGGCCGCGAAATAGATGGAGTTTTTCCAGCTAAATCCGATCGAAGAGCCAAGAGCGGTACATTAACGGGAGATTTTCCCGTTAATGATGTAAACTCCGACGGTAGGGCTTAATATCTACAATTATGGATGTCGGCAACGTATCTCCGAAACTATTTCATATCCTTCCCCAACGCCAATTCTTTAGTTCAACCTATATAGAAACGAAAAAAAGCCGCAGGATGTAGGCCTTGCCCACGTTCATCCTGCGGCTGTTCCATATCGCCCATTCGGGAAAGCAATCTAACGGCTACTTACGCGGCAATATCGCTCACCAAATTTTTGATCCATTTGCGGGAGTGGATACGCCACATGCCGATCCCGAAGCGTACAACCTCCTCCAGGGATAGCACAAGATACACCAGATAGACCGGTTGTTTGAAGACAAACGATAGCAGCAGTCCTGACGGAACTCCGATCAGCCATGTCGCCGTCGATTCCATGGCGAATACGAACTTGCTGTCTCCGCCGCTGTTCAGAATCCCCCCGGCCATGATCATGTTTCCGACCTTGACCCACAAGAAAGCGGCAAATACCCAAACCAGGTAAATCCCCAAGCGATGGGCCTCCCCTGAAATGTTAAAGAAGGAAACATACCAAGGGGAAGCTGCGGCGATCACCAGACCGACGGCAAGGGAAACCGAAATCCCCAAAGCGATGAAACGCTTGGCGTACTCCATGGCGGTTTCTTCCTCCCCGGCCCCAAGCTTGTTGCCGACCATTACCGCGCCAGCGCTGGCCAGGCCCGACAGCAAGCCGATACAGATGCCTTGCAGCGGGAAGGTGATCGTCATGGCCGTCATTTCCGTTGTTCCCATCCGACTATAGATCATAGCGTAGGCCGTCTCGCCCATCACCCAGATAAATTCGGTCAGGATGATGGGATAGGTCGTTTGAATGAACTTCTTCAGGAGCGGCTTGGGAATCCCGAACAGGCTGCCGAAATCGACCGAACCCGGAAGCTTGAACTTGTAGACGGCTCCAATGATCAACAAACACTCCACGATTCTGGAGGTTAACGTGGCGATGGCCGATCCCTTCAATCCCAGTTCCGGAAATCCCCAATTACCGAAGATCAGCATGTAATTCAGCACAATGTTAAGCCCTACTGTAAACAAACTGACGAACATCGGCAATTTAACGTGCGTCGTGCTTCGGAGAATCGCGGAATACATCATCGTAAACAATGTCGGTACATAACTTAGCGAGATGATCTGCAGAAAGATATAGCCTTCTCCCAGAATCCGCTCGTCCGTCGTAAACAATTTCAGACAAAGCTGGGGCTCAAAAAGCACAAGCAGCGTAAACAGGAACGACAGTGCAAACCCGGCTACCAATCCGATCCCGAGTAATTGGGAGATGCTCTTGCGGTCCTGTTTGCCCCAAAACTGGGCCGCGTAGATCGAAACGCCCGCCGCAAGGCCGGCCAGCACGACGGAGATCACTCCGTATATTTTCGTGGCCATCCCGACGGAGGCGATGGCCACATCGCCCAACTGTCCCACCATCAACTGGTCCGTGAGCGTGAGCAAAGACATAATCAGGCTTTGTAAAGTTACTGGCAGGGCGATTTTATATACATTTTTATAAAAATCCTTTCTCAACTCATCGCTCATCCAACCTGTCCTCCCGTATTCATACCGCCTTCAAATAGCGCAGCAAGGTGTAATGATCCTTCGGCTGCACTTCGACAACCTTGAACTTTTTGGTAAAATCCAGTCGCGAATAGCCCTCACCATCCACCAGCGTGATATTGGATGCCCCGCCGATAATGATCGGAAGCTGCATCAGTATGATCTCGTCGACAAGGTCCTCGTTGAACACGTGCCAATTCAGAAATCCGCCGCCCTCCACCATCAGGCTGTGAATCCCGTAGTTTTGTTCCAGCAGGGAAAACAACTGTACGAAATCGACCTTGTCTTCACCGCAAATCAGGCATTCTTTCCCCCGCTCCCGCAGCAGCTCGATCTTGCGTTCATCCTTCCCCAGTTCTGTCGTCACGAGTATGGTTTGTCCCCCATCCGCCAGCACGTGGCTGTCCAGCGGGATGTCCATCGTTCTTGTAGGTACGATACGCACCGGGTTTTTATTCTCTTCATACCGGTTCGTCAAAAAAGGGTCATCCGTAGCAATCGTGTTCTTTCCGACCATAATCCCGTCTACGGTTCCGCGAAATTTATGAATGTACTCCATATCCCGGCCGTCAAAAAGGCTGAACAAGGGCTTACTGGACTGACCCGGCCCCAACGTCAGTTTGCCGTCGATTGAAACTTGGCTAAATACACTCGTCTTCATGGATTTTCCCTCATTTCCGTTTAGTTGGTTTTTAGGCCTGAACGACATCGGCCATTTGCCGAAAATAACGATCGATCACAGTATAGGCGGAGTCAGCTCCTTCATTCATCAAGCACCACAGGCCGACGCGGATCGCTTCCCAAACGGAAGCCATGGCCGGCTCGATCGGCATGGGACGGCTGTTCTCCAACAATTGGATCAGGGCCGCCCGATCGGCGCCGGCTTGGCGTATCACCTTCTCCCGCGCCCCCTTGTGAACGGGAATTCGCTGCACCTCGGTGCCCCATCTCGTCTGGCTCTCTTCACCGAGCATGAAGGCGGCAAACGAGGAGATTTCCTCCCGGAGTTCCGACTCCAGCGAATGGCCGGGAAAAACGAGCCCAATCGACGAAGACATGGAGAGCGAAGGCCTTCCCAGGACGGAAGGGAGCGGAGCAACGCCCAGCTTGTGTTTCATTTGCCGGTCCAAATAGTTATAGATCCACTCTCCGCAAATGATCGCGCCGATTTCGCCGGCAATGAACCTGTCCAACAGTTCCGTCGAACCGTTCATGCTGGCCAGAAGTCCCCGCTCCGACTGTGTGCGGACAAAATGCAGCGCCCGTTTCATCTCATTCTTGGCGAGACAGGGAGTTTCTCCCCGCATCGGCCAACCTCCAAATGCCGTCAAAAACGGGATAAACGAATAGGGCTCCAGGAGATCGGCGGCAATGGGGATCAGTCCTTTATCGATCAAGCTGCTTCCCCCGGCTTCGATCTCTTCCCACGAGGCCGGAGGGGTGGGATAGATCTCCCGGTTGCAATACAACACCAGATGATTCCCCGTCAGCACCGGCAGGCCGTAGGCGATTCCTTCGGACCGCATGGAACCCGAGAGGTCCGAACCGTCAGAGGCTGCCAGCGACAGCAACTCCTCCGGCACTCGGGAATAGTTCGCTTTCCCCCCGAATCCGGCCATATCCGCCGGAACCAGGGCCATCTGCGGCGCTGCTCCCCCTTCGCCGATGCGGTTCAACCGTGCCGACAGTTCCACAATATTCATCACTTCGGGGATGACCCGAACACCGGTTTGTCGGGAATATTCATGACATAGGCGCTCCAACAGTTCAATGGAGGTGTCTCCCGGACCGTCAAATTCATGCCAAATGACCAATTCTTTCAGGTACGAGCTCATTTTTACGATACCTCCTTTGTCTTTACGGTTTGATTCGGGGATGGTAAAAGACGATGCCCTGGTGGGGCTGCAGCATCCTCCAGTCCCGTCCGCCTTGGGCAGTAGACACTAGGGCGAATTCCGGGTCGGCCAGACTATCGCTCCATACTGTCCAGCCGTCCGATACGGGATAGATCGCGTTCAGACGAATTTCCTGCGGAGCCTCGACACTTAGATTGAAGCAACACACCAGCAATTCTCTCCCCTTCAGATAGGCGTACATCAATACTTCTCCCTGGGCATCAGGTAGAAAAAAGTTTTGGGGACGGATCAGATGCTCCAATTGCTTCTTGCCGGCATGCAAGCGGCTCAGCAAAGGAATCATGGGCTGCGGGTGTGTCCAGTTAATGGCCAGACGGTTGAAAAAAGCCCGCGGGATATCCGCACCGCCCGTATTATCGGCAAGACCGCAGTTCAGAGGCTGCTCTTCGTTCATCTCGATTCCCGTAGTCAGAAAAGGGATGGCATTCGGCAAAAAACTGTTGAAGACGCTCATCATCCGTGCCAGCCGAATCCCTCCACGACTGGTAATTCGCGGGGTATCCGCCGTTTCGGAACAAGCGAATACATGAATGGCCAGCTCGGGGAGCTCCTGAAGATAAGCCTGCAGCGTTTCCACCGAAATATCCGTCATGATCTTCCAGCCGCTCCCGAGCATGACATTATAGCCGGTGCCCGCGGCTTTGCGGTGGTTGCGGTTGAACAAATCCTCACTGATGAGGATGGCGTTGGGTCTGATCTCCTTAATCGTCCGGAACATCTCCTCCAGCAAAGGCACAGGCAGGACATGACCGATATCGATTCGAAACCCGTCGACACCGTATGCATGTAGGTTAAATTTAATGGCCTGCACCAGCATGTCCCACAAGTCCCGGTTCGGTTCCGTTCCGGGATACATATTGCATTTGATCGTGTCAAACAACACATACGGCGGTTGATTCGGCGGCACAAGGTTCCGGACTTGCGGCGCAATATCCTTGAACAGCCTGTAAA
Source organism: Paenibacillus sp. A14 (assembly GCF_036864815.1). Lineage (NCBI taxonomy): Bacteria > Bacillati > Bacillota > Bacilli > Caryophanales > Paenibacillaceae > Paenibacillus > Paenibacillus sp. A14. The sequence continues at coordinate 259,755 of NZ_JBAGJD010000007.1, forward strand.
ACGTAATATCCGTCCAGATCGGTTGAACATCGTTGACCCAGTCGGAATGAGCCGGCGCCGTCGTAATCCCCATATGTTCCTCCACCAGGGACAACAGCGGCTCTCCGGATTGCCGGGCACGTTGTTTCAGACACTGCCACAGCAGAGGATTCAATTCGTTCGGCGGCGGCGAAAATTTGGACAAAAAAGCCGCGGTTTCCTTGCTGCGATAGATGGTTTCGAGCTTGTCCGGGCTGCATTCTTCGAAAAAACCAAGTTCGGAAATATGAGGAGGACGAAAGCCTTCCAAATGTTCCTTGCCGATCCAGTACACCCAATCAGGATGCTCTTCGATAACCTCGCTGTCTCTCGCCGTCACCCTGGGGATAAAATCCACCACGACTTTTATGCCCAGCAGATGACTGGCTTCAACGAGTGCGGCCATTTCATCGTGGAGCGTAAATTCGGGGATACCGTCCAACAAGGAATCGTGCAGTTCGGGATCAAGCTCGAACAAACTATGGATCGCGTAGGGCGAGCCGATGTCACCCTTCCAATGCATTTGGCTGTATCTTGTAACCGGCAGCAAATACAATATATTGACGCCCATCTTCTTCAACAGCGGAAGCAGGATCATCAATCTAAGAAAAGTGCCGGATTGAATGCGGCCGTCATGGTTGTAGTCCCATGCGGCGGAATAACGGACCAGGGACGAGTAGATGACACTGCGGTCGAGACTTTGCTCTTCAAAAGGGTACGATTCGGACAGTTGAAACAAATAGTTAAGATGATGCAACAGAAACGGCACCGGATCTATTTCTATTTCCCCGCGCTTCGTGTCGAGGATACTGGCATATCCGCATTCGTTCCATATCTCAGGTATCCAGATCGGCCGAATTTCCTTAGGTCGGTGTGAAGCCAGAAACCGGTAAAGATATTTCACGCGTTCTTGGCGGGCCATAACCCCCCATCCCCTTTCAGCATTCTTCATATTGGCGACTAGAACACAAATACCGTTTTCATCGTCTCGGCCGGCAGACGCGCACCGGTGGAGAGTTCATATCCCAAAAGTTCCTGAATCGCCGACTCGTATTCAGTTAGCGGATAGCGCTTGGTGACCAGAGACGCGAGCTCGCGATGATTTGCCGCAAACTGCAGCGCCGACTCAAAAGTATGCAGGTATTCGCCGGCCCCGATGATTTTCACGGCATTTTGCACATAATGGGTAGGAGTCAGCACATATTGATAACTCCCGTTAATCCCGAAGGGAACGATTCTTCCGCCCCGCTCCACCCATTGCTCGGCCAAGTCCATTTGCGTCCCGACCGTATCGATAACCACATCGAACTTTCCGGATTGCGGAAAACGTGGGTTCTCTGCGCCGCCCAGTTCCTCCGGCGAGACAACCCGCTCCGAGAACCGGCGCGCAAAAGACAGGCGATACGGGTTAACCTCCGTCCCGACCGTGAAGCAGCCGAGCGCTCCACCTACGATTTGGCACAGCAAACCCATCGGACCCGAGCCCAGAACCAGCACGCGATCTTCCCGGGTAACGCCCGCCGCCCTGAAATTGTGCAGGACACAGGCGAGCGGCTCCACCAAAACGGCCGCTTCCCAGCTCATTCCTTCGGGCAGCCTGTGCACAAAGTTCTCATGAGTCACGAAATAGGGGGCGAACGTGCCCGCAAGGTTCAACCCGGCAATTGGCATCCCTTGTCCGGAACGACCTATGCAAAGATGCAACTGCCCTTTCCGGCAAAAGCGGCATTCCCCGCAGCTCTGGTTCGGGTCGATAACGATGCGGTCTCCCACCCGAACCCTCTTTACGTCCGCACCGGTTTCCACGACGGTCCCCACGGCTTCATGGCCGCGTATAACACCGGGCATCCCCCGCTCCTTCCCGGCGATTACGGCGAGATCCGTCCCGCAGATTCCCGTCAGTTCGATTTTTACTTTTACCTCCCCGGAAGTGCGGCACGACGGGTCCTCCTGCTCGATAAGTTCCAATCGCTCGCGTTCTGTCCATATCAACGTCTGCATCGAAATCCCCTCCACCCTGTAACTTCATATTAGTTCAAACGTTTGCGCAAATCGTTACGACCACATATTATCACTAATATCTGTAAAAGTAAGGTGAAAATTGTCGAATTTCGTTTTTTTCAGAAAATATCAGAAAAATAAAAATGCGGATTGTGGATGTGGCCCATGTTGTCCTTCTCTCCAATTGAAAAAGCCGCAAAATTCCACTCCTCACTAAGAGTTTATTTTGCGGCATTGATCCTGTATCGGAATCAGTTGCTGTCTTTTTCGGATAAATAGGGCAGAATATCTTCGGTGTACGCCCGCAAAATCTCGCCTACGCTCCAGGCCTGAGTGCAGCATCCCCGGCCCGTGCAGGCAAACTCTCCGTCAAAGATTTCCGCAAGCCCCCCGATGGCTCCGTCCTGCAGATGATCCTCAAACACCTCGCACATCGCTTTGGCTGTAAGCACAGCTTCCCGGCTGTGGCCGTTCACCTTGCAGTAGGCGGTAATAAATGCGCCAAGCGGGAAAGCCCATACGGTTCCCATATGATACGCCCCATCCCGATCGATAAGCTTGCCGATATATCGGGGCTTGTATTCCTTGTCTTCAAAAGAGAGCGACCGCAAGCCGTAAGGCGTGTACAAATGTTTATAAACGGTGTCCACGACCGCCTTTTGCTTTTCGGGAGGCAGCGCCGTATACGGGAGCGAGACCGCCCAGATTTGATTCGGCCGGATTTTGCCGTCATTCTCGTCCCCGTTCACATCGATCACATCATACAAACACCCCGCCTGTTCATTCCAGAATCGGCGGTTGAAGGATTCTTGCACTCGGTGCGCCAGGGCGTCATAGGGCTCCATGTCGCCAAAACGCTTCGCCAATCCCGCCATGACACGGAGAGCGTTGTACCATAGGGCGTTGATTTCCACCGGTTTGCCGTGGCGCGGCGTGACTACCCATTCGCCGACCCTCACATCCATCCAGGTCACCTGATCCAAACCACTGCCCGCATGGATCAGGCCATCGTCATCCATTCCGATCGAAAAGTCGGTTCCCGTCTTATAGGCAGCGAGGATTTCCTTAAGTGTCGGGTAAATCTTCTGCTCGATAAAGTCGTAATCCCCAGGTCCTCCGGTATATCGCAAATACTCGTGAACGGCATGGAAATACCAGAGCGAAGCATCGGCTGTATTATAAAGCGGTTCCTGGCCATCATCGGGAAACATGTTGGGAATTAATCCGTTCCGCAGGTACCGCGAGAAGGATTCCAGAATTTCTCTGGCGTCTTCGAACCGCTTGGTGGACAGCGTCACCCCCTGCAATGCGATCATCGTGTCCCGTCCCCAGTCCGTAAACCAAGGGTAGCCTGCAAGCACGGTTTTGAGGCCCGTCGATTCCCGCTGCACTATAAAGTGATCCGCAGCCTCCACCAAACGATCGGCAAACCGGTTGCCGTAACCGGCCCGTTCCACCAACCCTTCCATTCTCTTCCTGTATTCGCGGACGATCGCGAATCCGTCTCTGTTATCTAGCGAATCGATGGAACACTTTATGTAAAACGTCTTTCGTTCATACGGTTTCAGCGAAACATGAATTTCATAAGGAGTATAATGATTGTCCACCCCCATGAATCCATTCCGGTTCTCGAACTTGTAATAGTGGGCCTCTTCATATAAATAGGGTGGTGTCGCCATCGTCACCGGGAATGTGGATCTGTCCACATAGTCTCCTTCGGATACCATAAAAGAGATCGTCGTTTCCCGCTGGCTGGAGGGAACAAGCTTCAATGTGTTCCCCGTCAGCTCCGTCTCGAACGAGAGGCTCCCTTTCTCCGAAATCTCTCCGGGAGAACGGAAATTGAACAACGGAACGATGTTTAGCAGCGCGGACTCCCGGCCACCGGTAACTTCATAGCAAACAACCGCCGTATTGCGTCCGTATTCCAAAGCAATCGTTTTTCGGATCGAGATGTCTTCCACCTGATAATCGTATTCGGGAACGGTGTTCAGGACGAAGCGTCTTAAATGACGCTGTCCATCTTTTTGCCAATTCACATACTGCTGCGAGGTCAAATCATAGGTTTTGCTGCCGATCGTCACCTGTTCCTGGGTTCTCGTAAATACGAGCACCCGGTTAACGGGTGCTTTGGGCGATGCCACCAGATATCCATGGGACATCCGGAAACCGCCGCCGGGAACGGAGTGGCTCGCATATCCCCCGATGCCATTACCGATCAGCCATTCCCGTTCATTACCTTCCTCGATAGTACGCCAGGCATGTCTACCCAACACATAAGCCCTTTCCATCCCCACAAACTTCTCCTCCCAATTCCTTATGACTTAAACGTTTACGTAAAAACGTAATGAAAAGGCTCCCCCGTGAATTCCGGGGATGCCTTTTCGGTTCAGTCGGTCACATGTAAAACGACCATGCCGATGCCGTGTACGGTCAGACTACGCTCCGACAAACTTTGAACAAACTCGCCGCCATAGTGAACCTGCCAAGCGCCGAGATCCGGCAGCTCCAAGGTGACCGGCTCCGGATTGCCATTATACAGTACATACAGGTGCCGATCGGGATCACCGCCGGCATGGTCCCGAAGCGTGTAAGCAACCGCCTGCACCGGAGCCGGTTCAAAGCGCAGATGCTCCCGGATTTCCTCGGCCGTACGCAGCCGGAAGGCCGGATGGGATTGGCGCAGTTTGATCAGGCTGGCCACATAAAGCACATCGTTCTGCCGCTCCGCACAGCGCGCCCAATCCAGGCGGTTGATTTCCACCGGCGATTTGTAGCTGTTCTCCACCCCGTTCTTGGAACGCATAAATTCCTGTCCGGCGTGTATAAAAGGAATACCCTGGCTCGTTAGCACAATGGCGGAAGCCAGCCTGTGCATCCGCCGGAGCTGCTCCCCGGAAGCCCCTTCGGCCGAAAGCGCCAGTTTATCCCAGAGGGTGTGATTGTCATGGCATTCCACGTAGTTGACGCACTGCACCGGCTCCCGCGCATATTGCCCGATGCCTTCGCCGTAACGAATGCCTCCAGCCACCCCGCGCTTGATCCCGTCCTCCAGGCCGCTCCCTTGACTGACAAACCCTCTGTCCTTCTCCTCAAAGTTGCTGCCCTTGATCGCATCGCGTATCCCGTCGTTGAATTGCCCGATTCCCGGAAGCTGCCAGGCGTTCCCCTGATGGGCGCGCCGTTCGTCCGGGAGCACGCTGCCGTCCATGTTCCAGCCTTCGCCAATCAAGAGAATCGTCGGATCGATCTCATCGACGCGGCGGCGGATTTCCTTCATCGTATCCACATCGAGGAGTCCCATCAGGTCGAAGCGGAAACCGTCGATATGGTATTCCCGTCTCCAGTGCAGGATTGAGTCAATGATCAATTTACGCATCATCGGCCGCTCGCTCGCGCATTCATTCCCGCAGAAGGAACCGTTCGAAAACGTGCCGTCCGGTTTGTGGCGAAGATAGTAGCCCGGCACCAGCTTCGTGAAGTTGACCAGATACCCGTCGTATACATGGTTGTATACGACGTCCATGATCACCCGCAGCCCCTTGTCATGCAGCGCTTGGATGCACTGCTTCAGCTCCGTGATCCGGGCTGTCGGCGAGTAGGGATCCGTGGCGTACGACCCCTCCGGAGCATTAAAGTTCTTCGGATCATACCCCCAATTGTAATGGGGCTCATCCAGCCGGGTTTCGTCCACGCTCTCGGTGGAGTAGTCATACACCGGCAAAAGCTGCACATGGGTCACGCCCAGCCCGGCGATGTGGTCCAGCCCGGTGGGAATTCCACCGGGACCTTTCGTGCCGGCCTCGGCCAGCCCCAAATATTTGCCCTTATGCCGAATCCCGCTCTCCGGGTGCATGGACAGGTCCCGGATATGCAGTTCATAGATCACCGCATCCACCGGAGAGGCAAACGCCGGCTTCGCCCTGGACCAGCGTTCGGGGTCGGTCCGGCGGAGGTCCAGGACAACGCCCCGGTCCCCGTTAACGCCGACAGCTTTAGCATAGGGATCGACGGCCTCGTTCACATCCGATCCGATCCGCACCTTGTAATTGTAGTAAACACCGTGAAGATCGCCGGCTTTCTCGGCAACCCAGGTTCCTTTCCGGTCGCGCGTCATTTTTATCGTTTGATCCGGCTCGCTGTTCCAAGAATCGTACAGCACGACCCAGGCTTCCGAGGCCGTCGGCGCCCAAAGACGGAAAACCGTCATCTCCCGGGTATACGCAGCCCCCAAATCGTCGCCTTTATAATTATATTTCTCATCGAACTCGGGATCGAATACGGAAACGCCTTCGGTAACCTCGGGATCGCCGTAATCGAATGTAATGTCAATTTCCTTCTGTACGGACAATGGGATTCACTCCAATCGTATAAATTGTCGCACGAAACGGCTTATTTCATGTAAGGGAGGTCCATTTCCATGAATCTTATTGGATAAACTATTCATCTACTGAACAAGCTTCTCCCCTTCAAAGAGGGCTATATCACTATAGCAGGCTATGAAAACGGTTGCTGTTTAAAATAGGGACTGCGTTAAGACATGCCGAAATAATCGCGTGTTCCCCTACCCCCATCATATGGCAACAAGCCCCTCGAGCGTTCCCCTGCATCCGCCTCCGCCCAGGGGACACTTTGCCGGAATGCTCCGGTTAACTTAAACGTTTACTCCAACTGGTATGTGGTGCATTATACCATTGCCCTCTCAATTAGGTCAATCGTTTGCATAAATGATTATGCACCAAGTTTTTTTACCCCAAATCTTCATTTTCTCTTCTCTATCTCCGATATCAATTAATAGTACTTTGGAACTATATCATTTACTTCTAGACAAACGGAGGATGCCATGTACTGTTCGAATTGCGGCAAGGGTTTATACGAAGACGACAAATTTTGCGTCAGTTGCGGGACTCCGGTAAAACCCCGGGAATTTGAAAAGGAGGAAGGCGGATTGTCTCCTGTCCAGCATTCGGCCCCCTCACACCATCACGCTGATTCCACCCCGAGGAATACGGTGGAACCTTCCGAAGAGGACTATACTCTTTTTGTCGGAAAACGAGCCGAGGATTATCTGCTCCTATGGAGAGAGGACCGTCACTGGAACTGGCCCGCGTTTCTGTTCGGGGGATACTGGCTTTTGTACAGAGGGTTGTACTTGTACTTTTTGCTTTACTTAGTCTGTTTATCCCTACTGGTAAATGTGATCCGTTCCCTGACCTTTCCCGCCTATTATTTGTCGAATGGGGTGGTCTGGACGGTCATCGCGGCCCATTTCGTGCTGCAGGTTGTGTTTGCGGCTTTTGCCAATCAGATTTATTTGCATCACGCCCAGCGAAAAATCCGCTCCCTGAACGTTCGCTTCGACAGATACCCGGATCTGCGGAAGGAAAAAATCGAAAGCGCCGGCGAAACCAGCCTTTACATCCCCATCGCCCTCGCCGTGCTTCCCGTACTGATCGGCATCGTCAGCTTCCTGCTTTATTCGGCGCATATTTATAAAGAAATCAACCAGGAAATCCGGAATATGGAGCAGGGGACAAGTCTGATGGAGTCTGTGGAAACGACCGCCGTGGCGGCCAAAGCTGTTTAGCCTAAAAAACCGCAGCACGGTGTTGAACCGGGCTGCGGTTTTTGATATTGAAAGAGCTGCTTCTCGAAGCTGCGGATATTAACCCGCTTGTTTGCCGATGTATCTCAAATCCTCATAGACCAGAAGGGAGAATTCGGATTTCATGCCTCTCCCGGATTGAGCAAGAACGATCAGCTTTAATTCATTTAAGCGGATATGCCGTTCCGTTTTGGTCTTCGCCTTTTGGAGCGCGGCTACTTTGGCCTGCAGCAGATCGGCCACATCCTTCTTCTTGATCCGCTTCTGCTCCAACCCCAGGTCAACCAGCTCATCGAGATGGTCGATGTCCATCGTCACATCAAAAATGAAATTTTGAAAAGACTTATGACCCAGTTCATCCGCGGCCGTCACGCTCAGCGTATGCTTCCCGGCCGAGAGATAATACGGCTGCAGCCGATTGGGATCCGCGATCTTTTTACCGTTCAGATAATAAACGGACTTCTTGACACCGCTCGCGCGATCCTCAACCGATACCGTAAAAGGAACGCTGTCTTCCGTCTGCAGCACGGCCTTCTCTCCGGTCATACTTACTTCAGGGCCCAGACGGTCTACATTGACATAAAGCGTCTTGCTCTCTTCTAAGTTTCCGGCCTTGTCCACCGACCGGTACTCGATAACATACTTGCCGTCATTGTTAAGCAGGAGGGGAGCGGCGGCCCGCTCCCATGCTCCCCCATTCACCCGGTATTCCGTATAATCCAGGCCGCTGCCGCCCTCGTCCTCCGACACCCACTCTACGGTAACCTGAGTTTTATTGTATACGTTTTGTCCGGCTTTTCCGTTATGCTCCGCACGGGTAACCGGTGCCGCATTGTCAAAATGGACCACATGATCCAGGCTGAGCGGCTTCAGTTGATAAACCCCTTTAAAAATCGCGGCGATCCCGGTGACCTTGACGCGGGTTCCCGCCGGGTAAGCTTCGCTGAAGGCCGACTGGCTGATCCCCGTTCTTCCGTCGATCCGCACCTTGACGCTCGAACCATCCGCTTTGACGGCGTCAAACTCAAAGGATCCCGCCGGTGAAGCCGACGCCAGATTTTGAATAGCGACGTTCTCCAAAGTGATCAAGCGGCCCTGGTTCGTCTCGTCCACACCGCTTTGAACGATCGGCTCCGGCAAAGGGGCCGTTCCTTTTTTCTCGATCAAAATCGGGTTTTCCAGTTCCACCTCACCGTTATAAACCGTTTTTTCGGCACTGATGCGCACCAGATCGCCCGCATGGTACCCGGAAGCCGTTTGGAACACGTAAATGCCCGCGGTTTCATCCTGAACGTAGAACCCCTGTCCGCCAAACACGCCCGGTTCTGAAGTAATCACGCCCTCGACCATAACCTTCGTTCCGTCCAATTTCTGGCGAACCTCCGCAATGGAAGCCAGTTCCGGCACCGGCGGCTTGTCGTCCGGAAGCGGCTCCGCGCTCACATCGGCGATCGTGACCGCCTTCGTCAGCAGATTGCCGCTTCCTTGTTTCAGGCGCAGATTGGCATTACCAGCCTGGCCGGGCTTGAACTGCACGGTCAGCTCTTTGGCCGCATGGCCCAAGGCATCGCCCGTCAGGGAAAACGCCGGGCTATAGTTATAATCCGACCACGTGCCGTCCGCGTTTTTGAAGCGGGCAATTTGCGCGCCACCGGCCAGATAAATCCCTGCTTTCAGCTCGTTTACGGTCTGTCCGGGCAAAAGATTGTCCACCGTTACCCGGATTTGAAACTCTGCGTTGGACGGCAGTTGGGATTGATGAACGAAACCATACACCGGCTGCGGTTGCGGAGTTTCGCTGGAGCCATAGGAACCCGGCTTAAACGTGGTCGGGTCGTACCATTTATACCCCGCCGCCGGCGCGGACCAAGGCTCAGGCTTAGGCTCCACGGATGCCACCGGCTCTTCTTCCGGCCCGAGCACAGTAGGCTGATCCAGTTCAATGCCCGGAATCTCGGCAAAAGAGGTGTAGTTCTCGTCATGGGCCAGCCATCTGACCGTCTGCACCAGGAAAACCCCGTCGTCGACCTCTTTGAACCCGTCGTACGTTTTCTTCTTTTGACCGTTCTCTTCCCTTAAATATTTCGGCGTGGCGTCCTCAACCGGAGAAGAGTCTCCGATGAACGCGGCTTTACCGAGGCCAAGCTTGCCGATCGCGGCATAAGGCCCTTCGGGACGGCCTCCCCCGTTGTAAACCCCGCTGTCTACCGCGTTGCCCCAGGCCGGAATCCCCGTCGGCACATAGACGATCCCCTTCGCTTTTTCGGGATCGAGAATCGCCACCGTCGAGCCGGCATGAACGGCGACCGCTTCCACGTCTGCCGTGATGCCGAACGATTGGGACGGACTCACGATATCATTGGCGTTGACATCCCCAATGGCGTTGTAACGGAAGCGCACTCCAAAGTGATCGGCCAACCAGTCGGAGCTGGTTACTTCCTGCATGGCCGGCGAGTCCGCTTCCTCCGCGCTCATCCCTTTGGCCGGATTTTCGTAAGCGCCGCGGCGGTAGCCGTTAAACACCTCCGAAGCGTCCCAACGGTTTTTGTTGCGGTCGGCATTGTAATGGTCCGAAATGAAAAATACGGCCCCGCCGTTTTCCACATATTGAACGATCGCCGCCTGCTCGGAGGCTTTGAAAGGAATGTTCGCTTCCGGCAAAATAAAGACATCGTAATCTTTCAGCACATCATAGGTGATGGCGGCTTCTCCGAACGTAAAAGGCACAGGGCGATCCAAAGCATCCACCTTGAATCCGGCCGCCCGGAGACCGTCGGCGAAATCGGAGAATGCGCCGTCGATCACCCAGTCCGCTGCGCCCGCCGTTTGAGCATGCGCATGGTCGAACAGCACCTTTTTGCCCGTTCCGTCCGGAAGCGTCGGCGTTTCAGGCTGCTCGCCTCCAGGTTGCTCCCCACCCGGCTGTTCTCCGCCCGGCTGCTCCCCTCCAGGCTGCTCCCCTCCGGGAAACTCAATTTTGGTCACCGATTTCAATCCGGGGAAGTTATTATAGGCGTTCAAGGAACCGGAGACGGTCACTTGGCGGCCGATCAGCTCCGGGTGGGCCTGCAGTCCGAAATCGCCCCGCAGGCCGGATGGGACCTGGACATTAACAAGTTTGCCGAGATCCCGTTCTTCCGGCGTATCCGCCAGCAACAAATTATAATCATTGCTGAACGGCGCGTTGAAATTCGCCGTCAGCGATCCTGTGGCATGCCCCACGATATATCCGGTAACGACGGTCTGCTCCCCGCTGTTTCCTTTGGCAATCGCCGCCTCCACACTAATAGAAGCGCCGTTCGTCCCTGCGGGGGATTCGGCCAAATCCGTTCCGCCTTGCTCGGGCGCAGGTGCTGTCGGGGACAGTGCATCCAGAGCGGTTACTGCCGGGGCCGGGCCAGGCTGGCTAGGTTCTTCCGCCGCGGCCGGCAGGGCGCCGGCCAGGCTGGTGACGAGCATGGCGATAACCAGTAACCAGTTTAACCGCCTTCTTTTCCTTGCACGCTTCATACGTAATCGATACCTCCCTTAACAATTGTTGGATGAATTCCCTTACAATCATAAAATTCTAACAATTGCCCACTATTTCCTACTTGTAAAAATCATGTTAAAAGAGCGCCGCAAACTCAAATTTCGCGAATATCATCAGCGAACGTTTCTCCAAGATTGCATATATACCTGCAGATTTGCAGTAATTCATCAAGCCATTGAGTCAACACGGAGGGCAACGGGGACGGGGGACTCCTGATAATAAAACAAAAAAGCAGAGGCCCCTTCGCCTCCGCTTACATTAAATCCCGCATCTTCTATTTCTCCGCGCTGTCAGCTATACTCCCGCCTGCTCCATCATTCCCCGGGCGATCCAGACTCCGGCCGCTCCCGCTTGGGCCAGCCCGCGCGTAATTCCGGCCCCGTCCCCGCCGCAATAGAGTCCGGCGATTTCCGTTTCCAGCGATTCCGTCAGCTTCGGACGGGCCGAATAGAATTTGGCCTCCACGCCGTAGAACAGCGTATGCTCGGAAGCGATTCCGGGGGTAACCTTGTCGAGCGCTTCAACCATTTCGATCAAGCTCTTCATCGTATTATAAGGCAGAACAAGTCCGAGGTCTCCGGGTACCGCCTCCTTCAAGGTCGGCTCCAAAAATCCCTCGGCGATCCGGGCCGCCGTCGAGCGCCGGCCCCGCAAAATGTCCCCATACTTCTGTATGATCACGCCGCCATTGGAAAGGTCATTCGCCCGCTCGCAAATCTCTCTGGCGTATTCGTTCGGCTTGTCGAACGGCTCGGTGAATTTATGCGAGACGAGCAGCGCGAAATTCGTATTTTGCGAGCCGAGAGCCGGATCTTTATAGGAGTGCCCGTTGGCGGCCATCACCCCGCTGTGGTTCTCCACGACGACGTGCCCCGACGGATTGCTGCAAAACGTCCGGACTCTGGTGCCCACCGAGGTGTTGAAAATAAACTTTCCTTCATAAAGATGCTCGTTGATTTCCCGCATCACCACATCGGACGTTTCCACGCGAACGCCGACATCGACTTGATTGTTCGACATTTTCAAGCGGCGCTTCTTCAAAATTTCGGTCAGCCAGGCCGAACCGTCCCGCCCCGGAGCCACCATAACCTTGTTCGCCTCGTACGAATCCCCGTTTTTCAGCAGGATGCCCTGAACCCGATGACCTCCATCCTCCTTAACCGTAATGAGGTCCTCCACTTCCGCCTTGTAAATCATGTCGATCCGGGTTTTCAAGTATTCATAGATCGATTTCAAAATCTCCAGATTCTGTTCCGTGCCAAGATGGCGGACCTGAGCCCTGAGCAGCTTCAAGCCCGCGGCATAGCCGCGCTGCTCGATCCCCTTGACCGCGTCCGTTAGCGGATCGGTAATGACCGGTGTGGCGCCATGCTCCAGATTGATCGCGTCCACATACCGGATCAGCTCCAGCACTTTGGACGGAGCGATGTAATCGGTCAACCAGCCGCCGAACTCGGTCGTGATGTTGAATTTGCCGTCGCTGTAAGCCCCGGCTCCCCCAAAGCCCGCTGTAATGGAGCACGCGGGTAGACAGCCGGCGAACTCTTTTTTTCCGGCAGCGGGAGGACAGAGCGTAATCTTCTCCTCCAAAATCGGACAGCGGCGACGATATATGTCATGTCCTTTATCCACCAGCAGCACTTTCCAGTGCGGCGCCTTCCGCGTCAGTTCATAACAGGCAAAAATCCCCGCTGGTCCGGCCCCGACTACGATGACATCATATTTATTCATCAGTTCAATTTCCTCCTGAAATTCGTTATGGTCTGCAGAAAACGCAAAAAATCCCGACTTCGAATAGGTATGCGCAAGCACCCGTTCGTAGCCAGGAATTTGTGGTTCCTTGTAGAGACCCTCAAACCGTATTTTTGAGGATATACGAATCGTAAAAGCAAATCTATGTTCTCACTGTTACGCTAGTAATAATAGCGTTAAAATACCGAATAAGTCAATAGATAAATTGACCAATATTCGTTTATCATAAATAAGATATGATTTTTCATTAATAAAAATCCGAGAAAATGACCAAAACACGAACATTAATCCATAATTTTCGCTATGAAATTATCATTGCTCATTCGCATTAATAATTCACATGCTTTATAATATACTTATGTCTTTATTCATATTTTTAATTAAAAAGGAGTAGATGTAGCGAATGGACAGTGACAGGCTTTTGGTATTTAATTTGGTTTTGGTCGTGATTCTCATAGCCATGACGGCATTTTTCGTTGCGGTGGAGTTTGCGATCGTCCGGGTGCGGGGCAGCCGCGTGGATCAGTTGATTGCCGAAGGGCACAAGAAGGCGTTGGCCGTTAAACAGGTCACCTCCAATCTTGACGGATATTTATCCGCCTGCCAGTTGGGAATTACGATTACGGCGCTTGGACTCGGTTGGCTGGGCGAACCGACGGTGGAGCAAATCCTTCACCCGCTGTTTCACAGCCTCCATATACCTGAAGCATTAAGCGGTGTGCTTTCCTTCATCATCGCATTTGTGGTAATCACTTATCTTCACGTTGTAGTCGGTGAGTTGGCGCCAAAAACCGTGGCCATCCGTAAAGCGGAAGCCGTGGCTATGTTTACCGCAAAGCCGCTCATTTTGTTTACTAAAGTGATGCGTCCCTTCATCTGGACATTGAACGGCTCGGCCAATCAACTCATTAGGATGATCGGCATCAAACCCGCTTCCGAGCACGAAGAAGCCCACTCGGAAGAAGAACTGCAAATTATTATTAATGAAAGTTTCGAGAGCGGTAAAATCAATCAAAGCGAATATGGTTACGTCAACCGGATCTTCGCGTTTGATAACCTGCTCGCCAAGGAAATTATGGTTCCGCGCACCGATATGGTGTGCTTATATACAGATAAAACGCGGGAGGAAAACCTTGAAATTATCAAGGAGCAGCAATACACCAGGTTCCCCGTCGTCGAACAGAGCAAGGACAATGTCATCGGCACCATCAACACCAAACAGTTCTTCCTGGCTTACGAGGATAATCCCGACTTGGAAGTGGCCTCGATTTTGCAGCCGGTCATGGCCGTGTCGGAAGTAACGCCGGTCAATGAACTGCTGCAGCGGATGCAGCGGGAAGGCACGCATATCGCCATCCTCATCGATGAGTACGGCGGCACCGCCGGTCTTGTCACCATCGAGGACATCCTGGAGGAAATCGTCGGCGAAATCCGCGACGAATTCGACAAGGAAGAGGAACAGCCGCTGGTTCAGCTTAGCGAAACCCATCTGATTGCCGATGGGAAGGTTACGGTCAATCAGATCAATGACCTGCTGTTATCCAACCTGGACACGGAGGATGTCGACACGATCGGCGGTTGGCTGTACGGCAGACACCCCGAAATGAAAGTCGGGGAAACGCTGGAGCATCAAAGCCTACGTTTCAAACTGCTGGAGAAAGAACCGCACCGGTTCCGGAAGCTGGAAATCATCAAGCTCGCACCGCATCTTGAGGATTAAGATAAATAAAGGTTGCCCTGTCAGCAGCGTATAGCTGGTGTGGGGCAACCTTTTTTGGTGTTGGAGCGGACGCCGAATCACGGGAAAAGCCCCCGCAAATTCAGGCAGTGAACGTAATAGCCCAAAAGCCAGCCGCTAATACGACGGGCAGCCGTAGGGCCAGAGGTATTGCAGCGCACGGTTTGCGGCGGCCTTTCCGCCGCGGAAGGCCGGATCAGCGAGCCGATCACCACCCGCAGCAGTTGCAGCAGGCTCTCCCCGAGCCAACGCCCCGCTCCGGCGGCCAGCAGGACGGCCATCGCGACGATCACCGCCTTGGCGCCTTGTCCCGCATCATAGCACGGCGGAAACCGTCCGGAAAACCGGACGGTTCCGAGGGCTTACAAGGCTGAAATTCCCGACAGCTTCGGTTGATGGACGACGGGGAGGTTCCGGTTCAGTCCTTCTCTGTATTGGACCTCATGGCGGAGCAATGTATGCAAACCGTCGCGCAGGGTATAATAAGGCATCCAGTTCAGCTTCTCCGCCGCTTTCCGGTTGCACATCACACTGTGGCCGATATCCCCCGGCTGCGGCGGAAGAAAATGCAGCGCCGGCTCCACACCGGACAGTTCCCGCAGCAGCCCGACGATTTCCAGCAGTGAAATGCCGCCGCCACCGCTGATATTGACGATGTCCCGGCTCCCGTTTCGAATGGCCAGGACGTTGGCGTGGGCCACATCTTGCACGTGAACGAAGTCCCGCGTCTGCTCCCCGCTGCCGAATATCTCCAGCGGCTGTCCGCTTAAAATCCGCTCCACGAACGCCGTAATAACTCCGTCTTCCCCGGAGCGGGTTGTTTTGAATCCATAGACATTCGCGTACCTTAAAATGACGTAATCCAGTCCGTATTGGACTGCGAACGAGTGAATATACCTTTCGGCCACCAGCTTCGACACGCCGTAGAAGGATTGCGGATCCGTCTTATCCGTCTCTTGAATCGGGATGGATTCCGGCGTACCGTATACGGCCGCCGAGGAAGCGAACACCAGTTTTTTCACGCCGTAACGAACGCACTGCGTCAGCAAATGGATCGTCCCCATGATATTGCTTTCGGCATCCTGGCAAGGATCCTTCAAGGACCGCTGCACACTGATCTGGGCAGCCAGATGGATCACGCAGTCCGGCCGTTCCGTCTCAAAGACTCTCTCCAGCTTTTCGGATACAAGGTCCAATTGATAGATTGAGACGGACTCGTCCTTTCCCGGTACCAGGGCCCCCGCCAGCCGGTCGACAACGACCACTTGATAACCTTGCTCGCGTAATAGTTTTACCGTATGACTGCCGATAAAACCTGCTCCTCCCGTAACAAGCACCTTCATCATTTTCTACTCTCCATTCTAAAATAGGCGGCTGCCAAGCGCCCATTCACGATATTTCCGTTTCCTACTTTATGTGCCGAAGGGCTAATTTATGCGTTGGGTTCATAGGGATAAAACAAAGAGGGAGGTAGAGTATATGAAGCGACGCCCGATTTCAAAGAGGCTGCCCGCTCTGATAGCCTTGTCGTTTTTGGCGGCGTTGGCCTTAACGGTTCCGGCGGTCCTCAGGTACCTTCATGCCCCGCTGGTGCTGAATGTGAAAGAGGCGGGAGCCCGGGGGGATGGAGTCACAGACGATACCGCCGCCTTCCGCCTCATTCTGCAAAAAGCCGCCAATCACAAACATGGGGCGGACATCTTGATCCCGGCCGGGACTTACCTGCTCGACCCCGAACACCCCCTGCCCCTGCGCAGTCATATCCGGCTGATCGGTCAGGGAAGACCGGTGCTTCGTTTCGGCTTGCCGGGTACCGATCAAACCGGCTACGAAGCCCTCTCGGTAACGGGCCGGCGAATAAGCATCGAGGGTATTACCATTGACGGCGCTTACCGTTTGATCCGCGGCATCGGCGTCCATACCGGCTCGGAGCGGGTGCGGATTCGGGACATCGTCATCCGGCAAATGAGCCAGCCCGACAATCCCCACAGCCCTCTGTATTCCGCCGTAGTCAGCGGGATCATGATCTATGGGGGGACGCGAGAGGTTACGGTGGAGAATTCCACCATCTCCTATATTTCCGCAATCCATCCGTCACCTGTGGCACGCGGCATCATGGTGTGGAACAATCCGGGAGTCCCGCCGGCGAACCAGGTGCGGATTGCGGGAAATCGCATTTCCCACATTACCCCCCGCGAAGATGCGGATGCCATCCACTTTGACCAAGCCGCTCCCGGTGCCCCGCTGTCGGATTCCGTTGTCGAGAACAACCGGATTGCCTACAGCGCCAAACGGGGCATCAAAATCGCCGCCCCAGGCGTCCTGGTCCGAAATAACGTGATCACGAATCCTTATCGCGGAAATAATCGCTACCGCTTCCCGGAATCCGACCGGATCCCCCAGGATATGTATGCGGCCATCTCCGTGTACGCCAGCGATGTGACCGTCTCGAATAATATCATCGACGGGGCCGGAACCTTCTACGCGGCCATCGAAGCGGACGCCGGGACAAGAAGCCTCAGCCGGATCATTATCGAAAATAATGACATTGGCGCGAGCTCCCCCGGCGCCCCCTCCGAGCCTCCTGCCAACGGCACCGGCATCCGCCTCGGGCGAATCAGCGGCGCACGCGTGACGGGAAACCGGATTCGCGGCATGCATACGGGCTTCTTTCTCCCAAGCGGCGCCATCGACCGCGCCGAACAATTCCGCGGCAACGACATTATCGATGCGGAAACGGATATACGTTATCCGGCGGAAGCCGCACAGTCCCGCGGGAATCCATAAAGGCCGAAGCGCCGGGAACTTCGGCGGAAAGACCAGCGGAAGCCCCTGTTGGGGCGTATGCCGGGGAAGCGGAGGATGCAGGGGATGCCCCGGCCCCGCTCACTCCCTTGGCCTGCTCCCGCTGCAAGACGACGCGGATCGTCTGGACGAGGATTTTCAGGTCCAGCAGCAGTGAGTAATTATGGATATATGCCAGGTCGTACCGCAGTTTATCGGCCGCCGTTGTCGCGTAACAAGCCATCACCTGAGCGTATCCCGTCAACCCGGGCTTCACGGCCATACGGCCATCATAATGCGGCAGCTCGGCGCTGAATCGGGAGACGAAATGCTCCCGCTCCGGCCTCGGCCCGACGAGGCTCATATGGCCAAGCAGTACATTGACCAGCTGCGGCAGTTCGTCCAGCCGGGTCGCCCGCATCCATCGGCCGAGCCGGGTAATGCGCTCGTCGCCGTCCCCGGCGAGAACCGGCCCGGTGCCCGCCTCCGCACGGTCCACCATGCTGCGGAACTTCAACAGCGGAAACGGCCTGCCCCGGAGGCCGAGCCGTTCCTGCACATACAGCGCTCCCCCTTTGGAGGTCAGCGGCACAGCAACGAGCAGCAGCAGCATCAGAGGGGAAGCCGCGATGAGGAGCAGCGCGGCAAGTCCCAGATCCGCGCCGCGCTTGATGAAACGCTCCGTCCGGGTCAACCCGGGCGGCCGCAGCGAATACAGCAGTTGGTCATCCAACTGCTGCAGCTCCGCCCCCCGGACGGACAGCTCCAGAAGCTCCGGCACCATCAGCACCTCCACGTTCCGGGCGCCGGCCAGCCTCACCGCTTCTTGGCGCAAGGCCGGCGGAACGCCCGGACCTACCAGGAGCACCCGGGTGCCGTCGAGCAGCAGGACTTCCAGGCGGCGCAGTATTCCCGGCCGTCCGGTGTCCCCCTCCCCGCCCGTCCGCAATACGCTGTGAATCTCCAGCCAAGGCCGCCCTCCCTGTACAAGTTTCCGGGCGCATTCCAGATCCTCCTCGCGGATTCCCGTGAGGAGGACGGTCTTTTTATGACGCGATCTTCTCCACCCGATAAAGAACCATAGTGCCCGAAACCCGGACGAAAGAAGGAGCTGAAGGCTCGAAGCAACCAGGATCAGCGGGTATAAGCCTTCCTCCGTCTGCAGCAGTTCTTGCAACACAACAACTCCTGCGGCCGCTGCGGCATGGGACAGAAACAGATTCCACACCAAATGCGCGGGTTTCTGCCGACCCGTTGCGTCATACAAGTTGAACAGGTAGAAGGTCAGCAGCGTAACCAGCCCTGTCCATGATATCAGCAGCAAAACTTCCTCCCTGGGAGGTGCCGCCCCCCCGGGTGTCAGCCGAAGTACCGCCGTCCAGCTTGCGTAAATCCATAGGCCGTCCAGAAAAATAAGGCCCGCCCGCGGCCCTTTGGTGCGCAATGACTTGATCAAACTTTTTCCCCTCCATTTATCCGATCGGTGCTTTCTCTCTATCTATACGGCACGGTATGAAAATCAAGAACGGGAAAACTTCGCTTCAACAACGGACGCGGCAGATGGACATAAACTGGAAATTTACAACGGGAACACCAGACGCAAAAAAGCCTAATCCCCGGGTCGCTCCCAAAAGGATTAGGCATGATTTTCTATTGTTTGACAACCACGTTCTGGTTCGTGGGAGAGGTCTGTACGGTGAACTTGGAGGCCCGGATCCGGTTGTTCGAGCAGGTGATGTTTCTCTGAACGTAGCCCCGCAGATAGGTGCTCAGGTCAATGCCTCCGCCTCTTTTATGGACGAGAATATTGCCCCGGATCTCCCCTCCGGTCGCGTTCTGCCAGGTCCAGATTCCCCGTTCCCCGTTGTTGACCGTGTTGTTGAGAATTTTAAAATCCCGGATATTTCCGAGGCGAATGCCTGTCGTTCCGGCTATGGCGCTGCGATCTCCCATAGTGATTTGATTGTTCTGAATTCTAATGTCGTGGACCTCCTGGCCCGAGGCGACCTCAATCGCCGCGTAAAAGCTGCCGCTGCCGTTGATCGAATTTCTTTCGACAAGCTGGTGGTTGCCGTACAGGCTGATGGCCGAATACATATCGGGCGCAAGCTTGCCCTTGTTGCTGCCCATGTAGTAATTATTGTTCAAATAAGAGTTGGTAATCAAGTTGTCGCGGGTCGTAATTCCTTCGGCATAGATTTTTATCGCCCGTTTGGCGCAGTGATCGAACCGGTTGCCGGAAATCGCGCTGCCCACTTCGCTCCCCTGTCCGCCGTCCAACGCGGGGTCCTCATAATAGATGCCGTCGCCGTCGTCCGCCGGTCCGATATGATGAATGTGGCTGGCGCTGATCGTCACATTCCTTGCAACCCGCTCCGCGCTGCCCCAAGCGGTCGTTACGTAAATGCCTCTGGCGATCAGGCTGCCGCTCGTAAGATTCACCGCTTGGACATGGGATACCTTGCAGCCGGAAATGGAAATGGCCTCCGAGTTTCCATAAATCACGATGCCGGCTACAATCCCGGTGTAATACTCACTTTCGGGATCTGTACTGTGCGTAGCACGGGTAACCTCAACATTCTC
Organism: Paenibacillus sp. A14; assembly: GCF_036864815.1. Lineage (NCBI taxonomy): Bacteria > Bacillati > Bacillota > Bacilli > Caryophanales > Paenibacillaceae > Paenibacillus > Paenibacillus sp. A14. Next base: position 279,768 of record NZ_JBAGJD010000007.1, read on the forward strand.
CACCGTCACCTCGCGGCTGCCCCCGCCGATCACCAGCACCCGGTTAACCCGGTTATTCCCGTCGAGGACGAGATCGCGAATCCCGATTTGATCGCCCGCCGCCCGCATCAGTTCCCAACCGAATCCCCCGGCGGAAGCCCTTAGAATAGAAGTGTTTCCGTCTCCCTGAATCGTGGTCCTCCCGCAGACCCGAAGCGCCTTGCCCGGACGGATCATATAGACGCCGCCGGGAAAATAAACGGTATCCCCGCTTCGCATCGCCTGATCCAGCGCCTTCTGAATGGCGGCCGAATCGTCGGTACGGCCATTGCCCCGGGCTCCCAACATCGTTACATCAATCATGGCCCTTCCCCCCAACATCATGGATGTGGCTTACCGGCCCCCTTGAGAACGATTTTTTTGTACATCCTCTATCCTTATTTAATAACGGGGAGAACCAAGGGGCAATGGGCATATACCTCAAATTTAAATTATTCCACTCGGCTCGCCGGCGGCAGGGTCAAATACATCTCATACTGAAAAAGGGATTCTCGCTGAAATCCCTGCCCTTGCAAAAAGCCCTCCATCCAAGCGTTATTAGCCATAGAAACACTGAGCCTGGACAGATCCAGCTCGCGAGCGGCCGTCCGCAGCAGCAATGTTGCCGCCCCGCGGCACCGGAAGGAAGGGTCCACCAGCAGTACCGAGACCCGGCCCTCCCCACTTATCGCCAGCATTCCCGCAGGCTCATCGTTTACGGAAGCGCTAAAAAATGAGAATGTGTTGCTTTTCCGGATATAGTCCAGGTCATTCTGCCAATTAAGGTGAAAATACCGCCGCTCCGTTACCCACGCTTCAAAGGTATCCCACTCCGCTCTCCCGACCGACATCTCCTTATCGGCAACCGGTCCCAGAGTGCCCGGATCGTTCAAACTAAAGTAGGACAGTTCGTACACTTTCCGGTATCCGAGTTTGTCGTAAAAAGCAATCGCCCGATCATTCCCCGCGATCACTTCCAGATACAGCTGACGGCATCCCTGAAGCACCGCTTCCTCACGATGCAGTTCCATCAAACGGCGGCTGACACCCCGGCCGCGTTCGTCCGGAATGACGGCCAACGCCCCGCATCGCATCGTGAGAACTCCCTCGTATTCCCGAATCCCTCCGAGGACCAGGCCGACAGGCTTGCCGCCTCTAAGCGCTACGAAGGAGTGCTCTCTCGCATTGCCTTCCGGGCCGAAAAAACGGTCGGCAAACTGCTCCATCGTCAATTGAAACCGGATGAGATAATCGGAGAATCCCGCTTGAAACGCGGCAAACAGAAGCGGCCATTCGCACTCCGTACCTCGATAATATCGAAGCTCTTCCATGTTTACCCCTCCTTATGTACCTATCGATAATAGCCGTATATCCCTAAATATAGCAAAAAGCCCGCCTTGTTTATAGCGGGCTCTTCATGCGCGAGAGCGACCATGCTGGCGGGAGCGGATTTTCGGCTATCTAGGTTGAACTAAAGAATTGGCGTTGGGCAAGGATATGAAATGGTTTCGGAGATACGTTGCCAACATCCACAATTGTAGATATAAAGCGCCCTCGCATCGTCGGAGTCTACACACTAACGGGAAAACCTCCCGTTAATCTACCGCTCTTGGTTCTTGAATCGGATTTAGCTGGAAATTCTCCATCTATTTCGCGGCCTAATTTCCGATAGACACATTTTCAGGCGAATTACCGGGAGGTTTTCCAGCTAATTCCCCTCTGCAGCCGCATACGCACCAAATTAACGGGAAGAATTCCCTTTAATTTGAACCAACCATGAGCTGTAGGCCAAGAGTGTGAAAAGAACCCTTTACACTTGTCTAATAGGCAAATCAATAGTTCAACCTATATAGTCACTTTTTCGCCAGACTGGGAGCATCTTCGGCAAGTGCGTCCAATTCGCGCTTCAGTTCATCCCGCAAGCCGGCGACAAGCTTATCGTCCGCAGCATCCCGGTAAATTTGCTCAAGCCGTTCCCGGCGGGTTTTGACTTCGGCCAGCAAGGAGATCGATTGCTTCATGGACGCGGAATAGCGTTCCTTGATCGCACGCAGGGGGGCTTCGAATTTCTCGTCCGTTCCCGGCGTAATCGCCAGTTCATATACATCGAGAATACTGTCGCCTTCGCGGGAAGGGAAATGCTCGTGCGGCGCGGTGCTGTCAAAGATCGCCAGGCTCAGCTCCGGAAAGATGAGCATATCCAGGCTGTTCGGGTCGAAGCCGCAATGGTACACCTCCGTGCCGATCCCCCGCTCCTCGGCCAGCGCGGCGAGCTTCCGGAACAGCGTCGATTTTCCGGAGCCCGGCCGGCCCTTGACATAAATCCGCGTGCGCAGCCGATCCGTCAAATTCAGGACGAAATCGACCGCTCCCCGCCAGGTAGCCGCACCGAGGAACCGATGCGTCATTCGGGCCGGGCCTGCGTTTTCGAAGACGGGCAAATGCGTATCGGCAAACTCGGCGGCCAATTGGTTCATCTTTTCCCGATCCAATTGGTCGATATAGTAATTCTCCCATTCATCATGAATGCGCAGTGTCCGCAAAAATGTCGCATACGCCTCCTCGTACAGGCCTGCGATTTCTTCTTCCAGACTTTGCAGTTCTTCGCGGGCGGATGCGAGCATCTCCTCCCGGAACGCCGTTCGAAGATCGATAAAGGACAGCTTCGCTCCTTCCGGCTCAAAACCTTCGGGCCAAGCTTCGCCGTCCACAAAACCCGCCGACAACTCCTCGATGGTAAGGCCTTCAAGCAGATCGCCATCAAGCGGCTGATGAATCAATTGCAGGCTCCATCCGCTCCCTTCGATGGTTGAAGCCAAATGCTTCAGCAAACCGGCCGCCGCTCCCGGAACACCTTTTAATACGTAAATCGCCGAAAGTCCCTGAAACGCCGAATCGACCAGACTGTACAGGCCGGCCGCCGTATTCCCCCGCGCAAAATAGTGAAGCTCCCGCTTTGTCATGCGGAATCCAACTCCTCTCCTAACCTGGTGTTTCATACCTTACACCTTATGCGAGATAGCGGCCCTGTGTGTTTGCCCAGCTCGCACCGATTTCACGGAAGAAGTCTATCGCGAAGGAAACCCGGCGTTTGTTAGGCGGTTTAGCGCTTGAGCCAACGGTGCAGATCGACCACGGAATGAAGCGCGTACTCGATGCGGACCGGACGGCCGTTTTCGAGGATCACCAGGCAGGGCACGCTGGAAATCCGCCATGTCTCCCGCAGTACGGGCGCAAAGTTGATGTTGATTTTGGAGACCGGCATCGCCGCCCCGGTCTCCAGAACGATTCCGAGCATCCGCTCCGCCAAGGCGCACGTTCCGCACAGGGGCGTATGAAAATATACCGCTTCCGGATCGTTTCCCGCCTCCTGTTGGAGATGAGCCAGCAGTTCTTTTTCCGACCTTTCCGGAATGTTCACGCACATTCCTCCTCTCTTTACAAATCCGTCTAAGTACCGCCATAATAGTGACAAAGATTGTCACCGTATAGCAAAACCAATATCGCTATTAGGTTGGATTAAAGAAGTAGCCAGTGCCCCTTCAGACAACCTTGATATCATAGAATTCCTGCATATCTGCAATGCGTATCAATAATCCAACTATAGCGGAGGAGATCCGACTTGCCCAAATCGAAACGATTGATGGAGCTGATGATGACCGTCAACCGGAAGCGCAAATTTACGGTCCGTGAACTGGCCGAGGAATTCGGCGTCTCTTCCCGCACCATTTTGCGGGATCTGCAGGAGCTGAGCGAGCTTGGCGTCCCTCTATACTCCGAGGTCGGTCCGCACGGCGGCTACCAAGTGTTAAACGAGCGTGTGCTGCCGCCGATCGCCTTTACCGAGGGAGAGGCCGTCGCGATTTTTTTCGCCAGTCACGCGCTGCGCCACTATGCTTATCTTCCCTTTGAGACGGAGGCGGCCTCCGCGCTCGGGAAATTTTATCATTTCATGCCGGGCGATGTCCGCGACCGGATCGACGAAATGAAAAACCGCGTCGATTTCGTCACGCCGGAGAGAAATTCCCGCTTCCCTTACCTCCCGCTGCTGCTGGATAGCGCCGTGCGTCGGCAAGTGACCCGGGTGGAGTACGCCCCGGCGGGCGACGGCCAACCAGACTGCCGGGATATTCAACCCGTCGGCATCTACGCCAAAAACGGTCTGTGGTACTGCCCCGCTTACTGCTTTCAACGGGCGGATTTCCGGTTGTTCCGCTGCGACAGGATTCTGTCCGCCGCCCCTTCATCGGAAATCCCGCCCCTGGATTTAAGCGAAGTTCACCTGGACAATTGGGAAGCCGGCATCCGCTCCAAAGTCCACGATACCAACATCCGTGTGGAACTAAGCCCTACGGGAGCGGAGCTGTGCGAGGCCGAGCTGAGCCGTCACATCCCGCTTCATCTCCGGGAAGACGGTTCCGGCTACCTGCAAGGCACGATACCGCTCGGGGAGGTGCCTTTTTTGGCGAGTTTTTTTATCGGATTGGGCAGTGAAGCCACCGTCCTTGAACCGCCTGAGCTGATCGAGGAAATCAAGCGGAAGCTGGCCGAATTGACGGCCAAATACCGATAGCCCGGGTATCACGTTCCGACTCGGCTGCGGTAGCTGCGGGGCGATACCCCGGTAATTCGTTTGAAAACCCGGGAAAAATAAAACATATCCTTGTACCCCAGCGCCTCGCCGATTTCCTTCACGCTCATGTCCGTGTTGAGCAAAATATTCCTCGCTTCGGCGGTTTTCAGCCGGTGGATAAACTCATTCAAAGGGTAGCCGGTGTATTCGTGGACGACCCGGCGGAGCGTGGACACGGAAATATGATGCCTGGCGGCAAGCTCGGAAGCGCTCGGGGTCTCATATAGGGAGCGGCCCAGGTCCTCGATGATTTTCAAGGCGAACCTGCCCCGATTCCCCGCCTCCGCCCGGTCTCCCTGGGAGACAAGTTCATACAGCAGCGATTCCAGAAGCAGGGCCGCCCGGTCCAGGTTGCTCGGTATGCCGCTGTCGATCAGCATAAACATCATCTCCATTTTGTTCAGCAGCGTTTCGTCGACAGAGACAATTTTGACCGCATCGACCTCAAACAGCCAATCCCGGAGCCACTCCTCCACCCTCTCCCCTTTTACCGTGAAATAGTACTCATCCCAAAAACCTCCGGTATCCGGTCCGTAATTGAACTCCACTCCGGGGTAAAGACAGAACCAGGAACCGGCCTCCACCCGTCTCACTTCACCGCCGCCCACCTGGTAATACCCGCTTCCCGCGGTAATGACGACGAACGCCCAGTCCCGGAACTCGGAATCGCTGCGCTGCGACGTTCTTCCGGGCAAATGCCCGGCGGAGACGATCGACAGCGATTGGAGCTTCAAGCGCTTGGGATCGACGGCCGGATCGAAGACGCGTATCGGATGAGGACTGATCATATAATCCATATACTTTGTCATCCTGCACATTCTCCCTTTACTACGACTGTGATAGATTATGGTTAATTGAACAAATAAAACAAATTTATGCAATCCAGCCGGTATCATTGTAGCAGACTTGCATAAGTAAGGAAAGGATGTAAGCGATCGCAATGAGCGCACTGAAAGTAGGCCTGATCGGCAATGGATCAATTTCGGAATCCCATCTGCAAGCTTATTTGTCCAACCCCAAAGCGGAGCTGGTCGCCGTCTGCGACCTGAAGGAGGACCGGGCGCGGGACACCGCGGCCAAATACAATATCCCGCATGTGTACACCGATTACCGGGAACTGCTCGCCAACCCGGAGGTCCAGGCCGTAAGCATTTGCACCTGGAACAATTCGCACGCCGAAATCAGCATTGCGGCGCTGCAGGCGGGCAAGGACGTGTTGTGCGAAAAGCCGTTGTGCAAGACGGTGGAGGAAGCCCTCCGGATCGAGCGGGCCGTCCGCGAAACAGGGAAACTGCTTCAGATCGGCTATGTGCGCCGCCACGCCTCCAACATCGCCGTGTTGAAGAAGTTTATCGATGCCGGGGATCTCGGGGAGATTTATTTTGCCAAGGCGAGCCTCGTCCGGCGCTTGGGCAATCCCGGCGGCTGGTTTGCGGATAAGGAACGGTCGGGCGGCGGCCCGCTGATCGATATCGGGGTGCATGTGATCGACCTGTGCTGGTATCTGATGGGGAAACCAAAAGTGAAGTCCGTGAGCGGCAATACGTACAACAAGCTCGGCAACCGCTCTCATATCGAAAACTACGATTTTTACAAAGCGGCTGATTACGACGCTTCCTTCAATACCGTGGAGGATATGGCCAACGCGCTGATCCGCTTCGACAACGGCGCTTCGCTGCTGGTCGACGTCAGCTTCTCCCTCCATGCCCGGGAGAACTCGGCGCAGATCAACATCTACGGCGACAAGGGGGGCGCCGAAATCGAGCCGGTGTTGGCGATCGTGACCGAGCGGCACAACACGATCATCAATATCGATCCGCAGATCAGCAGTCCGGGCTTCGAGTTTCAGGGGAGTTTCGACAGGGAGATCAACCATTTTGTCGACAGCTGCCTCGGCCTGCACGAGACGAACTGCCCGGTGGAGGACGGCGTGGAAATGATCAAAATTTTGAACGCCATTTACGAGTCCGCGGCAACGGGCCGAGAAATTCAATTTTAGAGACGGGTGAGGAGGCGATACGAATATGAAATTGCCAAATAAAATCGGCGTAATTGTGGACAGCTTCGGCGTTGGCGTTAAGGAAGGATTGAAGCAGGCTAAAGCGGTAGGTGCGGAAGGGGTGCAAATTTACGCCGTCTCCGGCGAGATGGACCCCGCAGCTCTGACCGCCGCCAAGCGTAAGGAACTGCGCGATTACATCGCGGGCTTGGGCCTGGAAATTTCCGCGCTGTGCGGCGATCTGGCCGGCCACGGTTTTCAGGACGCGGAGGCCAATCCGGCCAAGGTGGAAAAATCCAAGCGGATTCTCGACCTGGCGGTCGAGCTCGGCACCAACATCGTCACCACGCATATCGGCATCGTTCCGGAAGATCCAAACAGCCGTATTTACGAGGCGCTGCAGCGCGCTTGCGAGGAACTCGGCGTGTACGCCAAAAGCATGAACGCTTACTTCGCGATCGAGACCGGACCGGAGCCGGCCGCTCATTTAAAAAGCTTCCTGGACACGCTCAGCACAAACGGCGTCTCCGTGAATTTCGACCCGGCCAACATGGTGATGGTCACCGGCGACGATCCGGTCCAAGGCGTCAAAACGCTGCGCGATTACATCGTCCACACTCATGTCAAGGACGGCAAACGGCTGCGGAAAGTGGATCCGAAGGAGGTTTACGGCTACCTCGGCTACGAGGCGATGGATCACCAAAAAATCGCCGAAATGGCCGCCTCCGGGGCCGCCTTCGAAGAGGTTCCGCTCGGCGAGGGCAGCGTCGATTTCCCGGCTTATTTCGCGGCATTGCAGGAAATCGGCTATACCGGCTACCTGACGATCGAGCGCGAGGTGGGCGAGCGTCCGGCGGAGGATATCGCCAAGGCGGTATCGTTTATCCGCTCGTTCCGCTAGGCGGGAGACACGGACTTCCCCCCGGGCAAGTGAAAAAGATGCAAATCTGCAGGAATTTCCCGCCGGATCAAGGTCCGCAAGGCGAAAAGATGCAAAAGTGCAGGAATTTTCGGCCATTTCTGCGGCAAGGGACCTCTTCGCTAAAAAGAGATGCAGATTCTCTAAGGCCCCCTAATTAAACTGGAGTCTCCCTACCCAATAATTTAAACTTAGAATAAAGGGAGATGATCGGTATGGGAAAAAGGTTGAACGAAGAAAAACGTTTAAAAGTTGTGAAAGAAGCGATGGCAGGTGTTAAGGTGGGGGTATTGGCTCGAATGTACGACGTCCACCCTGAGACTGTCCGTTGTTGGATTAGAGATCATCGGGACTCTATTTCGCCTGAAGAAATTCCTGCGGCAGACGAACATGTTCAAGAGTTGCAACGCCTGCAGGAGGTAGAGCAACGCTACCAAAAGGCCGTTAAGGTCCTTGGTGAAAAAGAACTCGAAA
>NZ_JBAGJD010000008.1:0-248221 GCF_036864815.1 Paenibacillus sp. A14
TGCTCCAGGTAGTCATAATTCTCTTCACCACCATAGCCCGCATCGGCGATGACGGTGCCCGGGAGCTTTCCTAACTGCGATTTTAACTTTTCAAGATGCGGGATGAGGCAGCGCGTATCGGTCGGGCGCTGGTGTAAACTGTAACCGACAATAAATTGATTTTCGGTGCCGATCTGCACATTGTATCCCGGCTTGAGTTGACCATTTCGCATGTGGTCTTCTTTCATTCGCATAAATGTAGCGTCAGGGTCCGTTTTGCTGTAGCTGTTTCTAGTACCTAAAATTGCTTGTTGTGTTTCGTACTTTTGAAGACGCGGAAGCAAGTCCTTACGGAGGGTGCGCACCGCCTTCTTGAGCGGCTTGTCTTTCGGTTTCTCCCGCAGGCGCTCTTCCAATTGCTTGACTGCTTGCTCCAGCTTCTCACTGGTCATAGTAGAGGACTCACCCAGCTCGAGAAGATCCCGACCTTCGTGAATTCCTTCTTCTTGCTTCTCCGCTTCCTCAATGGCTTCAAATAGGGTCTGGACTTTCTCCTGAAGCTTGGCTTTATGCTTCACCATAGCCTTCCCCCAAACAAAGGTATATCGGTTGGCATTCGCTTCAATCTTAGTGCCGTCTACAAAATAATGCTCCAACTGTATGTAGTTCTCCTCTGCCAGAAACTGAAGAACGGCAGTAAACACAGTCTCCAGTGTGCTTTTCATTCGTTCTGATCGAAATCGGTTGATGGTACGGAAGTCTGGGCGCTGACGACCCGCGATCCACATAAACATGATGTTTTCGCGGACAGCTTTGGCGATCTGGCGAGAGGAATAGATGCGCTGTGTGTAGGCGTAAATGATAACTTTGGTGAGCATTTTAGGATGGTAGCTGTCTCGTCCGCCTCCAGGGTAAGACGGGTCGAAGATAGCGTCGTCGAGACGATTTACGGCGGCGTTAACCACGCGAACGAGATGATTTTCGGGGATATCCTCTTCTAAATCCATTGGTAAACAGAGTTGATCCATGGTATATTGAATGTACAAAAGAAACCTCTCCTTTTGGGTAATGGTTGGTGGTACTTCCATTTTACCAAAGAGTGGTTTCTTTTTGTTTGACAAACTAAAAGAGGTTGCCCCTCAGTCATCTATGATGACTTTTGGGACAGCCTCTCTGCACACCACCAATCACCGCGTCAAGTGGCGGGTGAGGATGTAGCGGCCGGAGCGGGAGACGATCCGCCGCTTTCGGAGCGGCTGGTCTCAAATTGCTGTTTGGCCGTATCGGAAATCTGTACGGTATCTCCATGCTCATTCGATACTTTATCTCCGTTCTCCGAGTCCTCCTTCGGCTGCACCTCCGCGTTCCCTTTAACTTCAGGGATATTGGCGAAAAGGGTCCCTACCGATTCCTGCTCCATCCGCATTTGCATCATTCGGGCCATCTTTCGTTTCTCTGCCGCGGAGGCGCCGTTTTGAGCGATGTGCATAAGTTGTTCCAATCTGGACGAGGGAGGAGATGGCGTGGAAGCATTCGACCTGAATAGGGATAACGGTTCAAGCTTCATGTGGAAAACACCTCCTTTGGTTGAGAATAGTTGCCACCCCTTGTTTATCGGCTAAATGGTTGGAATATTTAACCTGACGGATTGTCGCTTATCAGTCGAATCTATCAAAAAGGGAGGAAGTCTAAGTCTATGAATTGGAATGAGGTCAGCCGGACGAAAGACTTGGATACGGTCCGGAACGCCGCAGCCGAGCTGGACGTAAACGAGCGGGACGATCGGGGCAGAACCCCGCTTATGCTGTTTCTGACGAATCGAATGCCGATTGAGGCTATTGGAGTGTTGCTGGACGCGGGAGCGGACCTGGAGGCGGAAGATAAGCTGGGGGATACGGCGCTCAAAAAAGCGGTCAAATTCAAGCAAAAGGAAGCGATCCGCAAGCTGCTTGAGACCGGTGCGAAGCTGGATTCGCCGAAGGGCATCCTGGCAACGGCCTGGAACGCGGCCCGCGGGAACAAAGAGATCGCCGACCTGCTGCTCGGGACTGCCGGTGCGGTCCGCCTCACATTGACGCCGCAGGAACAAGAGGTTGTGGACGATATTTTGTATGAAGAATCCGGCAAAGACATGTGCGACAAAATCCGCCGTCTGGACTCCCCGGTTCTGCTTCATGCCGTCGTGGACGGGTACAACTGGGACGACGGCCCGGAACCGATGCTCTGCGCATTTGGCAACCCGGCTATCCCGGAGATTACTCTGTTCGACATGTACGAGCTGCTGGATGGGGATTACTGGCTGGAGAAGGACGAGTCGGAACTTGCGGAGAGCCTGGAAGGGGAGCTTTGGCGGGAGCTGGCTCTGAAGTTAAGGCAGCGGCTGAAATTAGACGAAGAAGCATAGCATAAGCGTCATTCTATTTTTTACCCCTATTAATTATTTCACGGGAGGACAGATCAATGAATCAGGCGGTGGAGGCTTTTCTTAATGAGGTTTGGCAAGAAGTCATGGCGATTTACACCAAGGAAAGCGGGCGGATCAACGAACTTGAGCCCCGAAGCAAGCTGCAGGCAGGAATCATGGATTATCTTCAGGTGGCCTGGAGGAAGGGCAAATTCACCTGGGAAGCGGGAAAAATTCACATCGATACCTATGAGCCGTTTTCCTGGAGCGATAGTTCGTATAAAATCGAAGCGGGTCCTTATATTGCGGAATTGACCGACGAGCAGCTAACGGAGGAGTTTTTCCCTGCCTTGTGCGATCGGGTGGATCAGCTGTTTCGTTCGGAGGAGTTCGGTCCGTCCTTTTTTGATTTCCGGTTTCAGGTCGTGTTTGAATTTGAACGGGAGGCGTCCACCATTTCGCTGAGCCGCCGACTGATAAATGAGGCCAAGCGGGGGGAACTTCGCAAAACGCTGGAGCATTTTATTCAAACGCGGGTTGTTTCCGAGTCGCCCGACGACATGCCGGGGGAGAAAGACCTGTTCTTCTTCGCCGATCATCTGGTCGATCCGGAGCTGATGCGGCAGGAGGAGAAAGAGATCGACCCGCTGGTCCGCCGGCTTTCCGCAAAATTTCGTACCGACCCCCGCCGCCACGCTGAATGGATCCGGCACTGTACCGCTGCCTTTAACAGATGGGCGCAGGAATATTTTTTACCGCGGCATTTCGATCGTACCCGTGACTATGGAAACTATTGGACTCTTAAGGTTGGACAGGATATACCGGCTGTTGATGGCGGGGAACTCGACTTCTTCCTTTATGCTGCATTGCAGGTCGGGCTCACCGAGCCGGATAACCGTCAGGACTATCTGGAGCTGGCGGTTCAACTCGGCTCGAAGCGGGCCGCCGATTATTTGAAAACGGGCAGCGGGAAATTTGTCAGCACCTATCGCGGAGAGCGGGTCGAGGGCAAGAACAACGACGTGACGAAGACGATCGAAATCCGGATTCTTGCCGAAGAAGCGTCGGCTTACGGAGAAGCTTTGGACTATATCATCGGCCTATTGCGTCAGGGATTCCCCAAAGGCTATCAATTGAAGTTGAAAAGCAGTCAGAAGCATTTTCTGCCGCTGAAAAAGCTGGCAAAATCCAAACTGCATCAGTTTTTTGCCAACGCGCTCAGTTATCCGGCCCTGTTCCCCAAGCTGGCGGAATATGCCGGCATCGCGATGGAGGAGTTTGCGTGGTACGAGGATGTGGAGCCGGGGGAGAAATCGGTTATGCCCGGCACCTACGCCGTTATGGGACTGGGCTTATACAGCGAAGCTTATTTTCCGTTGGTCTGCCGCTATATGGAGCTGGTGGATACGGAGCACCAAATGGTACAGGACAGCTATGCGGAGGCGTTTATAGAGGCGCATGGATTACGGGCGGAGCATATGCCGGTATTTGTTGCGATTTTGCTGGGGGGCAATGACGAGGGGAGGCCGGTGAAAAATGCCGTCATCGACACTCCCGAGCTCGCCGAAGCGCTTGTCCAGACGTTGAAGGGCAAAGAGATTCATGAACGCGAGCTGGTGCTGTGCCGGATTTTCGGGAACGTCAAAAAACTGGCCGCAGCGGCCCGGAAAGCTCAGCCTCCGCTGAAGGAAGGCCTGGAACAGCTGGTGGCGCTGCAAATGTTGACGCTGTTGAAGTGAACTCGAGTGAAAAAGAGCCCGCGCCATTTGCGCGGGCTTTTGCTTATGCCACTCGGTTAGCGGAGGGCCGGTCATTCTGATCTGCCGGCCTGCCGGCCGGACGAATCAGGCTTCCTTCAATTGTCCGATCAATTCGGCCGCGGCCAGATCCGTAAACCGTAGCCGCTCGTGCTCCTTGACGATCCGCCCCTCCTTCAAGCGCAGGTCCAGCCAGCCGGAGATCCATCCGGGCGCATAGCCGCCTTGGCTGAATTCCCCCGCGCCGAAGGCGATGATGCTGGGGTAAATGTCCAGGTAGCGCTGGCGATCCGTATCCGGATAGGACTTGGTGTAAAGCCAAAACTGCACGTCATACATCAGGTACGAAAGTTCATCCGCATGAAAGGAAAAATGGCCTTTTTCTTCGACGATTTGCGTGCAGATGCGGCGGATTTTTTGCTCGATCTGTTCCACTTCCGTCACTTGGGCGCACAGTTCCGCGAGTAAGGGAGAGAAACTGCCGTGAGCTACGTTGTGCAGATCCGTGATCTTATCTTCGTCGGAGGTGTCGTATTCCGAACTATGCACGAGTCCTCTAATAAACGCCTCGAAATTTTCGGCCACGAAGGTAATCTCGTAGTCGTCTTCCTGATCGATATGAATGACCTCCGGTTCGCCATCCGGCCCGCAGGCCCGGTAGTCCAGCATGACCAGATCATGGCCTGCCGAAGGGCAGTCGCAGATCACCACGCCGATATCGGGATATCCCCATTCCTCGATCATAAACTGGCTGCCGAGATCCCCGCAAAGGGAGTAGCTTTTTTCCCGGCCGATGCCCAGGATGCCCGAAATGGCGATATGGTCTTCGGCCCAGGAGGTCGCTTCCTCCATCGGAAAGGAGGTATTCTTCGGAATTCCTCCGTTTTGCTGCTTCATCAGCGCGATATAGGATGCGGGCAGTTTGTATCCCAGCTCCTTCTCTACCGAAGCGATCATTTCATCGGTTGGCGGCGCGGAAACGTATTCCTTCCTGGCGTAGTCGCTGTCCTCCCAAAAATCGGCGAGCGGCATCCCCGCGAAAGGGACATGGTCCTCGCTCTCGCCCCCGGATTTCGAGGCGGCCTCCCGTTTGGCGGCAAGGCGCCGCTCCTGTCGTTGCTGCTTCTCCGCTTTCCCCCGGCTCATTTGCAGGAAATATTCGAAATCCGGATCGCCGGGTTCAAGCTGGTTCGAGGCGGCGAAGGATTCCGCCGCTTCTTTATATTTTTGCAAATGATAGAGAGCGTAACCGACCCGGTAGTGCCACACCGGATCCTGCTCTCCCGCCTCGGCGATGGTGCCGAGGTGAGCGAGGGCCTCCTCGTAAAGCCCCAGATTGTTATAGGCTCTGCCCAAGCGGCCTACGGCTTCATAATCCCACTCTTCTCCGGGAATCGCCAGAAGGGTGTCGACAATTTGCTGATGCTCGTCTTCCTCATGCCATCGGTTCAATTGTTCTATAAGCGTTTGGTCCATGATATCCCCCGATATTGGTGTAATTATCCTATTATATCAATTGGAGAATTAAACCAGCAGGTCCAAAGGATTCATCTTTTACAGGCGCAGGATTCGGCGATAATGCAGATAATCCAGTCGATCCACCCAATCGAGTTCGTTCTCTTTCAGGTCCCGATAATAGGTTGCAACCGGAAGGTACCCCCAGAAAATCCCCATCCCGCCGCAAATGTTGCAGCCGCCGTCCCCGCCTTTGCCGGATGCGGCGCCTTCCGGCGAGACGACCAGCTCAACGCGGTAAGGATCGCCGAGGAAGCATAGACCAAAGCCGTTGGGAAGCTCGAGGTCATAGGGCCGGTTTTCGTCCCCCTCTTCCAAATTAAATACGGTAATTTCGGGCCGGTCCAGTTCGCCGAAATGACCGACCTTCATCGTATAGTCAAAGCTGTCGCCCCATGGGAACAGGGTGCGGCTTCCGCCTCCGTAAAGGTACTCCCATTCGTCTTCCGTCAGGATACTGAAGGGCTTTTCCAATTTGCTGACGGACCATTCCGCAAAGTCCGCAGTATTTTCGAAAAGATAGATCCGAATCCGGTCCCCGTCGCGTTCCAGTCGGTAGGACTCACTCACTTCATAACTTAAGGATATGGAGTCTTTGAAAAGAGGCAACTGCTTCCTGATATCCGCGTGCTTTTCGGGATCCAGCTCCGGTTCGGTTGCCTCGGTCCACCCGGCGGAGCGCGGAGTCCGTTCCACCAGCATCGGGCCGATTATGGCCGTGCGCGGCGGGGACATCTGCTCCTGCAGCACCTGGCCCGCCTCCGACGCGCCCAGCCCCATAGCCTTCAGTCCTGTCAGCAGATCGTCCAGGGTGGCCTGGTCCATATCGCCCGGCCATTGATCGGTGCTCCAGCCTAGCGTAACCTCGTTGCCCGGAACCCAGAGGAATTCACTCCCCTTATACGTAAAAACACCCGTTTCCAGGCATTGTCCATAGCGCTCAAACCGTTCGATTCCCCGAAAGGAGAAGCCCTCCGGCAGTCTTCCTTCCAACTCGCGCATGAGGCGTTCTTTTTCCGGCCTGTTTGTATTTTTCCACTCCGCGCGTTGCTGTGTGATCATGTTAACCTCCTCCATCCCGGCAAATAGGGTCTGCCCATGTAACCACTAGTATATCTTGGGCAGTAGGGGGCTTCAATGATTCTCGCGGCCTACGGCCCGCCTGTACTTGCCAAATACTTGATTCGTTCGTAGAATCCAATTATCGCCAATACCGATGTGGATATGTTGAAATTTTCAGAAAATCGGATGATAGGCAGATGATAAAGAAATGCGTTTGAACACCGAAATAGAGGGAGCATTAAAACAGCTTAAACGGGAATGGGAAAAGGCTGCGGATTGGCTTGATATGGCGATTCATGCGCCACATGAGCTGGAGCGGGCAGCTATATCGCCGGTTCGATCGGACAATTACGAAAAGCCCTGGAGAAAGTGAATCGACGGATAGCTGAAAAAGAGGGACTGGTGCATAACCGGAAACTGCCGATCGCGGTCACCCGATCCGAACTGGACAAACTCGTGGCTGAAATTGTGGCTGAAGATGAATATGCCGACGTCGAGATATGGGAAATGATGCTGGCCCCCGCGTACGACGCAGCCCAGACCTACGAGGACAATCTGATCGGGCAAATTCGGGATTTGCTTGAGCAAGAGATCGAAATCCGGGAAATCGCCGACAGGCTCCAAATTCCATTGCAGCAAGCCTACGGCTACTATAAGCAAACCCGGTCCTGAGACCGTTTCAACTATTACCGTCAGGCCGGTCGCAACGTCACGGTCCGGATTGTGGCCGAGCTTCTAACGGAAGCCCTAGCCGCTATATCGTCCAAATCGGCCGGTTGCGGAATCTAACGGAAGCAGTAGCCGCTATTTTGGCAAAATGAGGTCAATTCGACGGGAATGAGCTCAAATAGGCGCTACCAGTTCCGTTAGAAATCCGGAAGCGCCAATCATCGCGAAATAAGGGCTATTATTTCCGTTAGGCCGCCGAGCAGCCTGGACCTCGGATAGAGCCACCTCGAAGCTCCAACTTTCGTAAAAGTGTGCGCAGCTCAGGCTGACGTAAGTGCCTTGCACGGCGTGGGCCTTCGTCAGCGGCGCGGGCCGGATTTTGGGTAAGCCCGCCCTGAAGGTGCTCGGTAGCCGTCTTATTATGTAAAATAAACGGGAGGTTAACGACCAATGGAGCATATGCTGAATAAATCCAGGGAATGGAATCGCACGGGAAGGTATGCGGACACGATCGCGTTATGGGAGCCGGTACTACAAGATATAAGCTCCCGAAACCATCTGCAGCATGGCACGGTAATCCTTCCCGGTTTGTATTTTTATGCGGAGGCGGCGGTTCTGCATGGCGAGTTCGCCAAGGCCGCGCAGGCCGCCCGGCAATTTGAGGAGATTTACCGGGTGGCTGCCGAGGCTAATCGAGATGAATTGGGGGAGGCTGTGCATATGAAGAATATGCTGCAAGACATGGCCTTCCTATTTTCGCGGGAACGTGAGAAAACGGATTGTCTGCGGAGTTTCGGCGGATCGTTGGAGTACGGAAAACCTCAGCCGGTATGGGCCTCCAGGATCAAATACTTCGTGGCGCTGGCGGACTACCTGGATTACAACGTGGTGGATGCCGAACGAAAACTTTCGGAAATTTCCGAGGAAGAAGCAGCGTTTTTCGCCGGCCCGATCGATGAACTTCGTCAGAAAATCAAGGAGCGAAGCCGTCTGGATTATAAGAGTTTGAGAGCGAGGCATCAGGCTTTTATCGAATTGGGAGATTACGAGGAATGGATCGTACAGGTGAGTTTGAACCCGGATGCTTCATTGCTGGCGGTCATGTATAGAGACGGTGAGCTTAAAGTGCTGCGTACGGCTGACGGAGAAGAAGTATGTTCTTTTTCGGACAGTAAGCCTCTTTTCCAAGAGGAAAAGGCGGGCGAAGCCGGCCTGGCGTTTAGCCCGGATTCCCGGTATCTAGCGGTAGGATTGGGCGTAGGGATCGTGAAAGTTTATGATTTTGCGAAAAAGGAACTCCACGCGGAATACGCCTACCCCGGACTGGATTGGGAGCAATTGGAGCGGAACGCATATTATGAGGAGTATACATACGTGGCATTTAGCGAGACAGGCCGTTATTTGCTGATTGTGCCGACCGCAGGCAGCTATGATCCTCAAGGCGACGACGGTTACGGTATCCCCGAACCCTACCGGACCTTCTACTGCGTGGAGTTCGCAAGCGGGGAGGTTATTCTGCAGCACACCTTTTCCGAGAAGTGCAAAATTGCGGCGGTCCAAATGAGTGCGGACGAACAGTTGCTGGCCGTGGGGTGCTTCGGGAAGGACATAACGTTATGGGATATGACAGGTCGGGCAGTGTATGGGGAAGACGATTTTGTCTGGCTCGGTTTGCCGTCCCGGGTAGGCATGACGCAGACGGTTGCGTTTAGTCGGGACAGTAAAAAGTTAGCGTATGCGTCGCGGCAGGCTGTCCGGATCATTCATCTGACCGGGGACGATGCGGATGCCATTCTCACGGAGGATATCCCGATGCCGGAGAATTCCGTTTGCGGCGCCCTCTGTTGGGATTCGCAAGATCGTGTCATTTTTGCACAATATCGTCATAATAGCCCCTCTCGCCTCCTCCGGTATCGGAGCGGTTCGGAAGGGATGGAAGTGCTGCTCGATCAGGGCCTGTATGATGTGGAGGGAATTTACGTCAGCGAGCAGCACGAAGAGATGTGGATCTATGATTCGCCTGTCGTTCAGGTGAGAAATTACACGACGGGAGCCTTGGTTCAAAAATATGACCCCTATCAGTGGTCTTATTCATCGTATATGATTTCTAATCAAGTGTTCATTCAGCCTCGGGCAAGCATGGCCGCCATTAGCCATAAAACGAAAATCCGGCTGGGGTAAACTGTAAGCAAAAAAACAGGCTATAGTTCAACGGCGCTCCCCGTCCAGCATGCGAGCTTGATTAAGCAACACCCATTGATTGACTTCGTCATAGCCTTTCACAATGGCTTCCAGCTTGTGGCCAGGATACATCCATTCCGGCGGAGATATTTTTCTTAAGGAGGCTGTATCCGCTAAGCCAACCGCCCGATCTTCAAACATATCGACCAAAGTACCCTGCGGAAAAAATGCTTCAATGCTTCCCGTGATTTTCATTCCGACAGGTAAAGCTTGTTTGACTTGCCGCCATTCCTCCAGAGTAGCCAGCAAAATTTCGGACCATAGTCCCTCAAACCGGGCTTGGGGGATCCTCTCGTAGTAAGCGTCGGAAAGATCGATCGGGCGCTCGGCCAACATGAAATGATAGTGCTCATGCTTCCGATGGGAAGAGATCCGGGTGCCGTCCTCTTCGATAACGATTTGTCTCAGGGCAATGCCATCCGAATCGACTTCAAAATAATAAGTTCCCAATTCGGGCTCTTCGCATGCGCGTAGATAGATCATGAGTAGTCACCTGCCGCTCCCTATTAGTATAGTTCTGCATTCTATTATACAAATTAAATAAGAAGAAAGCCGCCAAAATGGTTGGCGGCTTTCAAAACTACCCGTTGATTCCCAATGTCTGATAGAAATTCTCCATATTCCGCTCAAACAGGCCATCGGTAAGCGACAATTGTTTCATCAGACTCTGCATGCTCTCTTTATAGGCTGAAAAAGAGCTTGTGTCCACCGAGCCGAATCGGTTAAGCGGACGAGTTTGTGGCTCCGACTGCCCGGCACGGCTGGCCTGATTTCTGTAATCCTTTGTCCATTGCGGATTTTGCGGTATCTTCTTTACAAAATCAAGGAGGATTTCCAATCCGTTTCCGCCGCCCGCTATATCTTGTTGAAACTTCTTATAGCTTTCCGGATCGGACCGTTTCATGAGCGATTCCGGATTAATATAATCCTCCGGCGCGCCCGCAGGGCGTTCTTCCGGCATCGCATAACTTACTTGGTCTGTCTCAGGATCGACGGATCGCGTTAGGGCAAGGTTGGCAATGGTATTCATGGTGTTCAGAAACTCATTTGCCTGGTCGCCGCTCATATACTGGTCGGCTATGTATTTCGCCTGCGATAAGCCGATATCGATCAGCGCGGATCGCTGATCATCATTCCATGAGTCGGAAACCATAAAGTTGGATTCAATGATGCCGTACACCGCCTTGGATACTTCCTCGGGCTGTCCCTGCAAAACCCGGTTCAGCGATTCGTTAATTTCTGTCGTTCCGTAATACTTGGCGGGTTGTGTTTTGATCGAACCAGCCGCCAGTTCGCGTCCAGCCTTGCTAATCTCGACCCGATCATGGCTTAACAAGCCGTTAAAATTGCCTCCCCGCAGTTGCGGCGGTACAGTTGCTCGATTTGACAGGTCCAGTCTGGGAAGCGAGAGGCTCGAGTGATTACCACTACTACCCGTTATTTTCATACAAAAACCTCCTAATTTTTACCTCACTCCCCTATATATCGGAGGATGATGCATAGGATTGAATAGAGGATAAGGTGCAGGAAGCAATTAATTGACCTAAACCGCGGCCAGCCATGCGGCTCCGCCACCCGCAATCGTGAGGATAAACCCGGCCGCAATTCTCCATTTATGCTTTTTATCCAATCCCAGTTCGCCGATGACACCGGGCAGAATCCATTTGAAGGCGAATAGGGAGAAGAATCCCTGCACAACGCCCAATAAGACGAGTTTCTTGGCCTGATCCAAATAGACCTCGGCGGGGGCGGAACGGGAAAACGCCAAGGTTCCTCCAGTACGCGCGCACCAGTAAGTGATCATCATATAAAGAAGGATCATCAGCAGAGTGAAAAAGATGGGAAGCGATTCTTTGACCATGTCCCGGACCTTGGTTTTCTCGGAGCGCTTGAATTGAGGAAGTCCGATCAGATAGAACACCACTCCCATAATTAAAATGCCGCCTCCTATGGCACATAGGGCGCCATTTACGACCGCTCCCGCCATCAATAGTATAAATAGCATTACGCTCCTCCAATCTGCGCTTTGTGCCGAATGCGGCAATTCTCATTGTATATGCGGAAGAATAGCGTGTGTCAACACCGCTAATCGACAGGTCCCCCCCACTTCCAGGTGAAAATTATGGTAAATTTATAAAAGTAGTCTATTAAAAAAGGGGAGAGTTTGATGAATCGCCATGCGCAGGAAGATTTCCGCTTTCAAGTCGATCTTAGCGGAATGATCAATATTTTGTCCAATCACCTGTACAGCAGTCCCAAGGTTTTCTTGCGGGAATTGCTGCAGAATGCCGTAGATGCCATTACCGCTATGCGGGAGATGGAGACATCTCATCGGGGACAGGTGAGAGTAGAGGTCATCGGGTCCGGCAGCGGAGCCACGTTGGCCATGGAAGACAACGGGGTGGGCCTTACCGAGGAGGATATTCACGAATTTCTCGCGATGATTGGCCAGTCGTCGAAGCGGAAAGACGGAAAACTCGTGGGGGAAACTTCATTTATCGGCCGCTTCGGCATCGGTTTGTTGTCCTGTTTTATGGTAAGCGATGAGATCGTGCTTCTGACCCGGTCGGCAAAGGGTGGACCTTCGCTGGAATGGCGGGGAAAACCGGACGGTACATACAGTATACGTAAATTGGAAAGTGAGCTGTCCATGGGCACAAAAGTTTATCTGCGGTGCAAGCCGGGCAGTGAGTTGTACTTTGAACCGGCGAATCTGGAAGCCTGGCTTGGCGATTACGGTTCCCTCCTGCCGTATCCGATTGTGCTCGAGGCGGAGGGGACCGGCAAGACCATCAATGTCCCTCATCCGGATTGGATGAACAACCTGTCGCTTGCGCAAGGAAGACGCGAGGAGGTTCTCAAATTTGGCGAACAACTGCTCAAAGAGCCGGTTCGTGATTTTATTCCGCTCACCTCTTCCTCCGGCGGGACTTGCGGAATCGCTTATATTTTGCCATACGCCGTCAATCTAAGTGCCAAGCGGTCGCATCGCGTATACCTGAAGTATATGCTTGTTTCCGAATCGGCGGAGAACATTGTTCCGGATTGGGCCTTTTTCGTAAGGTGCATCATCTGGACGGATGAACTTCAGCCGACGGCTTCGCGGGAGCATTTCTATGAGAACGAGAAGCTGGAGACGATTCGCGGAGAACTGGGGGAATCGCTGCGCCGGGAGTTGATGGCGTTGGCTGACCGGGACCCGGAACGACTGAAAGGAATCATTCAACTGCATGCCTTGTCTATGAAAGCATTGGCGGTGGAGGATGAGGCTTTCTTCCGCATCATTCACCGCTGGCTCCCCTTTGAGAGCAGCTATGGCCGCAGAGATCTGGGGGAACTGCTGGATGAAAATGATGAGATTTACTACACGCTGACGCTCGATGAGTATCGGCAAATTACGCACGTGGCTTCCGCGCAGGCCCTGCCGGTCATCAACGGGGGATATGTCTACGATGCCGGCCTGCTCGAAGGCTTGCAAAGTCTATACCCGCAAAAAAAGATCGAGCGGCTGCTCCCGGAAGACGTCTCCTTCACCTTCATCGACCTTACGCCGGAGGAACGGAGACAGTACTACGAACTAACCCGGGATGGGGATGCGGCGCTGCAGCGCTTTCGCTGTCGCGTGCAGCTCAAACGGTTCAAACCGTCCACGCTCCCTTCCTTGTTTACGCTATCGAAGGAATCCTCCGATCTGCGGAGCCTCATCGCCGCGGAAGAGGTAAGCACAACGGAATTATCGTCGATTCTTAATACCTTGAGCTCCACTTATGAGGATCAGCTCTACTCGACCTTGTACTTGAATTTGGACAATGATGTCGTGGCCCGGATTTTTGGCTCCGGGAATCGCGCCATCCTGATTGCCGCGATCGAGATGCTGTATGTCAACGCGCTGATGATGGGGCATTATCCGCTGAACCGAAAAGAAATGCAGGTGCTGAACGAGGGGATTTTGCGCTTTATCGAATTGGGCTTGTCGGCCTATAGCGGGGGAGGAGAGCGGGAATGAGCATGGAGCTTGATTTTGATCAATTATTGGACGAAGCTATGGATATGCCGGATGCCAACGCCAAAATAGCTCTGCTGGAGCAGGCCATCCGCTTAGCCGATACAGCGTGTAATATAGAACAAGGATATGAAGCGCGGAGCAAGCTGGTGAAGGCAGCGGCTTTTAACGGCTATCCGGTTAAAGCGTTGGTTGCCTTCTCGTGGAAGCTGGGGCAGTACGATAAACACCCTGAGCAATTCGAGTATGATCTGCATGACCTGATATGGTCATACAAATGGATTCTGGAGGAAATTTCTTCGTTACCGGACATTCAGCTTGTTCAGATCCATAATTTATTGGAGGATTTTCATCTTCGCTCCAAGAAGGCCGGTTATTCGGAACGGACTTATCACTACTACCGTTTCAGTCTGGCTCTGTTGACGGGAGATCTGGAAGAGGCGAAGCAATCTATGGACAAGTGGACCGCGGTTGACCGGGATTCGCTGAGTAATTGCCTTGCTTGCGAGCAGGATATCCTTGTGGAATTTCATTTCCGCTGGGGAAACGATACGCAGGCTCTGGCAGAAGCGAAGCCAATCCTGGACAGGTGGATGAGTTGCGCCGAAGTGCCGCAAGTCACCTATCCCAAGCTGTTAATGCCGCTGTATCGTACCGGACGGCTGGAAGAAGCGGCCAAACTGGAACGTAAGAGCTATCGGCTTATCAAGGGAAAACGCGACTTTATCGAACCCGCGGGGCTGCATATGGCTTATCTGAGCTTGACTGATCCCTTCAGGGGCCTGGAGGTATATGAAGCCTTCGCGCCGTTAACCCACAACCATGAAGATATGCTGTCCCGCCTTATGTTTGACGGCTCGGCGGCTGCCTTGTTCAAGCGGTTGGCCCGCGAGCAGGTGAAATTCGACATCCGGCTGCCCGCTTACATTACCGATCCCGCCGCATCGAGCGATGTATCCTTGCTGTCGGACATCTACACCGGACTCGCCCTGACCGCCGCCGGGAAATTCGATACCCGCAACGGGAATCGCTTCTACACCGATTATGTGCAGCAGCTTTTGGCCCGAGTGGCGGAGTAGTGTAAGACAATAGATCAAAAGACGGAAAGTCCGCGTGAATACGTGGGCTTTCCGTCTTTTTTGGTATTTCTTGACCATTGATTTTGGAAAGTGAAGTGGTCAAAATAGAACTATTGCCATAGATGACGAAATTGTAACCTTTTTACCGGAAGCTTTTCCAGCAGTTTGAAAATAAGAGGGAGGATCATCCATGCAGCAGGATGAGCGAAGTGTGACGGGGGCTCACGGGTCGGTGAAGGGGTTAGCGACGCGCCTGGTGGGGCTGTCCGGCGGAGTCGGGAATATTATCGAATGTACGCACTGTACGACACGGCTCCGTCTCAGGCTGCGAGATAGCGATCTTGTTGATGAGGATCGTCTGAACGAGTTGAACGAAGTCCGGGGGCTGTTCGCGCGAACCGGGCAACTGCAGATTATCCTTGGACCGGAAATCGTTTTTAAAGTCACCCGTCAGGTAAACGGCATGCTTGAGGCCGCCGCTTTGCCAACATTACAGCGGCAAGAGGTACAGACCGGCCTTAAGACATCCAAACACAAAAACGATGGGGTGCATTCGTTTATACGGCGGTCGCTGGACGCGGTTCAATTCTTTTCCGATGTGGTTGTGCCCGTTATTCCGCTATTTGTCGGGACGGGGCTCCTGCTTGGCCTATTGGGCTTGATGGGGGCTTTTGGCTGGAATGATCCGGGCAACGTCTGGTTCCGGGTCTTGTCGCTGTTGACGGGATCGGCCTTTCAGCTTATGGCGGTCCTGTTCGGGTATCATACGGCCAAGCGGTTCGGGGGAACTCCGGTTCTTGGGGCGGCGATGGGTATTGTCATAACACATCCCGGTTTTCTGTGGCCAGCCGAGCCGGGTGCGGGACCATGGAGCGTTCACATCTTGATAATGGCTCCCCAATTTGAGCACCAGGGGGCGATCATTCCGACGATTCTTTCGACACTATTGTTGACTTTCATAGAGAAAAAGCTGCGCCGCCGGCTTCCGTCGTCCGGAGCATTTCCTTTCGCTCTTTTTATCAGCTTTGCTCTGGCGGGCGGCATGGCGTTACTGATCATTGAGCCGATGGCCTTCCGGTTGGGGAGCTTTCTGGGCGTTTGGCTGGAGCGGTTGTTCGCCTCCAGCGGCGTACTTTTTGGCCTGCTGCTTGGCGGAATGTATAGTTCGATTGTGATCACCGGACTCCATCACGGCATTCAGACGGTGGAAGCCGGATTAATCTCCAATCCGGACATCGGCGTCAATTTTTTGCTGCCGATCTGGTCCATGGCGAATATCGCCCAAGCCGGAGCCGGACTCGCGGTGTATGCCGGAACCCGGGACGCGGCTTTAAGGAAGGTGGCTTTGCCTGCTTCCATCACCGCTCTATTTGGCATCACCGAACCGGTTACCTATGGCGTCAACCTGAAGCTGGGTCGCCCCTTTCTGGGCGCTGCGGCGGGAGGGGCCGTCGGAGGTGCGTATGTCGCTTTTCATAAGGTCGTGTCCAATTCGTTCGGTCTAACCGGAATACCAATGACGGCTTTTGTTGTGCAGCCTGGGCCCATGAACCTGTTCCATTATTTAACGGGTTTTTTGCTGGCCCTGACAACGGCATTTTGCGCCACTTGGCTGCTTGGTACCAAGCGAACTTTTATGCACGGAGGCTTGGCTAAACTGCTTGGAAAACGATCAGACATAGGAGACTATCATGAAAATCAAAAAAATACTTAATAATAACGCAGCGGTTGTCAATGATTTAGGAGAAGAAAAAATCGTTCTGGGTTCCGGCATTGTCTTCAGGAAAGGGAAGAATGACGTGGTTGATCCCGCCCTGATCGAGAAAGTGTTCGTCATTAGCGATGCTTCGCAATACGACCACCTTCAGGAGATGCTGGGAACATTGCCCGAAGAAGAAATCGCGGTGACGCAGCAAATTATCACGTTCGCCGAGCGGGAATTGGGAGTCGCGTTTTGTGAGCATATCCATATCGCTCTGACCGACCATCTTTCGTTCGCGCTGGAACGAATTCGCAAAGGCATCGCCATTCAGAATACACTGCTGGAGGAAATCCGTATTCTGTATCCAAGGGAATTCCAGATCGGGCTCCGCGCCAAGACGATGATTTACGAGAAATTACAGGTGGTTATCCCGGAGGATGAGGTGGGTTATATTGCCATGCATATTCATACCGCCTGGAAGAACTCGGGCACTCGTGAGAAGACGACGGAGAAAACGGCAATGATCCGGGATATCGCCGAAGGTGTGGAGCATGCTTCGGGTGTAACGCTGAACCGGCGTTCCGCCAACTATGAACGGCTGTTGAACCAGCTTGAGAATATGCTGCAAACCGATGAATCGGGCAGATTTCGCAATGAATTGGTTCCGGAGCTAGCGGCGCTGGCCAGGGATCGTTTTGCCGAGGCTTATGGACAGGCCTGTGGAATCGGCGAATGGATTGAGGAAGATTACGGGTATGTTTTTACGGAGAGTCAGCGGGTCGTGATCGCCATGGAGATTAACCGGATAGGAACCAGGCGCATGGGACCATGGAGTTAGCCCTATCCTCTTATTCACATAGGAATAAGGGACTTTGGTCCTGATGATAATCGGGAAATACGGGCTATAGCCATAACCGGCTCCGACAGGATAGAATAACTTTTGACATTTGAATATGTCGGGATTGTTACTGGTAAGCAGGCAAGACCTAAAAATCCGTCAGGGAATGGTGTATTCACCACGCTCTAAGGTTTTTTAGGTCTTTTTTCTGTTCTCCAGAAAAATTACACGAGAAAGGGAGAGAGAAAGTATGAATCTCAAACACATCGTAAGAAGAGCATCAGCAGTAACCTTGGCAACAGCTTTATTGGCAGCAGGAGGAACGTCGGTATTTGCAAAAAAAGGTTCGGATTACAAAGAGAGCTACGGCTTCTCCCATATTACACGCTCCGATGCCCTGAAAATCCCGGGACAACAAACAAGCGAGCAATTTAAGGTTCCCCAATTCGATGCTTCAACGATCCGGAATCTTCCTTCCGCCAAAGGCTTGGACGCAAATGGCAACGTCATTGACCTGGACGTATGGGACACCTGGCCGCTGCAAAACGCGGACGGAACCGTCGCTAACTATAACGGCTATGAAATCGTGTTTGGTCTGGCCGGCGATCCGGATCGGGGATGGGACACGTTCATCTATATGTTCTATAAGAAAATAGGCGACAATTCCATCGATGCCTGGAAGAATGCAGGCAGAGTGTTCAAAAACACCGATAAGGACGTGCCGAACGATCCGATCCTGAACCAACAGGGAGAGGAATGGTCCGGTTCCGCGACGCTGACTTCCGATGGCCACATTCGCCTGTTCTACACCAACCGTCATGGCTGGGATCCCGCGAACGGATTTTTCGGCAAGCAAACGTTGACGACCGCTCAAATCAACTTGTCCGAGCCCGAATCCGATACACTTAAAGTGGACGGTGTTGAAGACTTTAAGTCGATCTTTGACGGTGACGGCAAAATGTATCAAACGGTCGATCAGGCTTTCAGCGGGGGAGACTACACGGACAACCATACCTTGAGAGACCCGCACTATGTGGAAGACAACGGCCGCAAATACCTGGTTTTTGAAGCGAACACCGGGACGGAAACGGGTTATCAAGGCGAGGATTCCTTCAACAACCGGGCCTTCTACGAAGGAAGCATGAACTTCTTCAGATCCGAGCAGGAGAAACTGTCGCAAAGCCCTGACAAGAAATCCATTTCCTTGGCCAACGGCGCGTTGGGGATTATTGAGTTGAATGACGATTACACGTTAAAACAGGTCATGAAGCCGCTCATCGCCTCAAACACCGTAACGGATGAAATTGAGCGTCCCAACATTTTTAAATTGAATGGGAAATGGTATCTGTTCACCGATACAAGAGGCGCCAAAATGTTTGTGGACGGCATTGACGCCGAGGATATCTATATGCTCGGCTACGTATCCGATTCACTGACTGGCCCATACAAGCCGTTGAACGGTACCGGACTGGTGCTGCATCAGGATCTGGATCCTAAAGACGTTACGTGGACCTACGCACATTTTGCCGTTCCGCAAGTTCAAGGAAACAACGTGGTCATTACGAGTTACATGACGAACAGAGGCTTTTTCGAGGATCATCATTCTACCTTCGCACCAAGCTTCCTCGTCAACATTAATGGTTCCAAGACATCGGTCGTGAAGGATAGTGTCCTTGAACAAGGACAATTGACAGTGGAATAACCGCTCTCCAATAGTGTCAAAGCAAAGAAAATGTCAATGAAATATTGGCATTTTCTTTGCTATTTTTACAAGCGGGGGTTGCCTTATGAACAACAACATGAAGAACCGGGTGAAAAAACAACTTGTCGCGTGGGCGGTCTGCAGCGGTTGTCTGGTGGCTCTTGGCTTAACCGTGCAGGTTCCTATCATGACCAGTATGCAGAAAATTGCGCAGGAAGCGCAAAAGAATATACCCGCTCCTGGGTCTGGCTTGCGGGCAAGTTATCATTTTACCGCACCGGACAAGTGGAAAAATGATCCTCAGAAGCCGCTGTATCTGGATGGGAAATATCACTACTTCTATTTGTATAATCGTGATTATCCCACCGGTAACGGCACGGAATGGCGGCATGCCACCTCCTCGGACTTGATCCACTGGGAGGATCAGGGCGTGGCGATTCCCAAATACACGAACCGGAACGGCGACCCCTGGTCAGGTTCGGTTGTCGTGGATGAGTCGGGGACGGCCGGATTCGGCAAGGGCGCGTTGGTTGCGATCGTGACACAGCCCTCCGCCAACGGCGGGAGTCAGGAGCAATTTTTATGGTACAGCACCGATCGGGGGAGAACATTCAAGTTCTACGGAGACAAGCCCGTGCTTAACAATCCGGGAAAAAAAGACTTCAGAGACCCCAAGGTGATTTGGGACGCCCGTTCGCAAAAATGGGTCATGGCTTTGGCCGAGGGAACAAAGATCGGGTTCTATGAGTCGGCCGATCTGAAAAATTGGCGTTATACCGGCGATTTCCAAACCGATAACATCGGTCTGGTGGAATGCCCGGATCTCTATGTGATGAGGGCGGACGACGGAAACTATAAATGGGTGCTTGGCGTGAGCGCCAACGGGATTTCATCGGGACGGCCCAATACTTACGCTTATTGGACGGGGAGCTTTAATGGCATGGGATTTATACCGGACCGGCTTGAACCCGGGTGGCTGGATTATGGGTTTGACTGGTATGGAGCGGTTACGTTCGAGGATGGAACAGAGAGCGATAAGACCGGTCACCGGTATGCCTTGGCCTGGATGAACAACTGGAGTTACGCCAACAATACGCCCACGCTTAAAGAAGGCTATAACGGCATGGACTCGATCGTGCGCGAGATTGAACTCAGAAAGTCGGCGGAAGGAGATTATCGCTTGGTGTCCAAGCCAATAGACGCCCTGAATAAGGCCGCGGTTGCGGAAAACTCGTTCGAACCGATCTTCGTTAGCGGCTCCCGAACCCTGCTGGCTTCGGGCGATTCCTATCAGCTGGATGCCGACATTTCCTGGACAGAGATAAGGAATGTAGGGCTCCGGCTCCGGGAATCCGCCGATGGGAGCCGTCATGCCGATGTCGGGGTTTATACGGAAGGCGGGTATGCCTACGTGAACCGGGCAAATACCGGGCATCCCGACTTGAGCGGACGCTATTTGGAGAGTCGAGCGCCGTTTCTCCCCGCAAAGAACAAGGTGCACCTGAAAATACTGGTGGATAAGACCAGCATTGAGGTCTATGTGGATGATGGCTCCGTGGTATTCTCCAACCTTGTCTTTCCCGAACGGAATGACCTGGGCATCACCCTCTATACTGAAGGGGGCACGGCGGTATTCAGCAATCTGGTAATCAAACACTTCAAATAATGAATAAGGTTGGGGGCAGCAGCCGGCTATTGATTCTTTGGCTTTCATGGAACATCTCAGGCAAAATATGGGTCTAAAGGCTCATGGAAAGTATACACAGCTGCCTCCGATAAAAGAGAAGTATAGTCTTTTATACATATATTTTATTCGGAAGAAGGAGAATTGGAATGAACAGCTATGTCAGATTTGCCAGAAAAATGCTGCTCCCGCTATTGGCCGTTGTGCTGGCCTTCACCGGAGCGGTAGCGGCCGCTCCGAAAGCGGAAGCGGCGGCGGCCCCGTCAACGGATGCCTATGTATATTATGTGTCGGACGGGGACTTGTACCGGGTACGGACGGACGGTAGCCCCGCCCAGTTAATCCGGGAAAATTTCTTCGGCGTTGAACTGAAGCCGGCGGGCGATTATCTTTTCCACTTGTTTGATGAGGGCTCGCTGACGTTGCTGAAATTGTCCATGGTTGATTCCAAAGCGAAGGCGGCTGACTTTGGCGGAGATCACGACATCCTTTACTTTGCAACCGAGGGCAATTTCGTCTACTGTATGGATGATAAAGGGCGCATCTATCGGGTGCCGGCCGAAGCCAAAAAGGTCGATGAAGGCACGCTGATTGCCGACATGGCTGACACCAAGCATCCTCAGTTCACCGTGCTGGATGGCAAAGTATACTACAATGCGCTCAAAAACGGCAGAACCATCTGGGTTGCGGCCAAAGCGGCGGACGGAAGCGGAGCGGTTCAGTGGATCGCCGAGGGTGCGCTTTCATCTTCTTATTACTTACATAAGGAAAACAACACCCTTTACTTCATGGTCGATACCAAACCGACGGAAACCCAATATTCCCTCAATAGCATGGTGCTCTATTCGATGCCGGCCGGCGGAACCGCCAAGGCATTGAACGTCAAAGCCCCGTTGGACGCGAATGCCGTATATTCCGGCTTGTGGGCGGGCGATTATTATTTGTACAACAAAGGAGTTCGCCCGGGTTCCGGAGATGGCTTTGACTATTCCAAGTCCAAAGGCTTCCTGATCGACAAGACGGGCAAGAGCATTCAACTGAACCAAACCGGGGTTTACGAAATTGCCGCCCTGGGCGGAAATAAATTCGCTTATGTCGACGCAAAAGGCAAGGCCTATGTGAGTACCCTGGCAAATGGCAAGGTGGCGAGCACTAAGGCGATCCCGCTAACGAATGTGGGATATGTACGGAATTTGACCAGCGGCGGCAAGGTGAGATCGACGGCCTTGTTTGCCGAGAGCGGCGCTTATGTGCTGAATTCCGATCTGACCCTCACCAAGATGGTCGGCGTGGAGTGGGATCTCTGCGTGTACAAAGAAGATGTGGCAGGGGTCTTCTATGTCAACGCGGGAGATAACGGCCGATTGTATTGGATGGGCGAAGACGGCAAAACGACCAAGAAGCTCGCCGATGAGAAAGTGTCCCGAATTGTACTGATCTCCAAAAATTAAATCAAGCCACGCAAAATAGTTCGATGGTAACCCATCTAACAAAAGAACGGCCCTTACGCTAAGTAGGGGCTTTTTTTGTTGTTGGAAAATAATAGATTGAATTTTAAAAAGGATTCACGTAATATTATCCGTATGATAATGATAATCATTTTCATATAAGTATAACGCAGGAGGTGAGTTTTTAAATTGAAAAGTGAGGGCGCGAGTACGAATGTGAGTGTAAGTATGGCAAATCCGGCGGGAGTAAGAGCAGGGGGCATCTACTATGCTATGATTCTCGTTTTGATAGGTATGATTTTGTTATCCGCAGTGTATTCGGTATCGATCGGGCAGGTACATATTCCCTTCAGCCAAGCCATGGACATATTACTTCATGCATTGACGAATGGTCATCTGGGTTCGCTGGAACATGTCGAAAGCGAGTCCTACTTGAACATCATATTGCAAGTCAGGGCGCCGCGAGTTATATTCGCCCTCCTTATAGGCATCGGACTATCGTTGTGCGGTACCGTCATGCAGGCTGTCGTCCAAAACCCGCTCGCCGATCCGTACATTCTCGGTATTTCTTCGGGGGCTTCGTTGGGAGCTACGTTTGCGATTCTGATCGGATTTGGAAGCGGCGCGTTCTTGTCCCAGTTCGGCATCGCGTTTGGGGCCTTCGTCGGCGCAATGATTACCTCGCTGGCGGTTTTGCTCTTATCCAGCATCGGCGGAAAAGCAACCTCGGTGAAGCTGGTCCTGTCCGGGGTTGTCGTCGGCGCATTGTGCGGTTCATTTTCAAGTCTGATCATCTATTTTGCCAACAACACGGAAGGGATCAAAACCGTTACCTTTTGGTCTATGGGCAGTCTCGCTTCTTCCAGTTGGGAGAAAACGCCGATTATGGCCGTGGTCGTTTTGCTGGGATGCGCGATGTTTCTTTTTCAACACCGGGTGCTGAATACGATGCTGCTCGGCGATGAATCCGCCGTAACCCTCGGCATCAACCTGAGCGGATATCGTAAATTATATCTGGTGGCCACCGCCCTGATTACCGGCACGATGGTAGCGTATGCGGGGATGATCGGTTTTGTGGGTCTAATCGTTCCGCATATATGCAGAGGCTTATTCGGAGCGGATCATAAACGGTTAATGCCGGGGACCCTGCTTTTGGGGGGGCTCTTTCTCATCTGGGCCGACATTCTGTCGAGAACGCTGATTCATAATGTCGAATTGCCTATCGGAATTATTACTTCTGTGATCGGTTCGCCATTATTTATCTACATGATTGTCAAAAAAGGCTACAATTTCGGAGGGTAGAATCATGGAATTGACCGCGAAGGAAATGGAGATCAGGATCGGTAAAAAAGAAATCGTAAAAAATGTTTCGATTCAGGTCAAAAACGGGCAATTTGTCGGTTTGATCGGACCGAACGGATGCGGGAAATCCACGCTGTTAAAAAGCATTTACAAAAGCCTGGTTCCCCAAAGCGGCTCCGTTTTTCTGAATGAGATGGATGTGTTGAAAACTTCCGAAAAAAAAGTTTCGCAGCGATTGGGCGTCGTTGGCCAGTTTAACGAAATGCATTTTGATTTGACCGTACAGCAAATGGTGATGCTGGGCAGAACCCCGCATAAACGGATGCTGGAGACGGACAAACAGGAAGACTACAGGATTGTCGAGGACGCATTAACGAGAACCAATCTGCTCGATTACAGGGAACGGAGCTATCTGTCCTTATCCGGCGGGGAAAAACAACGGGTGATTTTGGCGAGGACCATTGCTCAGCAGCCGCAATTTATGATTCTGGACGAACCGACAAATCATTTGGATATCCGCTATCAGTTGGAGATTTTAACCTGTGTCAAGGAATTGAACATAGGTGTTCTGGCCGCTCTGCACGACTTGGAAATGGCTGCGCATTATTGCGATTATTTATACGCCATAAAAGACGGTGAAGTGTATGCGCACGGCATCCCGGAAGAGGTTCTCACCCCGAAGGTTATCGAGGCTTTATATCAAATCAAGTGCCAGACCTACACCAATCCGGTGACGAACGGACTGGGTTTTGCTTATGGAATTTAAAAGGGAGGAAGAAATGTGAAAAGAATTGCAGTTCTGGGGATCGGTTTGACCCTTATGTTAGCGTTAGCGGCTTGTGGAGGCCCGGCGAAGAGCGGAGAAGCGGAAGTAAAACCCGAAACGCCAAGTCATTACCCTTTAACGATTCAAAATTTCAAAAAGGCGGAAGGCGGAACAACCTGGGAGAAAAAAGATCAAGTCTTCGACAAAGCTCCCGAGCGCATCATGGCGAATACCCGGCCGTCCGCGGAACTCCTGCTGCATCTGGGCTTGGCCGACAAAATCGTAGGGGTAGGCGCCAGCTTCGGGCAACCGGACAAAGCGGTGGAAGCGGAGTACGCCAAGCTGAACATTCTTAGCGACGGATATGTGGGCAAAGAAGTGACGATGGGAACGAATCCGGATCTGGTCATGGGCCGGGGCGGCTTGTTCGACAATGCCGATTGGGGCGTCGGCACCGTAGATACGCTTAACGAAATGGGAATTCGTACATATGTCCTTGAATCTTCTATAGCCGGGGGGACGTATGAATCCATCTATAACGATATCAAAAATCTCGGCGAGATTTTCGAAGTGCAGGACAAAGCCAAAGAATTCGCCCAGGAGCTCAAAAGCCGGCAAGAGGCGGTCATTTCCAAGTTAAGCGGCATTACGGAGAACAAGACGTACGTTTACCTGCATATGAGCGATCCCAAAGAGGTGAGCGTATTGACGCTTGAAGGGGAGACGTTCTTTAACGGGGCAATGAATATGATCAAATTGGATAATGCGTTGAAGGATCAGACCGGCGAGGGGAATATAGAAATGCTGATTGAGGCGGACCCGGATGTGCTGATTATTCCGGATTGGAGAATCAGTAACGGCACGAGCCCCGACAAGATCAAAGAAGGGCTTTACGCCAATCCCAAATTGTCCGGCATGAAGGCCATTAAAAACAAACAAATCTACGCCATGGATTATAACTACATGTTCGGCTATGGATACAATACCCTGGACGGAATTGAGATTTTGGCCAAAGAGATGTATCCGGACCTGTTCAAATAAAAGATTACTGCGCAGTTGGCTCTAAAAAGGCATTCGTCCGGCTATTAATTGATAATGATTATCATATTCATTAAAAGACCACCCTGACTGAAGGGGGGAGGAAAGGAGTGGTATTCCGCTTGATTCGAAGATTTTTCTCCTATTATCAACCTTACCGGAGTTTGTTTCTGCTCGATTTTGGCTGTGCGATCATCGCGGGTTTGCTGGAGCTGGCATTCCCGATGGCCGTTAATGTGTTTATCGACGATCTGCTGCCTGAGGGCAAGTGGAATGTGATCCTGCTGGCTTCCGTAGCCCTTATTGCTTTGTATGTACTGAGCGCGGTTCTGATGTATATCGTGAACTATTGGGGCCACATGCTTGGCATCAATATCGAGACGGATATGCGCCGTAAACTGTTTTCGCATATCCAGAAGCTTTCGTTCCGTTACTTCGACAATACGAAAACCGGCCACCTGATCGGCCGTCTGACGAACGACATGAATATGATCGGCGAAATGGCGCACCACGGGCCTGAGGATCTGTTCATCGCCGTCATGACGCTCGCCGGTTCTTTCACGCTGATGGCGCTGATCCATTGGGAACTTGCGTTGCTTACTTTCGTGATCGTACCGGGGATCGTGTGGATCGTGATTTATTTTAATAAAAAAATGACGAAAGCGGTTGACCAGCTGTTCAGCGATATTGGCGATTTTAATGCGCGGATTGAGGATAGTGTGGGAGGAATTCGCGTCGTCAAGGCTTTTTCCAACGAGGCGCATGAAGAAGCGCAATTTGCCGTCAACAATGGACGTTTCCGTCTGACGAAGCTGGCTTCCTACAAGCTGATCGCCCGCAATGGCTCCATCAGCTATATGATGATGCGGTTCGTTACGGTGTTTGTCATGGTCTGCGGAACCTGGTTCGTCATTCAAGAACGCTTGTCATACGGCGAATTTGTCGGCTTCTTGCTGCTGACCAATGTGTTCTTCCGGCCCATCGAGAAGATCAACGCCATTGTGGAGAGTTATCCGCAGGGCTTTGCCGGTTTCAAACGCTATACGGAGTTGCTGGATACGGAGCCGGACATCGAGGATGCGCCGGACGCCGCAGAGATGCAGCCGTTTCAGCGGGAAATTCACTTCGACCACATCTCCTTCGGCTATGGAGAGGACAAAAAGGTGCTGAACCGGGTTGACCTTGTCATCCGCAAGGGAGAAACGGTGGCTTTTGTCGGACCGTCCGGCGCGGGCAAGACCACGCTGTGCAGCCTGTTGCCGCGTTTTTACGAAGTGGATGGCGGCGCGATTCGCATCGACGGCGTGGATATCCGCAGCGTGACCCAGGAATCGCTGCGCGGGCAGATTGGCATTGTACAGCAGGATGTGTTCCTGTTCGCGGGGACGATCCGCGACAACATCCTGTACGGCCAGCTTGGCGCCAGCGAAGAAGAGGTGTGGGAAGCCGCACGGAAGGCGAAGCTTGATGAATTTATCCGCGCTCAGGAGCAAGGGATGGACACGGTCATCGGCGAGCGGGGCGTCAAGCTGTCAGGCGGTCAGAAGCAGCGTCTGGCGATCGCCCGCATGTTCCTGAAGAATCCGCCGATTCTGATTCTTGATGAAGCCACCTCGGCCCTCGATACCGAAACGGAGCTGGCCATTCAGCAATCGCTCGCCGAGCTGGCGAATGGCCGTACGACGCTGGTCATCGCGCACCGGCTGGCCACGATCAAAGAGGCGGACCGCATCGTGGTCGTAACCGATCAAGGCATCGCCGAGCAGGGGCGGCATCAAGAGCTGGTGGAGGCCGGCGGCGTATACAGCCGCTTGCACCGGGCGCAGTTCGGAACTTAAGGAAGTTCTTTGCCGGCCGTGTTGACCGAGTGTCGGATCGATAGATGGAGAAGATGAAAGATCTTATATGACAAGCGGGAGGTAACCTAAAGTGCATGATTTGGAACTTTATGATTTGACGATTATCGGCGGCGGGCCCGCCGGTTTGTATGCGGCATTCTACAGCGGGATGCGGGATATGAAGACCAAGCTGATCGAGGCGAAGGAAGAACTCGGCGGGCGGACGCTGATTTATCCGGAGAAGATGATTTGGGACGTCGGCGGTGTCACGCCTGTGCGCTGCGAGCGATTGACGCGGCAAATGATCGATCAGGCGATGACGTTTGATCCTACGATCGTGCTGGGACAGCAAATTTGCGGGCTCGAGCGTCTGGATGACGGAACGATGCTGCTGACGGCGGAAACGGGCGAGCGGCATTGGACCAAAACGGTGATCCTTGCGTTGGGGCGGGGTGTGCTGAAGATGGCAAAGCTGGAAATCGAGGGAGCCGAGCGCTATGAGGTCAGCAATCTGCATTATACCGTGCAGGAGCTGGAGGTTTTCCGGAACAAGCGGGTGCTCATTTCCGGCGGCGGGGATTCCGCGGTGGATTGGGCGAACGAATTGGAGCCGATCGCCGCAAGCGTAACCGTCGTCCACCGCCGTGAGCATTTTGGCGGACATGAGCGCAATGTGAAACGGATGATGGAATCATCCGCTCGTGTCCTTACGCCTTATGCGGTGAAGCAGCTTCACGGCAGTGCGGACGGCAAGGCAATTGAGGCGGTATCCATCGCCCAGGTGAATCCGGAGGGCCAATTGGGGGACACTGCCATGCGGCTCGACGTGGACGCCGTGATCGTGAATCACGGTCTGCGCGGCGACTTCGGCAATATCGTCAACTGGGGGTTGGATATGGGCGAGTGGGATATCAATGCCAATGAAAAGCTGACGACCAATTTGCCGGGCGTTTTTGTGGCCGGCGACGTGGCGAGTTATGCGAGCAAGCTGCACTTGATCGCCGGCGCGTTTACCGATGCCGCCCTGGCGGTGAATAGCGCCAAGCTGCACCTGGAGCCGGAGGCGTACAGGATGGCCTATGTCTCCTCCCATAACCCCAAGTTCAAGGAGCGGAATATCGCGCTGGGCGTGGCGGAGGAGGAAGCTTGATCGGAGGGATGGGCGTGTCGTCGGCCTGTAATCCCGCGTCATTTTTTCATATTAAAAGGATTTTGAAGCAGGTCTGAAGCGTCATGCAGACATGTATAAAACGATCGGAAAACAAATCCGACATCAGTAATCTCCAAAAGAAAGAGTCCGCGCGAAACAGGCGAGGGCTCTTTTTTACATTTATTCCTTCCCGGTTTGGGCTGCATCGGTTTTATCATAAAAGCTGCGGGGGTTGCAATTTAAAAGAATACATTTTACAATATACTTAATGATGCGAGGTAGTTAAATATTACGAAGTACTTGAAAGAGGTGAATAGTTTCTTGGATTTTGACAAAGAGATGTTGAAGGGGTATATCGATGTCATTCTCTTGAGCCTACTTCAGGACAAGCCGATGTACGGGTATGAAATTGCCAAGAAAGTGCGCGAGGTAAGCGGCGGCGCGATGGATATTAAAGAAGCCACCTTGTATATGGCGCTTAAGCGGTTGGAGAAGCAGGCCCTGGTGGAGGCCTTCTGGGGAGAAGACGATGAATCGAGCGGCGGCGGACGGCGTAAATATTACCGGCTGCTGCCGGAAGGGCAAATACGCTTGCAGGAAAACCAGCGGAGCTGGGCGGTGTTCCGCAACATTATAGATACATTACTAGGAGGGAACCGATGATGAAAACAATGAGCTTAACCACTGAATCCACCCGCCGGATTACGGAATATGTCGACCAACTGTGCAGACTGATGAAAGAACCCCCCGGGGAAATCAACGACTTCCGCGAGGAGATGACCGCCAACTTGATCTCGGGAACACTGGAGCGTATGCAAACCGGGATCAGCGAGCAACAGGCGGTAGCTATGGCGCTGTCGCAGTTCGGCGAAGCCGGGGAAGTCAAGCGGGAGTTGGAGAAAATCTACACGGTCAAAAGGCGTTTTGCCACCGGCGTACTCTGCAGCGCCCTGACTCTGCTGGTTCTATCCGCCGTCTGTATAGGATTGATCTGCGGTGTATGGAATGAACGGATGGTTGAGAAGTTTGGTGAAGATGCCTATCAAATGGTGAAGCAGGAGTCCGGGACCCCCGGTACCACAACGCTCTCCCAGCCGCTTCAGGAGAAACTGAAAGCCTGGGTGGATAACACCTGGGGGGTAAAAGGAATTAATATTGAGCGCGCTCAAAATAAGAAGAATGAGAATTCCAGACTGTTTATGTATGCAGCCGATTCGGACGCAGAACAATGGCTCCACTACGGCTCGTCCTACGAGTCTTACAGCTTCACCATGCGCATGGAAGCCGAGGGAACCGAGGAAAAAGAACGCCCCCGACCGACGGAGTCCAAATTCTTCATCAGAACATTGATTCATGATGTATTTAGTAGCTATGTTGAGAACCCTCAGTCTCAGGTTGTTGACGAAAGTTCTTTCATTGTCAGCGTGGCGGTCACCTATTTCAACTATACCTTTTTCTACAGTCTGGGATTGTTCCTGCTCGGCGGCTACTGCCTGTTGTTTACGGTCTGGGCGGGGATGAATGCTTATTATGAAGGAAAAGGCAATATAGGCTGGATTGCACTGTTTCTGTTAACAAATATTATCGGTTATGGACTTTACCTGCTGTCACGCGGAAGCAAGCGGCGAGGTGCGGCTGCATTGTAGGTCCTGAGATATAACAAAAGGATGGACGCAGGTGTGATTCGGAAGGAAGCCGGCCACTTCCAAAGCCAAAAGGTTCGGACAGGCTGAGACGCTGGGCCGCAGTATATGACAGTCTGCGATCCTTACTCAGTGCCCCAGCCCGTCAGACGGCCTTGAACCTTGATCAACACAGAATTCCTGCATATCTGCAAGTTTTTTTCCTGTTCAGAACAAAAATTTGAAAATCCCTGCAAATCTGCAGGAATTTTCGGCGAAATAGCTCGTTTCTCTAAAATCGCTAGAAATACCTGCAGATTTGCATCTTTTTCGCATACCCTCGTCCGATCGATTTAAATACCTGCAGATTTGCATCTTTTTGGAGTTGGAAGTGTTGGAAAGCGCGTTAGGCACCTTAATAGCCGTGGGCTTAATACGGATTGGATGTTAACTTTTGAAAAAGTGCTCACTGTATTCGTGTGGAGACCGCTCCAAAACGGCACTATATTAGGTTTAACTATTGATTTGCATATTAGACAGCGGTGTAAAGGGCTCTTTTCACACTCTTGATCTGCAACTAAATGTCTGGTTTGAATTAAAGGGAATTCTTCCCGTTAATTTGGTATGCATGCGGCTGCAGAGGCGAATTAGCTGGAAAACCTCCCGTTAATTCGCCTGAAATTGTGTATTTCGGCCATAGGGCCGCGAAATAGATGGAGCTTTTCCAGCTAAATCCGATCGAAAAGCCAAGAGCGGTACATTAACAGGATATTTTCTCGTTAATGATACAGACTCCGACGGCGGAACCCTATATCTACAATTGTGGATGTTGGCAGCGTATATCCGAAACCCTATCATATGCTTGCCCAACGCCAATTCTTTAATTCAACCTATATAGTATCCTTTGGATTACTGCGGCAAAGAAATATTTCTCTCCACCATAAGAGGGATCAATTTACGGAATGCGATCGTGGATGCAGCCTTTTCCTCCCTTTGATAGGCTTCAAAGTCTTTTCGGAATGTCTCTTGTAGATCCTCAGGTAAATGGCGGATGTATAGGTGCGCGCATGCGCTGATCTGTTCCGGTGAGCCGAAATCAACGACCAGGTCAATGATGTCGAGCACATAAAACTCCATAGGATTCGCCTGGGGCAAAAACCATCCAGTCATAATGGCTTCCTCAAGTACCTCCTCAAGATTCGTACCATACTTGTCCACCAAAGGAACAACCTTGTCTTGAATCAACGTGATAATTTCCGCCAGTTCTCGCTCTCGGGTGGCTTCTTTAGCCAGATTCCATACCTTGCCTTTGTCTCGGAAACTGCTCAAGCTGATATACCAGTATGTTTTTCCGCTGGCCGTATTTATCATTCGGCAATCGGTATTAAACTCCAAATAACTGCCAGCCACATTGGAAGCATGACTCGAAAAACGTACCTCAGCCGTAAAGGAGCCCACGTGCTTGACCATGCTCCTCCTGGATTTATAGTATTTGAATCCGTAAGGTTCGCAGGCCGCAGCAATCTTGGAACAACATTCTCGAAAAATATCTTTTCCAGTTGGATGATCTGCCATATCGGTTCATCTCCTTTCTTATTCTATAAAGGGTATAACGACACAGAAATCCTTACTCCTTACTAGACTCTAAGTCCATATTACTACGAAAAAACGGGCCTCCGGTTTCCGATTAATTCCGTGATCTTGAAGACACAGCAATGAGCCGCCTGAAGCTCTTCAACTTCAAGCGGCATATCTACCATGTTATTCATAGTTTTTTTCACGAACGCTAGTTCGACGAAATTCGACTGGCTGGTTTGATCTACTCACTTTGTTGGCCAGCTGTTGATTTGACCTGAAATGTTGTTGACGCTATTGGATTAGGGACCTAACGGCAATGACGTTGCACCAAACCTTCCTTGATGCTGCCCATTTGGGGCCGGGCCAATCTGCCGCTTCGGCAAGCAACATGCCGAACTTAGATCGTCGTCCCCCCTCTAAACCATGCTAACGGTCGCCACAGCCGTTATTTGCCCGGTTTGCGCTGAATCCAAATTCTAACGGCCGCCACGGCCCCTATTTCATATAAGTATGGCTGTTTTGGTCAAAATGAAGGTAAATAACGGCCCACACGACCGTTAAAATCCCAATACGTGATTCTATCGCAACATAACGGCTCTCACGGCCGTTAGACTTCCTAACTGCAGAACCTTGTTTTAAGGCCTGTACTTACTTTTTTGCGAAGTTCTTTAAAAGCGATTGGGGCACCAAGCTCCGTTGTAATCATGTGTCAGGGTTAATGCAACGCAAGTGGCCTAACGGCCCCTTTATTTATGTAAAAAGCGAGGCTTACAGAAAAAAGTTTAGTACACCGGGATCGGGGGCCCGGGGCCATGTCAGTAGTATTGGCCCTCTCTTTTGTCTCTGGCCCCTTGTTCTCAGGAAGTTAGGGACTGGGCAATGAGCCGTGTAGATGTTCGGATTGGTGAATGCACAGGAACGGGAATCATCCGAGGATTGAGGGAAGCACACCAATCCGCCCTCCTCATCATTCTGCCGCTGTCGACAAGATACACTGGCCAACTCTTCCTATAATTGCTTTCAACGGCCGCACGTAGACTCCTTGTTGACTCGCGGGTCCTTCGGAAGATTCCGATGTAGGATACACCGCTATATCATCAAATGAAAGAGCCCGCGTCCGACGCGGGCTCTTGTCTTCTATTACTCCCCGGTTGCGATTGGGTTTTCCGAAAAGGAAATCCAATCGCTCCAACTGCCCGCATAGAGCTTCGCCTGCGGGTAGCCCAGCCGGTACAGCGCCAGCACGTTGGGGCAGGCGCTGACGCCGGAGCCGCAGTAGACGACGGCGTCGCGGCCGTCGTCGAGCGCCCGGATGACCGGGGCGAGCTGCTCGCGGAGCGCAGCCTCCGTTTTCCAACGCCCCTGGTCATCCAGCACGTCCTTCCAGAACCGATTGACCGCGCCGGGGATATGCCCGGCTTTGGCGTCAATCGGTTCTTGGGCTCCCGCGTAGCGCGAAGCTTCGCGGGAGTCCACCAGCAGGACGCCGGGATCGCCGAGCGCCCGACGGACCTGGTCCACGTCCGCGACCAGTTCGTCGCGGACGTTCGGCACAAACGCGGCCGGCACCGCGGTCCGCTGCGCGTCGGTCACCGGGAAGCCGCCGGCCTGCCAGGCGGCGAACCCGCCGTCCATGACGTACACGTCGTCATGGCCCAGCCAGCGCAGCAGCCACCACAGGCGCGCTGCGTACATCCCGCCCTGGTCGTCGTAAGCGACGACGCGGGTGGCGTTGCCGATGCCGGCCCGGCCGAGGCGGGCGGCCAACTGCTCCGGCGCCGGCAGCGGATGCCGGCCGCCATGTTCACGGACCGGAGCGGACAGATCCGCCTCCAGGTCCAAAAAGACCGCGCCGGGAATATGCGAAGCCGCATAGGCTTCCCGGCCGGCGTCCGGACGGCCCAGCGCGAACCGGCAGTCGACAATCACGAGATCCGGCTCGTACATACGGGCCAGTACCCATCTTGGCGTTACGATTGGATCGGTCATATGAGTTCAGGCTCTCCTTTTCACTCCATTGCGAAAAATGGCGTTTTTTTCGATTCCAAAGTAAAAGATATTTCCAATGTAGCACACTGCCCGGTCTTTAGACTATAATTAGGTTCGGTCTGCCGGACTTTACTTTTTTCAATACGTCAAAACGCCGCCGACACATAAAAAAGCAAGGAGCACCAACATGAAATCGAGTACCAAGCCATTCGTCTCATTTGAACTTCTCTACATAATCGGAATCCTCGCGATTTCGTTCTCATCGATCTTTGTCCGGTGGTCC
This sequence comes from Paenibacillus sp. A14, assembly GCF_036864815.1. Classification (NCBI taxonomy): domain Bacteria; kingdom Bacillati; phylum Bacillota; class Bacilli; order Caryophanales; family Paenibacillaceae; genus Paenibacillus; species Paenibacillus sp. A14. The sequence goes on from NZ_JBAGJD010000008.1 coordinate 33,650, forward strand.
ACCGCGGAGGTGTCCGTCGTGGGCATGTACCGTCTTTATCTGACGTGCCTGCTGATGCTGCCGTTCATTTGGAAGTTTCGTAAGGAAATGTTCTCCCTCACCGCCAAACAATGGCGCGGCCTGCTGCTGTCGGGCGTGATGCTGGGCCTCCACTTTCTGCTGTGGATGAGCTCGCTGCGGCTGACAACGGTGGCCAGTTCGACCGTCATCCTGACGCTGGAGCCGATCCTCGTGATGATAGGCTCTTTTTTCCTGTTCGGAGCCAAAGTAAACCGGGCGATGCTCGCCGGAATGGGCTTGGCGCTCGTCGGGTCAATCGCCATCGGGGCGGGGGACTTCAAATTATCGGGTACCGCCCTGCACGGAGACATTTTGTCCTTGCTCGGCACGATCGCCGTGGCGGTTCATATGCTGTTCGGTAAACAATTGCTCAAAAAAATGAGCGCGTTCGTCTACAACTTCTGGGTGTTCTTCATCGCGGCTTCGACGCTTGCGGGCTATAACGCCGCAATGGGGCATGCCTTCACCGGCTACTCGCCGAGAGAGTGGGGAATCTATCTCCTTCTCGCGGTGGTCCCGACCCTGTTCGGGCACTATCTGTTCAACTGGCTGATGAAATTTATCAGTGCGGCCGCCGTTTCGATGGCCGTGCTGGGCGAACCGGTTTTCTCCTCGCTGCTGGCCTGGCTTTTACTGAAGGAGAGCCTGACCGGTATACAGCTGGTTGCTGGGGTGGCCATTTTGAGCGGGGTCTGGATCTTTATCCGTTACGGAAAAGAAACCCCTGCCGCCGAACCCGAGCCGACTGTGCTAAAAGACCCCGCCTAATCAGCCTGCTTAATCTTGGCATGAACGTAATAACGCCCCTTTTGGGGGCGTTATTGCGTTTTTTTGCGGGGTCGGACTCTAATAATAGCGGTTAAAAGGGCCTTATTATCCCGTTGCGGGCAAAATCGCACGCCAAAATGCGGCTATATTAGGTTGAACTAAAGAATTGGCGTTGGGCAAGGATGTGAATGGTTTCGGAGATACGCGGCCAACATCCACAATTGTAGATATAAAGTCCCGCCGTCGGAGTCTACATCATTAACGGGAAAATCTCCCGCTAATGTACCACTTTTGGCTCTTCGATCAGATTTAGCTGGAAAAGCTCCATCTATTTCACGGCCCTATGGCCGATATACGCAATTTCAGGCGAATTAGCGGGAGGTTTTCCAGCTAATTCGCCTCTGCAGCCGCATACGCACCAAATTAACGGGAAGAATTCCCTCTAATTACAACCAAACCATTCGTTGCAGGTCAAGCGTGTGAAAAGAACCCTTTGCACCGCTGTCTAATAGGCAAAATCAATAGTTCAACCTATATAGTTTCATAAACTGCCTCAAAACTGCGGGGCATGAGCAACAGGCTGCACTCGCCTGATCCCTGCCAGCGTTCCGCCCACACCTGATCCCAGCCAGCACTAAGGGCTGGCTGCCGTTTGGCACTCGCCTTCACTCGGCATGGGGACGCCGGCCTCGCCGGCCGGTATCCGTCCCAACCCGGCCTCGCCGCCCATATCTGTCTCAGCCCGGCGTAGCGGCTCCTGCGCCCGTGGCGCTTCCGTAATGGGAGCCTTATTTTCTCAGCTCAAAAAATTGGCTGTCGCTGCGGGAGTGATAGGTCAGCTCGCTGACGCCTTTTTGCGTGATGACGGTGTCGTCGGTAAAGCGGATGATGCAGGTGCTGCTATCCACCATATGGTTATCGCGGAAGATGCGGACGGGCATTTTGCGGTCCACCGCTTCCTGGAAGTCCTGTTCGGTCAAAAGCCGTCTAATCGTTGGCACGTTGTAAAATCTCCTCTATCCCTCTATATTGTTCCTTCGCTTGTTGCCACCAGCATATCAACGAACCTGTCGAATGTCCAGTTGCCGCTGACTGTCAGCGGATGAGCGCCCAACCGTGTCCCCGGGCAGATGCATATGATGAAGCATGGAGATGCGGGTTGTTGTAAAAAAATTTAAATCTTCATCGAGGAGAGGATGCGAAATGTCCGGACATCGGTTTTGCGGTAAGAGAGGAGGGCGCAGAAAAAGACTGGTGAAGCAATCGCCAACAGCCTATTTGCTGCAGAGGATGGCGGCGGGCATGCTTCCCCTGTATAAAGCGGTCGCGTGCAATCCGCGTTTTGCGGAGGCCTGGAGCCGGGCGGTGGTCGGCGCGGACCTGGACGGGTTGAAGAAAATGCTGTGCGTGGTGGCGCCCCGGCTGGCCCATCACGGAATAGGGACGAACGGCATCGGATATTTTATCACTTTCAGCGCGCCGTCGTCCTCCTATTCGTGTGGGGTGACCATCCCTCCGGGACAGGTTCAGTTTCACTTCAATTCGAGGATTCACCAACGAATCGCCCGGGCGGTTTTGCCCTATTACCGGGAAATGGCCAGCCGTCCCTCTTACTGTGCGGCACTCGCCAGAGCGATTCGGAGAGGCAATCAACGGGCCGCCTCCCGTTTGGTGCGGTGTTTTGTCAAAAGCCCCGCTCTTAAAGCGGTAAAAATTCAGAGCGGAGGCATCAATCTGGTCTTCAAATACCCCTCCAGCAAATTTGAATATACATGCCTGATGTTTCGGGATTATTAACTAGTTCGGGGTTTCCCCCCAACGGATCAGGAGTCCGCAATGGGTCAGGCCGCCGCCGAAGCCGTAGAGCAATACCCGGTCGCCGGGATGAAGCTGCCCGGACCGGACACCGGCTTGCAGCGCGAGGGGGATGGAGGCGGAGGAAGTGTTGCCCATCTCCGTTACGCTCTGCAATGTTTTGGCCAGGGGAATCCCGGACTTTTCGCAGATCGACTCGATCATCCGCAGATTCGCGCTGTGGGGGACGAACCAGTCGATATCGTCCACGGTCAGTTTCGCTTGCTCCAGCAGCTTTTCAATGCCGGCCGAGACGGTGCGGACCGCCCATTTGAACACTTCCCGGCCGTTTTGAACGATCCGGCCTTCTCCCGCCAGGGGCTCGCCGTCCATCTCCGTTGACAGGCCGGAGCGGTAGACGTGGATACCGCCGCTTCCCTGCGTTCCCATGATTACGGATTCGAAGCCCGGTTGCTCCGGCGCGTACTCCACCAAAGCGGCTCCGGCTCCGTCCCCGAACAGGATGCACGTACTCCGGTCGGTGTAATCCGTGATTTTGGACATCGTTTCCCCGGCCACGACCAATACTTTGCGGTGCAGTCCCGAAGTAATCATCCCGTTGGCCATATGGAGGGCATAAGTAAAGCCCGCGCAGGTCGCGTTCAGATCGATGGCCCCGGCGTCCTCCATTCCGAAGTGCTTTTGAATGCGGCAGGAGACGGTGGGGAAGGAGTAGTCCGGAGTTGTCGTGGAGGCGATGATCAAATCGACATCCTTCAGGGTGACGGATTCGCCGCCGGAGCCGCGCAGATTTTCCACGGCCCGGATGGACAAGTGGGAGGTGAATTCGTCATCGGCGGCGATGTGCCGCTCCTGAATGCCGGTACGTTGGACAATCCAGGCATCGCTGGTGTCGACGAGCTTTTCGAGATCATTGTTCAAAAGAAGGCGCTCAGGCACATAAGTTCCCAAAGCGGTAATACGGGCTGCGGATTTCGGATTCACTCCAAATCACTCCTTCAAATATTATCGAAAATTGTTATCTGGTATTAGTACCTGGTGATAAACCTATTATATCCGTTTCGTATTCTTTTTCCAAGCCTCTTTCTTTATACTTCATACCCTTAAATGCTCGGCAAGAAAAAGCGATCTCTCTGCGCGACGCCTTTCGGGATGCTATAATGGATAAGGAAAGAAGGGAGTGCTCAAACAGTCATGAAAACGTTGGTACTGGCGGAAAAACCGTCTGTGGGCCGGGAATTGGCGCGGGTGCTGGGCAGCCGTGAAAAACACAAGAGCCATTTCGAAGGGCCGAAGTATGTGGTTACCTGGGCGCTTGGCCATTTGGTTGGCTTGGCCGAGCCGGAGGATTATGACGGCAAATTCGGAACCTGGTCTTTGGAGGACCTGCCGATACTGCCAGGTAAAATGAAGCTGAAGGTGCTGCGGGAGAGCAGCCATCAATATAAAGCGGTGCAGCAGCTCCTGCGCCGTCAGGATATCGGCGAGCTGATCGTCGCGACGGATGCGGCCAGAGAAGGCGAACTACTGGCGCGCTGGATAATGGATATGGCGAAATGGAACAAGCCGTTCAAACGGCTGTGGATTTCTTCGCAAACGGACAAGGCGATCAAGGAAGGCTTCGCTTCCTTGAAGCCGGGTTCGCAGTTCGATCGGCTTTACCATTCGGCCCGCTGCCGGGCGGAGGCGGATTGGATGATCGGTCTGAACGTCACGCGGGCGCTGACCTGCAAGTTCGGTTCGCCTTTGTCGGCCGGACGGGTACAGACCCCGACCCTGGGCATGATCATGCAGCGGGAACGCGAAATTATGTCCTTCCGGTCGGAAGAGTATCAAGTGGTCCGCGCGGATCTGGGATCTTTTGAGGCCGTATGGCGGGGAAGCGGCGGCGATTCGCGGATTTTTGAGCCGGGTCGGGCCGAGCAGCTGCAGCGGAAGCTGGAGGGGCGCGGCGCAACGATCGTCAAGCTGACCAAGAGCGAGAAGCAGGTGCCGCATCCCCAGGCCTATGATTTGACGGAGTTGCAGCGGGATGCGAACCGGTTGCTCGGCTTCTCCGCGAAGCAGACGTCCAATGTGCTGCAGCGGCTGTATGAGCAGCATAAGCTGGTCACTTATCCCCGCACGGATTCGCGCTACTTGACCTCCGATATGGTGGAGACGCTCAAGGAACGCCTGACCAGCGTAGCGGTCGGACCTTATGCGCCGCTGGCCAGACCGCTGCTCCGCAAGCCGCTTCAGCCGGGCAAACGCGTAGTGGATGACAGCAAGGTGACGGATCACCACGCGATTATTCCTACCGAGCAGACGGTGCTGTTGAACACGTTGAATACGGAGGAGCGCAAGCTCTACGACCTGATTGTACGGCGGTTCATCAGCTTGTTCTATCCGCCGGCCCGGTTCGACAACGTCGCGGTCGTGATCGACGCGGACGGGGAGAAGCTCCACGCCAAAGGCGTCACGGTCAAGGACAGCGGTTGGAAAGCGGTGTATGACGGTCAGGCGGTCGCGGACGGGGAGGACGACGAGGACCGCGAGGAAGAGGGCGGTTCGGCCTCGCTGCCGGAGCTGAAGGAAGGCGAGAAGCTGACCGTCAAGCGTTGCCGTCTGCAGTCCGGCCGGACACAGCCGCCGAAGCGGTACACGGAGGCCGCGCTGCTGACGCAGATGGAGAAGCACGGCCTGGGCACGCCGGCGACGCGCGCGGATATCATCGAGAAGCTCGTGAGCTCCGACACGATCGAACGGCAGGGGGCCAGCCTGCATCCTACGGGCAAAGGCAAGCAACTGATCGAGCTCGCGCCCGCCGATCTCCGCTCGCCGGAGCTGACGGCGAAATGGGAAGCGGAGCTCGAACGGATCGCCCGGGGGCAGGGGAAGCCGGAACCGTTCCTGAACGGAATCCGGGACATGGCCCAGACCCTGGTCAAAGGGGTGAAGAACAGCGAGGCCACCTACAAGCCGCATAATGTTTCGAACAGCCATTGTCCGGACTGCGGGACACGGCTTCTCGAGAAAAAGTCCAAGCGCGGTTTGATGCTGGTTTGTCCGAGCGAGGACTGCGGCTACCGGCGTTCGGGTGAGAAGCAGTTGTCGAACCGGCGCTGCCCGCAGTGCCATAAGAAGATGGAACTGAAGGAAGGCAAGGCCGGCATGTACGTGCAGTGTCTCCCGTGCGGCATTACGGAGACGCTGAACAAAGATGCGAAGCACATCAACAAGCGGGAGCAGCAAAAGCTGGTCAAGCAGTATGCGAAGCAGGAATCGCTCGGCTCCAATCTCGGAGATCTTCTGAAAGCGGCGCTGGAGAAAAAGGGAGAGTAGAACAAGGACCGAATAAAAGCCGCGGCCGCCCGGAATGCTAAGCCCGGGAGGTGACTTTATGCCGCACAACAAAGCGGAGAAAACCCAGAACCGGCAGAACAAATCCAGCATCATGGAGGAGCATATCGCCCTGAAGCCCAAGAAGCAGGCCGAGTACCCTCCGAATCTGAACGAGATTCCGAAGCGGGAGTCTTAGGCGGTTGATGCAAGTGCTCCCCGAAAGGGGGGCTTTTTAATTTGTTTTCTAATTTAAAACGTTGGCGGTATAATGGAATAGAAGGCATCTCATGACTGCCCGACGGGAAAGAGGAGGCGATCAAAAAATGAGGACGGGCTTGCTGGTCTGGCTGCTATTTATCAATGCCGTGGCCTATATCGTCATGTCCGATGACAAACGGCGGGCCAGGCAGCGGAAGGAGCGGATTCCCGAGAGGACGCTGTTTCTGCTGGCCGCAATCGGCGGAGCGCCGGGCGTGCTGCTGGCCATGCAATTGAAGCGGCACAAGACCAAACATATGAGCTTCCGGGTGGGCATTCCGCTGCTCCTTGTTTTGAACGCCGCGTTATACGGGTATTTTTTTACTTGAGGGCCTTCCTTATGCGTGAGGCATTCATTTTTTGGCGAGTTTGACAGGTTGGAGAAGTACATACTTTTAGTAAAGTGGGGTGCTTTCTTATGTTATTTTCCAAAATATTAGCCGCCTATGACGGCTCCAAAGCGGCCAACAAAGCGCTGGACAAAGCGGTGGAGCTGGTGAAGGCGACGCCGGGCGCAACGCTCGAGGTGCTGCATGCTTTTGATTTTCCGCGCTTTTATGTCGCGGAGGGATTTGCTCCCGTTCCGGCCAAGGTGAACCAGGATTTCTACGAGCTGGCTGAGAAGACGGTGGAGGAAGTGAAGAACCGGCTGGAGGCCGACGGCATTACCGCCAAGGTAGAGATGGTGCAAGGGGCGCCGGCGGAAGCGATTCTGGATTACGCAGCCAAAAACGGCAATGACGTCATTGTCATCGGCAGCCGCGGCTTGGGCGGAATCCGCGAATTCGTACTCGGCAGCGTCAGCCACAACGTCGTGCAGCATGCCCGGATTCCGGTGCTGGTCGTGAAGTAACGGATTTATAAAATTAGCCCTTCGCGGGAGATGGATCTGATAACATCCATTTTCCCGGAGGGCTTTTTCTCGGTACCGGCCACCACCCGCAAATTAACGGTCTTTTTGGGCGCTATTGCGGCCCGATTTGGCTGCTGCTATTCCATACCGTCCCGTCCAATTCGACAAAATAGCGCCGCAAAAGGCCCCTATTCATCCGTCCTACTTTCAAGGGAAGCAGGACGCGTGATGGTCTCGAAAAAAGAGAGGAATGCCGAAACATTGTTCAAAAACGAACATTCCAAAAACTACACATATGAATGTTCGGGTTTAAGTTGACATTCGGCGTAGGGGATTGGTAAACTTAAATCAGCTTCTTTTTCTAAAATAATAAAATAAATATATTAATCTCGTATAAAGCCGGGAATAAGGTCCGGCAGTCTCTACCCGGGAACCGTAAATTTCCGGACTACGAGGAATTCAGCGTCAGCCGTGATCCCCCAGCTCCATTTACAAGCCGGGTGGAAACCGGACATTTGTCGTCTTTTCGTCCGGATTTCAGGGACAAATGGGCTGCGCGAGGATTTCCGACACGTCCGATCTTCCCGTAGGAGAACTTCTTCCTCTATGCAAGGTCGGACCTTTTTTTCTAAATCGGCAAAAAGGGCATGACTAAAATAAACGGAAAGTGGGTTGAACAATGTCGGTACAGGTGGCTGTCATCATGGGGAGCACTTCGGATTGGGAGACGATGCGGCATGCGTGCGAGGTGCTGGACGAGCTGGAAATCGGATATGAGAAAAAGGTCGTATCGGCGCACCGGACGCCGGACTTGATGTTCCGGTTTGCCGAGGAGGCGGCGGGACGAGGTATTCGCGTCATCATCGCCGGCGCCGGCGGAGCGGCGCATCTGCCGGGCATGGTCGCGGCCAAGACCGCTCTGCCCGTGATCGGCGTGCCGGTACAGTCGAAGGCGCTGAACGGGCTCGATTCGCTTCTGTCCATCGTGCAGATGCCGGGAGGCATTCCCGTGGCCACGGTAGCGATCGGCCGGGCCGGGGCGACCAACGCGGGCTTGCTCGCGGCGCAGATCCTCGGCGCGTTCGACCCGGCGGTACAGCAGCGGGTGCAGGCCCGCCGCGACCGGATCACAAGCGAAGTGCTGGAAAGCAGTGATTCGCTATGATCCGCCGCGAGTTGCTGGGCTCGTTGGAGCCCTCCGGCGCAGGGGCGGGTGGCGGCAAGGCGGAAAGCGCGGCTAAGGGGAGCGCGGACAAAACGGCTTCCGCTCAGGCGGCTTCCGCCGGGCAGCGGGAGCGTCAGGTGCTCCCGGGCGCGACGGTCGGCGTATTGGGCGGTGGCCAGCTAGGCCGCATGATGGCGCTCGCCGGCAGCAACCTAGGCTACCGCTTCATCGCGCTCGATCCGACGCCGGAGTCGCCGTGCGGCCAGGTTGCGGAGCAGATCGTCGCCGGCTACGGGGACAAGGAGGCGGCACGGGAGTTGGCGAAGCGAGCGGATGTGATCACGTACGAATTCGAGAACGTGGACGCCGAAGTGGCGGCGCTGCTGGAGCAGCAGTCGTACGTGCCGCAGGGCAGCCGGCTGCTGTACACGACGCAGCATCGTCTGCGCGAGAAGCGTGCGGTGGAGGCCGCCGGGGCCAGAGTGGCGCCGTATGCGGAAATCGGCAGCGAGGAAGCGCTGCGGGAAGCCGTCCGGCGCCTGGGCTTGCCGGCGGTCTTGAAGACGGCCACCGGCGGCTACGACGGTAAAGGCCAATGGGTCATCCGGTCCGTTGAAGAGATCGGACCGGCTTATGCCGAGCTGAGCCGCGCGGGCACGGAGCTTGTGCTGGAGCAGTTCATCCCGTTCGTCAAGGAACTGTCGGTCATCGCGGCCCGCAGCCCCCGCGGGGAAATCAGCACGTTTCCGGTGGCGGAGAACATTCATGTGGACAATATTTTGCATCTGTCCATCGTTCCGGCCAGAGTGGAGGAAACGGTGCTGCGGGAGGCCGAGCGGCTGGCCGCCCGGATTGCGGAATCGATGGAAGCCGTTGGTCTACTGGCGGTCGAGATGTTTTTGACGGAGAGCGGGGAATTGTTTGTCAACGAACTCGCCCCGCGCCCTCATAATTCGGGGCATTATACGATGGAGGCTTGCGCTACCTCGCAATTCGAGCAGCACGTCCGGGCCGTGTGCAACCTGCCGCTTGGGGATCCGGCCCTTCGGACCCCGGTCGTTATGGTAAACGTGCTTGGCGAGCATCTCGATGCCGTCAAGGAAGCGGTAGCCACCGGACGCTGGGGCGGCGAAGCGGAGGGCAGCGCAGATCCGGCTGGATTTCGGGTCATCCCGAAAGTACACTTATATGGAAAGAACGGTTCGGCTCCCAAGCGCAAAATGGGGCATGTGAATCTGCTCTGCGGGGATGTCCGGGACGGGCTTGATTTTATACAGCAAACCAATATTTGGAGGAATCAAAACTCATGATCGAACGTTACAGCAGACCGGAAATGCGGGCTATCTGGACCGAGGAGAACAAGTTCAAGGCTTGGTTGGAAGTTGAAATTTGCGCGTGCGAAGCCTGGGCGGACCTCGGGGTTATTCCGAAGGAAGATGTCGCATTGCTGCGGAAAAACGCTTCTTTCGACATCGACCGGATTTACGAGATTGAGCAGGAAACGCGCCATGACGTGATCGCCTTTACCCGGGCCGTTTCGGAAAGCCTGGGACCGGAACGCAAGTGGGTTCACTACGGGCTGACTTCGACCGATGTCGTCGACACGGCGCTCGGCTATTTGTTGAAGCAGGCGAATGAAATTTTGGAAAAAGACATCGTCAACTTTATCGAGATTCTGCGCGAAAAAGCGCTGGCTTACAAAGACACGCCGATGATGGGCCGGACGCATGGCGTGCATGCGGAGCCGACCACCTTCGGCTTGAAGATGGCGCTCTGGCATGAGGAAATGAAGCGGAATCTGGAGCGGTTCCGCCGGGCGGCGGACAATGTTCAGTTCGGCAAAATCTCGGGCGCGGTCGGCACCTACGCCAATATCGACCCGTTTGTCGAGGAGTTCGTTTGCCGCAAGCTTGGCACGAGCCCGGCGCCGATCTCGACCCAAACGCTGCAGCGCGATCGCCACGCCGAGTACATGGCCACCCTGGCCCTGGTCGCCACCTCGCTCGACAAGTTCGCGACGGAGATCCGCGCCCTGCAGAAGAGCGAATTCCGCGAGGTGGAGGAAGCCTTCGCGAAGGGTCAAAAGGGCTCGTCCGCGATGCCGCATAAACGCAACCCGATCGGCTGCGAGAACATTTCCGGCCTCTCGCGCGTCCTTCGCGGCCATATGGTCTCGGCCTACGAGAACGTCACTCTCTGGCATGAGCGCGATATCTCGCATTCGTCCGTGGAGCGCGTCATTCTGCCTGATGCGACGATGCTGCTGAACTACATGCTGAATCGCTTCGGCAATATCGTGAAAAACTTGACGGTGTTCCCGGAAAACATGCAGCGCAATATGGGCCGTACCTTCGGCGTTCCGTTCTCCGGCCGCGTCATGACGAAGCTGATCGACAAAGGCTTCAGCCGCGAGCAGGCGTACGACACCGTTCAACCGCGGGCCATGCAGGCATGGGAAACGCAACGCCAGTTCCGCGACATCATCGAGGAGACGCCGGAAATCACTGCGGTGCTGAGCCGCGAGGACATCGACGACGCCTTCAACCCGTCCTGGCACCTGAAGCACGTGGACACGATCTTCCGCAAGCTGGGCTTAATCGAGTAATTAGACATTGAATCCGTCCTTGCCAGGTGGACTTTTGGGGGTGAAATGTCTTTTCAAATGTGGACATACAACCGCTCGTTTTATTGAGCAGCGGATGGTCCTCTTAACCAGATATCGATGGTGGTTAGGGATTGAAATACCATATATGGATTTTAAACGGTGGGACGGATTATAGTGGGTTTGTCCACATTTAGAAAGACAAATTGCTTGAAATGTCTACTGTGCGGGGACATGAAATGAAGAGTAATTAAAGCAGTTGAGGAAAGGGAGGCCGCAGGATGTCGACACCGGCAATTTCCACGGCGGCGGAGCTGGTTAATGCCCCGCTGCTCTACAAAGGCAAGGTCCGGGAGCTTTATGACCTGGGCGAGCATTATTTGATCGTCGTGACGGACCGGATTTCCGCATTCGACTATGTGCTGGAGCCGGCGGTGCCGGACAAGGGGAATGTATTGAACCGGCTGAGCGCTTTCTGGTTCAAAGGGACGAAGGACTTGATCCCGAATCACGTAATTCATACCGATGTGGATCGGCTTGGTGAGGTTGTTCCCGAGGCGCACCGGGAAGCGATGCGCAACCGGATTATGGTGACGCGCAAGGCGCAGCGGATCGATATCGAATGCGTGGTCCGCGGTTACGTCACCGGCGGAGGCTGGCGGCAGTACGTCAGCGGAGGCGCGATCAACGGCATCAAGCTGCCGGAGGGACTGCGCAAGAACGCCAAGCTGGAGCAGCCGATTTTTACACCGGCGGCCAAAAATGATGTCGGCCATGACGAGGACATTTCGTTCGAGACGATGGCCGGTATGGTCGGCGCCGATTTGGCGGAGCAGCTTCGCAGCCGCACGCTGGAGCTTTACGGTTTTGCCCGCGATTATTGCGAGGAGCGCGGCATTATTTTGGCGGACTGCAAGCTGGAATTCGGCCTGGTGGACGGGGAACTAATCGTCATCGACGAAATGTTCACGCCCGACGCCTCCCGCTTCTGGGCGAAGGAAAACTACGCACTCGACATTGAGATCGACAGCATGGATAAAGAACCGGTCCGGACCTACCTGGCCGGCTCCGATTGGGACAAGAACAGCCAGCCCGACCCGCTGCCGCCACAGGTAGTGGAGGAGACGGCCCGGCGGTACCGCGATATTTTTTACCGGTTGACCGGACAGGAGATGCAATAATCTTTTTTAATACGAAAATCCGCGGCGGTGCCGCATAATCCATGACTAGGAGGAACACAGGGATATGATTAAAGCGACAGTCTATGTCACCATCAAGGAAAGCGTACTTGATCCGCAGGGGGTTGCCGTGCAAGGGGCGCTGCATTCGATGGGCTTCAGGGAAGTAAGCAGCGTACGGATCGGCAAGTATATGGAGCTGGAGCTCGATACCGATGACCGTTTTGAGGCGGAAGCCCGGATCAAGGCGATGTGCGAGAAGCTTTTGGCCAATACGGTGGTAGAAGATTACCGCTTTGAACTGGAGGGCTAATCATGAAATTCGCGGTACTCGTATTTCCCGGTTCCAACTGTGATATCGACTGCTACAAGGCGGTGGAGGATACGATCGGCCAGCCGGTGGATTATGTGTGGCACACGGCCACGGATCTTTCGGGGTATGATGGCATCCTGGTTCCCGGCGGATTTTCTTACGGCGACTATTTGCGCTGCGGCGCCATTTCCCGGTTCGCTCCGGTAATGGCAGAGGTGGCGAAGGCGGCTGAGCAGGGAAAATACATTCTCGGCATCTGCAACGGGTTTCAAATCCTGACGGAGGCGGGGCTGCTGCCGGGAACATTGCGGCGCAATATGTCGCTTAAATTCCGCTGCCATGATACGGTGCTTCGCGTGGAAAACAACAACAATCCGTTTACGACGCAGTATGCCGCAGGGGAAGAGATTACGGTCCCGATCGCGCATGGCGAGGGCAACTATTATTGCGATGAAGCTACGCTCGCTCAATTGAAAAAGAACAATCAGATTATTTTTCGCTATGTGAACAATCCGAACGGCTCGGTGGACGATATCGCCGGCATCTCCAACGAACGCGGCAACGTGGTGGGCATGATGCCCCATCCGGAACGCGCCGTGGACAGTCTGCTCGGCTCGGAAGACGGCAAGCGAATGTTTACTTCAATTTTAAAGGCATGGAGGGATCGGCATGAGTCAGCAAGTGTCCGCTAAGGAACCGACCGCGGAACAAATCGCGGAACAGCAAATTTACAAACAGATGGGCGTTTCGGACAGCGAATATGAGCTGATCTGCGGATTCCTTGGCCGCAAGCCTAACTATACGGAGATCGGCGTATTCAGCGTCATGTGGTCCGAGCACTGTGCCTATAAAAACTCCAAGCCGCTGCTGCGCCGTTTTCCGACCAGCGGTCCCCGCGTGTTGATGGGACCCGGCGAAGGCGCGGGGATCGTCGATATCGGCGACAACCAGGCGGTCGTGTTCAAGATCGAAAGCCATAACCACCCTTCGGCGGTTGAGCCTTATCAAGGCGCGGCGACGGGCGTGGGCGGGATTATCCGCGATATTTTTTCCATGGGCGCAAGACCCGTGGCCCTGCTGAACTCGCTTCGTTTCGGCAAGCTGGAAAGCGAGCGCGTAAAGTACTTGTTCGAGCATGTCGTATCCGGGATCGCCGGTTACGGCAACTGTATCGGGATTCCGACGGTCGGCGGCGAAGTCGTGTTCGACGAGAGCTATGACGGAAATCCGCTGGTCAATGCGATGTGCGTCGGGCTGATCGATCACGATAAAATTCAGCGCGGTGTGGCCAAAGGCGTCGGCAACCCGGTGTTCTACGTAGGGCCGCCAACCGGCCGCGACGGGATTCACGGCGCGACGTTCGCTTCCGAGGAACTGACGGAAGAGTCAGAAGCCAAGCGGACGGCAGTTCAGGTCGGCGACCCGTTCATGGAGAAGCTGGTTATGGAGGCGTGCCTGGAATTGATCGACACGGGGATCGTGCTCGGGATCCAGGACATGGGGGCCGCGGGGCTGACTTGCTCCAGTGCGGAGATGGCGAGCAAGGCCGGCAACGGGTTGGAGCTGTACCTTGACCAGGTGCCGCAGCGGGAATCCGGGATGACGGCTTATGAAATGATGCTGTCGGAATCCCAGGAACGCATGCTGTTCGTCGTCGAGCCGAAGGACGAGGCCCAGGCGATGGAAATCTTCGAGCGTTGGGGCGTCATTTGCGCGAAAGTGGGTAAAGTTACGGACGACGGACGCTTGAAGCTGTTCCATCACGGCGAGGTTGTCGGCGATATGCCGGTCAAGGCGCTGGTGGACGAGTGCCCGATTTATGATAAACCGTCGGCGGTGCCGGCTTACTATGAACAAAATGCCGAGGTAGATACGCTGCGTTATACGGAGGTTGCCGATTTGGGCGCGGCGCTGGAACAAGTGCTGGCCTCTCCTTCCGTTGCCAGCAAAGCCTGGGTTTACGACCAGTATGACTACATGGTTCGCACCAGCACGGCGGTTCGCCCGGGCTCGGACGCGGCGGTCGTAACGATTCGCGGCACCCGCAAAGGGCTGGCGATGACGACGGACTGCAACGGGCGCTTCGTTTATCTGGACCCCGAGGTCGGAGGCCGGATCGCGGTCAGCGAAGCGGCGCGGAACATCGTCTGCTCGGGCGCGGAGCCGCTGGCGATTACGGACAATTTGAACTTCGGCAGCCCGGAGAAGCCGGAAATTTTCTGGCAGATGGAAAAGGCGGTCGACGGGATGGCGGAAGCGTGCCGCGTGCTGGACGCTCCGGTCATCGGCGGGAATGTCAGCTTATACAACGAGAACGCCAAAGGCGCGATCTATCCGACGCCGGTCGTCGGGATGGTCGGCCTCGTGCACGACAGTGATCACATTACGACGCAAAGCTTCAAAGCCGAAGGCGACGTCATCTTCCTGCTCGGCGAAACGAAGGCGGAGCTTGGCGGCAGCGAGTTCCAGGCCGTGGTGCACGGCGTGACGGAGGGACGTCCGCCGCAGCTTGATCTCGCTGTGGAGAAGAAGCTGCTGGACGCGGTGCTTGGCGCAATTCAAAGCGGTCTGGTCCGCTCCGCGCATGACTTGTCGGAAGGCGGCCTGGCTGTTGCGTTGGCGGAATCCTGCATCAGCGGCGGTCTGGGCGCTCAGGTTGATTTTGATACTACGCTGCGTTCCGATGTGGCCTTGTTCAGTGAAACCCAGTCGCGGATTCTGCTCTCGGCCTCTCCCGATCAGGCGGAAAAACTGCAGGAGTTCATCGCATTGCGCGGTGTGCCTGTGGAGCGAATCGGCCAGGTCGGAGGCCGTGATTTGGTCATCCGCATCGGCGGGGCTTCCGCTTTGAACAGACCGGTGGAGGGACTCAAGCGGGTCTGGGAGGACACCATTCCATGTCTGATGAAATAAGACAGCTAAAGCAGGGGCACGGTCTATGGGTAGGCGACTACTATAATGAGGGAACGACGCGCAGCGATATTTTCGACAAGTTGAAGGAAGAATGCGGCGTGTTCGGGGTTTACGGTCATCCGGAGGCCGCCTCTCTTTCCTATTACGGTCTGCATGCGCTGCAGCACCGGGGGGAGGAAAGCGCGGGGATTTGCGTCACGGACGGTGAAGCCTTCAATTACCACCGCGGTATGGGGCTGGTCAAAGAGGTGTTCGACCGCGACAAGCTGGAATCGCTGCGCGGGGATCGCTCGATCGGTCACGTGCGGTATTCGACGAGCGGCGACAGCCGAATCACGAATGCGCAGCCTTTGATTTTTAAATACCGCGACGGCGATCTGGCGGTGGCGACGAACGGCAACATCGTAAACGCGCCCAAGATCCGCCGGGAGTTGGAGATGAGCGGTTCGATTTTTCAAACGACGAGCGATACCGAGGTGATCGCGCATCTGATCGCGCGGTCGCCGAAGGAATTCGTCGAAGCGGCCAAGGACGCGCTGCGTCAATTGGTGGGCGGGTTCGCCTTCCTGCTGCTGACGGACGACAAGCTGCTCGTCGCCAGCGACCCGAACGGTCTGCGTCCCATCACGATGGGGCGGTTGGGCGGCGCGTACCTGTTCTCGTCCGAGACCTGCGCGTTCGAGGTGGTCGGCGCGGAGACGATCCGCGACATCCAGCCGGGCGAGCTGCTCGTGTTGGACGAGAATGGACTGCGGGAGGAACGTTACGCCGCTCCCGAACGGAAGGCGCTATGCGCGATGGAGTACATTTACTTCGCGCGTCCCGACAGCGATATGAACGGCTCCAATCTGCATGCCACGCGCAAGCGGATGGGGCAGATGATGGCGCAGGAGTCGTTCGTCGACGCGGACGTCGTGACCGGCGTGCCCGACTCCAGCATCTCCGCCGCCATCGGCTACGCGGAGCAGACCGGCATTCCTTACGAGCTCGGTCTGATCAAAAACAAATACACCGGCCGGACGTTCATCCAGCCGAGCCAGGAGCTTCGCGAGCAGGGCGTGAAGATGAAGCTCAGCGCCGTGCGCCGCGTGGTGGAAGGCAAGCGCGTCGTGATGATCGACGACTCGATCGTCCGCGGCACGACGTCCCGGCGCATCGTCAATCTGCTGCGCGAAGCGGGGGCGACCGAGGTGCATGTGCGCATCACCTCGCCGCCGTTCAAAAACCCGTGCTTCTACGGCATCGACACGCCGGATCGCGGGGAACTGATCGCCTCGTACAAATCGGTCGAGGAGATTCGTAAAGAGATCAACGCGGATTCGCTGGAGTTTTTGAGTCCGGAAGGGTTAATCCGCGCCGTGGGCGGCGATAACCGGGACGACTACAAAGGCGGCCTGTGCATGGCCTGCTTCGACAACGATTATCCGACGCGGACCGATTTTGACGGCGAGGAGAAGTTCGGCTGCACGTGCTGACGCAAGGCCAGTTTGTTTCACTTCGTAGGTGTTTCATGGGGTGAAACATGCGGTTGGACGATGCGTGAACTAGCGAGGCGTGAAGCGTGGTGCCCAGGGGCAGCCCCGAATCACGGGTACGGCGGGACATGGGCCCCTGGCGGTCAGCGGTGACCTGGGCTTCGGCCTTCGACCTTCGACCGCTAGCAATTAACGGGAATTTCTCCCGTTAATTTGAACGCGAGGCGGAGATTTCGGGAAATAGCTGGAATTTCTCCAGTTATTTTGGGCGGTTTTTGCCTTGAGGGGCCGTTTGAAGACAATTAGCTGGAGGTTTTCCAGCTAATTGTCCGTAAGGGCCGCATCTAAAAAAATTAACGGGAGGTTTTCCCGTTAATTTGGGATTCGTACGCCATATTCGCACCATTGAGCATAGTCATTCTGGCGAAGGTGTGCCGTTATGGCATCCGGTTGCTCGATCATAATAGGTGGTATGGACCACCAATAACTTTTAAGGAGAGTGTCCTTACGTGTCTGAAGCTTACAAAAACGCCGGGGTGGACATCGCGGCCGGGAATGAAGCGGTAGAGCGGATGAAGAAGCACGTCAAACGGACGTTTCGTCCGGAAGTCATGACGGATTTGGGCGGCTTCGGCGCTTTGTTCGGCTTGAACAAAGACAAATATGAGGAGCCGGTGCTCGTTTCGGGGACCGATGGCGTCGGCACCAAGCTGAAAATCGCCTTCGCGATGGACAAGCATGATACGATCGGCATCGACGCGGTGGCGATGTGCGTGAACGACATCGTCGTTCAGGGCGCAGAGCCGTTGTTTTTCCTCGATTATCTGGCCTGCGACAAGGTCGTGCCGGAAAAAATCGAGGCCATCGTCTCCGGCATCGCCGAAGGCTGCCACGAGTCGGGCTGCGCGCTGATCGGCGGCGAGACGGCGGAAATGCCGGGCATGTACGCCGAGGGTGAGTACGACATCGCCGGCTTCACCGTCGGCGTCGTCGATAAGCGCAAAATCGTCAACGGCAGTACGATCGCCGCCGGGGACACCGTGATCGGCCTGGCGTCGAGCGGCGTGCACAGCAACGGCTTCTCGCTGGTGCGCAAGCTGTTGCTGGAGCAAGCCGGCTATTCGCTGCAGGATCGTTTGCCCGAGCTGGGCGACGCCGCGCTCGGCGAAGTGCTGCTGACGCCGACCAAGCTGTATGTGAAGCCGGTGCTGTCCCTGCTGGAGCAGGTTCAGGTGAAGGGCATGGCTCACATCACTGGCGGCGGCTTCATCGAGAACATTCCGCGCGTTCTGCCGGAAGGCGTGAACGTCGAAATCGACTACGGTTCGTGGCCGGTTCTGCCGATCTTCTCGCTGCTGCAGGAGCAGGGCGGCGTCAGCAACCGCGACATGTTTACGACGTTCAACATGGGTATCGGCCTCGTAATCGTCGTAGCGGAACAGGATGCCGCAGCCGCGCAGGATGCTCTCCGCGCCGCGGGGGAAACGCCGTACGTCATCGGCCGCGTTACGGAGGGCGGGCGGATCGTGACGTTTAAAGGAGCGGACGTCTAATGCCGTCCCCTTACCGGATCGCCGTATTCGCCTCCGGGCAGGGCAGCAACTTCCAGGCGCTGCTAGACGCTTCCCGCGCGGGCGGACTTGGCGGGGCCGAGATCGTGCTGCTCGTCAGCGACAAGCCGCAGGCGCCCGTTGTCGAACGCGCGCGTTTGGCGGGCGTGGACACATTTTTGTTCCAGCCCAAGGGCTACGCGCGGCGGGAGGATTACGAGGCGGAAATAGCAGCGGAGCTGGAGCGGCGCCAGGTCGATCTGGTCGTGCTGGCGGGCTATATGCGGCTGCTGACTTCAGTGCTGGTAGACCGATATGCCGGGCGGATGATCAACATTCATCCCTCGATTTTGCCGGCTTTTCCCGGAAAAGATGCGATCGGGCAGGCCTGGGAGTACGGGGTGAAAGTCACCGGAATCACCGTCCATCTGGTGGACGGGGGGATGGACACCGGGGCGGTGATCGCCCAGACCGCGGTGCCGCTGCTCCCCGATGACACCATCAAGTCTTTGGAGGAACGGATTCACCTAGCGGAAAAGGAGCTTTATCCGCGTGTCGTCACCTGGTTTGCCCAGGGACGAATCACTGTAGAAGGCAGAAAAGTGACGGTTAAGACGGTATAGCGGGCGAATTCGAGTTTGTTTTTTTACCCGTTTGAGGTATAGCGAACCTTGTCTTGTTCGTTTCGATATTTCCCGAGAAATATCGGGTCAATCATTCGCCATCATAAAGGAGGAGCCAAATCGTGGGTATCAAAAGAGCGCTGGTTAGCGTTTCGGACAAAACAGGCATCGTGGAGTTTTGCCGCGAGCTGTCAAAGCTGGGTGTGGAGATTATTTCGACAGGTGGGACCAAGAGTCTTTTGTCGAAGGAGGGGGTTCCGGTCATCGGAATTTCCGAAGTGACGGGCTTTCCGGAAATTTTGGACGGGCGCGTCAAAACCCTGCACCCCGCGGTGCACAGCGGATTGTTGGCCGTTAGGGACAGCGCGGAACATCAGGCGCAAATGAAAGAACTGGGTCTGGATTATATCGACCTGGTTGTCGTGAACCTGTATCCGTTCCAAGAAACGATCGCCAAACCGGATGTCACTTACGAAGACGCCATCGAAAATATCGACATCGGCGGACCGACCATGCTTCGTTCGGCGGCCAAAAACCACGCCTTTGTCAGTGTGGTCGTGGATGCGGCCGATTACGGCAGCGTGCTGGAAGAGGTACGGACGGGCGGCGATACGACGTTGGAAGCGCGCAAACGGCTCGCGGCCAAAGTTTTCCGCCATACGGCGGCTTACGACGCGCTGATCTCCGATTATTTGTCGAATGTGACCGGGGACCCGCTGCCTGAACGCTATACCGTAACTTATGAGAAAATCCAGGATCTCCGCTATGGCGAAAATCCGCACCAAAAAGCGGCGTTCTACCGCAAGCCGCTGGCTGCTGCTGATACGCTGACGACAGCGGAACAGCTGCATGGCAAGGAGCTCTCCTACAACAATATCAACGATGCGAATGCCGCGCTCCAGATCGTCAAGGAATTTGAAGAACCGGCCGTCGTTGCCGTTAAGCATATGAATCCTTGCGGCGTGGGTGTGGGCGGCAGCATTTATGAAGCTTACCGGAAGGCGTATGAGGCCGACCCGGTATCGATTTATGGCGGCATCGTCGCGGCGAACCGAATCATCGATGAAGCGACGGCTCAGCTCTTGAAGGAGATTTTTCTGGAAATCATCCTGGCACCGGGCTTCACGTCCGGGGCGCTTGAGGTACTGACCCAGAAAAAAAATATCCGTCTGCTGAAGCTGGGGAATTTGGCGGCCGGCGGCACCCGGAACAGCCAGTTTGTCGTGACCTCGATCGA
Organism: Paenibacillus sp. A14; assembly: GCF_036864815.1. Classification (NCBI taxonomy): domain Bacteria; kingdom Bacillati; phylum Bacillota; class Bacilli; order Caryophanales; family Paenibacillaceae; genus Paenibacillus; species Paenibacillus sp. A14. Next base: position 53,784 of record NZ_JBAGJD010000008.1, read on the forward strand.
CGGCGGGATGGTCGTGCAAGAAAGCGATGTTCACTCCCTCAACGAGAGCGATCTGCAGGTAGTTACCGACCGCAAGCCGACCGAGGAAGAGTTGAAGCAATTGCTGTTCGGCTGGAAGGTCGTTAAGCATGTGAAGTCCAACGCGATTGTGCTCGCGAAGGATGATATGACCGTTGGCGTGGGCGCCGGTCAAATGAACCGCGTCGGCTCCGCGCAAATCGCGATCGACCAGGCGGGCGACAAAGCCAAGGGCAGCGTGCTCGCTTCGGATGCGTTCTTCCCGATGGGCGATACGCTCGAGCTGGCGGCAAAAGCCGGCATCACGGCGGTCATTCAGCCCGGCGGCTCGGTCCGCGACGAGGAATCAATCAAGGTGGCCAATGAACATGGCATCGCCATGGTGTTCACCGGCGTTAGACACTTCAAACACTAATACTCTAGCTAAGGCCTGGACGGCAGGACCGCTGCGGCGGCCCTGCCGATATTTTTGTCGGAAACTTAGTTACCCAGGAGGTATGGAATGGATATTTTAGTGATTGGCGGCGGCGGACGCGAGCATGCGATCTGCTGGGCGCTGGCGAAAAGCCCGAAGGCAAGGCGCATTTATTGCGCACCGGGAAACGCGGGTATCGGACAAATTGCGGAAATCGTGCCGATTCAAGTCCATGAATTTGAGCGATTGACGTCGTTTGCGCGCGAGAAAAAGGTCGATCTGGTGGTCGTCGGTCCGGATGATCCGCTGGTGGACGGGATTGTCGATGCTTTTGAAGCGGAAGGCATTCCGGTGTTCGGCCCGAGAAAAAACGCGGCTTTGATCGAGGGCAGCAAGACATTTATGAAGGACCTGCTGAAAAAATACGACATTCCGACGGCGGCCTATGAAAAGTTTGAAGACTACGAGCAGGCGCTGGCATACTTGCGGACGCAAGCGGTGCCGATCGTGATCAAGGCGGACGGACTGGCGGCAGGAAAAGGGGTAACCGTGGCGTTCACGCGCGAGGACGCCGAGCAGGCGCTGCGGCAAATCATGGTGGACAAAGTGTTCGGCGAATCCGGCAGCCAGGTCGTGATCGAGGAGTTTCTGGCCGGGCAGGAAATGTCGATTCTGTCGTTCGTGGACGGGGAAACGGTTCGTCCCATGGCGGCGGCCCAGGACCACAAGCAGGTGTACGACGGCGACAAGGGTCCGAATACGGGCGGGATGGGGACGTACTCCCCGCTGCCGCATATCGCCGATTCCATCATCGAGGAAGCGATCGAGACAATTATTAAGCCGACGGCCAAAGCGATGGTTCAGGAGGGACGCCCTTTCCGCGGCGTGCTGTTCGCCGGGCTGATGATTACGCCGGACGGCAAGCCGAAGACGATCGAGTTCAACGCCCGTTTCGGCGATCCTGAAACCCAGGTCGTATTGCCGCGCCTGAAAAGCGATCTGCTGGAGATTTTCCTCGCGGCTGTGAACGGCACGCTGGCTGAGGCGGAAATCGAATGGAGCGACGAGGCGGCGGTTTGCGTCATCCTGGCGTCGGGCGGGTATCCGGCGTCCTATCCGAAAGGCCTGCCGATGACGGGGCTGGACGCCGCCGACTCGGACGCCTCAGGCCTCGTGTTCCACGCCGGCACGGCCAAGAACGAAGCCGGCGAGTGGGTCACGAACGGCGGCCGCGTGCTCGGCGTTGTCGGGCTCGGCAAGGGCATCGCCGAAGCCCGGGAGCGGGCGTACGCCTCGGCGGAGAAGATCCGCTTTGAGGGCAAGCACAACCGCACGGATATCGCCGCCAAGGCGTTGGTTTAGAAGGTTGGAGGAGGCCGCCCGGATCGGGCGGTCTTTTTGAGTTTTGTTAGCGGGGGAATGTTGCCGGGAATGGAGCCCCATAGCGGACTGAACTTTTAGGCCCTTATTTCGGGAAAAAGCTGGCCAAACCCTGATTTCGGGGATCTTGGTAGGGAAATAAGGTCTTTTTGGACCGCTACGCACCTAGCAAAGCTAGCACCCTCTATCCGTGCAGCTAAGGAAAAAACAATAAGACGATTTCATGCCCTGTATGACAAGTGTATCGGCAGGACGTGATGAAATGGCATGGAAGAAAGTCAGAGCGAACCGGGGAATGACCAAAAGGCCTTTAGGGATAAGTGCCGCAACTTTGGAGATGTTATCAAAGAGGAGGCGATGAGGTGAGCAATAACAACAAGAACAAGAACATGCTGCCGGTCTCACACGAGAAGGTGGATGTCGAGGGAGTTTATGCCGATGAGACGGGCCGCGCGGAATATTTGCACAAGGGCGATGAGTTTCCCGCCGATCTGGTGTTGGGCACGACCGAGTGGAAGCTGACCGAACTGGCCCAGGTGAAGCATGCCGAAGGGCGCACCAATCCGCGGCTGACTCCGAACAAAGATTAGATTCCCGGCGGAACGCCCCGGATTACCTGCCTCTTTTTCGGCGGAATCGGGGGCGTTTTTGCGGGTCGACGAGTTGAAAGGGTTATCATAAATCTACCTCTTGAATCGCGGACTGTTCCGGTGTAACGTTAGAAGAATGAGAGATACGTTATGAAGCGAGGAGATAGAGATGAGCCATACGGAACAGCATACGGTAGCGATGGAGGACATTGTACGGGCGCACCATGTTCTTAAGGAAGTTGTACGGCGGACTCCGCTGCAGCTTGATCCGACGTTGTCGGCCAAGTACGACTGCAAGGTGTATCTGAAGCGGGAGGATCTGCAGGTAGTCCGGTCGTTCAAAATACGCGGGGCCTACAATATGATCCGCAGTTTGACCCGGGAGGAGCTGGCGAAAGGCATCGTCTGCGCGAGTGCCGGCAACCATGCGCAGGGCGTGGCTTTTTCCTGCAATGCGCTGGGCATTCAGGGGAAGATCTTCATGCCGAGTACCACGCCGAACCAGAAGATTAAGCAGGTGAAGCGTTTCGGGGGTTCCTCCGTGGAGGTGATCCTGACCGGAGACACTTACGACGATGCTTATGAAGAGGCGATGAAGGTCTGCAATGAAGGCGGAATGACGTTTATCCATCCGTTCGACGATCCGAAAATCGTCGCCGGCAACGGGACGATTGCGATGGAAATCATGGAGAGTCTGGACACGCCTGCGGACTACGTCTTTGTGACGATCGGCGGCGGCGGACTGGTTTCCGGCGTGGGAACGTATATTAAAACGGTAAGCCCGCAAACGAGGCTGATCGGTGTCGAGCCCTCCGGGGCAGCTTCGATGACGGAATCGATCCAACAGGAAAAGGTAGTCACCCTCGAGTCGATCGATAAATTCGTGGACGGTGCGGCGGTAAAACGGGTGGGCGACCTGAATTTTGAGATCAGCCGGGGCTTGCTGGACGATATCGTCAAGGTGCCTGAGGGGAAGGCGTGTACGACGATTCTGGAGCTGTATAACGACAGCGCCATCGTCGTGGAGCCGGCGGGGGCGCTGCCGGTGTCGGCGCTGGACATGTACCGCGAGCAAATCCGCGGCAAGACGGTCGTTTGCATCATCAGCGGCGGGAACAACGATATCGATCGGATGCAGGAGATGAAGGAGCGCTCGCTTATTTACGAAGGGCTCAAGCATTACTTCCTCATCAATTTCCCGCAGCGGGCCGGCGCCTTGCGCGAATTTCTGGAGCAGGTGCTCGGACCGAACGACGATATTACCCGGTTTGAATATACGAAAAAGCACAACAAGGAGAACGGTCCGGCGCTGGTCGGAATCGAGCTGAGCGATAAGAAAGACTACCAGGGGTTGGTCGAGCGGATGCAGGCAAAGGGGATTGCCTTTACCGAATTGAACCGCGACCTGAATCTATTCAATCTGCTGATCTGAGGCGGTTTTACGGCAGCCCGGATTATAAAGCGTATGTCCAAGGACGAAAAGTCCTCGGGGCATACGCTTTTTTATTTTTTGCAGGAATGTCCTTTACAATCTTAACATACTAGTGTACTATTCAACTATGACACTAATACAATGCAGGATTGACTAAGGAGTGTAGAGTCGATGAGCGAGAGAAATAAACCGGACAATACCGAGGCTGTTCTATCCGTGGAAGGCGTAAGCAAGATCATTAGGAACCGGAAAATTGTGGACCGGCTTTCTTTTGAATTGTATCCCGGCGAAATTGTCGGACTCCTCGGACCGAACGGGGCGGGGAAGACGACGACGATCCGCATGATCGTCGGACTGATCTCCATGAGCGAAGGGGATGTGCGGGTCAAGGGGAAAAGCATCCGCCACGATTTTGCCAAGGCGATCTCCCATATCGGGGGAATTATCGAGAACCCGGAGTTTTATCCGCACATGACCGGCTACGATAACTTGAAGCAGTATCAGCGGATGAGCGAAGGCATTACGGAGGAGCGGATTCGAGCGGTGACGGAGCTTGTCGGGCTGCAGAATGCGATGAACAAAAGGGTGAAGGCGTACTCCCTCGGGATGCGGCAACGGCTAGGCATCGCTCAGGCGCTGCTTCACGAGCCTTCCATTCTGATTCTGGATGAACCGACAAACGGACTGGATCCGGCGGGAATCCGGGAGATGCGCGATTATTTGAAGAAGATCGCCGCGGAAGAAGGCATTTCCATTTTGGTCTCCAGCCATCTATTGTCGGAGATGGAACTGATGTGCAGCCGGGTCGTCGTGATTCAGGAGGGCAAGTTCGTTACGGAGAGACCGCTCGGTTCCGCGACTGAAGTCAAACAAGAGAGCCTGGTTCAGGTGGTGCTCCGGGTAAATGACGCGCTCAAGGCCCAAGCAAGGCTGGCACGAATGGAGGAAATTTCGATTCTCCAAGTATCGGAAGAGCAGCATCAGGTGGCGGTTGCGGTGCGCGATGCGTATATTCCGCGAGTGGTCAGCGCTTTGGGGGCGGAGGGCGTCGACTTGTTCCGGATTGAAGAAATCAAAGAATCGCTGGAAGACGAATTTTTGAAATGGACGGGAGGAAACCGCATTGCGTAGTTTTGGCAAGTTGCTGACAAATGAATGGTTGAAGCTGTCCAAGAAACGGAGCTTCTTCATTCCATACGCCGCTCTGGCGGCATTGGTGCTGTTCGTCACTTATTTGTTTAAAACCATGGATGCGAATGGGGAAATTTCCTCCGGATACGCCTTTACTGCATGGTTGTTCAACAAAAACGGGGTGGGCCAATTGGTCACCTACATGGCGATCATCGGTGCGGCCGGCGTTGTGGCCAAGGAGCACAGCTTGGGGACGATCAAGCTGCTGCTGATCCGGGCACAGAGCCGGAGTAAAATCCTGGCTTCGAAATATATCACGGTTTTGCTGTATACCTTGTCTTTGTCTCTTGTCACGATGTTGGTCAGTGTGCTCGTCGGGGGAGTGGCCTTCGGTTTCCAGGATACGCAGGCGGGTCCCGGCGCTGTGCTGCTTGCTGCCGCTATTCACTATGCTTACACGGTCATCTATGTGACGATCACATTTCTGATCGATGTGTTAACCCGCTCTGCGGGGGCCACCGTCGGTATCGGGATGACGATCGTGCTGATGGAAAGAATCGCGGTTCAACTCCTGTCAAGGTATGATTTTACAAAGTATCTGGTCTTCACCCATGCGGATTTATCCGTGTACCTGAACGGGGCAACCCCGCCGTTTCCGGGAATGACGCTGACTTTTTCCCTGGCGGTCATTTTCGTCTACCTGGCCTTGTTTCTCGGTGTAAGCTTTGTTACGTTTAAGAAACGGGATGTCGCTTAATGCGGATACAGCATCCCTCGGCGGCCGGGAGTAATTATGAAGCCCGAATACCGGCGGAAAGGATGGAGCCGATTGTGACCATGGAATTCGACAATAACCTGCCGATTTATATACAAATTATGAATTACATCAAGCGGGAAATCGTAACCGGTCGGCTAAAGGCCGGGGACAAGATCCCGTCGGTGCGGGAACTTGCGGCCGAGCTGCAAATCAATCCGAACACCGTGCAGCGTACGTTTCAGGAATTGGAGCGTGAAGAAATCGTGGAAACCAAACGCGGTCTGGGAAGATACGTAACAAGCGAGGAAGCAAAAATTATGACGATTAAAAAGGAAATGGCCGGCGATCTGCTGGACCGGTTCATTCACGGGATGCAGGAGCTGGGCTTTACGAATCGGGATATTGCGGCTATCGTCGCCGAAGCGGTCGATTCAAAGGAAAGATGATAACGGGCAAGTCAAAGGAGATACAGAACATGGTGGAAAATCTGCTGCAGTTTGAAGGGGTATCCAAGTCCTATCATTCCAAGCGGGCGTTAAATAACGTATCGTTTACGCTCGGGCCGGGAAAGATCATCGGCCTGCTGGGCACTAACGGAAGCGGCAAGAGCACGCTGATGAAGATCGCCGCGGGTCTGATTCCGGCAACTGCGGGAAGTGTCTCCGTACTAGGCACGTCGGTAGGCTTGGCGAGCAAAGCGATCGTATCCTTTATGCCGGATCGCCCGTTAACGGAGTCATGGATGCGCGTTCGTGACGCGGTAGGGTTTTGCCGCGATTTCTATGCCGATTTTGATGAGGAGAAGGCGCGCAAAATGTTGGAGTTTATGAACCTGCAGGAGCGCGATAAGGTCAGTTCGCTGTCCAAAGGGATGAACGAACGGCTGCAGCTTACGCTCACCCTGTCCCGCAAAGCCAAGCTCTACCTGCTGGATGAACCGATCGGAGGCGTTGATCCGGTAGCGCGCACGAAGATTTTGGACGCGATCGTCGAGTTTTACAGCGAAGACAGCAGCCTGCTGATTTCCACCCACCTGGTGCGGGATATCGAACGGATTTTTGATGAGGTTATATTTATCCGGGGTGGTGAGATCGTGCTGCAGGAGGATGTGGAGGACCTGCGGCTCAAGCACGGAAAAAGCGTGGACGACATGTTTAAAGAGGTGTTTACGGAATGATGAAGCTGCTGAAATACGATTGGAAACGTAATGCCAATACCTTCTCGGGTCTGCTGGCGGTACTGGTCATGGCTCAAGTCATCTTGTCGATGATCGGAAAAATCAGGGACTGGGATGCGAGTGTGATCATAATTTCTTCCTTTATTTTTTATGTAGCCGCGGGCATTATCACAATGATCCTTGTTTGTAAAACGTTCGAATCGAATATCAAAGCTTACCATCGCAGGCTTTTGCCGGTTCATCCGGCCTGGACCGTGCTCTCCTCTCTGCTGCTTGGTGTGCTGACGGCGGCTGTGGTTGCCGCTTTCGCGCTCGTACACGCATTTATATATTTCAACAATAACCATATTTCCTATCACAATTTCATGGGGTCGGGAAGCCGAGGCCTGAGGGACTTGTTCATGATCGCTTTGACTGCGGCATGGGGTTACATTTTGCTGCTGCTGATCATTTTTGCGGCGACCACGATCGGTGCGAGCATCAGTGTACGGGGGAAAGCGGGAACCTGGATCTCCATCCTTTCCTTTTTTATTATCAGCAGCGTGATGGGGTGGCTGGAAGGGCTGCTGTTCGGGGACAACGACCCTCCGAGGTTGCGGATCGGTTTTTTTCATCTCGGCGCCGGTGCGGATGCCGCGGGGGCCCAAGCTACGGGCGGCATTGAATTTATGAGCTTTGCTCCTTTCCTGTACGAGGCGGCTTTTGCGGGGGTAATGTTCTGCACCATGACTTATTTGTTGCACAAGAAAATGGAAATTTAATAAAACCACGGGAGATGTAGATTATGAAAATGAGTTTGAAAAAGACGGCCACCGCTATTCTTTCCGCGATTGTGGCTTGCTCGCTGCTTCTGGTACCCGCAAACGCCTCGGCGGCTGCCTCCGGGAGCCAGAAGCAATGGCTGCAGCAAAACGCGCATAAGCTGAACTCGCTGGAGTCCGAGGATTATAGCGATCTCGCCTTTTTAAAGCCGCTGCTGAAGGACAAAACCGTTGTCAGCCTCGGGGAAAATTATCACCGTGTGGCCGAGTACAGCAGTGTAAAAACAAGGCTGATTAAATTTTTGCACGAAGAGATGGGCTTTGATGTGATCGCTTTTGAATCGGGAATGGGGGATGCGGCCGCTGTGTTCGAAACCCGGGATTACCTTACTCCGGAGGAGATGATGGGGGGTTCGATCCATGGGGCCTGGCATTCCAGAGAAACCCTGGAGCTGTTCAATTATATCAAGGAGCAGGGAAAGGGCGACGATCCCCTGTATCTGGCGGGGTATGACAATCAATTTACGAGCTATTATCTGACCCAGTTCATTGGCGGAGTGATCGCCAAACTGGACCTTGATAAAGGGAAAGCTTTCGCACAAATGGAGTTCCAGGCGATCCCTGACTGGTATGAGGTGGTTAACAAATACCCAATGTTCAGTAAGGATCCGGTTTATAAAAAAGAAATGCAGGCCGTGATCGACAAATATGTGCCGCAATATCAGGAAACCATCAAATATGTGGAGGAGCATCGTGCCGAGATCAAAGCGGCTGTTCCTAATCAACCCCATATCGATGAAATTATTCTCAAGTCCTTGAAAGATCATGTCGCCTTTCTCGAGAGCGGGTTGAAGGACGTTAAGGATGGCTATTCCTCCCGCGACCGGTTGATGACGGAGAATCTGGAATGGGTGATGAAGACGCTGTACCCGGGAAAAAAGGTGATTTTGTGGGCCCATAATGACCATTTGGCCAAAAACACTTCGAAAATGCGGGTTAAGGACGACAACGGAAAATGGATATACAGCTTTACAAGCATGGGCGAGCTGATGCACCATAAGCTGAAGGACAAAATGTATGTGATCGGGCTGTATATGAACCGTGGTTCTTCGGTGACACTCGATTCAGGTAAGCCGTTTACGATCAAGCCGGCAACAAAAGGAAGTCTCGAGCACTTGATCATGCAGAGCGGTTACGCAAATTCCTTTATCGATTTGAGCAAGCATAAAGTGCAGAATGCGCAAAATGCCTGGATGTTCCGGCCGATCTACGCTTCCGAGGACGGGCTGACCACGTATCAGGTTCTGCCGAATGTCATGCGGTTCATACCGAAGGAGCAGTACGACGGAATTATCGTCATCGATAAGGTGAAGGCACCAACCCCCGTCAAGTCAGCGGGGAAATAAGGCGGGAAGTTAACTATACAAGTTGACGCTTCGCTTCTCCAGAATCATTTTACACTCTTGCCTATTGGGTAATTCTTAAGTTCTACTTATATAGGGATAAAACAAAAAGGGCTGGGAAGTCATGAATCTAATGACGTTCCCAGCCCTTATTCATTTTGTTGACTTACGCTTTCGGCCTGCGACCGAAAATGAATTTTTGTCCGAGGATGCCGACGACGAAGATAATCAGACTATCCCAAGGCGATACGGTGAACGAGGGCATGATACGGCCCAGAAGAACGCCGACGGCGATGATGCCCACCGCGATGGCCAGATAAATGCCGAGTGCTTTGATATTAAACTTGCGGGGGGACGTCTGGAACGCTTCCTCTTTGTTTTTTCGCGAGCCCGGGCCCAGAAAACGGATGACCAATTCGACCAGAACGATCGAAAGCCCGGCGATCAAAAGCAGCGATGCACTGCTGATAAGAGTGTACTCCAACTCTCCGCCAAACCATTTGCTGAAGAAACCGGTAATCATGTATATGAAGAATACCCACGTTAGAGCCACCCAGGGGATCATCGTGTAATACATGATTTTTTCTTTCGTACTGCGGGGCTTGCGCATGTTGACATCTTCCACAACCTGTTCGCAGTAAGCCGTCGGTTCGGGGCCGTAGAGCTGTTCCGCGGAAATGCCTTTAGACTGGTTTTTGATGATTTCCCTTGCTAATCCAAGCAGTACTTCTTCTCCTTTGGCCTCGGTTAAAGAACTTTTGCCGGATCGGAGGTACTTTACCATTTCCCCGAAGTAAGCTTCATTTTCCGGAGTCATTTGCTGTCTCAGCGTCTTCGTCTCATGAATCATTTCATGAATATACAAGGGCTTCCTCTCCTCCCATGCTGTCCATTTCTCTAATTTCTCCCATTTTGCATTTAAATTTCCGGTTTTCCCCAGTCTTGTACGGCAAAAGTATAGCGCAAAATTTGTCATGGATGCAAGGGTCTTCGGATGTGACCTGGATGGTGAGACCGGAGAATCAACAGAAAATCCATTCAAGTTTTGACGTTTTGGTGAAGGGGGAATAAAAAAACGTCCTCAGCGCCGAAACTACAGCAAAAAGGTAAAGGAGGCAGGAAAGGATGGACAAGTTTGAATCGGAGCTGACGCGCCGCTACTTATTAAACAGCCAGTCCAGAGGCAGCTTGGAAGAAGTCGTAGGCGAGGACGAAAATCTGGATTTGGAGATGGGCGCGCAGACGGCGGGGCAGGAAACGATGCAAGAAGGGCGCTTTTCCGATCAGTGGGAAGGGAAGGAGGAGACCCGCAACTTTTTCCTGCAGTCTTATTACCAATAGGCAAAAAGCGATTGACACCAAATTTCCCCGATGCTAAGATAGGTTTAAATATTATTCATATTAAACTTATCGGAATAATTAAATTAAATAAAATTAATTTAATGATCGGCAGGGGGAATCGGAATGGAACGGCAAATCAGCATACCGTATGGGGAAGAACGGATTGCGGCAAGCGTACATTATGCGGCGGCGAAGGTGCAGGAAAGCCGCTGCAAAGAACGCGTTCCGCTTGTGGTCATCTGCCATGGCTTTGTCGGCAGCCGGATCGGCGTTGACCGCCTTTTCGTCAAGACGGCCCGTTCGTTGGCGGAAGCGGGATTTCTGGTCGTCCGGTTCGATCATGTCGGATGCGGTGAGAGCAGCGGGGAGTACGGGAGTCAGGGTATGGACTCTTTAATCGCCCAGACGCGCGCCGTTTTGGATTACGCGTTTGGACTGGGAGACATCGATCCGACCCGCGTATCCTTGATCGGGCACAGTCTGGGGGGCATGGTCGCGCTCCTCACGGCGGTTCGGGACCGGCGGGTGAAGAACTTGATTCTGTGGTCCGCGGTCGGCTATCCGTTCAACGATATCGTCAATATTACCGGCCGCAAGGTCTATGACCGCGCGGTGGAGCAGGGTTCGGCGGATTATTTGGGCTATGGGCTGACCCCGGTATTCTTCGATTCTCTGGGCGCGTATCAGCCGCTGCAGGAAGCGGTGAAATTCACCGGCGATGTGCTGGTCGTCCATGGGACGAGCGATGATGTCATTCCCGCCGATTATGCGTTTTTATATCAGAAGGTGTTTTGGATGCGTTCGGAAGGACGCTGCGATAAGGAAATTATTTTTCAGGCGGACCATACGTTCTCCTCCGGCGAGACCCGGGAGCCTTTGATCCGCAAGACGCGCGAATGGCTGAGCGGACGGGAAGCCGAGCAGAACGATTGGAAACATTGGATGATCTGATGGCAAAAAGACAGGCTGAACTAATCCCCTTTTTCCGTAAAAGTGGTAAATAACTTCCTTTCGGGATAAAATGAAATTAAAACGAAAGGCTTGTTACGGGAGGTAGAGGGATGGTTCAGCCTGCATTGTTTATTGCCCACGGGTCGCCGACCCTGGCTATCGAGAAGAATGAATATACGAAATTCCTGAGGCGGTTGGGGTACGAAACGCTGAGACGGCCGCGGGCCGCGGTGATCTTTTCGGCGCATTGGGATTCTCCGGTCCAACTGGTCAGCGTGGATGAGCGTCATCAGACGATGCACGACTTCTACGGGTTCCCCGAGGAGATGTATCGGATCCATTACCCGGCCGCCGGCGATCCTCTGCTTGCCGATGAGATCATGTCCAGATTTAACGCGGGGAATCTCCCCTCCCGGCCCGTTCGTGGACGAGGTCTGGATCACGGGGCCTGGGTCGTGCTGAGGGCGATGTATCCGGAAGGCGATATTCCGGTGGTGGAGCTATCGGTAGACTCGAAGCGTTCTCCTGAGGAACAATATGCGATCGGAAAAATGCTGGCGGAACTCCGCCGTGATAATGTGCTGCTGATCGGAAGCGGCGGGCTCGTCCATAACTTGCGGCGGATGGCCGGAGAAGGGGCGGCTCCCGCAGCGTGGGCGGCTCTTTTTGACGATTGGATCGGGGAGCAGCTGACCGCCTGGAATCTCCGCAACCTGTTCGAGTACGACAAAAAGGCCCCCCATGCCCGGGATGCCGTTCCTTCCTATGCGACGGAACATTTCGCTCCATTGCTGTACGCTATGGGGGCGGCAGATCCGGACCGCAAAGCCGAGAAGCTGTTTCAGGCTTACCAGAACGGCAGCCTCAGCCTGAACTGCTGGGTGTTCGGCAACCGGCCGGAAAGCTGACCGATTGCCGCGAAATTTGGGAGCCTGCCGAAAGGTTACCTGGCTCCCGATGGATGGCCGTAATCCCGATTGCGGCCAACCCGGCGGCGCAGGAACGGCGTGACGAAGTAGTCGAGACCGATTCTTCCTGCGTTAAATCCGGCCACGGCAATAAAGATTTCCAGCAGCAACAGCTGCGGGTTGGTGCTGACCGTCCCCGAGAAGAGGAAAGCGAAATTCATGATCATGCCAAACAACGCCGCTTCCCATGTCAGCAAGCCCAGTATAAGTCCCAGTCCGACCAGAACTTCCCCCCAAGGAACAAGAATGTTAAACAGTCCTACCCCCGGCAGCGCAAAGCTCTCCAGGAAGGAAGCCCACCAGCCTTGAACGGCCGGGTGCTCGCCGCCGCTCTTTTCGATAGCCGCCTTTAAAAATCCTCCTGCGTCGAATCCTCCCGTCACTTTTCCCCACCCCGAGGTCAGCCATTGATATCCGACATAGATCCGGACGATGGCCAAAAGCCAGGAAGCAATCATACTATTTCTCAGCCAGTTTACAAACACGGTAACTCCTCCTTTTTCACTAATTAAACCCTATATTTAAAATTTTAACAATAATCCGATAACGCCATATTCGTCTAAAGTTCTTTTCGCGCCGACTTTGTTCGACGTATAATAGTACTTATTACATATTTTGACGGAGGAATCATGAATTTAAACCTGATAAGGAAGAGTTTTGTGTTCCTGTTGCTGTCGATTTGTCTGATTGGCTTGTCGGCCTGCGGTGCGGCCAAAAACCCCCCCGCCGCGGAAGAACCGGCGGTCGAGACGATCACGGAGGAGGAAGCGCCTCCCGTTTCCGAGGAAACGGCTACGCCGGCTTACACGGCGCCGCTTACGGGAATGCCGCTGAACGAACCGCTGACCCGGCGCCCGCTGGCGATCATGATCAATAATGCGCCCGCGGCCAGACCGCAATCGGGTCTCGGTGGGGCCGATATCGTGTACGAAGTGCTGGCCGAGGGCGGGGTCACCCGGCTCGTCTCGATCTTTCACAGCCGCGCGGACGAAGCCAAAATCGGGCCGATCCGCAGCATCCGTCCGTATATGATCGAGCTTGGCGAGAGCTACCACGGCGTGCTGGTCCATGCCGGGGCGAGCAACGATGCCTACGCGATTTTGCAGCGGGAGAAGAAGGAAGATCTCGACGAGATCACGAATGCGGGTTCTTTTTTCTGGCGGGACAAGTCGCGAAAGGCTCCGCACAATCTGTACTCCAACGCGGAAAAGCTGCTGGAAGGGGCGGACAAGCGCAAGTACAAGACCGAAGATACCTCCGTTCCGGCTTACACTTTTCTTAAAGAGGACGATCTTGTTGCCGGAGACCCCGCCACCTCGGTCGAGATCAAGTTCCAGCTGGACAACTATAAAGTGACCTATGAGTATGATGCCGGGAGCAAATTATACAAACGATACATCAACGGGAGCCCTCATAACGATCTGGAGACGGGAGAAACGCTGACCGCATCCAATGTCGTCGTCCTGGGCGCGGACCACAAGATAATGGATGACGTGGGACGCTTGTCCGTCGATTTGGAGCTGGGTGGACAAGCCATCCTGTTTCAGCGCGGCAAAATGATCCGGGGGCAGTGGATTCACCGCCCGGATGATGTCATTCGGTTCGTGAAGGACAACCGGGAGGTTCCGCTTGCGCCGGGGACGACTTATTTCAATGTTGTGCCGAATCAGCCGGATTTCGACAGTCATCTTAAGGTGGAGTAGGTTTGAATTTAAGTCGGAATTTTGAAGGATATGGCTTATTTTGGCGAGTAAAGGATAAGAATGGGAGCCGGTGGGTAAATATAAGCAAATGAACGTGAAATGTTTGCGACAAAATTTACTATAGCCGTATCAGTTGTGATAAGATATTCAAGGTGTTAAGGGAATGTTTCAGGAGTGTAAAAAAATTGCACAAAGAGAAAAGGGGAACCCAAATGCGAGGGAAGAAAAAGGATATCTTTTTCCAAACTTTGGAGAACATGGCCGATACGATCGTGCACTCGGCGGATTATTTTGCCCAGCAGGTGTCGGACTTTAAGAATGTTGAGCAGTTTGCCAAGCAAATGAAGGAATTCGAATCCAAATGCGACGGCTACACACATACGATTATTGTCGAATTGAACAAGACGTTTATTACCCCCATTGAACGCGACGATATCATGAACCTGACGACGACGTTGGACGATGTCATGGACGGCCTGGAGGCGACGACATCACGGTTCTTTATGTATCATTTAAGTCAACCGGACGAGCATATTATTCAATTTGCGGAAATACTCCGCAACTCGGCTTATGAAATCCAAAAGGCGATTCATTTGCTGTCCCACAAGAAGCTTCTGGCTATCCGCGAGCATACGATCCGTCTGAACGATCTGGAGAACCAGGGCGACGAACTGCTGCGGATCTGTATTAAGGAACTGTTTGCGAAGGTCTCGGATCCGATTGTGTTAATCAAGAAAAAAGAGATCTACGAACGCCTGGAAACGACCACGGATGCCTGCGAGCATGTGGCGAATATGCTGGAATCCATTATTATGCGCAATTCGTAAGCACGCTTTTGGTTTTACAATCGATTTTCGGGAGGTTGGAATTGCGCGGATTTACATAGAGAAACCAAGGTCTGTGCAAATAAGATATGGATACGAGTCTACTTATAATTGTCATCGTTATCATACTGGCGCTGGCGTTTGATTTCATTAACGGTTTTCACGATACGGCGAATGCGATTGCGACCTCTGTCTCCACCCGGGCGCTGAAGCCGCGGACGGCGATTCTGATGGCCGCCCTCATGAACTTCTTGGGGGCGATTATGTTTACCGGGGTAGCCAAGACCATCGGCGGCAGCGTGGCCGATCCGGCCAAGCTGGATAACGGACTGGAGGTGCTGATCGCTACGCTCCTGGCGGCGATTATCTGGAACCTCATCACCTGGTGGTTCGGGATTCCGTCTTCTTCCTCGCATGCCTTGATCGGCGCCCTCGCCGGTGCGGTGTTTGTGGGGGCCGGATCGGATAAGCTCAATTGGAGCGGTTTTCGTACTATCATCGAAGGCCTGTTGCTATCGCCGGTAATCGCGTTTGTTGTCGGCTATATTATTATGATGATATTGAAATGGATCTTTGCAAGACGCAGTCCGCATACGGTCAACAAAGGCTTTCGGACGATGCAGATCGTTACGGCGGCCATTCAAAGCTTTACCCACGGTACTAATGATGCGCAGAAAGCGATGGGGATCATCACTTTCGCACTTGTTACCGCCAAATACCAGGACCACATGGAAGTTCCGCTGTGGGTCAAGCTCTCGGCGGCCACGGCCATGGCGCTGGGAACCTCCATCGGCGGCTGGAAGATCATCAAGACCATGGGCACGAAGATTTTCAAAATCGAGCCGATCAACGGCTTTGCCGCAGATATTACGGGGGCTTCGGTTATTTTTGGCGCGACGATGCTTCACTTGCCGGTCAGCACCACACACGCGATTACCTCGGCAATCCTGGGCGTCGGCTCGGCCAAACGCTTCTCCGCGGTTCGCTGGTCCTTGGCGGGACGGATCGTTATCGCCTGGGTGATCACGATTCCGATCGTGGCCGTGCTTTCCGGATTGATTTATAAGCTGCTGTTTTAACGGCTTGTTCCATAAAAAGTATCAAGAAAAGCCAATCTGTCCAGGTTGGCTTTTTCACTATCTAAAAGTTTGCCAGGGAGGATGAGCGGGTTGATACGAGTGATGGGGATTACGCGGGATCATCGGGTGGAGAGCGGGCTTTCGCTGGAGGACATCCAAAGCTCGAACTATGTGTGGAGTTGGGTCGATTTTAATGCGCCCTCGCCGGAAGAGTCGGAAAAGCTGGATACCTTCTTTCATTTTCATCCTCTGGCGATCGAGGATTGCCTGCATATTCTCCAGCGTCCGAAAATGGACTATTACGAAGACGTCCAGTTTCTTGTGCTTCATGCCCTGGATCCGGATACGCTCGGTACGGTCGAGGTGAACCTGTTTATTGGCGCCAAGTGTCTTGTCTCGTTCCATCACCGCGATCTGATAGAAATCAATGAAGTGTGGGAGAGGATGGACAGCCGCCTGGCACACCGGAGAAAATGGGATCGTGGGACTTACGCGGCCGCGTACCTGATCATCGATGCGCTGGTGGATCAGTATTTTCCCTGTGTATACGCCGTCGAAGACGAACTGGATGAACTGGAAAATCGGGGAGGCAGCGAATCCGTGGAACTGTTGATGAATCAGGTGTTCGACCTGCGCGGGCGGCTGCTCAAGCTGCGGAGGACAATCGTGCCGATGCGGGACCTGATGTACCGGATTCTGAATTCCGAGCATATCCAGGGGGACCGGGAGCCGCGCGCTTACTTCACCGACATTTACGACCATCTGCTAAAGCTGTCGGAGATGATCGAAACGGACCGGGAAATGACCGCTGACTTAAGGGACTCCTATATTTCTCTGAACTCCAACCGGATGAACGGCATTATGAAGACGCTGACCGTCATCACCACGGTATTTATGCCGCTGACACTGATCGCGGGAATATACGGCATGAACTTCGTATATATGCCCGAACTGCTGTGGCGCTACGGTTATTTTGCCGTGTTGGGCCTGATGGCGGTGCTCGCCATTTGGATGATTCTGGCCTTTCACAGACGGGGCTGGTTCAAGTAGGTTTGGAAAACGCCGCCTGCGGTTAGCGGCGGCGTTTTCCGGTTTTTTTGCGGCCGCGGGAACTGGAAGCGCCTTTTCGGCCTTTTTTGCCGCGGCTCTTCCGGCGGGTCGGCTTGTATTCGTCAAGCCCGCCGCCTCCCCCCTTCTGCTTTGAGCCTTTAAGCCCGGGCAGGAGGCTGGTAATCATTTTAGCCATTGGGGCGAACTGCTGCACCGTCTGCATGACTTTCTGAACTTTCCCCATCGTGGCGACGATGCCTTCGATACCGCCCAGCCGCTCGATGATTCCCTTGAGGTCTCCGAGATTGGGTAGGGAGAGGCCTCCGGACGATTTGGAAGCCGCTTCCGTCGCCGCGGGCAGCTCGTTCACCGGGGTGACCGACCCGGGAGACAAGGGCACGAGCGCCGTGGCCTCGGCTTTGGCCGGCAGCTCCGCGGCTTCATAGGGGTTGATCCCCGGATAGAACGAAGTGTACGGCGAATAGGATGGCGGCGTCGCACTTCGGCGGGGAGTTTGATAATGTGGCATGATATCACTTTCCTTTTTAAGAAAATGGGATTTGTTTTGCCCGTTAATTCCGCTGATTTAGGCATTTGGATAGTACACTTTATGATCCCCGGGGCAAATGCGTATAGACGAATGTCCCGGTGGAACAAGAGTTCGCCGGATTTGGGCGTTCTTTCTGTGATGCGTGAAACCGTTAATGCTTGAAAAGGGATACTCCGCTCGGGTACAATGAGATTGTGGTTAAGTAACGGTAGGGGATGATTATCTAGTGCAGCTTAAGAAATTGAACGATAAAACGATTGATCAATTATTTGAAGCGATTCTTACATTAAAGACCATCGAGGAATGTTATATCTTTTTTGACGATTTATGCACGGTCAACGAAATACAATCTTTATCTCAGCGTCTGGAAGTGGCGAGAATGCTCGGCAAGGGGAACACGTACAACCAGATCGAAGCCGAAACCGGGGCCAGCACCGCCACGATTTCACGGGTCAAGCGCTGCTTGAACTACGGAAACGACGGTTATAAAATGACGCTGGACCGTTTGGGACGATAAGATGATGACCGGGGACAAGCCTGTCCGCGCTGGCGTGTTAGTGATCAGCCACGGCTCGCCCGACCCTCATTGGGTTGAATTGGTCGATGAGGCCGTCGCAGCCGCGGCGGCCGGGCTGCCGGACGGATTGCCGATCGAGGCCGCCTTTCTTGAAACGGTGAAAGGACGGCTGATCCAGGATGGAGTAGACCGGCTGGAGGCGCAGGGAGTGAGTGATTTGATCGTAATCCCCCTCTTCGTTTCATCCGGAAGCACGCATATTGATGAAATTGCCTATGCCTTTGGTGTGAAGAACACGCCGGAGAAGGAGACCGACATGGAGCGTCTCCGCTGCTCCGCACGCGTGTTTTTTGGCGATCCGATCGACGACGACCCGGTGATTGCCGAAATGGTCTGGGACAAGGTCAAGCCGCTGTCTATGGACCCTGGACGCGAGGTGCTGCTACTGGTTGGCCACGGCAGCATCCATGACGGCTTCCGCCAGCGCTGGGAGCGGGGAATTTCGTCGCTGGCGGCCCACACGGGCGAGGTTAGCGGGCTGGCCCACGCGGACTACGCGCTGCTGAATCCGGACAGCGTGCGCCGGAAAGTCGGCTACTGGAGCGAGGAGCGCGGCCTCACGGTCCTGGTGGCCCCGCTGTTCCTGAGCGCGGGATATTTTACGAAGACGGCGATTCCGTCCCGGCTTGCGGGACTTAACTTCAGGTATTCCGGGGAGGCCTTGCTGCCTCATCCTTTTCTGTCCCGCTGGATGTCAGGGCAAATATTGAATATAATGGGATCAATGGAGAGATAGCCTGCGGCTGGGCTTTTTCGTCAACCGGTCCCTATTTCCTGGGAAAAGGCTCTCCTTTAGGTAGGGGCCTTCTTTTCGTATGGCCTCCGATGGGGTAAACTTCAAATGTATGCAAATCATCAACAATACAAGACGACTAATAGGTGGAGTTCATTGCATGAAAAGAGCTAGGTTAATATATAATCCGACCTCCGGACGGGAGGAAATGAGGCGCCTGCTTCCCGATGTGCTGGACCGGCTGGATCTGGCCGGTATTGAAACGTCCTGCCACGCGACGACGGGGGAAGGCGATGCCGCGCGTGAAGCCGCGGAGGCCTGCGCCCGCGGGTACGACATTATTATTGCGGCGGGCGGTGACGGGACCCTGAACGAGGTCGTCAACGGCATGGCCGGGCAGGCGGGGAAGGAATTTCTGCCGCCGCTCGGTATTTTTCCGCTCGGCACGACGAACGACTTCGCTCGAGCGATGAAAATTCCTAAGCGCTGGGAGGAATACTGCGACCTGGTGATCGAGAACAAAACCCGGCCGATCGACATCGGCAAGGTGAACGGGCGCCACTTCATCAACATCGCCGGCGGAGGATCTCTGACCGAGCTGACGTACGAAGTGCCGAGCAAGCTGAAGACGCTGATCGGCCAGCTTGCTTATTATATGAAGGGCATCGAGAAGATGGCCAGCCTGTCGCCGACCCATCTCGTCATCGACGCCGAGGGGCATGAGGTGATGGAGGGCGAATTCATGCTGTTCCTGATCGCGAACAGCAATTCGGTCGGCGGCTTCGAGAAGCTCGCCCCCGGCGCGGAGATCGACGACGGCCTGCTCGACGTCATCGCCGTGCGCAAGTGCAACCTGGCGGAGTTCATCCGCTTGGTCACCATGGCGCTGCGCGGCGATCACTTCAACGACCCGCACGTCGTCTACTTCAAGACGAAGCGGATGGAAGTGACCTCGCCGGGCAACGTGCTGCTCAACCTGGACGGCGAGCTCGGCGGCGAGCTGCCCGGCGTGTTCGAGATTTTGCCGCAGCATCTGCGGATTTTTGCTTAGGCTCAGAGGGGCCCGTGGCCCCCGGAGCGGGGCACGGGCCGGGGCCTGGGCGGCGGTGACCGGGGGCCACGGGCCGGGGCTTAGGCGGCCGTGGCCGAGAGCGGGGCACAAGCCGGGGCCTAGGCGGCCGTGGCCGGGAGCGGGGCACGAGTTGGGGCCTAGGCGGCCGTGGCCGAGAGCGGGCAACGAGCCGGGGCCCGGCTTCGGTCCGAGTACCCGGGAACGAACCCGGGGCCTCGGACCGTTAGGCGAGCCTTGGGCCAAAACCGGGCATCCCGGGCCCAAGCCCCGGGTCGGCCGGGGGCAGCCCCAGGCCCCGCATGCCCAGGCTCCTGGGGCGATTAACTGGAATTTCTCCAGTTAATTATCGAGTATCGGGGCCAGAGGAGCGAATTAAATGGAGAACCTACCGCTAATTGAGGCAGAAACGCGCAAAAGTGCTATTTTCCCAAAAAATAGAGGTAGTTTTTCCAGTTAATTGTGCGCAAGAGGCGGTAAGACGGAATTTAGCGGTATAAAATCCAGTTATTTTGAACAGAACATGACGAGTGTTGGTGAATCCCCTGCCCGGCGGCGGGGGTTTTGTGCGGATGGAAGCGGTTGGGTGCAGGGGGATTGCGAGATCTGCGAGCGAAGGGGTGCGCGTCCTGCGGGAACGTTGGAGAATGTGGTTAAGTGGAAGTTTGCGGTGAGCGGACTTAGATACAAGTAAAGTAACGGTGCGAAGCGAGGCGGCTCGCGAATACAGGAATAGAAGCGGAAATGAGGCAATGTGCATGAAGAAACAGCAGAGGCAGCGGGGGACGCAAAACGGACAGGCGAAGCGGGGCGAGATCCGGGAGAGCGGGGCGAAGGTGCGGGGCGCGGATGGGAGTGGCTGGGGGCTTAGTCAAAGCCGGGAAACCGGGGCCAAGCGGGGCGGCCGGGGGCGCGGTGCGGGTAACGCGGGCGAGTCGGCCGCAGCGATTGCCGGGCTTCCCGTGGCGAAAAACGACGAGGCCGTCATCGACATCATCGGCATGAACCATGACGGGGAGGGCGTGGGGCGCGCGGAGGGGTATACGCTTTTTGTGCAGGGAGCGCTACCCGGCGAGCAGGTCCGGGTCAAGGTGCTCAAGACCAAAAAGCAGTACGGCTACGCCAAGCTGCTGGACGTGCTGACGCCGAGCCCGGACCGCGTGGCTGCGCCCTGCCCGATCTACGACCAGTGCGGCGGCTGCCAGCTGCAGCACTGGAGCTACGCCGGGCAGCTCGCCTGGAAGCGGCAGCACGTGGTCGATGCGCTGGAGCGCATCGGCAAGCTGCGCGTGGCGGGCGAGGCCCGCGGCGACGCCGATGCGGACGCCGCCGGCGGGCCGGGCGTCATGGTGCTGCCGACGCTCGGCATGGCGGAGCCTTGGCGCTACCGCAACAAGGCGCAGGTGCCGATCGGCGTCGCCGACGGCGGCCTGGTCGGCGGTTTTTACGCGCGGGGCAGTCACCGCATCGTCGATATGGAAACGTGCCTGATTCAGCACGAACATAACGACGATGTCGTTTCCCGCGTCAAAGCGATCGGCCGCCAGCTTGGCGTCACCGCCTACAACGAGGAGACCGGGCGCGGCTTGCTGCGCCATGTCGTCGTGAAGAAGGCGTTCCGCACGGGCGAGATGATGCTGGTTCTCGTCACCAACGGGCGGGACATCCCGCATGCCGATGCCTGGATCGGCCTCATTCGGGAGCAAATCCCGCAGGTGGTCAGCATCTGCCAAAACGTGAACCCGAAGCAGACCAACGTCATCTTCGGAGACGAAACGCGCGTCCTGTGGGGACGCGACGTGATTTATGATTATATCGGCGAGGTGCAGTTTGCGATCTCGGCACGTTCTTTTTACCAGGTGAATCCGGTGCAAACGGAGGTTCTGTATAACAAGACGGTGGAGTACGCTGGGTTGACCGGCAAGGAGACCGTCATTGACGCCTATTGCGGCATCGGCACGATCTCGCTGTTCCTGGCTCAGCACGCCGACCAGGTGTACGGGGTCGAGATCGTCAAAGAAGCGATCGAGGACGCGCGCAGCAATGCGCAGCTGAACGGGATGACCAACGTCAAGTTCGAGGTCGGCGCCTCGGAGGACGTGATCCCGCGCTGGAAGGAGCAGGGCGTCGAAGCCGACGTCATCGTCGTCGATCCGCCCCGCAAAGGCTGCGACCCGCGCCTGCTGGAGACGATTCTCGAAATGATGCCGGAGCGTGTTGTGTACGTTAGCTGCAATCCGTCGACCTTGGCCCGGGATTTGCGCGTGCTGGAGGACGGCGGGTACCGGACGGTCGAGGTGCAGCCGGTGGATATGTTCCCGCATACGGTGCACGTGGAGTGCTGTTCACTGTTAGTTCGGAAGGACAAATAAATCGGAGATGTATTGGCGGAAATAGCAAAGAGGGGCGGCGAACCCCTCTTTTTTTGTTGAATTTATTATCGAATATGTTGATTCTTGAATTTAGTTATAACCTCAATAAGGCGGTTTGGTGATTACAAGTCAATTCATATGTCCTTTTTTAGATAATAATGTGTATGCCTGCCTGCATTTTGAATTTCTCCATAAACTTCAAAACCTAGCTTTTTATAAAAATCTAATGCTTGAAAGCTTAGTGTATCAAGTTTTATGAAATCGCACGCTTTTTCTTTAGCGATTTTTTCAGCCGCATATAAAAGCTTTTTCCCATACCCTAACTTACGAAGCTGTTCCTCAACAAACAAATATTGAACTTCCATCCAATTCCAACATATTTCGCTAACGATTCCACCAAAAATTTGATCATCAGCATTTATTAAATACAGATTTACCTCTTGATACCAATAGTTTTTGGCTTGCAAGGTATTACAGGGCTGTATTTTGTCGATAAGTTTGGATTTACTACCGGGCAAGCTGGTGTTGTTTGGATGGTGCTGGCAGGTGTTTTGATTTTAGTACAAACCTTTTTGACCGGCCCTTTGGAAAGAAAGACAAGTGATAAGTTACTAATACTGATCGGCGTATCCGGCAAAGGTTGGTTGCCTTTTGCTATGGTGGTGCTTGCGCGACGAAATTACGGGGGTATTCTACACACTCTCACAATTCAATGCACGCCCGGTATATACTTGAGATTTTTGCTTCAATCCTTGACAAACGATAATGGGTAATATGTTATCCAATTAAGTAATGTATTACCTATTTCACGAGGAGGAAGATCCATGAAGAATCTTGATAATATTTATGACCCTGCTTTCATATTTGGTTCGGTATTGGTGGTCGCAAACAAAATGGATACTTTACTTGACAGGGCTTTAAACAAACATAATATCACTTCAAAGCAGTGGTTTTTGCTGTTAATTCTTTTTAATCTTTTTGAGCACCCGCCAACAATAAAGGAAGTGGCGAAGGAGATGGGTTCTTCCCACCAGAATGTAAAGCAAGTTGCGTTGAAACTCGAAGAAAAAGGAATGTTAAAGCTTGAAAGGGATAAAAAGGATTTAAGGGCCACACGGCTTGTTGCTACTGGAAAAAGCCATGACTTTTGGAAAGCGGCCGAAAATGACGGAATAAAGTTCATGAAAGAATTCTTTGCAGGTGTCGAAAATGACAAACTGGAAAGTGGCAGACTTTTGCTTGCACAGGTCATGCAGAACTTAGAAGTAATGGAAGAAAAATAGATGCGATAAGTAAATCTCTTATGAGAACTAACATTTAGATGAAAGAAGGATAAACCATAATGGTTAAAAAACCCGGGATTACTATACTCTCTATGATTGTTGTGATATTTATCTGGTGTAGTGCTGGCCTGGGGCTACTTTATAACGATGGAGGAGCCCCCAAACTGGTTGAAAACATATATGGAGAAACAGTGCAATTATTTGGAAATGGGGCTTATGCTAATAACTCGGTGCTCAAGGCCACTACTGCAAAAGGTACGGATTTAGTTGTGCTCTTGGTATCAGTTGGATTGCTTATAACTACTCTAAAACGAAACACCGGGGCCAAGATGAAGCTCCTGCACGGCGGTTTTCTCGTTTCAGTTTTGTACTATTCGGCAACAACAGCCTTTGGTATAGCTTACAGCCAAATGTTTTTATTATATCTTTCTATGTTTTCCTCTGCTTTTTTTGCGTTTGTTGTTACAATGATTGATTTGAATGAAACAATCAGACCTGTGAAAAATGACGGAAAACACACTGGAACAGCCATCTTTACGATGGCTGCCGGGTGTACCGTATTGGTTTGGCTCATGAGCATACTGCCTACTGTATTCACGAATGCACCTCTGGATATTATAGAGGTTTCTACCACCGAGCCTACTTTTATTATTGACATTGGCCTAATCTTCCCAACCTGCATATTAGGCGGTATTCTATTGCTGCAAAAAAGGCCGATGGGATATATTCTACCGCCCATTATGCTCACCTTTTTGATGATAATAGCCGTTATTGTAGTTGGGCAAACTGCTGTTCAACTGCAATACGGAGTTGTTATCTCGATACAACAGGTAATTGGGTATGTGATTACATTCGTAGTTTTTGGCTTCATCGCGGCAATCGTAAATACACGCTTTATGCTAAGATGTTGGCCAAATCAAAATAATTAGATACCGTGTAGTTTTCCGCAAGCTAATG
Organism: Paenibacillus sp. A14; assembly: GCF_036864815.1. Taxonomy (NCBI): domain Bacteria; kingdom Bacillati; phylum Bacillota; class Bacilli; order Caryophanales; family Paenibacillaceae; genus Paenibacillus; species Paenibacillus sp. A14. The sequence continues at coordinate 78,305 of NZ_JBAGJD010000008.1, forward strand.
AAACCGCAGTACCGCGGTTACAATCCTGAATTGCGCCCGTCCTTGTCGAGAAACAATAGCTCATAGTACTTTTGGGGCCTTCCTTTGCCGGTCTCTCGTTTTTCAAATACCGTTTGAGCATATTTATTTTCTTCCTCGTTTATAAAAAAGCTGCAGCTACCTGTATAGGCTTTGGCCTGTCGGTGAGCTTTGGCTGCGTTTTCGTTAGCCTGATAATATTCATACCCCGAGCCCCACCCGATTTTCACCTTGTCGATCACACACTCTTCCAGATATTTCAGTAGAGTGCAGTTTTGTGCGTTAGAGGTGATTTTCTTAAAACTTCCGTAGGTGGTGTAAAGTCTGACAGAGCCTTCCGAAATTTGGGCTGTGTCGGCAAGATTTAGGTTTCGCAGAAACCTGCTGGCCAGGACTTTCAACTCATAAAGTTGCTCTTCGGATGGCGAGTGCTCTGTTTCAATCGACAAACATGCTACAACTGCGCTCCGGTTCTTAAGCTTGAGGATGGTAATTTCGTTGATAATCCCGCTTATGGCCTCCTTAACGTGTTCCAAAGTGGATCGTATTAAGATATATCTTACTCCATGCTTTCTGAGTTCCGGAACAAAATGGCCGAACGCCGTGATGGACAGGTCTATTTTCTTCTCTTCCCACAGTGTTATATGGTTTTCGAGCATTGTTTCCACTCTTTCGAACAGATCGTCGCTGTCAATAGGATTTCCCTGATCAGTCAGGTACTTTTAGAATTCACTGAAAGAATCGATAATATATGCAAAGTCTACATAGATCCTGGATATGTCAAGCCCCGGTTCCGTAATCAGTAGTCGGAAAAGTTCTCTATAAAGAAGGGTTTCATTATCTTGTAAAATGTGCGTAGGTATAACGTTATATTCCCTGCTATAAGGGTGGATAGAACCACAAACAACAAATAGAAAGGCGAGTTGATCAAAGCGGTTTCGAATCTATATCAACCTTCAATGCCCTCTTTAAGAAACACTACAGCAAAACACCAAGTGACGTTAGAAATAGCGTAAGGAAAAATAGCAATTTCTCATTACACTTCAGCAATAAGCAAGAAGAGTTATCTCCTCTTCAGGATTACAATAGAAATAAAGAAAATCAACTCTTAAAAAGGGCGTGGGAAAATGCGGTAACAATCAAGCAACTTCCAGAACATGAAGTGGCGTACGTTAGACATGTCGGGAGTTATTTGGATACTCGTATAGCTTGGGACAAGTTAGGACGTTGGGCAAGCCAACAGGGACTTACTCCGAAAAACCATCATTTTATCGGAATATCATTGGATGATGGAAATCTCGTAGATGAATTTGCTACCATGCCTCGAATTTTGTATGAATGATCCCGCTAAGGATAAGGAAGGGAAATGGAAAGTCGATTTATACATACCGATCAAGAAGAGAATATAATAACCACATGGAGAGTAGAATTATTGGGAACCTCTATAGAGAGGGTAAAAGGTTTAATAACAAATAATTCATTCCTAAAAGAGTTGGAGTTTAAAGATTTTCCAATAAAAAAAGAAAATATGGAGCGGTGACGAAATGAACATTGAAGCAGTTTTTGACCAATTTCCTATCCTAAAGTCAGATGAATTCGTATTGAAAAAGATTGAAGATCATCATTTAGACGAAGTTTTTGAAATCTATGACAATGACACAGTATTTGAATACTGCGGTATAATCCCCAAACACAATAAAGATACTGTGAAAAACATGATAGGGCATTTCGAGAGAGATTATAATAAAAGGTCAAGGGTTAAGTGGGGGATATTCTACAATTCTCAACCCGATCGGTTGCTTGGTATTATTGAAGCTCTTGATTTTAATCAAAAGGTAAATGTGGTAACGATTGGCTACTTTTTGACGGAATCTCATTGGGGAAAAGGTATTGCTACCGAGGCTCTAAAAATATTGCTCAATTTCTTGTTCATGGATGTCAACGTAAACAGAATTCAGGCAGAAGTGATGCCTCTAAATGAGAATTCAAAAAAGGTACTATTGAAAAACGGCTTCATCAAAGAAGGAACGCTAAGACAAGCAACATTATGGTCAGGTAAAGGGATTGTCGATTTAGAAATATACAGTATTTTAATAGAAGACTATGTAAAATGATGAAGAAAGCGATTAAAAAGGTATGACTCTAAGGGTGAATACAGCCACATCTTATTTTATTCAACCGTCAGCACTCATCCCACGTGGAGTGTACGGTTCTGATGACGAAATGTGGTTTAGAATTGAAGATGGAGCAAAAATCCGGCTGACAAAGTGCAATATTTGCGAAGATCGAATTACCGGTAAAGTGAGACAATCAAAAGCCCGTGTGCTTGACTAACACTTTTAGTCGGTATACGGGCTTTTTTTATTAGAAATAAACTTGTATTTTGTTTATTGGCTCTTTGACAACATTCCCCAATTATTTCTTCATGCAAGCCATTGTTAAATCATTTGCCGCCTGCATACCGGGTGAGAGGAAATTTGCTCATGCCACCGGGGATCTCCTACAGGTAATTGCCAACTCATTTGTGGCTCCCAAGGTTTAAGATTATATTTAGGATATATATTGGTGGAAACGATACAAGCCACGACAAAAGATTTGTAAACATCGATTCCACAACAAAGCGGAAGGAATGGGAATAAATATGCTAAAAACGATATTAGTTGTAGACGACGATGAAGATATCGTAAAACTCATCACAAAGAGTTTAAGGTACGAGCAATTTGAAATACTTCCGGCATATTCCGGGAAAGAAGCCATATCTGCATTGGAAGAAAATCACATTGATTTCATCGTTCTTGATATAGTGATGCCTGATATGGATGGACTTGATGTCTGCAGAAGTATCCGAGAATCTTATAATGTTCCAATTCTGTTTTTAAGCGCGCGTGATAAGGATATTGATAAAATCGTTGGGCTCGAAATAGGAGCAGACGATTATATGACCAAACCTTTCAGTATTCAGGAGCTTACTTCCAGGATAAAGGCCCACTTCAGAAAGGTTGACAGGCTGTTTAAAGAGTGGAATGAACTTAGTCCCAATAACGAAAAGGCGGATTCTCCGCTCATTTTGAACGATAAGACGTTTGAAGCATTCCTGAATAGCAAGAAGCTCGACTTATCAACGAAGGAATTTCAAATATTGTCCATCCTCATGCATCACCCCAATAATGTATTGACTCGTGAGCAGATATATGAAAATGTCTGGGGAGACGAATACGGAGAATTAAATACCGTTACGGTTCATATAAAAAATATCCGTAAGAAACTTGGTCCTGAATATGACTTTATTAAAACAATTTGGGGCGTAGGATATAAATACACGGAAAGAGAGTAATCGTATGACACTGAAAATAAAGCTTCCTCTGCTGTTCCTGCTGATGTTTATAGTTTTTATGTTTTCAATTGGAATATATCTGAAGCTTATCTTTGCAGCATATTCGCCTATACGCAGTTCATTGCTGGACCCGCGATATATAGGATTACTGCTGCCCATATTTGCCATTGCCTGTTTCATATTTATTATTCTGATTATCTATATTCATTTTCGTATAGAAAAACCAATTCAGCTTCTTAATACCAGGTTGGAGAAAGTAGATATTGTGCATCCAATGCCTCCACTTGCTCTAAGGAGTAATGATGAAATTGGAGACCTTTATAGACACTTTAATAAGATGGAAGAGCGGCTCCGACTAGCGCACAAAGAGCAAACCGATATGATTGCGGCAATCGCCCACGACTTAAAAACACCCTTAACATCTATTAATGGTTTTGCTGAACTGCTAGCTACGCGCAAGAATCTACCAGAAACTGAAAAGCAGGAATATTATGAGTTGATTCAACGGAAGGCAAAATATATGGTTGAACTCATCAATGACTTCTCCAGCTTCACCAAAGAAAAACTGGATTTAGAATCAATGATAGTCAAACCTATAGATGCATCAAAATTATTCGAAAACATTGCCCTAGAATATGAATATGAGTTGGCAGGACTTAACTGCGAGCTTACTTGCTGCCATTCATTCACGGGAAATATGTTGCTGACAGTCAATGAACCGATGATACGCCGGGTTTTCGGCAATCTCTTCAGCAATGCTGTAAGATATGGAGGGAAAAATGAGTTGAAAGTGTATATGACCGGATACCCACAAGGACATTATGCTTATTTTCAAATTGAAGATAATGGAATTGGAGTGCCGGATAAGGATATATCTTCCCTATTCCTTAAATTTTTCACTGTGGATAAATCGCGGCAAATCCAAAAGGGCGGGTTGGGGCTTGGCCTTGCAAGTTGTAAATCCATTATTGAACATCATGGGGGCAAAATTTATGCATATTCTTCCGAATACGGAGGTTTGGGGATAAAGTTCAGCCTCCCCCTTGTGGCATCACACTAATTTTATTTTTGCACATTTTCTTTACAACAAAGTTAAAGGCCGCTGCCAGCTGTTAGCACTAAGGTAGTGGCCATTTTTATTTTTCAGTGCTTTATAATTTTTTATATTTTCTTTACAAACATTTATTTTCCTTTTAGGGAAGCTTCATCTTTGTGTCGTAAAACTTACTTGTAGTCATTTTCGCGGCACCGCCATAATCGCTAGAACTAGAAGAGGAGGATATTGCAATGTCAATTGAATTCAGCCGTTGGCCCAATAACTACATGATGTCATACCAAGTCACCAAAGCTCTGGGTATGGCAAGCCTCGGTGCTACGGACGTCACCGAGATCTACGAAGCCTGCAAAAAAATCGACCCAAATGACAAGGACACGTGGCACAGAGAATGGCTCATAACCGCTCAAGCCCTAGAAAGGCACGGCAAGGAGGCCGAAGCGGTTGGAAACTGGTATACAGCGCGAAACTGCTATATTCGAGCCTGCAATTACTACCGAATCGCGGAATATGTGGTGATGGACGATGACACCGAGAAAATCCGTCTATTTAGGAAGGTAAATGAACTTTTCGAAGCTGCCGGAAAGTACTTCGATGTCCCCCCCGAGAAGATCCAAGTCGATTACGAGGATGTCAAGCTGGATGGGTACTTCTTCTCCCCTCCCTGGATAAAAGGTCCGAAACCGACAGTTTTTGCTCTCAACGGTGGCGATGAGTGGTCAATTGAGAACTATTTCTGGCTAGGTCCCGCCTTTATTGCGTGTGGATACAACTTTCTGGTCTATGACCAGCCTGGCACCGGCCTATCACTGTATGAAAAGGGGAAGGGGAGACGAGCTGATAGCGAGGCTTTCCATTCACGAGCAATCGACTTTCTTCTAACACGGCCGGAAGTCGATCCCGATAAGATTATCGTGCACGGTGAGAGTTTTGCGGCATACGACTCTCTGCGATTCGCTTCGTTCGACCACAGGATTGCAGCCGTCATCTCCGACGGCGGTACGCACGCGTTCGACTGGGATGCCATGCTTAAATGGATGCCACCGAGTCTGGCCGCGCACGGCATGAGAATTCTGGGGGCAAAAAGCCTGGATGACTTTGCGGGCAATCCGCGTTTTGCCTACGATCTCGAGGGCGTGCTCCACCAGATAGAATGCCCGCTTCTAGTAATGCACGGAGCGGAAGAGATATTGGTTCAGCCAAATCCGCTGACACAAGCATTGAAGAATTACGAGCAGGCTGGTTCGAAAAACAAGACGTTCTTCCCGATAGAGGATAGACGACTTGGCGGATTAGAACACTGTCAGGTAGACAACATCAATGTGCTGCACGAGGTCGTGCTGAACTGGCTCTGCTCGATCGGGCTTGGGCCGGCCGCACCTCGCCCAAGTGGTCGCTAGAAGATTTCTGATTGAGCTTGTTCAGGAGTTCCACACTTAGAGCCCATGAGGGAGGAGTTGAAGACTATGAGTATTTTCTCAAAGCAAACAATCAGTGGAACAGCCGCAATACAAATTGAGGGATTGCACAAAAAATTTGGCGAATATACAGCTTTGAACAATCTTTCGCTGGAAGTGAACCGAGGAGAGATATTTGGATTTCTAGGGCTGAATGGCGCTGGAAAGACAACGACCATAAAGACGCTCCTAGCGATGCTCAAGCCAACCTCCGGCAAGCTCTATATGTTAGGCGAAAAGGTCGATGCCGGAAACTATAAATTATGGGATAAGGTTGGGTATTTGGAGGAAGCTACGTTTTATCCTGATTTAACCGTAGTTGAAAATCTTGACATAGCACGACGTATGCAAGGAGTACCTGACAAAGAATCCGTTAATCGGGTTATCCGTAAGTTGGGGCTTGAGCCGCACAAAAAGAAAAAGGCGAAGAATCTTTCTTTAGGAAACAAACAGCGCCTGGGACTTGCGAAAGCCATGATACACAATCCGGAAATCATAATACTGGATGAACCGATAAATGGTCTTGATCCGGCTGGAGTTGTTGAGATACGGAATATGTTATATGACTTAGCGAAAAATTTCGGCGTAACTATTTTTATATCCAGCCATCTGTTAGAAGAACTCTCAAAAGTTGCCACACGCATTGGAATTATTCACAATGGTCAACTTATGAAGGAAATCGCAATGGATAGGCTGGAACAATCGTTACAGAAAAACTTGGTGGTGAATGGCCGCGACAAAAATGCTTTAAAGAGAGTGCTTAAAGAGCATGGATATGAATTTGAGGAAACCATGGACGGTTATATCAAACTAACCGATGATCACGCAGCAGATCGTCCTGAACGGCTAGCCGAACTGCTGGTTAAATCTAATCAACCGCCAACACTGCTTCGAGTGATTACGGAAGATTTGGAAGGTTACTTTCTTCGTACAATTGGTATGGCGAGGGGAAAAATATAATGAATATTTTTTCTGTTTTACATTGTGAGATTCGTAAGATTATCCGCGCTAATGTGTTTTGGTTGGTGTTCCTTGTTTTTGCATTTGGACCAATCATGATGGGAGTCGGAATTATTTTATCCAGTGACACCGATAGCATCAATTGGCAAATGTATTTAACGGATTTGCTTAATAATCTTGCCCCACTGGGACTTATCGGATACACATTTATCGCTGCATGGGTATTTGGGCGAGAGTTTACAGATAAAACAATTAAGGATTTGCTTGCAAAGCCCGTATCAAGATCAAATATTGTACTGTCCAAATTGCTGGTAATTTTAGCGTGGAGCATATTACTTTCCATCTATATGTTTGCCACGGCTCTTGCTGTTGGAGGTATTCTTGGGGTTACGGGCTGGTCAGATCCTCTTATTTGGAATATTTTCTTAAAATTTATTATAACATCGCTATTGTTTATTATTGTTACCACACCAGGCGCTTTTTTGGCAAATGTTGGCAGGGGATACTTGGCCCCATTGGGACTCATCCTGGTAATCGTTATTCTCTCAAATGTTTTAGCCTCTTTTGGGTTTGCCCCCTATTTCCCGTGGACAATCCCGTCGGTATTTCAAAGCATCGGGTTCTTAAATTTGAGTAGTATAATTATTCTTGGCTCTACGGGAATAGCCGGAATAGTTGGAATATTTGCTTGGTGGAGATTTTCCGAGCAACAATAAACGTATGAAGGGAAAAAACAAAAACCTTATCAGTACTGTTGACCCAAAATAACGACCATTCTCCAAAATAAAAAAGCCAAAAAGGAATGGTTATTAGGGGCATATTTGGGATGCGAGTATGGCTTTTTATTGTGGTGGAGTGAAGATTTGGCCGGAAATGGCGGACACCATGATAGCGTACTGTAATCTCTGGATGCTCCTGCACCCATTTCGGAAAGAAAATAATACCATGCATGCGTTCTCCACTAATTTCACCAAATTTACCTTCTGGTCGCGTATCCAACGACCACCTACCATGTAGGCTCTGTATGCAAACTGAACAATGATTGATTATCGCCTTTCTGGTTCATCCAGAGAGGCGTGTTTGCTTTTTAAAGCCCTTTTCTAATACTGAGGGACATCGAATCCAACAAAGGGGGTTGCCAATAGAAAGATTCTTATGCAATGTGGTTAATCCTAATTTCAATGTTGGGTGGTGGTCAATGAAATGGCTGGATTGGTTCAGTTTCGGGGAAGCTTCGCTGAAAAAAACATAAACTTTATGTCGTTATAAGTCGATAAAATAATCAGGGCTTATATACATAAATTCCTATATTAGAACATACCTGGTAGTGAACTTGAGCCCTGGCGTAAAAGCCGTATCTAAAAATAGAATTCATTACGGGAGGTAAGCAGTGAGTAAGAGTACGGGCATTAGATTTTTAGTTGTAATTATGATGATTTATGCAATTACTTTTCATCTGGGTGGGGAAACTGTAAAGGCAAATTCCGTATATTATGTTTCTACAACGGGGAATGACATCACTGGAACCGGCACACTATCAAAGCCATGGAAAACCATACAAAAGGCGGCAGATACCATGACAGCCGGAGATACCTGCATCATACGAGGGGGTACATATCAGGAGACAGTAACACTTCAGACTTCCGGAACTTCTGCAAATCCCATAAACTTTAAGGCTTATCCAGGAGAGAACGTAACGGTATCCGGTGCCGATCCGGTTACTGGCTGGGAAAATTACTCCGGATCCATCTATTATGCGGAAATGACGGATTCCCTGGGAACAAAAGATCAAATATTTGTTAATAAGCAAATGCAATTTGAAGCCAGATGGCCCAATTCACCAACACTTGATCCCTTAAATTCAACATATGCAACCGTTGATTCCGGTTCCGCTACAACCATCAAGGATAAGGACTTAACTCAAGCACCTGGATACTGGGTTGGCAAAACGGTTTGGAGTGTTCCGGGGACAGGCTACAAATCTTATAAAAGTACCATTACCGGCTCAAGTAAAGGTTCCATTACCTTTGATCAAATGGCTACTGCAGCGACAGGCGGTAACAGCTACTATATTACTGGTAATCTTGAAGATCTTGACAGTGCGGGAGAATGGTATTACGACAGCATTACTGGCAGACTTTATTTATGGGCACCTGGTGGAGTGGATCCGAATACTTTGACAGTAGAAGCAAAGAGGCGGACTTATGCGTTTGATTTAAGTTCTCGCTCTTACATAAATATTACCGGAATTAATATCTTTGCCTCCAGCATTAAAATGTCTAATTCTAATTACTGTAAAGTTTCTAATATGATTGCGGAATATGTCAGTCATGATTCGGATGTTACCAGCCAATACAGTACAGGGATATTTATGTCCGGTACCCATAATGAGCTTAGAGACAGTACTTTGACCTACAGTTCCGGTAATTTGGTGAGTATAGAGGGAACAGGAAATAAGGTAATTAATAATCTTATTCATGAAGCCAATTATTCGGCAGCGGATATTCCGGCAATCTATCTATTGGGGGCAAACCATCTAATCAGTCATAATACGGTATATAACGCTGGACGTCATCTGATATTCATGCCTACCCAAAACAGCCAGATACAATATAATAATCTGTACAATGCAGGAAAGCTGACAAAAGACTGCGGAATACTCTATGAATTTGCCTGGGATGGGCAAGGGACGGTAATTCATCATAATTACATCCATGATAATCTGGCAAAGAATTATTCCGGCACCGGGATCTATCTGGATAACGGTAGCAAGGGCTATATTGTGCATCATAATGTTGTATGGGGAAACTATACAGGGATAAGATTGAATACACCCAGTAATTTTAACCTGATTTATAACAATACCACCTACAGTAACGGAAATGTAGGATATTGGGGAAGTAATTTTCAGTCAGATATGTACGGCGACAGAATTTTCAACAATATCTTTACTACAGCCTTTACACTGCCTGGTACTCATATAGAGGGAAATAATATTACCTCAGAAACCAATCCGTTATTTGTGAATCCCACAGCATATGATTTCAGGTTGCGGTCTACTTCTCCAGCTATTAATGCAGGGGTTGTAATAGCTGGAATCACGAATGATTATGTTGGTGCGGCACCGGATATTGGAGCATATGAGTTCGGTGGAACTGACTGGACTGCCGGGCATGATTTTTCTTCACCTCCGGACCCGATTTTTGAGAGTGTCAGCTTACCTTATGTTAATAACGTAAGGCAATCTGATTTCGAGAAAGGGATTATCTCACCATGGGCAGCAACATATTCAGATACTGCTGCAAGTGTATCGGTACCAAGAAGCGGCTCTAAGAGTGTAAGATTGGGACCCGGAGAAGCTGGTATCGAGCAGGTACTTACGGGGCTAAGCCCTAATACCAGCTATATGTGTACCGCCTGGGTTAAGGCAGACAAAGGAGAGCAGATTCAGATTGGCGTTAAGGACTTTGAAGGAACGGATGCATCTGTAACATCCGACAGTACAACCTGGACAATGGTAAACATCCCTTTTACAACCGGAGCAGACGCGACCGGGGCAACCGTGTATGCTTACAAGAATTCTGGTACAGCATATGTTTATGTGGATGATTTTGGGGTAGTTGAGCAATAAATTATTTTACTGGTTTTATGTTTGACGGGATGGTCAGAAAGTCAGAAAAACTGCCTTGGGGCAGATGGATCAGGAGGGCGTAGCGCTCATGCCAAGCAATATTGAGTTGTCGGCGGTTGAGGTATCGCTTGTGAACAAACACAATGAGCCGCGAAACGCATCGGGGGCGATAATGCTTCTGGCACATTCGATCTCCTTGATTGACTTTTGTAGTGAAGGCAGGTGAGGATGTGTTGCTGGCTTTTTTGAACAGCACGTTTCGTGAGGCTGGCGAATCGCCGCTAACCGAGATTGTGCTGCTCAACCCTTACACTGAGCCAGACAGTCCGGATGATAAGCAGTCGATTATGGACATCAAGGCCAAGACAGCCAAGGGCGAACATTTGAATATCGAAATGCAATTGTTCAATCCGTATCATATGGAAAAACGTACGCTGTTTTATTGGTCTGAAATGTACTACCATCAGATACCTAAAGGCGGCAATTACAATACTTTAAAGAAATGCGTGACTATCAATATACTGAATTATTCATCTCTGCCTAACGACCGCTATCATAGTGTGTTTCATTTACGTAAGGATCGTACAGGGATTCCGCTCTAGATGATATTGAGATTCACATCAACGAGCTGACCAAGCTGAATGAGCATGCAGCAGAGCTTGAAGAAGGCGGTCTGGTGAACTGGCTGTGTTTTTAAAGGGTGTAGATAAATCAAATTGGGAGGTGCTGACGATGAAGGAGCCGATGCTGAAAAAAGCGATGGATACGCTGGAGTTTCTGAGCCAGGATCGGGCAGCGCGCATGGCTTATGACGCCCCGAATGAAGGCGCTGAGCGATGAGAAATCCCGAATTGAGGGAGCCAAGACGGAAACAAGCAAAGAAATTGCCGTCAGACTTCTGAACAGAGGGGTAGATCTGCAAACTGTTTCGGAAGCAACGGGGTTGTCTATGGAAGAAGTCAAAGTGCTGAGACAGTAAGCTAAAATGTACTCCCTACATTCACCATCCAAAGCTTAAACTCAACGACAGCCGCAGGGCTGTCTTTTCTTTTGCCAAATTTTTTTGGGGTAACTCCTCGGTCATAAAATTCAGAGAAACATCAGTGCCTGTTGGTTCGGTCCACGATACTTTGTACACATTCTCCACGCTTTCATCACCTCATCCGAAAGGATCCGACCATCCGCGATGGTGATGACTCGGTCTGCCTGCAAGGCTATTTTTTCATCATGGGTTATGACAAGCAGCGTCTGATTGCTGCGCTTATTCGCAAGCTTCAGAAGGTCGATAATCTCGCGGCTTGCTTTACTATCCAGATTGCACGTAGGCTCATCGGTAAGAACAAAGGCCTGGTCGTTAATTAAGGCTCTGCCACAGACACCCGCTGTTGCTGGCCGCCGGACAATTCGCTTGGCAAGTGCTTTGCGCGTTCCGAAAGTCCAGTCGTTTCGAGAATGAAAGAAAGCTTATCCGGGGCCGGCTTGCGGTGGTCAGCAGGCGTGGAAGCATAATGTTTTCCTCTGCCGTCAGGGTGGGGAGCAGGTTGTAGAACTGATAGATCATCCCGATATATCGGCGGCGGAATATGGCAAGCTCGCTTTCGCTCAGGTTGTAAATTTCGTTCCCATCAATTTTTCACGTTTCCGGAGGAGGGCCGGTCAACTCAGCCGATCAGATTCATGAGCGTAGATTTGCACGAACCGGATGCGCCTATAATTACAACAAATTCCCCCCCTTGCTCACGCTAAAGCTTACATGATCCAGGGCGGTTACGCTTGTATCGCCCTTCCCATATATTTTTGTAAGTCCGTTGATCTCCAATATCGCCATTTTATGTCTCCTATGATTTTCATACCCACATTGTAGCAGACAAAAGTGACTGCATCGTGACTACGGGACATTTTAAAATGACAAGCTATTCACTTAAATTCACTTAAAAAATTTCACGGTAAAGGTAGCGCCGGTTCCCTTGCCTCCGCCATCAATTTCAATATCACCGTTTTGACTGCGTACAATGGTGCCAGCGGCAGCCCGATGCCATACCCGTTCTCACTTTGGGAATATACAAGCCGTTTAAAAGGCCAGTATATTTTTCCTTCGGGATTCCTTTGCCGTAGTCAGTCACGGAGATCCATCGGTAAATCGGATTGATGCAGCTGTTCACTGTGATCCTACTGTTCACCGGCGAATATTCCGAAGCGTTTTTCAGCAGGTTTGTCAGGGCTTCCGCCGTCCAGCGAATTCATGAACCAAATCACACTGACATGACAAGGTGAAGCCGAAGAAAAATGGTCTGTGCTTAATGAGCTTGTCGAATTGATCTTCGGCTGTTTGCCGGAGGGTAAACGGAGGAGTTTGTGAATGTTGGGGGGAGTAGTTGCTATTTTGCTCCCAAATGATCTTGTTTGAGCTTTAATGTAACAACTGAGAATAAGTGAAGATTATAAGCTATATTTCGACAATATTTTTGGACTTCATTTGATACTATTAAGGAGTAAATAAATTCCATTTAAGAATGGACTGCTGCTAATAAAGGAAGGTGTTCACTTATAAATATATGAAACTCATACAAATACATAGGCAATATAGAACAAGATATTAGGAACATATGTTTGTGATTCATTCACTATAATGATAAGATGGAGGAGATACAATATGAGTAACGATGTGATTCAAATAGTGAAGTTCTCTGACTTAGATGTTAACAATCTTTTCTTTGACTCCCTTAAAGAAGCTTATGATGGGTTTAGTGCTTGGTTTATGAAGAAGTCATTGGGTGAAGAAAAGGTTTATATTCTTGAGGATCAAGAGCAATTGTTAGGTTTTATGTACTTAAAAGATGAAAATGAGGAAGACAACACTATTACCCCACCTTTTTGCAAAAAGAGACGTTTGAAAATTGGGACATTTAAAATTGTGGCTCATGGTACAGTTTTAGGAGAAAGATTCCTAGGGATTATTTTAAAAAAAATGATCGAAGAGTCTCATGAAGAAACATATGTCACTTTGTTTGAAGAACAAAAGGGTTTGATTAAACTCTTTGAAAAATTTGGATTTCGCTTTTGGGGCAAAAAGGAGAATGGAGAATTAGTCTATAACAAAATGTTGGAAGTGCAGAATGATATATTTAAAGACTTTCCTAGAATACAAATAGAAGGTAACAACAAATATTTGTTGGCTATTCGTCCTGAATATCATACAAAACTGTTTCCTTATTCTAAACTGAATACAGAAAAAGATCACAGGATCGAAGATCTTTCCTTTACTAACACTGTGCAAAAAATATATTTAACTAAAATGGGAGGAACGGCAAACCTAGCACCGGAAGACAAAATTGTAATATATAGAATGACAGATGAAGGAAAGTCAGCAGAATACGGTTCAGTTGCGACATCAATCTGCACTGTTGTTGAGACGAGAAGAATTGAAAGTTTTAAAGGATTGGATGAATTTCTGAGCTATTGTGGAAAAGGCGTAGTTTTTACTGACAAGGAATTACGCAGCTTCTGGGGAACAAAACGATATCCCATTATTATAAAAATGTTGTATAATTTTTCTCTAAACAAGCGAATAATTAGACAAAGACTTATTGAAGAAGTAGGGTTAGACAGAACAGCATATTCTGGATTTATGCAGTTAACGGATAGTCAATTTAATAAAATCTTGGAATTAGGTGAGACAAATGAAAGTTTTATTATCGATTAAGCCTGAATTTGTGGAAGAAATCATGTCAGGAAATAAAAAATTCGAGTATAGAAAGAGCATCTTTAAGAGAGCAGATATCTCTACTGTTGTTGTATATGCTACTAAACCCTATGGAAAAGTGGTTGGTGAATTTGAGATAGAAGACATATTGGAAGATAGCCCTTATGAAATTTGGCAAAGAACGAAGAAGTATTCGGGGATAAAGAAAAGTTTCTTTAATAGTTATTTCGAAAACAAGGAAATAGGCTATGCGATACAAATTAGGGACTTTATAGCCTATGAAACTCCACTGGAGTTAAAAGATATTGATGAAGATATTAAGGTTGCCCCGCAGTCCTTTTGTTATATAAGAGAGACCTCCTTATGAATGGTTATATCTTATTAACAGGTATTCATGGGGTAGGTAAATCGTCTCTCGCGAAGACACTTAATGAATATTTGCGACTTGATGTATATACAATCAGTGATTTGATTAGAAAAGCTGGTAAGAGGATAGATAGTACTAATAAAAATACTGCTGATGTACAAGCTAATCAGCTATTGTGGAAAAAAGAATTAAATGACATTAAAAACGAAAGTGGCGTTTTGGTATTGGACGGACATTTTTGTTTATTGGATAATAAGCAATCAATAATTATTCTGCCAGAGGACACTTTTCTTGGAACCAGCTTAAAGAAAATTGTTTTAATTACCCTTGAACCCTCAATAATTAAAAATAGGTTATTGAATAGAGATGGAATCGACTATCCTTTAGAGTTATTAAATGAATTTCAACAATGTGAAATTAAGTCAGCAATCAATTTTTCTAGAAAACATAATATTCCTTTATTCAGATATGAAGAAGGCAGTGTGCCGATCTCAGAGCTTATCGCTTTCTTTAATTATTGATTTAGAGAGGACTTCCATTATGGAACACCATTTGAAAATCAATAGAGAGTTCTTTGATCCGGTTTTAAAAGGAATAAAAACATTCGAAATTAGATTTAATAACCGAAATTTTCAAGTTGGAGATCTGATACTACTTAACGAATGGGACTCCTCAAGTGAAGTATACACCGGAAGAAAAGTTAGAGGTCAGATTATGTATATTACCGATTATGAACAAAAGGAAGATTATGTAGTATTTAGTTTTAAACTGCTTCATGAAAACATGGTCGTCTAAAGGGAACAAATAGGGATATAATCAGAAATACAGAAGATCTGTCGTAAACGATTTGGGTAACGATGTTAGCTTGCAACCCCAGTTGCGAATGCTGAAACCTACAGCTGTAGTGATGGATCTCGCGAAAGCCTACCATACCTGGATCCGCGAGTGTTTTCCAACTTTACATAGATTGCGAACGCTGAAGCGGGAACTCGAAAATTATGTCTCTTGGACACTGGAATCAGGGCCAAGCAAGCCAGATAGAGGTCCTACTTCAATTAAAATCTCAATATAGCAGGCGGCCGGCCTTTCTGGATGAATTGGCAAAAGATCAAGTAATGGACTAAAGATGAGGACGCTAGTCTAATCATGACTTCTCTAAAACGCTGAATATGCTTAATGTAAGTGTTACAGCTAAAAAATAACATGGAATTTGAAAGGGAAATTCGCTCCGCAAAGGTCATATGTCATAATTAGTCAGAATAAAGTTGTTTGCTCTTTACTGGGCAGACAACTTTTTTGTGTAGAATTGAGCACAACCTCCCATGTGTAAAATGTAATTTATAAAAACTAAAAAAATAAATATTGCCATTTCAATATCAATCAGATAGAATGGAAACATCAAGAAAAAATTAATTTAAGAAAGGCACGAATTCATATGAATAAATTAAAGAATATGGTAGAGTTTGTAAGTGGTTCGCCACAATTTAGAATTATAGAAACATCTGATATTTCGGCGCCAAAGTATACCTATTATGGTCAATCCGATCTTGAAGCAGATTTGGTTGATATGGATTCTAATGGTAGTGACGGCAAACAAGTGCGAACTTTTGATAAGGTCAATACACTATGTCAAGGTGATGTTGTTTTCAGTCTGATATCGGGAAAGTCTGCTATCGTTGGTGTGAAGCATCGGGGGTATCTCTACACACAAAACTACGTCAAGTTAGTGGCGGGTGACAAGGTTGATTCAAAATATCTTGCCTTCTTGCTTAATGAAGATTCATTCATCAAGAAACAGTTTCAAAAGGAATTGCAAGGTTCTCAAGTTCTAAAATATACGCTGAAACAAGTGAAAGAACTTGAGTTACCCGATTTGCCACCAATAGATAGACAGCGGATAATCGGTGATATTTATTTCTACCAACTGAGACTAGAAGCGTTAAAAAAAAGAGCGGCAAACTTGGAAATTCAAATATTATTAGAAAAGCTTAGGGAGGCAGTCCATAAATGACCGAGAATCAATTTGAAACGGAGTTAATTCAATACCTTACAAGTGGCACTATTACAAAACAAGAACATCTTGAAGGGATAGGCAACTTTGTTACCAGAGAATCCAATGTTGATTACATAGTGAAAACTAAACTTTGGAAATATGAACCACATATTAAAACGACAGAACAGCTCTGGGATAACTTCAAGTCCATCCTGGAACAACACAATCAGAACACGCTGGATCATCCTTTGAGTGTCGTGGAATTCAATCAAGTGAAGAAGATTATCTCGGATATTAAGACCCCTTATGAAGCAGGGCAGTTTCTGTATGGCCTTAACGGGGTGTCGCAAATTGAGATTGATTTGGATGACGGACGGCATGTGTTCCTTACAGTATTTGATCAAAAACAAATAGGGGCCGGGGATACCGTCTATCAAGTGGTCAATCAAATTTATCGACCTGCAGTGATTACCGGGAAAAAAAATTGCCGTTTTGACACGACGCTTCTAATTAACGGTCTGCCAATTATTCAAATTGAAGAGAAACGTGACACCCGTAATGTTGATGAAGCTCTCAATCAAATGAAACAATATGCGGATGAACAGCAGTATCGTGATATTTTCTCAACTTTGCAGATTTTGGTGGCGATCACGCCAAACAATGTGAAGTACATGGCCAATACGACGGCAGATAAATTTAATAAAGACTTTGCTTTTAACTGGCAGCGCAAAAGTGACAATACCATCGTACGCAGCTGGAAGGAATTCGCAGACTCTATGCTCTCGATTCCCATGGCACATCAAATGGCTACCAACTACATGATTTTGGACGGAACAAAGAACAAGCAAACCTTGAAAGTGATGCGTCCTTATCAAGTGTACGCGACACAAAATGTGATCGAGAGATTAAAACGTGCTGATTTTGAATACGGCATCAATAAAATCGGCTACATATGGCACACCACCGGATCAGGTAAGACGATTACAAGTTTCAAGACGGCCTGGCTTGCAAGCCGGATGCCGAAAGTAGATAAGGTTGTCTTTGTGGTGGATCGAATTGCCTTGACCAAGCAAACGAATGAGAATTATCGAGCCTATGACCCGGACGCGGCAGAAGACACATTTGGGAGCGTTCAAGACACCAATAACACAACCGATTTGAGTCGTAAGCTGAAAAGTAAAGACAACGGCATCATTGTGACTTCCGTTCAAAAACTGGATACGTTAGTGAAACGTAAATCTTTTCAAGCTCCAGACAAGAATATCGTATTTATCGTGGATGAAGCACATCGTTCCACTGGCGGCGACTCCTTCAAAAATATCCAGAAAGCCTTTAAGAGATCGGCCTGGGTGGGTTATACCGGAACGCCGATGTTTGACGAGACAACGACCGGGCTTCGAACGGAAGATATTTTTGGCCCGTTATTACATGCCTATACCATTCGCGAGGCGATTGCGGACCGGAATGTGTTAGGCTTCAAGGTTGATTTTGAGACAACGATTGACGAAAAACAGATGAAGGAAGTCTATCTTCCTGCGTTTTACCGTGAACGTTATCCAAAATGGACGGATGAGCAAATTCAACAGAAAATCAACCATCTCTCCCAGGAAGATATGGATGATGCGGTGGAACCCAGCTTCTACGATGAAAATCCGGATCATGTCAAACTGGTCGTGGAGGATATTTTCAAACATTGGCGCAACCGTTCGAATGAAGGCAAATACAATGCTTTGTTTACGACGCATGTGGGCGGCGGGAAAGCAAGCACGCCAATGGCGATGATGTATTTTAAGGAGTTTCAACGTGTTAATGAAGAAAATAAAAAGAACGGCGGACAGACTCTAAAAGTTGCCGTGACGTTCAGTCAAAATTCATCGAATAATGATAGCATGCTTGCTACAAATCAAGGTTTGTATGAGGCCATCCAAGCTTATAATGCTGAATTTGGTAAAGCTTTCGGGATGGATGATGTTTCTGGCTATACGCAAGATGTGACTTCACGCTTGAATAAATCTGCCACAGATGGTAAGTTCCTCGATTTGGTGATCGTGGTGGATCAATTATTAACAGGATTTGATGCGCCTGAGCTGAACACGCTTTATGTGGATCGAACCTTAAAAGGAGCCGGGTTAATCCAGGCTTATTCACGAACGAACCGGATTGCGGATATGCAAGAGAAACCTTGGGGACGGGTAGTCAATTACCGCTGGCCGGCGCACAACGAGAAGTTGATGAATAAAGCGCTCGCGGTTTATGCCAATAAAAATTCAGCTATTTTGTCTGATGATGAACAACGCGATTCTAATGAAAAAGACGGGATCATTGCCAAACCGTTTGAAGATGTGTTCAACGAAGTGAAACAAGTTGTTGAAAAATTAAGCAGCATGACGATGGATTTTCAACAGTTACCGCCTTCTGAGAAACAGAAGGACGATATGCTTGATTTGCTCCGTGAATACAACAGGGGCATGGCCAAATTAAAGCAATATGATCCTGAAGAAGTGGATGGCGAAAAAGTTGGATTTAACTATGACGATCCAGACGAGTTACTAGAGAAGTTAGGGATGACTTCCGAGCAAGAAGTGATGTTGACCACGGTCTTAACCAATGAACTTAAGTCACATATTGCTAAAGAGAAGAAGATTCCTCTTTACCAAATCGAACTGCGGATGACTCACGTGAAGGATGTTAAAGTGGACTATGATTATCTTACTGAACTCGTTGAACAATTACTGAACCAGGTTCACGAAGGTAAGAAGGAAGAAGCCAAAGAGACGCAGGAAAAAATCAACCAATTTGCCAATGGATTGGATGATCGCAACTATGCGGCCAAGATTATGAATGCAGCGGATGCAATTATCAAAGGTCATTTTCCCCCAGCAGACTCTGACTTCAAGTATCCTGTAAAGCTAACTGACAGTGAACAGATCATCCAGCAAGCGAACAATGTTAGCCTGGATCGAATATTCCTGGACTTCCGAGTAAAGTGGGGAATAACGGAAATTATCACAAGTGCCGGGATGCGTGAGTTGTTCAGCCGCCATCGCTACGGCATGCAAGATTTGGATGACACCGGTCAAATCCGTGACATCATCGCTCAAGCAAGTTCTAACTATCAGACACTTGCTCTTGACGAAGGAGTGCAATCTTTGCCTAAAATGAAATATCGCAATGGTTTGCGCGATGCAATTTACAAACTGGCGGATGAATTGGCGGAGAGGTAACGGTCAAGGCAGGGATGGGGTTATTTCAATTAGAGAACTACCAATCCAACCATTAATAAGTGGTTAGTGCAGAAAATGCACATAACACAAGGAAAACACAAAAAAGGTTTAAAATTAAGGGCATGCAAGGAGAGCGGAAATGAACAAAATGAAAGAAAATGTACCTAAAATAAGATTTCCTGGATTTACTGGTCCTTGGGAACAACGTAGGTTTGATTCAGTGTTCGATCCGGTACGGAGCAACACTCTTTCAAGAGCTGATTTGAACTATGACGACGGAAAAATAAAGAACATTCATTACGGCGATATTCTCATCAAATATGGTGCCGTTACTGATTGCGGCAAAGATGTGCTTCCGTTCATTACAGGAGCGGAGGTTTCAGATTATCAGAGTCATCTTCTCCAAAACGGTGATGTTCTGATTGCCGATGCCGCCGAGGATGCAACGGTTGGCAAAGCTACTGAAGTAGCAGGAATTACAAGCATTCCTGTAATATCAGGATTACACACAATAGCTTGCAGACCTAAGGTGAAAATGCAGCCCAACTTTTTAGGATATTATATGAACTCACCATCATATCGTCAACAATTGCTACCGATCATGCAGGGAATCAAGGTCCTCTCGATAAGCCGGACGAATCTATCCAAAACAACAATATGCTATCCGACTTCAGCGCAGGAACAGTCGCAAATCGGCTCGTTTTTCCGTAGCCTCGACCATCTCATCACCCTTCATCAGAGTAAGCTAAATAACGTGAAAAACATGAAGGCTGGCTTGCTCCAAAAAATGTTTCCGAAAGATGGCGAAGGTTTTCCTGAAGTTCGTTTTCCTGGATTTACTGACGCTTGGGAACAGCGTAAGTTGAATGATACGGTTCATACTATTGGAACTGGAAAGAGTAAGTTCATTTCAAATATTCAAAATACGGAAGGGAAAAAGTATGCAGTCCTAGGATCTACCTCTGTAATAAGTTATGACGATGAGTATGATTATTCAGGAGATTTTGTATTGACTGCTCGAGTAGGTGCAAATGCAGGGGATTTGTATAGATACTCTGGAAACGTGAAAATAAGCGATAATACAGTATTTTTGCAAGGAAAAAATTTGGATTTTGTTTTCTACTCACTGACAAAATTCAATTTGAAAAATCTTGCTTTCGGAACAGGTCAACCATTGATCAAAGCAAGCGAACTAAGTAATCTTGATATAATGTTTCCTAGCCAAATTAAAGAACAAAATCAAGTAGGTATCTTCTTCAAGAGCCTCGACAACCTCATCACCCTTCATCAGCGTAAGCTGGAACACTTGCAAGAACAGAAGAAAGCACTACTACAACAAATGTTTGTTTGATAGGAGGATAAAGTTATGGCTTTAGAAAACAAGTTAGGAATTACCGATTCTTCAGAACTTGCTCGTGTAGAGCAAGCAAAAAGCTCTTGAAATGTTTGAAACGGGTCTGCTAGATACATTTGAGGTCGGAACATTTAAGTCTTTATCCGAAATTCACAAGCATCTGTTCGAAGACATTTATGACTTCGCCGGAAAAGTGCGAGATGTAAATATCGCAAAAGGTGGTTAAGGAACTGAGGCAAGTTGTCGATTGGAGTAAGGTCGATAAAGATGATTATCTGCTTGCCATGGAAAGCAGTCCTGTTAAGGACGTTGAGATCAAGGTTCTCCTTAAAGCAGCGCTTACCGATAAGATCAATGACCGTGAACTTTATATGAAAGGCATCGACGCCAGCTATCTTTATGAGGGGTACAACGTATTTAAAACGGAAAACCTCAAAAATGAGCAGTAAATGTGACGATTGTATATCTAGGAGGATAACAACATTATGAGTAATAAACTACAAAGCATTACAACAAAACTATGGGCGATGGCAAACGAGCTTCGTGGAAGCATGGATGCTGCAGAATACAAGAACTACATTTTAGCCTTTATGTTCTATCGTTATCTGTCCGAGCATCAGGAACGATATTTAGTTGAAAATAATATTCTTGATGTTGCCGAAGGCGAGTCGATCAACCAGGCCTATTTAGAGCAAGCGAAGGGGGACGATTTGAAGGACTACCTGGAGGATATCTCCTCAAGTTTGGGTTATGCCATTGCACCGCTTGATACATGGGCATCCTTAGTTGACAAGATTGATAACAGTATGGTGATTCCAAGTGATTATCAAACGATGTTTGACAACTTCAATAAGAACGCTGAATTAAACAAAGAAGCCGTGAATGATTTTCGCGGTGTGTTTAACGACATCAACCTTGGAGACTCTCGTCTTGGTTCTTCTACAAATGAACGTGCGAAATCACTGAACCGGATCGTAAAGCTGGTTGATGGTATTGATTACAAAGGTGAAGATGGCCAAGATATTCTTGGCGCGATCTATGAATATCTGATTGGTCAATTTGCAGCAAGTGCAGGTAAAAAAGGTGGAGAGTTCTACACACCTCATGAAGTTTCTAAAATTCTGGCTAAAATCGTCACGGATGGTGTGGAAGAATCGGACAAGACTTTTGCAGTGTATGACCCGACTTGTGGATCTGGATCCTTGCTGTTAACCGTTCAAGGGGAGCTGCCTGGTGGAGATAAGCCAGGGGCGATTAAATTCTTTGGTCAAGAAAAGAATACGACAACCTACAACTTGGCTCGCATGAACCTGATGATGCATGGCGTTTCATTTAACAACATGACGTTGTCTAATGCGGACACGCTTGAAAGCGATTGGCCTGACGGACCGGATGAAAAGGGAATCGACCGCCCGCGCTCTTTTGACGCTGTGGTTGCGAATCCTCCTTATTCTGCGCATTGGGACAATAGCGAAACAAAATTGAAAGATCCACGTTTTAGTGAATACGGTAAGCTCGCTCCAAAAACCAAGGCGGATTATGCTTTCATTTTACACAGCTTGTATCATCTGAATGATACGGGAACCATGGCGATTGTATTACCGCACGGTGTCTTGTTCCGTGGTGCAGCAGAAGGCGTGATTCGCCAAACCATTATTGAGAAGAACTACCTTGATACCGTTATAGGGCTGCCTGCCAACTTGTTTTACGGCGTAAGTATCCCTACTACAATTTTAGTATTCAAAAAGAATCGTAAAACTAAAGATATCTTGTTTATCGATGCAAGCAACGAGTTTGAAAAAGGTAAGAATCAAAATAAACTTACGGATAACAACATCAATAAGATTATTGAAACGTACCGAGATCGTGTAGATGTTGATAAATACGCTCATGTGGCATCGCTTGAGGAAATTAAAGAAAACGAGTTCAACTTAAATATTCCTCGCTACGTAGATACGTCTGCAGAAGAGCAAACCATCGATCTTGATGAAGTGATTAAGCAATTAGAGCAGGACAAACAAGAAATTGCTGAACTTGAAGCTAAAATCAATGAACAGTTGAGAATCTTGGGTATTAATGTGTAAGAATTGACGGGAAAGGGCCAAGGATATTATTTCTTGGCTCTTTTTTGGAATGGAGATATTAATTGGCTTTCTAGAGGTGAGTTACCGAATGTCCGACCTAGCCTTAAGCTATTGATGTAATTGGGTGTTTTACGTGTACAGGATAGAGGTTCTCGCCATTTGTTCTTACAAATAAGCCGCCATGAAAGGTATTACTTTCTATATCGATACCTTTATAATCCGGAGTAAAATGGAAAGTTATTTTTTCGGTATCCCGATCTGCAATCTTAGTTAAAATATCATGAATTTTGACTTCCTTTGCGTTGATAATATCGAAGATGTCCATGTGATTGTTTTCTTTCTTATAGATAGCAATAGCGTTCTCGTTTTCCAAGTAATAAATATCATCACTAAAAACGTTCAGGCAATAATACATTAATACTCCTTGCGTATAATCCGTTCCCAAACGTTGAGAAACGGGCATTCTCTCTGATGCAAATTTATGAATTAAACGTAAATCGTCTGCTTGACTTATATTTAGTTTTCTAATGCCTGTTTGATCAAATTGGCTTGGTGTATAGTCCATTGAAAATAGATGCTCTTCTACTGCCTTAAACCCAAATTTGGGATAAAAGTCAAGAACCGTATTATTAGCAAAGAGATACATAAAATCATACTTGTTCTCATATTCTTCTAAAACCTTGTTCATTAAATTTGCAGACAATCCTCTTCTTTGATATTCAGGATGTGTCATTACGGTTCCAATCTGTATGGCTTTCTTCCTCTCTCCATTCATAATTAATTCAAGAATGTTTACTGAAACATTTGCAATAATCTTATCTCCCTCAACAAATGAAAAAGGAATATATCGTTCGCCCCAAAATCCTTTTTGATACCAATTTTCAAAACTTAAACCAAAAGTGTCGGTAGCAAGTTCGAAAAAACTCTTTCGAAGTGCTTCATTGTTTTTATAATCCTTCGTAAATATAATCTTCTGCATGGTATTCTCCCTTAATCCTCAAAAGTGACTGTCTGTATATTAGTGGTATTATCCCGTATTTACTAGGTAGAATATGATTATATTCAACAATTCTGCTTATAAGGGAACAATCTCAAATACAGTGCCTAGGTTCGGCTCAGCCACTTTCATATCATTTCCATTATAAGCCTGAACCCCGGTGAGTGCAGTCCCTCCAAACTTGTCGGGACGTGGATCTTCATGATAATAACTCGTTAGCGGCGGAAGACGCAGCACTGAAGTTTCCAGGGTTTCATTGTAATATGAAAATTTTTTTTACTCAAATCTGGATTTGCAGGGTAGCCTCTTACTACGGAGGTAGGTAAATCACCTTCCCATTACCTATAAAATAATGATAAAATACCCGAACGCAAGTGGAATTAATTTAAAAAGTGGAAATAAGATATAATTGGAATAATTAATGACCAAGGAGGTTTGAAATGACTACAAAAAAGTATCTTTTTAACCCCTTATCACTTTTGGTAGTTTTGGCAGTATTTCTATCCACATGGTTCACCGCCCCACCGTCGGTGAGCGCAGCAGCTAGAGGAGCATGGGCTCCGAATACGGCATATGCGGTAAATGACACGGTAACCTATAATGGAAGTACTTATAACTGTCTTCAGGCGCACACTTCCCTCGTAGGCTGGGAGCCGGCCAATGCTCCTGCTTTGTGGAAGAAGGGTGGTGGCGGGACTACACCAACAACACCGACTACCGGAGTGACATTCTATGCGGATATCAACTATGGCGGGAAGGCAGTAACAGTTGGAATAGGCAATTACACATTGTCTCAACTGAACGCAAAAGGAATTCCGAATGACTGGATGTCCTCTCTCAAGGTTCCTAGCGGTTGGACTGTTGAAGTATATGAGAATGATAATTTCGGAGGAACAAAGTGGACCTTTACTTCGAATTCTTCCTGGGTTGGCAACACGATCAATGATAAAATGTCCTCGGTTAAAATTTATACGGGTTCGCCATCTCCTTCAGTAACAAAGCCGTCCGAAGTTCCAAGCCATATATGGAGATATGTAATGAATGTGGACAACAAATTTGGTAAAGGCGGAGATTTTGCTTTATTGCTAAGTGCTGTTATCAAAAAAGAAAGCAGTTTTGGAGCAGGCTTACCAGGTAGTCCGTCAGCCGGCGACGGATTGATGCAAGTAGAACCAAACACACGCAATGCCTATTTATCGCAATTCAGCTCAAAATTTGGCCGTGCGTATAATCACAGCAGTGAACAGGATCAGGTATGTATGGGCGCAATGATTTTAGATGAGAAGATTGTGAAGTTTGGAAATATATATAACGGATTATTACACTATAATGGAGGAGATAACTGGTATCCGGGAGCCACGGATTCATATGGCCGTCCTATTCTGGCTAATCTCTATGCAGATGCAGTTTACGCTACTTATAAGGGTTATGGCGGTAAAAAATAAGGTAAAGGGCATGAGTTACCAAGCGGATCATTGCTTGCGTAACCCATGCCTTTTTATTTTATCAGGGTTCGTTCGGCCAGTCCCATGATTCGGTTTTCATGGATTTTTAGAAGTTATTGGGTAAGTGAACTTCACCTGGGGTTATGATATACTCGTTTAGATGTCTACCTTTAACAGACAGGTTGATTTTACTACTACGGGATAAAGAACTGTCCTGGTATCTATAGAGAGGTTTATGACATGACAAATAATTTCTGGCGTGATTTGCCACGGCCCTTTTTTATTCTGGCGCCCATGGAGGATGTGACGGATGTTGTTTTTCGCCATGTCGTTAGTGCAGCGGCCAGACCGGATGTGTTTTTTACGGAGTTTGCGAATACGGAGAGTTATTGTCACCCGGAGGGGAACCATAGTGTGCGCGGGCGCTTGACGTTTACGGAGGATGAACAGCCTATGGTAGCGCATATTTGGGGGGATAAACCGGAGTATTTTCGTCAAATGAGCATCGGTATGGCGAAGGAAGGCTTCAAAGGCATCGATATTAATATGGGTTGTCCTGTAGCGAATGTAGCGGAGAACGGGAAGGGCAGCGGCCTGATTTGCCGTCCGGAGACCGCAGCGGAACTTATCCAAGCCGCCAAAGCCGGGGGACTGCCCGTCAGCGTAAAAACAAGACTTGGTTTCAGCGAGATCGAAGAATGGCGTGACTGGCTAACCCATGTTTTGAAACAAGACATTGTGAATTTGTCGATTCATCTGCGGACAAGAGAAGAAATGAGCAAGGTACCCGCGCATTGGGAGCTCATCCCCGAGATCAAGAAGCTTCGTGATGAGGTGGCGCCGGATACCCTTTTGACCATTAACGGGGATATTCCTGACCGTCAGACCGGCCTCAAGCTGGCCGAGCAGTACGGGGTGGATGGGATTATGATCGGGCGCGGTATTTTTCATAATCCGTTTGCCTTTGAGAAGGAGCCGAGGGAACACAGCAGCGAAGAATTGCTTGATTTGCTGCGGCTGCATCTGGATCTCCATGATCACTATTCAGCACTGGGGCCGCCGCGTTCGTTCAGCCCGCTCCCCCGATTCTTTAAAATATATGTCCGCGGGTTTCGAGGGGCAAGCGAATTAAGAAACAGCTTGATGAACACTAAGTCCACAAATGAGGTGCGTGCGCTGCTCGATGAGTTTAGAAACAAGGAGCATGCCGGGGCGGAAGAGCGTGAATTATAGAGAGAGGCATAAAAAGATGGAGGATCGGATGAATGGAGATGGGACAAGCCCCTACCAACAAGCCTTTCCTCTGTTTTTTATATGGAGGGGGGAGTTTTATATGTCCTGGAGCAAATTAAAACAGCAGTTGGAGAGCTTTCTCAGTCCCGCGTTACAGGGACGGGTAGAATACCGCGCGCCGGGTTACCGTTATGTACCGGATAAATCAGGGATTTGTTATATCTCGGTGGATAAGAAGAACATCCTTAATATGAGTGATAAGACGAACCCCATCAGATGGTACCAAACGGAACTGGGAATCAAGAATGATCCGGGTATTCAAATTCCGATCACCCATGACGACATTGAGGTGGTCAGAAAAGATACCAAGGGACCCGTGCCGGAGGATCGTTTAATCGTCATTGCCCGAAGCAGAAAAAGTTCGGAGCATGCCAAAGCGCTTTTGTCCGCACAGGCTTCATTAAGTAAATCCAATTTTATCGTGGTGGCCAATAAGTTCTTAACTACCCCATTCGAGGAGAGCCTGGAGAGCGATGATATCCTATTGAACGTTCTGGCTTTGGTGGATCGAAGGGTCGGGAAAAAGCGGATCTTGAACATGTCCGAAGGGCTGAAGTTAAAGCATCCGATTGTGCAGTATTTTTATGAACTACGGCGTAATACGTTGTAAAGGATGTACTCTGTATATATGTCAAAAGAGCTCATGCTAAGGATAGCATGGGCTTTTCTTTATATGGGGATTGGATTGTAATCTGTGGCTTAATGGGGTATGATGCAAATGTACATATATCTCAAAGATATATTATTCGTGAGGGAGAACGTATGAAAAGAATCAATACCACTCATTTTGCCATTCTCGGCTTGCTTCGTATTAAGCCTATGAGCGCCTATGAGCTTGTTAAGTTTTCGAAGGAAAGCATCGGCCTGTTCTGGAACGAATCCTATGGACATATTCACAAGAGCATTAAGCAGCTGGAGTTAGAGGGCTCTGTGTCGGTAGTGGAAGAAACGGAGACGGGGAGACGTAAAATCGTGTACGGCGTTACCAAGCAGGGTTGTGACCAACTTGATACCTGGTTAGCCGTGCCGCCTGAGGAATCGGTGATGAGGAACGAATTGCTCATGAAGCTTTTCGTCTCCGAGGAACGTCATATTCCGCAATTAGTCACCTATCTCGAGGAAGAATTAGAAGCGAGTGAGCGATTAATGGCGGTGCTTGCCGGAATTAAAGCGAATGTTCCTAACGGAAATAGCAAGCAAGTGCAGCTCTGGTTGCTGACGCTCGATTACGGTGAGCGATATCTGCGAATGACTATCGAGTGGTGTCAACATGCGTTGGCATTGTTGCAGCCTTCCGAAAAGGAGAAACGAGAATGAACCTAAAACAGCGCAGCCTGGCTCCCATCCTGTTCATCGCGGTCGTGGTGATGGCTTGTGCCCCTCTCCTGCTGTGGATGAGAAGCAGTCCGCCTCTGGCCTTAAAAGTATTCGATCGCGAAGTATACAATTTAGAGATCAGCTATCAAATCACGGCATTGTTCCTAGCGGTTATCGTCATCGGCATTGTATATGGGTTGGCAGGCAAAAAGGGGCTTACGTATTTAAGCCTGAAGAGGCGGGATGGGCAAATACGGCCTGAACCGTGGATCGGCATTAAGCCAAAAAAAACGGAAACGTGGAAAAACCTAGGTGTAAACTTTGCGATCGTGATTACACTGGTAACGGCAGTTGTCATCTATTTTCAAGTGGTTCATGGTAAAAGCGTAAGCCTGGAGCTGTTTCCCGGGGTTATTCTCATTCTCGGTTTTGCGCTTACGAATGCTTTTACTGAAGAGATCATTTTTCGATTTTCATTCGTGGCCGTTGTTAGCAGATATGGATTCTCTCCGTATGCAGCGCAAGGGTTAGCGGCGGCGACTTTTGGAATCGTTCATTATTTTGGAAACCCCGGCGGGATACCGGGGGTATTGATGGCTGCCTTTATCGGCTGGTTTTTGGCCAAATCGATGTTGGAAACGAAAGGATTCTTCTGGGCGCTGTTGATTCATTTTTTACAGGATGTCGTCATATTCAGTGCCTTGTTTATGAAATGATCTTTTGTTTAGGGCGTTTCAGTTTGAACTGCTCTGTTGCCAACAAGGCGGAAGCCGCCGTTTGTTTTTTCTTCATAGATTCGAATCTTATCGTCCAAATGCTTCAAATTGTCTTCCCACTTCTTTTTTTCGGCAAGAACGAAAAGGCGGTGCTTTGTCAGCATGCTTAATCTGCTTTGCATCGTCATGTCGCCCTGGTAACGAAGGCCGGCATAGTCCCTTATTTCCTTGATCGCCATACCGGTTTCTTTCAGACGCTTAATAAACAAAATCCAGTTCTGATCGTCTTCGGTATAGCAGCGTCTGCCAGCCGCATTTCGCGCAACTCGAATAAGATGCTCCTTCTCATAATAGCGCAACGTATCTATGCTTAAACCTGTAAGGACCGAAAATTCCCCGATGGAATAACAAATTTGGACCGCCTCCTAAAAATATGCTTGATCTGGAGTTAACTCCAGATTGTATGCTGGTACTATACAACACAGAGGAGGAGTCATGCAATGGAAACTGAACGTTATGCACGTGGTCTGGAAAAGCTGACGGAAGTGGATGGTGAGGGAGGTAAGCATGTCATCGAGTCACTGCAGCATATCGCTCCCGACTTAGGAAAATACATTATTGAATTTGCGTTTGGCGACATCTATTGCCGTGAAGGGCTGAGCCTGCAGGAAAGAGAATTGATTACCATCACCAGTCTCCTTACCGCAGGCGGTTGCGAGCCGCAATTAGAGGTACACATTCAAGGCGCGTTAAACGTGGGAATCCCGCAAGAAAAAATAGTGGAAGCTTTTATGCAGTGCATTCCCTATACAGGATTCCCCAAAGTGCTCAACGCTGTGGCAGCAGCCAAACGTGTATTTCAGAATCAATGAGGTAATGTTGCTAGCACAAAGTGTGTCGGTTACCATCAGCAAAAACCTAGCATACGAGGTAGCTAGTAAACGCGGAACTTAAAAAATGATGGGTAACATATTTCAGATTGCATAGGGATTAAAGGCATGGATTTGACTATCCATGCCTTTTTGAATGGATGGCGTAAAAGAAGTTCTATTTTCATGCAAAACAGGGCATTTACCGGAACCACAGAATAAAATGATTATTCTAGAATCCTGATCTCTCAAGCCTTTCCCTGTTTTTTATTTGGACATGATTTAAACTATAATGAAGTTGTGGTATAAAGAGCTGAGGTAGAATGAAGTAAATGCGTTTTTTTTAGAACTACGTATGAGGGAGGATCGACCATGACCAAGAGTAATGAAACCAGCGACAATAAGGTGTTAGCACCAGAACAGCGTGCAGAACTACTCGCAACATGGAAAGCCCGATTTGAGAAAAACATGAACCGCCATGATGGCCTGGAATGGGGTGAAGTTCAAGCCAAGCTCGAGGCTAGTGTTGAAAAATTGTGGTCGCTCCATGAAATGGAGAGAACCGGCGGCGAACCGGATGTGGTCGGTCATGATCAAGAGACGGACGAGTTCATTTTTTGCGATTGTTCCGCGGAAAGCCCGAAAGGTCGCCGAAGTGTTTGCTATGACCGCGAAGCGCTGGAGTCACGGAAAGAACACAAGCCGCAGAATAGCGCGATGGATATGGCTGCCGCCATGGGCATTGAGCTTTTAACGGAAGCACAATACCGGGAATTGCAGAAGCTTGGAAAGTTTGATACGAAAACATCGAGTTGGGTGATCACCCCCGACAATATTAGAAAACTTGGCGGAGCCCTCTTTTGCGACCGGCGCTACGAGACTGTGTTTGTGTACCACAATGGCGCGGAATCCTACTATGCCGCCAGAGGGTTCCGCGGCTCGCTGAGGGTCTGAGTACTGGAGGCACCTCGGTTCCGGAAAGACCATTCCACTTCATAGGAGATGTCCCATAGAACATGCTAAAGAAAGAAGTCGCATATATTCGCAAACAGTTTAAGCTGGATCACGAAAAGCTCCAAATTTACGATATTTTGAATGTGTATATTATGAAGGAAACGAACGAGATTTATCATTATGAGCGTCAGCCTTTTGCGCTAGTGGACAGGGAAAAGCAGGAGCTCTATATGGGGAATTTCAAAAAGCTGCTGGCCGGCGAACTGGATCAAAAGCTGTTCGAGCTAAAGCTTCACGAAGAAGCGGAGACGCCGACGCGGGTGCTTCTCCATCAAGGTCTGGTGACCGGTGATGCGGAGGAATGGCATGATCTGATGATCCTGCTGGTGGAGAAAATGCTCACGGATACCCATTATGAAAAGGATACGGTGATTACTTTCGTCCGCGGGCAATACTATCAACCGACCAAAGCCAGAAACGAAGAGGCCGAGGAAAGCGAAAATGACGAGATGTTCGCCAACCCGTTCATTCTGTGCAGCATCAATTCTACGGAGCAGCAAAAGAAAACGCTCATGTTCGATTATGTCGAGCGGGAATTTAAATACAATGTGATCGTGGATCCGATCATTAAGTTGAGTTCGCCGGAGCAGGGCTTTTTCTACCCCAGCGTGACGGACGGCTATTCCGACGTGAATCGGGTGCTGTACTGCTCGGGAAGGGCGCACGAACCGAATCAGCATTTCATCGAGGAAGTCCTGAATGCCGAGAAGACCGTGACGGCGTTGGAGGAGCGAGCGATTTTTGAGGAGATCGTGAAGGAAGTGGCGGGAGAACAGCTCGACGCCTCAACGATCGCCAGCGTATACGAGGAGATTCATCAGGTCATCGAGACCCATGAAGAGGAAGAACCGCCGAAGCTGGACTATAAAGACGTGGAACGCATGCTGACGGTCAGCGGCGTGGAGAATGTGACGGCGGAAAAAGTGGAACGGGCGTTCGAAACGATCGTCGATAACAAGAACTACGAAATCAAAGCGAGCAGCGTCGTCCCGAAATTCACTTCGAAATCGATTAAGATCGATACGAAGATCGCCACCATTTCGGTTAGCCCGCAAGATTTAAAATACGTGAGACAGGTGAATTATCAAGGGAAACGGTGCATTTTGATCGAGGTAGACGAAGACGCTGTAATTGAAGGGTTTACGCTTAATACGGAGACGTTGTAGGTCGGGGGAGTTCCGGTTCGAGTGGGGCTGCGGGTGGATGTGTTTCCGCACGGTGTATGTGGAAAGTGGTGCCCTATTTACTAAGGGAAAATAAAACAGAAAAATCCAAGATTCATTTTTAATTCTTGGATTTTTAATGGGCGCAGCTCAGCTTTAAAGTGTGTGGAACTATAAACTACATCCTGTTCATTACTCGTCATACCTATGTATTCAGTCCAATATTTGTCCACTCTTTATATTTTTGAAAACAAAAGAACTATTCATTAGTAGAGTAATATTATGACTTTTCCAGTTCCAATAAAACTTATTCTCATTCAAGTTATAGCTTAATTTCAGTCTATTGAAATTTAAAGATTGGGCAATTTCTTTTCGAAGTAATTCTAAATGTGAATCATTTAACCATGTTTTCCAGTGAGAAGGGAGACAATATGAAAGTGAGGATAGTGATTGCAAAAATGAGTTGGGAAGCATAGCTTCATAATTAAATTTTTGAAATGAATAAATTTCCCCCTTTTTGGTTGAAAACATAACGACAGCATGATCGAAGTAAAAATTGAAACCTGTTAATCCATAAGAACTTTCTGTTACATGACTCTTGTTAAACTGTTCAATTAAAACTTGACTAATATGTTCCCTTATAAAAGGATTAGGGTCAGAATCAAAAATTAAATTACTTATCGTTAGACCAAGCATATTGCACCTCACAAAAAACGATTAATAAGAACGTATGTTCTTATTAATCGTTATTATACCATTTTATTATCGAAGAGAATAACTATTTTTTTCTTCCGAGTAACCTTCTTGTTAAGGTGCTGGTATCTAATGTAGAGTAACTTTTAGCGGCGATATCGATATCCTCAAGCTGCTCATCAATGTATTCTTTTGTTATGATGATTTCATCAGTCGTAAATATGGAAACCATTTGTTTATAATAAACATCTAGTACTTTCTCAATTTTTTCTTTGTTGTGAATGACTTGATCGTATAGATAGGCCAAATCCTTGGTATTTATAAAAACTGGTTTTGTATTATGTCCTTTTGTAATTTCCTCACGGAAAAAATTAGCCATGGCACGTACTTGACGTTCTTTAAATTTGTTGCCTATAAAGATATGAGAAGTTATTTCTTTGAAAGTACAATAATAAGAAATATCAACAAGTCTATTTAATTTATTTACATAATGTAGTCCTTTTCGATTTTCGGAAGAGCCCAATTTATATCCTGATTTATCCATTGTAAATTTACAATCATAGGTGAACCCGTGTTTTATTTCTGGTGCCATACTTCCATTGCTTTCCTTATATTGAATTGCAAATATACCTTCAGGAACAGTTTCTCCGGTATATTCCTTTCCCCATTTTTCAGAGTTAGGAAATAGATGTTTAATGACAGTAAACACATCATCCTCTAGCATATGTTCATCATAAATATATTTTAGTTCAATGGTTTTATCACCAATAAAATTAAGATTTTTTGTTGCCTTCATAGCAGCATTGACTACGAGATGATAAGAGCGTTTCTCCAGCTCCTTTAGGTAATTACTTAACATATCATTAAACATCTGAGATTCAAGAGAAATATAAATATCTCCAAATGTTATCTGTTCAATAGTATCAAGGGCGTAACGTTCGCTAGTTTGTTTATCAATTCCATAACAAATGATAATAGTTGGAATTAACTTTCGTTCAACCCATTCGAGTGTCCGTTTGGATAAAACCCTATCTGTCACAAGAATTTGATATGGTTGTTTATTAAATAGGAAGCGTTTAAAAGTGTATTTGATATTTTTAAATTTTTGTTTAGATAAGTTTTGACTTTCACAGTGCTCATGATTTTCGATAAAATTATCAATTAATTGGTAAATAAATTGTTCAATGTTTTCCTTATGCGGACTTAACTCTTCCTCTACCGATTCGATGATAGACTCGTCGCATTCAGGGCAAATTAGTTTTTTATTAGCATCTTCTTTAAGTAAACTACGCTCACCTGTTGCAAAGCTACAGTATGAACAATGATAGCTTATTTCCTCATTTACAGTAATTAATTCAGAAGTCCTGAGTTCACTCAGTAAATCCAAATGCTCCTGACTCAACTGGTCAATCCTTGAGAATCTAAAAATTTGATCAACTTTCTGTGCTATACCACCGTTAAATTTATTCTTTACGGGCTGATCAAGTGGAAAGCCGAATTTTTTAAAGAACTTCTCTTTTATGGAGGTTTTAGTGGCTTCACTCAAATTACCATCGTTCAGCTTGAAAATAACACTTCCATCCTCAAGTACAATCGTTCGTATAGATTTGGAGTGCTTTTCTGATCGAAAAGCGATTTTTCTGATATCTTTTAAGCTATATATATCAATTATTCTACGTTGAAATGCATCAATAACACTAGGCCAAATATCGTTGCCTTTATGTTGAAGAATAACATCCGGTGACTTGATTAACAGAGAATTCGAGAATGATATATAATCAATTAAAAAGTCTTCAGGCTCCTCATCTCCGACTGGTTTGCCCTCCTGAAAAAGTCGCAAGACATCGTTCACCTCATATCCAGTGAACAACTTATTTTCTGTTTTTTGGAGCGTAATATTAAACTGTTCGCTTAAATAATTCCTTATACCAAGTGAATCACTATTCGGTGCTTTAATTTCCACTGTAAAATTGTCGGCGTTGACAGCAAACATGATCTGATCACGGTCTTTAATGCGCTTGTTCTGGTCATATCCAGGTTTTTTTGTATCTTTTACCATTTTGTATACAAGATAGATGGATCTTTTTTCCCCATCATCACAATGCGCGACAATTCTATAATCATTACCTTGTCTGGAACTTCTATGTAATGTTTCTACCAGTTTAGTTTTGTAAGTCTCCTCTTTGTTTAATCGGCGCCATGTTTCAGGGAATTTATTAGCAGTAAAAACGTCACCAGATGCCTTGTTTTTCCACTCGTGCATAACTAGAATCTCAAGCAACCACGATGGATTAGTGTAAAATAAGTGAATTAATTTGATAAGGGGAGAAACAGACGAAATCCCATAATCCGATACTTTATGATCGAATACTTCTTCTACAGCCTTTTTCTTTCTTTTAAGGAATTCCTTCAAGAAAAGAAAATGTATAAATTCCGGGACTGCTTTTAGATACTGAGTCCATTTTTCTTGGTCTTCAAAATTAGGCAAGTTCAGGATCAATTGAAGACCTTCTTTATCTTGTGGGCTCAAGCAAGCGATAAACAAAGTTTTGTCAGTTTCTGAAAAAGTTTCAGCTATTCTTTCATGATTGACAAGCAATTCATCCCAGTAGGATTCAGTAACAACTGTTTCATTTGCAAATTTAAGTGAGTTCGACATTGGCCCATTCCTCCGTCACAATCTATAACTAATAAATAATAGTATAAATAGACTAATAATCTTAATCCCTTTATACTATATTTATGAAAAAATTCCAATTATTCTTTTGATATTGCGGTCTCAACATAGAAAGATGATGTGTAGTACTGATTATCAAATCTGTTTTAGTTTAACTTATTTGTTTGAGCATTCAATACTACTGGGTAGAACAACTAGGGGGCATTAATTAACAGGAGAAGTACGAAATAACATCGACATATCTGTTCTGGTATCCGGCCGGTGGGGACCTCCACCCCCGATTACGGTCATTGAGGAAGTAATATACTTACTGTTCCATCGGCTTGCTGGATAGGAAAGAAATTGAAAATGAGAACTTCGAGGCATTTCAATGGAGATTTATTCCTATATGTAGTAAGTATGGTTTTCTAATCTCTTCTTCCGAATATCTCCAAGAGAAATATTATTCGGAGATTGACGGTAGGGCAATGGGAAGTTTTTAGTGATGACATGGTCCTTGGGTTTGACCCAGACCATTTCTGCATTTGTTTGCTAAGGAGCTAACTAATATCGCAATCTATTAATAATCTGCGTATTGATTATAATGGACGGCACCTCTAAGTCAAACAATAATGCTATTCAGACCAATTCGCCATTCACTGGTGGTTGATGCTGGGAGTACATATAAGAAGAACGGGAAAACATTACCAACCCTATACAGACTGAAAGACGCTCGCTCCTTCGATCCGAGTGTTTTTGTCATTTTGATTTAACTATCCAATCGCAGTAAGAAAGAGCTTTAATTTAGGGCATAGGCATCTTTACGCTGTTGTTCTGTGCATTGATTCAGGGCGTCGATGATCCAATTTCGTTTCATCCTTTGTTTGAGGCTGTCCCGAATCCCCCAACAGAAGTTGGTTGTGAGACAGTTTAAGCAGAGAACATATACTCAACATGGTTTCAATCGACATTCCTACTTGTCCGCGTTCAATATCGGCACAAAATTTAGGAACTTGGCCTATTCGTTCCGCGTAAAGATGAAAGACAAAAATTGAATCAATTTGGGGACGAATGCCTGGCGAAGGGAATCCCACTATACAAAAACAGCGCACTCAAAACTCAAAGTAAAAGGTGGATCAACTAATTGTCCAATTACATGAAAAGGAACGGTCCGCGCAATATTTGAAGCGTTAGGACATGAAGTGAAGGAGGGCAACTGCGACGAGATTATGGGTAAATTTGAGGACGTGCAAGTCATGAATATACAAAAAGCTGGATCTTCATATTTATCCATAATAGGTATCAGTAGTCATGCTTCCTTCGCTTAACAGGAATATAGGAAGAGGCAGAGAATGGATAGAGTATCCACATTTTAGGGAGGTACCGGATGAAAACCATACCGAATCTGCTCTCGATGCTGAGAATTGTTTTTTCCCTGTTCCTGTTCGTTTTGCCCCCGGTGGACCCCATGTTTTGGACGTTATACGTAGTATGCGGCGTTACGGATATACTCGATGGGTACATTGCCAGAAGGACCCACTCGTCGAGTAAACTCGGCTCCATGCTGGACAGCATCGCCGACATGGTTCTGATGAGCGTTATTTTAGTAGTAGTTTTAACGACACAGCAGATTGCAAAGGAAGTCTGGATTTGGATGGCGGGCATTGCGTTTGTCCGGATGGTTTCCCTATGGGTTGTTTATTGGAAGCATCGTACCTTTGCCGTTCTTCATACTTATGCCAATAAGGCCACAGGCGGGCTTTTATTTTGCATTCCTCTACTTTATCATTTCGTCGATTTTCGAGTGCTGGAATGGGCGATCTGTATTGTTGCCAGTCTGGCGGCAATTGAAGAGCTGATCTTACATCTGATATCCGGCACTTTGCAAAGAGATGTCAAAAGCTTGTTCATGCCGGGAAGGCACTGAGGAAATCGTAAACAGCCCATAAAACAACAACAAGAGCGGGAAAGGCTGCCTTTAGGCCTATACCCGCTTTTATTTGTTCTCATTGTCCTTCTTCTGCAGCTCCACATATTCGTTTTCTACCAGTTTAAAAAAGTCGGAAGGCTTGATTTTTAACCCATTGCAAAGTTCAAATATTTTGGTTACAGAGGGTTCATTTCTGCCAACTTCAATCATGGAAATATAAGATCGATCCACATGGCATTCATGTGCCAGGTCCTCTTGGGTTAAGTCTTGTTTGATACGTAAACCTTTGACCGTTCTCCCTATAATTTGCTTGATGATAATGGAATGATCGTCCAAATAAATTTCCCCTTTTAAGTCCATTATCAGTTTGTTATACTAATCACGACAGATAAAGTATTCAACAAAATGTAAATATTATACATAAATTAAAATCGAAATAGGAGGTCATTTGATGGTGCCTTTACTTTATGCTCTTGATAAGGAGAAACGAAAATTAAACGAGATGGGGCTCAGATCTTTTGAACAAGGAATCCCGCTATACCAAAACAACGCACTCCAAACCCAAAGTAAAAAGGTGGATCAACTAATTGTCCAATTATACGAAAAAGGCCGATCTGCGCAACAATTGAAGCGCTAGGGAAATGAGAGAAGGAGGGCAACTGCAATGCAGATTCCGTCATGGTTTCAAAGTGCGATTCAGGAGAGGGTGAACAACGCTATGGTTCAAATCGAACGTCAGCCCGAGTTACGAAAGCTTAAGGCCGAAGAGCATGCTGCTCTTGATGCTATGTTTCCTGGTTTGAACAAGGTACAGATACCGGAGTTTCTGGATTGGGAGGACAAGCTTCATTGCAGAAGAGCTGCAGAGAATGAAGGCTTGTATATGCAAGGCGTAAAAGATGGAGTGCAGCTTGCGATTGCGTTGCTGAGTGATGATGGTCGGAGGACTTAAAGGCGTTTCCCCATACGGTATGCTCAAACAGGCGATCGGTCTTTTGACCTCAGTTTTTGCGGTATGATGTTTACTAATATGAACTTAAGACCACTCCATGATATTACTGCGATATGCTATAACGAGGACTTTTTTTATAGATTATTTAAAATGGATGTGCTAGGTTTGAACAAAAATGATGAAGTAAGGCTTATCTTGATGTTGGAAGCAACACAATTTGAACTAAAAAGAATCGGAAACCGAAATAAAATGATGGAGGAATAGCTTGTGAAAAGCACAAGATACATTGCGCTTGTCGTGGCGTTGGTCTTGCTGACGGTGTTAGCTGCTTGTTCAGATAAGCCCACGCCGATTGATCAGCCTGCGTCCTCATTGCAGCCATCAGGGCAGATTTATCTGTATGGGGAACAGCATGGCGTAGAAAAAATTTTAGATAAAGAATTAGAACTATGGAGTGATTACTACAACAACAAAAATATGCGACATTTATTTATTGAAACTCCGTACTATACCGCAGAGTTTTTAAACATTTGGATGCGGTCGGATAGCGATGATATTTTAGACGAGATCTATGAGGATTGGATTGATACTGCGTCGCATAACCCTGATATTAAGGAGTTCTATAAGAAGATAAAAAGCAAATGTCCCAAAACGATTTTTCATGGTACGGATGTTGGCCACCAGTACGATACAATCGGAGAACGATTTATAAAGTATCTGGAAAAGAACAACATGGAAGGCTCTGAGCAATACTTGCTGGCGCAGGAGGCTATTGAGCAAGGTAAATATTACTATGGAAATTCCGATGATGCTTATCGCGAAAACAAAATGGCGGAGAACTTTATCCGCGAGTTTAACAATCTAAGTGGCGAAAGCGTGATGGGGATTTACGGTGGAGCACATACCGGGTTTGACGGCATGGATTACACTACGCGTTCCGTTCCCAGCATGGCAAATCAGTTAAAAAAAGTTTACGGCAACAACATTTATTCGGAAGACTTAATTGGGTTAGCGAAAGATATCGAACCGAGCAGAGTGGATACTATAGTAGTTAACGAAAAAAAATATGAGGCTTCGTATTTTGGAAAACAAGATTTGACCGGATTTGAAGATTATGCATACCGGGAGTTTTGGCGTTTGGAGAATGCGTACAATGATTTCAAAGATAAGTCAAAAACAGGCGATGTATTGCCTTATGACAACTATCCGATGCTGATAGAAACAGGGCAAGTTTTTGTTATAGACTATACAAAAACAGACGATTCGCATGTAAGAAAGTATTACCGTTCTGACGGGAAGGTTTGGGATAATATGCCGTCAACGGAGGAGTTTACGGCAGAGTGAGTTTTGGAACAGACGTCTCAATGGAGGCTGCTGAATGCTGGTTCCGCAAAAGCCGATCCAGCACGTCCTTCTGATCCACACGATTCGACATCGCACTGACAATGTAGCTCCGTGTCCATATCGTATGGTCGATCCAAACCTTTTGCATATCGCCTTTCAACTGCACCATTTTGGGGCTTAGACATATCGCCTCTTTCTGCCCGTTTGTGTTTGTGATCGCGTGCGCGGTTAAGGGCTGCACTATGCTGCAAACAAGCGCGAACGTCAACAGCCATATCGGGAACCATTTATTTTTCATTCACCCTGCTCCTCTGTACGTGTGGAATATAATCGGTCATCTTAGTGTGTTTAAAATATCCAGTTATATACAGGGGGGGGTTCATTCTCTATAAATAATTCGCCAAAAAATTATATGCACATACTATTTGGGGTATCCCATTTATGGTACTATTTAGGTTGTACAACTGAACGGATGTAAGGGCGGTCGGCTAATCTCCCGGAAGGGAGGTGATGTCATGGAAGTATACCAAGCTTTGACGCTGATGATTTCATTTGCGACATTGGTTGTGTTGATACTTTCGTTCCATAAAAGGAAATAGACCGCCCTGGTAGGACACGGTCTATTCCGTCGTTCCGATGCCGACCGCTCTTATAGCGGAAGTTGTGCAGAGGGGCCGGTTGCAGCCGGTCCCTTATATAGTTTTATCTTAGCATATAGAAAATTATACCTCAAGAATAATGAGACCCACTCCAGAGGGGAGATCAGCAACTCCAATGCGTAATAAAAAGAAAATCCGCGGTTGGAAGCGTAAAGTTAGGCAAATTGAACACTGGAAAATGCGACATATTGATTTGGACATCGAACAGTTATGTCGTAACGGTAGAGACTATGTAAAGCTATGGATTGATCCATTCTATAGGTTAATCAGACGCGATCCTCCCATGTGGTATTCAAGATTAATGCTGGAGGCTATGACAGAAGTTTATCAATCGTGGAGTAGACAGATGGAGAAATTAAATGAGCCATTTTATTTGAAGCTATGGCTGTATTATCCCCATTTTATAAACTCACAGGTGGTAGTGGCTTTTCGCGAAAGCTTAAACTACTACGATCATATTTTTTATGAGAGCAATGATAAAAAAGAATTTCCTTCGCAACAATTTGGAGCAGTTCCTGGCTTAAATAAATGGAAATGGGACCATGTTATTGAGACAGCTGATTATTGCCTCTCCGAACTTCAGGAGGACATCAAACTAGGGATTAGGACCGCAAAAGAAGTAGAATCTATAAAATACAGGTCGTACAAGACCTCAACTGTTAAATTTAGTTATGGTGAAGACACTGTGTATCATGTGAAGATTGGAGATGTTTGGTTAGGCGAGAGTTCATAGGGAACTTCGACCCGACATCCAAATCGGATTTAGCCCACGGCCACGGCAATCCAGGTGCTTAGCCCATTTTCACCCCTTCCAACTCCAAAAAGATGCAAATCTGCAGGTATTTAAGCCGATTCCAGAGAGAATGCGAAAAAAGATGCAAATCTGCAGGTATTTCTAGCGAATTTAGTGATAGGAGCCGGTTTCGTCAAAAA
Organism: Paenibacillus sp. A14; assembly: GCF_036864815.1. NCBI lineage: Bacteria > Bacillati > Bacillota > Bacilli > Caryophanales > Paenibacillaceae > Paenibacillus > Paenibacillus sp. A14. The sequence goes on from NZ_JBAGJD010000008.1 coordinate 119,465, forward strand.
TTCCTGCAGATTTGCAGGGATTTTCAAATTTGGGGCCCAAACAAGAAAAAAACATGCAGATTTGCAGGAATTCTATCATACAGAAAGTCCCGAACGACCTTTAATGGTACCTTCCTTTATCCTGTCCTATGGGCTTTGTCTTTTTCTTGATAGGAAAACAAATCTCGGTCAATAAGTTGGCAGATTCGTTAGCCTCTTCAGGGGAGATATGATAGATATTAAATTGGGGGCCGTTCAGTTCATAATCATTATCTAAGATCCAATGAGCGACCGTTTCATTCACTTCACTAAGTTTGTTATAGTGTCCTTCGTAAATAAATGAAGCTACGGTTTGTTCATTTTCCGTTTTAATATTTGCTTCCCGCACATCTTCATAATCCCCTGAAATGCATTTTTGAACTTCAACATCAATTCTTTGATTTTGGACATCTTCCTCGTAAAAGACCGCTGTATTATAATGCGGGTAGCTTAGCCGTATATTCCGGGCACGAATGATCCTGGACAGTTTTGTCCATAACAGGGTTTCATCCTGATACTGCTTGATCTGTGCGCGTAAATAAATCACCCGTCTTTGCGGAATCTTCTTCGTCGTAACCGTATATTTTGATGCATCTTTCTGAGCGTTTAGATGTTTAATCATAGAGTTGATCAACAATATTTTACCTTGCTTCTCATTTATTTCCTCCTGTAATTGTGCCGCTTGCATATTCAAGAACTTCATTAGATGAATGTCCTCATCATATTCATATAAAATCTTTTTTATCAGATGCAGACTGAATCCCATGGTTTTCAACATGTTTATTTTGTTAGCTACTGCTAACTGGTGCTCATAATAATACCGGTAACCTGTACTTTCATCAATAAAGCCTGGAGGAAGTAAATCAATGTCAGCATAATGCCTCAGCATCTTAGTGCTTAACTGCGATAGAATGGAAAAGTCACTAATTCTAAGCACCGAAATCCTCCCTAACATTGTCTAATTTCTGGTTTTTAATACATGTAAAGCGATCAGAAATGCCAAAACGCCCAAGATCAGAAATAATAAGAAGGTTCCTAGTATAGAGTTCCAGTTAATAGAACTTTGTAAAATTAACTCCCTTATACAATTTATAACATAGGTGAAAGGGTTTAACGATACCGGGATTTTGAAAGCAGCCGGGATATATTCATATGACATCAGTGAGGTGCTAACAAAAAAGATGGGAAGTATCAATGTATTGACAATGGCCAAAAAGGAATTTTCCGTTTTAAAAATCATACTAAGTGCATAGGAGAGGCTTGCTACAAAAAAAACGGTTAAGAAAATTAAACCAATAATAAGTAGGCACCCGAGCACACCAGTTGCTATTTTGACGGACAGGAAAAAAGAAAAAATAAAGAGTATAAAAACTTCGATAAAAGTTAAAATAGCTGCATCAAAAATATGCCCTAATACAATAGAGTTTCTTTTTACAGGAGAGATGAATATTCGATAAAAAATCCCGTCGGATTTCCAGGAGTAGTTAGAAATTCCGCTCATACCGGATGAAGTTAGCGTTACGAGAATGAGAATTCCCGGAAGTGTATAAGCCGAATAATTATCACCAACATACGTTTCCGATTGGAACATCGTAGTAAATAACAGTAGCCAAATTAACGGCTGTATGAGTGTCATAATTATAGTTTCCATATTTTTAAACCGCCATTTTACATTTCTTAAGACGATGCTGAAGGTTCTCATTCTACTTCCTCCCCGTCAAATCAATTTATAAGCTCATCTTTATGGCTGACTAGTGAATTTCAGGAAAATATCGGATAACGAAGGATTTTGAATCTCTATGGCACAAAATCCAACATGATTCTCGGTTAATAATAAATTGGTTTTGGCGAAGCCTTCGGAGCTGTCATCTACAGAGATGTATAATGTCTTTTCCTCGACTCTTACGTGTTTGATAACGTCCTGAGCATTCAAACGTTCTACGATCGCAGCAATATCATCAACGGTATTAAGCTCAACTCGAATAACAGGTTCGCTGAAATATTTCCTAAGTTCTTCCATACTACCTTGAATTAGGGGTTGCCCGTCTTTCATAATACAAATGGTATCGCTTAGTAATTGGGCTTCTTCCAAATAATGAGTTGTCAAAAATATGGTCGTGTTAAACTTCTCTTGAATCGTCTTCATCATTTGCCACAAAATTTGTCTTGATTCTATATCCAAACCGACGGTTGGCTCATCCAAAAATAAAACTTTGGGATGGGATATCATACTCATGGCAATATCGAGCCGTCTTGCCACCCCTCCAGAATATTCGGAAACATTAAAATCACAATATTCAGTTAGGTGAAAGGCTTGAATTAGTTCTTCACTGCGAGCTTGGATCGTGGCAGAGTCCAGTCCGAACAGTCTGCCTTGAAACTGCAAATTCTCCTTAAGCGACATATGTTTGTCTATGGATGTATGTTGTGCGACACAGGAGATGCAGTTTCGGATGCTTTGGCTTTCCTTCTTTAGATGATACCCCATAATTGTGATTTCCCCGGAAGTCGGTAAGATGTAAGTGGTCAAAATGTTAATCAATGTTGATTTACCCGCTCCGTTTTGACCAAGCAGGGAGAATATTTCTCCCTGTGAGACCGTTAAGTTGAAATGGTTTAAAGCCTTTTTTCCGTTTTTGAATGTCTTATTCAGTTCTCTCACCGTAATAGCTTCCAATGATTTCACTCCCTTATTGGTTATGCAAAGCGATCATAAACTATCCTACAATAGGAAAGTCAAGGGGCCTATGTTGTCTAAGAAAGCTAAGTAAACGGAACAAATTACCAACTCCAGCGTCTAAAATAACGGGTTTCCAATTATAAACTAGTTTTGCGTATGCTTAGATATGGAAATGGTCTGCTTTTCGACCGAATTTTAACACTTGAATGGTGTGGGAAAGGAGATCAATATGAAGAAAAAACTTTCGGCAATCGTATTGTTGTTTAGTTTGGGTTTGGGATTGCTAGGAGCCTCCCCTATTAACGCTGCCAAAACTAGTAACAACAATTCCTATGAAATCAACCTCGATGGAGCTTTTATCCCGTTGGATGTACAGCCTTTTGTAAGCCATTCAAGTTTGTTGATTCCGATCCGTACCCTTTCCCCTTTAGGATTATCGTATAGTTGGAACGCTGCTTCCCAGACCGTGACGATTAAGAATCCGGCAGGAGATGTGTTAACCGTTACTTTGAACAACAAGATTGCCTCCAAAAACGGCAAATCGATTGAAATGGCTGTACCTGCTCAAAGCAAGAATGGCCGAGTGCTTGTTCCGATCCGCTTTGTTTCAGAAAGTATGGGATATGAGGTGCAGCATGAGTCCATTCGGGATATCATCTTTGTTCGTTCCCCCGACTATGCGTCGAATCCCGGTAATCCTGATCAGTCCGATCTGGTAGCTGCTCGTAGAGCGGCGATTTCGTTGCCGATAACGACCGACTTTAAAATCCTTGATTTCGGTAGAACAAAGCACTATCATTCCTACACTTTCCCAGTGGGAAGGGCGGATATGTATGAATTTTTTGATAGTTATATTTATACGATTGTGAAAATTGAAGATGGTAAAGCGATAGCCATAGGTCAATATACGATAGGCGACCGGTCCAACTTTTCGCACAAAGCCGGGAATATCACCGGGAAGAACACCTCCGACCCTGTTTTAGAGCCACTTTTGTTTGGCGTTAATTTTTATCGCCATCCGAACACTTCCATAATCGAGATTTCTTATTGGGAAGATCCCGAAACGGAACATAGGTCAATGAAGTCAATAACAAATTCAGGCTATAAGGTGTATTCCGATATCATACAGAAGGTCCCGAACGACCTTTAATTGAACTCCGTTGATCCTACTGAATGTGTTTTTATTTATAGGAAAGCATCACTTTGATCGCTCTTTCTTATTTAAGTTGCACCGCAACATTTCGGAATATTTTGAATCGAACGGTAAACTTGAGCTGTTCGATGGTCCGGCGAAAATTCTGCCACCGTTTATGAAAAACAATACGCTGTACATTCCAGTTTCAATGTTGCCGAAGATGAACATCAACTACAAGCGGAGCCAGGGAACCTTGCAGTTGACGAGGAATGAGATGTCAGCGAAGGTCTTGCACCCTGTCTATACGACAGAAGCGGGGCGTATCACGTTCAGTTCATTGATTCAAAAGGGGTACGGAGATGTTTTTTTAATGGAAAGCTTGGGTCCTGCCGGAATGTTAGCCGTTCCAGATAGTAGAGGGTCAAAGACCAACGACAAACCGATTAAAATGGGAAATCGTGAATTTAATCGGGTTAAGTTTTCCGTTGATCTCCGTCCAGGACCGAATCCGCTGGGGATTTACTCCAGTGACAATCCATCTGCAGACATCATCGTCAATCGAATTGTTAAAGATCCATCCTTGATTCCTGTCCGATATACCCATGATACGTATGCGAATAATCTCGTGTTTAATAAACCAACACAAGGCTGCCTTCGGGTACAGGCTGGAGAAGCCATAGAAGTTAGCGGGTCTGTCATTACGGATTCTATTCAGAGTCTTGGATGGGAATTGATGAAGTTTCAGAATGGTGACTATCAAACAAGCAGCAACCGAACAGTCTTTCAGATGAACGAGAATAGGGAGTTTAGCGAGTCGATTGTGATCCACGAGCCTGGTAGTTATTTGATTGATATTCATAATATGAACATATTCGTTGGTGGAGAGTCATCGCCGTACAGCTCTGAGAAAGTGGCGGAGATTGCGGTTGAAGTACTGCCGAAAGGCAAGTAGCGGGGAGAACTAAGTAGTGCCCCGTCAGACGAACTTGATCACATTGAATTCCTGCAGATTTGCATCTTTTTGGAGTTGGAAGGGTTGAAAAGGTTGGAAAGTGCGCAAGGCACCTTGATCGCCGTGGGCTAAAAACGACTTGGATGTCTATGGCGTGAGACGGCGTACTTAGCGAGGACCTCCCTCCAAATCAGAGTTGAAGCAGCGTATCCTCATTTTCTCCTACTACGATGTCCGATGAGGCGGAAGTATACGTATGCAGGGCTATCCATCGGATAGCTCTTCTATTTTTAAGATGGGTGTTTTATAGTATATTGAAGCCTTTCTTCCCTTGACGGAGAAGGGCCTTTTTGCATGGCCTCGCCGAGAACACAAGAAGAACACAACTTTTGTCTACAATTGTCAAAAGCGGCCGGAAAAAATTGGACACGCCGGAGTTTAAGCCGAAATGATATGGAGTGATTTATAATGAAAAAAGTATTTCCGTCCGTGTTGACGCTGGGCAATCTATTATTGGGTTTTTCGGCTATTTTATTCATATACCAGGGTCAAACCGCAGCTTCCATGATGCTGATTTTGCTGGGGTTGTTCTGTGATTTTTTCGACGGTTTTTGCGCCAGAAAGCTGAACGCCGTCTCGGAAATGGGCAGGGAGCTTGATTCGCTGGCCGACCTTGTCACCTTTGGCATCGCCCCCGCCGCACTGGCCTACGTCACTTCGCTGCATGAAATCCGAGTATTGGGAGCGGCCAGTTGCTTGGCATATGTCTGCTGTGGTGCCCTGCGTCTGGCGCGCTTTAACACGGCGCAGAGCCATATGCCGGGCTTTGTCGGCATGCCGATCCCGCTGGCGGCCATCTTGCTCATTGTGCTGTTGACCCTATCGCTAAACCCGATGCTGGTGGCGTTCGGAGCGCTGCTGCTTAGTTTGCTGATGGTCAGCAGGCTTTCTTTTCCCAGCTTGAAAAAAATAAAGCCCGAAGTGGCAGAGGATTGCTGATGGCATCGGCGCTTCAATTTCTGTCGGATTACGGGTACGTTGCTATACTCTTTCTCTTAACGCTGGGGATCGTCGGCTTGCCCATACCGGATGAACTGCTGATGACCGCGGTTGGATATTTGACTTTAATCGGTACGATGAAGCTTCCCTATGCGCTGTTCTTTAGCTTTGTCGGCGCGCTGAGCGGCATGCTCATCAGCTACTTGATCGGTAAAAGAGCCGGCCGTCCCTTTCTGGACCGCTTCGGGAGATGGGTGGGGTTAAAGCCGCACCGGATCGCCAAGGTCGAAAGATGGATGAATAAATACGGCCCTTTCTCCATCGTGATCGGCTATTTTATTCCCGGACTTCGGCATGTCACCTGCTACTTGTGCGGAATAAGCCGAATGCCGCTGCGAAAATACTGTCTGTTCGCGTCGATCGGCGCCTTTTTTTGGTGTTTGATTTTTATCATGGCGGGAAGAATTCTGGGGTTTGCCCACTAACGGGTAGAGGGATCTTTAATATTAGGATAAACGGCGTTGCCAAAGAAAAATAGAAGGGCCGTCGGAAAGGAGAGCGCGGTTTTGACGAAGAAAGTACTGATTGTTGAGGACGAACATCGAATCCGGGAGCTCATCTCCGATTATTTTGTTGCCCAAAGCTGGGAGGTGTGCCAGGCGGGGGATGGCGAGGAGGGGCTTTACGCGTTCGAGACTGAAATGCCGGATCTTGTGATTCTCGATCTGATGATGCCCGAGATGGACGGGTGGGAACTGTGCCGCCAGATTCGACGGCGCTCCGGTGTCCCTATCATTATTTTAACTGCGGTATCCGGGGATGAGCGTCAGATCGAGGGTTATGAATTGGGAGCGGATGATTATGTCACCAAGCCATTTAGCCCCAAAGTGCTTGTCTCGAAGGCTGAAGTGCTGATGAAGCGAATCGACGGCCAACTCACGCCCAATCCGTATGCGCCGGTGGGCTGCGGCGTTATGCTGCATATTTATAATCGGCGCTTGGAAAGGGACGGGGAGTTGATCGACCTGACACCTAAGGAGTATGAACTCCTGCAGTTACTGCTGCGCAACCGGGGGATCGTGCTGCCGCGGGATACGATTTTGAGCCACACTTGGGGGCCGGATTACGAAGGGGATATCAGGGTCGTGGATACGCACATCAAGAAGCTGAGAAGCAAGATGGGACCGGCTGCAGACTGTATCCGGACCATATTCGGGATCGGGTACATTTATGAGGAAGCTCCATGAAGCGATTCGGCATAACAACCAAGCTCTTTATCGCTACGGCTGTCATCTTTATTCTTTTTTATGTGATCGTGCTCTTATGCCAGCTCCTGGTTTTCCCCGAATTTTATGAGCACCGCAAGATGCACAAGTTGGAACGGGCGGCGGTGTCGTTAGCGGCGATATACCAAAAGAACCCGAAAGCGGCCCGTGAGCCGTACTCGAAGACTTGGCTTCAGATGCACAAGAATGGAGCCGATTTTACATTGACGGATTTTGCGGGGAATTTGACGATCGATGACCCCTTTCGTATGCGGATGATCCGCGAGGACGGCAAGGTGATTGACGTCTCGCTATCTTATTTCGTCAGTGCTTACAGGCAAGATTTAAAGCGCATGAACATTAATGTTGGAGAAGAAGTGGAGTTACGGGGAGAGTTCGTCGAGGGTACAGGCAGCATCACCTTTTATCCGCATTATCTCAAAAAAATCGATGAAAGAAATGCGGCCCTCTTTCAAGAGATCGGAAAGATCGAGGCGGGAGGTATGGAATCCGATGTGGTGAGAGGCAAAGTGGAGAAGATTAGCATCCCCAATCTCAGTAAAGCGGGCATACGTCTAGGTGTTCTCTATTCGGCCATGGACGAATTTTTTCCGCTGTCGACAGCGTATACGGAACAATTAAGGAGAATGGAACCGGTTGAGCAGAGGTGGACCGATCCGTGGACCGGGAGCCGAAATGGGATTATTATGCAGCCGGTACTCGGTCCGGACGGCGGGGTAAAAGTGCTGTTCCTCGTAACTTCACTGCAGGAGATCAAGGAGACGAATAGCGCGCTGCGCCTGTTCTATGGGTATCTGGGCCTCGGCGGTTTCATATTGATCATGCTGCTTTCCATCTTTTATTCCCGTATGCTCACACGTCCCCTTTTGCTGCTGAACAAGCGGGCTGAGGACATGAAGCAATTGAATTTTTCCGGGGGGAAGCCTATTCAACGTAAAGATGAACTGGGCAGCCTATCTAATACTCTATTTGAATTGTCCAGCAAGTTGGAGAGGACGCTGGGGGAACTGAATGATACGAATGCCCGCTTAAGAAGGGAGATCGAACAGAACAAAGAGCTGGAACAGCTGCAGAAAGACTTTTTCGCCAACGCCTCGCATGAACTCAAGACGCCGATCAGCATTGTGCGGGGATTCGCGGAAGGCCTGCGGGACGGAATCAGCGCGGGGCGGCAGGATCATTATGTCAGCGTAATTCTGGAGGAGAGCGAAAAAATGGAGCGACTCGTTCAGGATATGCTGGATCTGTTACGGCTGGAGTCGCCTACCGTCAAACTCTACAAATCTCCGATTCTGCTCGGAGAACTTACGGAGGATATGCTGGAGAAGCTCGTGTATCAGTTGCGGGAAAAGAGGCTTACCGCCCGGGTCAATCGGGATGGCGAACGGGAAATTATGGCGGATGCCGCCAAGATGGAACAGGTTGTGATGAATTTGTTGACCAATGCCATCCGCCATGCCGAAGAGGGCAGCACCATCCAGATCCGCGTCTTCGCAGAAGGCGAAGCCTGTGTCTATTCCATCCATAACAAAGGCGAGGCGATTCCGGACGCTTACCTGAAACGAATTTGGGAGCGATTCTTTCGGGTAGAACCATCAAGGGACCGCAAAAGCGGAGGAACGGGCCTCGGACTCGCTATCGTCAGACGGATTTTGGAGCTGCATGAGTGTGATTACCAGGTGGAGAACAGGGACGGCGGTGTCAGGTTTTCTCTTAAGTTTTGGAAATGATCTTAACTTGAGCCAAGGGGGCTTCGCGTAGTAAGCTTAATGAAGAATCAATGAACTATAGGGAGGCTTGTGATCAAACGATGGATCTGGAATCGGTGATGCAGGAACTCGAAGCGCTCGGCAAGGAACGGCTCAAAAAAATGTACTTATCCAATGGCGCTCGTGAACCGCTATTTGGCGTGGCCACAGGAGAAATGAAACCTCTCTTCAAGAAGATCAAAATCAATCAGCCGTTGGCCGAGCAGCTATACGCTACGGGAAATTACGATGCGATGTATTTTGCCGGCATCATTGCCGATCCGCAGGCGATGACGGAAGCGGATTTTGAGCGCTGGATGGATGGGGCTTATTTCTATATGCTGTCCGACTATGTGGTGGCGGTAACCTTGGCGGAAACGGAGATTGCCCAAGAAGTTGCCGACAAGTGGATCGCCAGCGGCGAAGAGCTGAGAATGTCGGCGGGCTGGAGCTGTTACTGCTGGCTGTTGGGGAGCCGGCCGGATAGTGAATTTTCCGAGAGCAAACTTGCCCGTATGCTTGAAACTGTGGAAAAGACGATTCACGGGGCTCCCGAACGAACGAAGTCCGCAATGAACAATTTTATATACACTGTAGGCGTATCGTACTTGCCGCTCCATCATCAGGCGGTCGAGACCGCCAAGGCCGTCGGACCGGTGGAAATGAAACGGGACAACAAAAAGAGCAGCTTCCTGCAGGCTTCCGACAATATTCAGAAGACCCTAGACCGGGGGAAGCTTGGATTTAAACGGAAATATGTACGGTGTTAAACCGGAGGTTAGCGCTTCGGTCAACCGCCAGATGCACAAAAGTAAGACTTTGAGGTTCATCCTCACATCATTCAAGAGTATTAAGAGGAACTTTTGCTAGGAAAAATTTCATATCCCTTTCCTGTGTAATTTGAAATATAATAAAAAGAACTTTATAAAAATAAACTGGGGGAGCCATTCTATGCAAACATCGCAAAATTACCCAGTGCAGGGAAGAAATGATCGTTTTTCCTCAACTGGTTTTATATTGGCCGCCATCGGCAGTTCCGTGGGTCTGGGTAATATGTGGAAATTCCCGTATATTACGGGTGAAAACGGAGGAGCCGCATTCTTTCTGTTGTTCATCGTCTGTTTGATCTTGATCGGTTTGCCTTTGCTTTTGGCGGAACTGGCGATCGGACGAGCAGGCCGAGGCAGTGCGTCCACGTCGTTTGTAAAAGCCGGCGGCTCGAAAATTTTCGGTCGTCTCGGTTTGCTGCAGGTGATCGCACCTTTTCTTATTCTAACCTTTTATGTCATCGTTGCCGGCTGGACGCTCCATTATGCCGTGCAGTCCTTTAACGGAAGTCTGTACAGCAATTCCGACTATAGTGGACAATTCAGCTCGTTTTCCCAAGGCTACATGCCGATCGTTTGGCAGATCGTGGCTATCCTGATCACCGCGTGGGTTGTGGGTAAAGGGATCTCCGGAGGCATCGAAAAATTCAACAAGGTGCTGATTCCCGGCCTGATCATTCTCCTAATCGTATTGATGATCCGGGCCGTAACCTTGCCCGGAGCCGGAGCTGGCGTATCCTTTTTTCTCCAGCCTGATTTCTCGAAATTAAGCCCGGAAGCCGCATTGGTGGCGCTGGGACATGCCTTTTTCTCCCTGTCGCTCGGGATGGGTATTCTGCTTACCTACGGGGCTTATGTGGACAAACGTCAATCTCTCGGTACGGCTACCCTCGCGATTGGAGCCGGGGACTTGATCTATGCGTTCATTGCGGGGTTGATTATTTTCCCGACAACCGCCTCTTTCGGCATTGAACCCGATGCGGGTCCGTCCCTGGTCTTTATAGCGCTTCCCGCCGCGTTCTCGGCGATGCCGCTGGGAGCATTCTTTGGAGGGCTGTTCTTCGTACTGCTGGCGATTGCGGCGTTAACTTCCGCGGTATCGCTGCTTGAAGTCCCGGTATCCTACGTTATGGACCGTTGGGGATGGGGACGTGTGAAGTCCGTGGTGATCGTCAGCACGCTGGTACTGTTGATCGGGCTTCCTTCCGTCTTGTCCTTTGGAATCGCGCCGGCCTTAACGGATATGGGTGGGAAAAACTTCTTTGACTGGCTCGATTTCATCACAGCGAATATTCTACTTCCGATCGGCGGTCTTATCACTACTGTTTTTACTGGATACTTCTGGAAAAATGCTGCGGAGGCCGCGGGGCTCAAAGCGGGCTGGTTCCGGATATGGCTGTTCATGCTCCGGTATATTGCTCCGGTGCTCGTGTTCCTGGTGCTGCTGCATACAACCGGAATTCTTAAATTTTAGTAACAAAGACCGCTCTCCACGCAAATGGAGAGCGGTCTTTTTCTGCCGGTTGCCTGATTATAAGTGTAGCCGGCTTGTTGTTCTACACAAGCAAAACCCGTGTCACCTACAAAAGTTCATTATACTGAACATCGACTGGCAATCTGCCATTCCTCATATCATCCGCAAGAAACGACACGTTTACTTTGCCGGACTAGCAGCCCGCCTACCGCCGAATCCGATACACCTCTCCGCATAATCTGCCCTTTATCTGAAGCCGGTCACCTGCCGCCAAATCGGGAATGTCCAGTCCCCGGATCAGAATTTCTTGTTCAAGTTCGTCCACATAAAGAGGGAAGGCAAGCTCGCCCGTATCATACTGGAATAATCTCGGGACTTGGCCAATTACGATATGCTCGGACCTGTCTCCTACGAGGTTCATATGCGGACCGGCGCCTCCCTCCATTTTTTTATATTCCAAAGGGCTGAAAGTCCTATTCCCCATATACAAGGAAACGACCAATCGGTCATGAACCCGGGTCAGATCCGTATGTCCCCCTTCAAGGGCAAAATCCCCGGGACAAAAATATTCAAATTGAAATTCAAAAGGGGGATGCGCTTTTTTTACCGTTAAATCCCTCACGTTGCCGCCCAGCTTGACCTTGGTGATCACGCAATCGAACGGATCATTCCGTTCCAGTTCCGCTCGTCTCTCCAATATTTGGCGCCCCAGCCATTTCAGGTAATACTCGGAAAAAGAATCGCTGACTTTATGGATACCTTGTCCATGACAAGTATCTATGTAGTAGAGTTGACCGGCCAATTCACCGGAAACAATCATCACGATATAATACCCGCATCCGTCATGGTGCAGGGTAATCGTGCCTTGCAGCGCTTTGCTATAGAGCCGGTTATAGTGCTCGTCCGCCGCATCATCATCCATGTCGCTATCCCAATCTTCGTAGTCCTCATGAAATGCCTTATTGCAGCTGTCCGCACTGAAAGGGCGGCTCATATAATCGAGTTCCGTTTTCTCCTGCAAGCAATATTCCATGCAATCCTTGGCATGTGACAGAGATAAGGGGAATTGCCGCTTCTTGGCGGCTCCGTCTCCAATATGGATCAGAAAATCCCGATAGTCCTGCGGGAGTGTGGTGCCGGCCGCCGCCTCAAACTCTTCAACCTGGCTTTCCGATAATCCCTCATTAAGGACATAAGGGCATTCCCCTTGATACAAGTCCTTATACTCATTCAGCAGCATGTTGACGGTTTGGATAAATTCACTCGGCTGGGGCGGTTCGGCGTTTTTGCGGAATAAACTTTTAAAATGATCCATCATGGTTTTACTCGCTCCTATGTATATATTCTAAGTTCTTATTTTACAGGATCGTGGCAGGACATGTCTTGTGGCCTTTCCAAGTAAATATCCTCGTCTAAAAAAGTCCATGATAAAGTCCACGATATGGAAGCGCCGTGATTGTTCTTATATTACACTCATGTTATATTACACATATGAAATACCAATTATGAGGGGTCTCGCAATGAACCAACTTTCGAATGTTGAATTTATGCTGCTGCAACTTATCGCGGAATGCAATCAAGCGTCAGGTTACGACATTAATAAGTTAATCGATCAACGCGGCTATCGGGAATGGGCGAATATCGGCACGACTTCGGTTTACGCAGGACTGAAGAAATTGAACCATAAAGGATTGATCGAGTCCGAGGATTCAGGTGAGAAGTCCGGCAAGGGACCTATGCCGATCCGATTTGTCCTAACGGAAGCCGGGATGACCACGCTGAGGAATGAAATCATCGCCGGCCTTTCATCTTCGCGAGAGCGCGATAACCGATTCGATCTCGGGCTTGCCGCTTTACCTTTTATCGATAAGGATGAAGCGATTGAAGCATTGCGGAATCGGCAGGTTGTGCTTGGAGAGGCTTTACAACATATAAGACAGAAGTACGAATCGCAAGGCTCCATTCGATTACCGCTGTACGTAAGGGCGCTATTCCTTCATCCGATGAGTCTTATTGAGAGCGAGCAAGCGTTCGTTGCAAAAATAATCAACGAATTGTTGGAGGAGACGAGAGATCATGACTAAAATCATTGAAGGTTTCACCCCTTTTCAAGGGGAACATTGCGAGACGACAACCATGGGCAATTTACTTCAATTTGCAGGAGTCCGACTATCGGAGCCGATGTTATTCGGCCTTGGGCAAGGGTTGGGATTCATTTATTGGGATTCGAAGGGAATGGACTTTCCTTTTATTGGGGGAAGGGCGAAGCCGGATGAAATCACTGCTTGCATAGCATCCCGGCTCAACATCACCGTCAAGACGCAAGAAACCTCGTCCGTCGAAAAAGCGTGGCGGAATGTACGGAGCTTCATCGAAAGCGGAATTCCTGTGGGGCTTAAGTTGGACTCCTATTATTTGGATTATTTCACGAACAAAGTGTACTTTGCCGCCCACTATGCAGTGATATATGGCATGGATGACGAATACGCGTACATGGCGGATACTAGACAACAGGGAGGACCTGTGAAGACGAGTTTGGCTCATTTGGCGATGGCTAGAAACGCAAAGGGACCCATGAGCTCCAGGAATCGTTCCTTTACGATCGAGCCGATCGGCACCCTTCCGCCGCTTATCCCCGCTATACGTTCATCCTTAACCCGGAATGCCCAAGACTATTTGAATCCGCCCATTCGAAATATGGGGAATAAAGGCATTATGAAAATGAGCAAAGAAATCCTGAAATGGCCTTCCCGCAGCAACCATTTTGAGCATGATCTATGCTTGACTGCGTTATTGATGGAAAGAGCGGGAACGGGCGGCGCTTTGTTTCGAAATCTGTATCGGGATTTTCTAAAAGAATGCGTCGATCTGTTCGGAGACCCAAAAGTAGAACAGGCATACCTGATGTTTACTGAAATCGCTCCATTGTGGGTTAACGTTTCTTCATTGATCGACCTTGCGGGTAGAACGGGAAACGAGCAGGAGTTAAACCAGGCTTCCAAGCTTTTGCTCGAGATTGCGGATAAAGAGCGCGTAGCCATGGGATTATTATGTAACTAAAGGGCTGAGTTCCTGGGCAAGAGGTACCGTCTGGCCTCGGACGACCTTGATTATCACGAATTCCTGCAAATCTGCATGTTTTTTTTTCTGTTCGGGACCAAAATTTTAAAATGTCTGCAAATCTGCAGGAATTTTCGACGAAACCGGCTCGTTTCTCTAAAATCGCTAGAAAAACCTGCAGATTTGCATCTTTTTTTGTTTTATCACGGAAATCGGCTTAAATACCTGCAGATTCGCATCTTTTTGGGAGGGGATACCCATCATCAGCAAATTTCATTTAGAGAGTGTCGGAAAAGAGGAAGACATTTACGCGCCAAATGGTTAGGCAATTTCAGGCTTTGGCCAGTTTGCTTTGACAAATGATCGAGTGGAGTACCATTTCAGAGAGGAGGACATGAGCTTAGAGGTAGCGGAGTCGTATATCGAACAGGGGTTAAATGCTCTGCCTGATGAGGCAATTGATCAATTATGCGAAAAGATGTGTGCCTGGAAAGATGAGATTCTGACCGATACTTATCCCAATTTGGGAAGAGCCGAGGGATTGTTGGAGGCTCAGGGGAGGAGTATTATACCTTTTATTTCGATAAGCGACATTCATATCTATAGAAATCCCTATGATCCACAGGATCCCCAGTTTGGAGCGGTCCTTTCCGCCGGAATGGAATGGGATTATGAAGACGGGATTGAAATAATGATTAAGGGCCAGGAAGTTCTCGAGGTGCGGGAGTTTCTGGGTTACGGGGAACATTCCATTTGGGATGAAGACGACTATAGGGAATAGTGGGGGGGTGCTTTTACGAGGAATCCATGAATATCAAACAATTTCGCCATGATTTGGCCCGAGGCTTGGGGAGTATTATCCTTTATCTGAAGCAATCACCGACACTTTCCGATAAGTACGTTGAAGCTATATATGAGGCTTGCATAAAAAATACGGCCTATGATCCCCAATGTGATATTAGCAGGGAGAATTATCTTTGGGAGGCCATACAGCTATCTAAAGCGTCCGATTCATTGCAAGAAAGAATTCTTAGAACGTTGGAGAGCGATATTGAAGAAGACGATTGGGACTTTTTGCAGGTTTATCGGTTAGCAAAGCTTTTTGCTTTAAATGGCAACCCGACAGCTCTGGCAACCATGAAAAAAGCGTTCCGTTACCGCGAAGGCTGGAATGGTTTCCTTGGCGGTGAGGAGATTATTGAAGCTGGAGGTGAGCAAGGCTTTTTATTTGTAGCAGAACAAATCGGTAAGGGGATATTGTCCTCGGACTATATAGCGGATAAATTTCTTTTGGAATTTGCTTATGAGCACTTGGGAAAAGACAACGTAAACGGGCTGCTGGTGAGCCGGAAGCATGCGAACATACAGGCGTTTTTGCGTTCGGCTACCCGGGAACCCAAAGAGGATTTGTCCTCAAAGCCGATTCACGAAGCGTCTTATGATGAGTTGAAGGCATCCCTGGGAAACTTATGGCGTCCCCTGTACTCTTATCTTAAATGGGGCATGAAGGCCACGGAAGAAGACTTATTAAGAGCGGCTAATGATCTGCTGAAAGAGAAAAATACGAAAAAGCTAGAAGCATATTTATATATATTTGGAGGCAGGGTATTTCCGCTTGATCCCCAAAAAATAATGGATTTTCTACAATCGAAGCATCCCCGTCTTCGATCGGCGGCGATTCGCGTACTTCACAATATGAAGGATGAGCGCATTCATAGGCTTGCTATCCAGCTTATGGGTCAACAAAGCACAGAACTTGAAGCGCTGAATCTTTTTATTCATAATTTTATGGAAGACGATCTACAGTTACTGGAGCGCGTTGTATTTAAAAGACGTAACAAGGACTCGTTTCATAACGTTGGCTTCAGTATATTGAAGATCTTCGAGAAGAATCCAACCCCTTCATGTCAAAAGATTCTAATCGAATTGTACCAAAGAGGGCTATGTTCTATTTGTCGTAAGCGCTGTGTAGCGATCATGATCGCTAATCACATCCTGCCCACATCTTTAAGAGATGAGATAAAGTATGATTGCAATCCGGAGATCCGGAATCTCCTAGAATAAAAGCTCAAGCGCCGGGCTTCCCTTACCGACGCTTGAGCTTATTTTCTTTTATACACCTTTTCCCAGTCTTGGATAACCTCGGACCGGGTCAAATCTCGATCTTGAGGCCATTGTGATGTTTCACATTCGTGGATCGCCTGCTGTCTCGTTTTGAAAAAACGATAATCGCATGCCTGCGATGAAAAATTGTTTCTTGCGAGGGAACTTTGACTTTCGGCAAATTGACCGGGGTACAAAAAAAGGATATAGTTTTGATATACAGAAAATACCATCATATACAATATTGTTTATGGGGTGGTTGGGTTGAGTTCATCTACGATACTTGCAGAAGTTACGCAATATATCAAACAAAATGACTTGAACATCAGCCAGTTTGCCAAGAAGCTGGATATTAATGTGGGAACAGTCAGTTATTTGATTAACGGGAATCGCACCCTAACCGTTGATCATTTGGACCGAATGACAGAGGTATTGGGACTTCCTAAAGGACATTTCTATGAAAGATATCTCGAAGAATATTTGCAGGATATAAACCCCGACTGGCGCCGAATCGGCCCCTTCCTTCATAACTGTGCAACGCTGGGCAAGTTGGACTGTGTTCGGCAAATCGTTAGTTTATTACTGGACGATTTAATGTACTCCAACCCTTTATTTGAACTGGCAGAAGAGTTATTTAAAAATGGTAATTTTGATGCGGCAGAAATACTGTACGAAAATGTGGCGATGAGCGAGAAAAAGCAGTATTCTGAGCGGCTAGCCTTATGTCAGTACAGGCTGTTCAAAATTCGAATCGGCGAAGACCAGGTGAGAAATCTAAAATTTGCGCATCAATTTGAACCCTTTGTTGACCGATTGGATGAAGTTCTACAATTGGATGCGCTTAAGGATCTGGCTAACTTGTATCGTGCTCTACAGGAATGGGATAGGGTGGAAGCACTAGCTAAAGAGATGGGACATAAGGCAAAAATAATATATTACAGCGATAAACGGTCCGAGGAGGAATTCCAGGAAATTCAGCGTAAACTAAGCAGGCCGTTATTTGTCTACATTGCATACGAAAAACTGTTATGTGCGGATGTATGTGATGGCAGGCGTGATTATGAAAAGGCCTTACAGTACACCTATGAATACGCGGATTTAAGTTGGGTAAAAGAAACGGACGAAGATACCAAGTACTGGTTAGATTTATTTAAGAGATGGTCACAAGCTAATATTTATGTAAATAAACTTTTGAGCGGGGATATCGGTGTTCTCACGGATTATGTAGAGTATCTCCGTCAACATCCAGAGGAGATTTCACAGGGCATATTTAATATTCTGTTTGCCGCTAACAAATATCAAATGGATGTGGATCATATCTTTCAAGAATTTAGTTCGGAAATAGAAGCATATGAACGTCAGCAAACCTTTGATTTTTATATGAATCAGGTAGTACCTGATCACTATAACGAGTTTTTATACGACCTTACTTACTATTATACACATAAAGGTGATTATAAAAACGGATTCAATTATCTAATACAGGGCCTGGAAAATTCGGTTTTGATTAATAAAGAAGACAGCATTATTAAGTTTATGGTACTATTTGAACAGGTAAGACATATGGCAACGGAAGAATTGTGTTCACAATATAAAAACATAGTTAGTGAGGTGCGTCGGTATCATGAAAAATAGAATGATTATGGCTCTAGCAACGGTATGTTTATCTCTAATACTGGTTACCCCGAGTCTAAGTTACATTGGCCAACCTACATCAACAGTTGTTACAACTTCTGGCCACCAGCATGGTGGCGTGTAAAATGATATTATGACTCCATCAACCCAAAGCCTATTAGACATGCCTTTGTCTAATAGGCTTTATTTTTTGCGGCTGGTGCCCATCAGACAACCTGGATAACATCGAATTCCTGCAAATCTGCATGTTTTTTTCTTGTCCGGACCCCAAATTTGAAAATTCCTGCAAATCTGCAGGAATTTTCGACGAAACCGGCTCGTTTCTCTAAAATCGCTAGAAATACCTGCAGATTAGCATCTTTTTTCGCATCCCCTCGTGAATCGATCTAAATGCCTGCAGATTTGCATCTTTTGGAGTTGGAAGTGTCGGAAGTGCGCTAGGCCCTAAGTTGAAGCGGCGTTTTCTCATTTTCTCCTACTATGATGTCTGATTAGAGCTAGTTTCCCCCTACCCGATAACCGTCAACACAACCATAATTCCGTTGGTTACCCCGTGAATGATAATGGAAGGCCAGATGGAACCCGTACGTTCGTAGGCAAACGCAAAAATAACGCCGCCGCTTCACAGCCCCGGGATGAAAAGGCGCTTCTGCAAGAGACTCTCCCCAATATCAGCCAAAATAATGAGACCACCCGGCCACCGTATCCTAGAGAACCGGTTTCACCGTCTGTCTCTCCACAATGGAATGAGCGATGATTTGGCTGCTCTCCATTTCTCCGGTTTCGATCATGCGAATCAGCTTCCGGGTGGCGATGGTCCCCATGTCGTAAAGCGGCTGACGAACCGTGGTCAAGGGAGGGACGACCATCCGGGCCAGTTTCAGATCGTCATAACCCAGAATGGACAGATCCTCGGGAACCCGGATACCATGCTTTGCAGCGGTGTTAAGGGCCGCAACGGCCATCTCGTCGCTGGTGGCGAAGACTGCGGTAAAGTCGGGGTTGTTCTGCAAAAGAGTCTCCATCGCCTCGCAGCCCTTCTCAAACATGAAATCTCCGTAGGCGATATAGGCTGGGTTTAGAGGGATTCCATGCTTCTCCAACGCTTTCTTGTATCCTTTCATCCTTGGAATTCCGGCGATCTTATCGCTTTTCGTCCCGCTGATGAGGGCGATTTTTCGATGACCCGAATGAATCAGGTACTCCACGGCATCAAAGGACGCCTGGAAGTCATCGACTTTGACATAAGGGACCCGGTACTTGCTCTCGGTGGAGACCAGGACGACGGGGATTTGCATGTCTTCCAGGACTTCGTAATACTCTTTTTTCAACACTTCACTTGAAAAAATCAGCCCGTCGATCTGCTTTTCCCGCAGGACCTGCAAATATTTCAGCGTTCTTTTGCCGTCGAAATCCGTATTGCACACGATCACGCTATAACCGTTATCCTGCGCGAAATCCTCCACCCCTCGGAGAAGTTCGGAAGAAAAATCGCTGGAAACGCTCGGAAACATGACGCCGAGGGTATGCGTGCGTTTATTGATGAGACCGCGGGCGATCGCGTTCGGCTGATACCCGAGCTCTTCAATGGCTTGGTACACTTTTTGCCTGGTCTTATCGGAGTACCCGGGCAAATTGTTCAAAACTCGGGATACCGTCGCAATAGAGACGTTTGCTTTCGCCGCAACGTCCTTAATGGTTGGTTTCATTTCTTTTGACCCCACAGACTACATAATTTGTTCTTACGCCGCGATACAACGTAAACGATTACCCCACATCTTAGAATGTCACTTTCGTTTTGTCAACAAGGCGGGGAGGGAGGTTCGAGAAGAGTATATGAAAATACGGGGAAAAGGGGCGGGAAATGCCCCTCATTCGTGCGGGTTACAGCGGCTTGCCGTTGAGCGTAGGCGGGGGCTCCTGTTCCATCTCCGGGCCGAATTCGTCTACAGCCGCGGCAGGATTGCCGTCCTGGTTCCACGCGTCTTTTGTCATAAACGCGCCTTTACGCCCTTCATCGGTCGAATCTTTGGCCCGTGCCTGCTCAAGCCGTTGTTTGGTTTTCTCGGTTTGTTTGTCCATCGGGTTCACCTCCTCTCGGGCATGGTGCATGGTATAAGCATAGTATTTCCAAACCTATCTTTTCTCCAATCTTCACCAATGAATTCTATATGAAAACGCCTCTAATTTTGCGGGTATCCCCTAAATCCGATCTGGCTTAAAATACGCCTGAAGGAGATGATAACGATGTCAGCACAAACTGGCTATCCATTTCAAGATACATCCTTACCGTTAAAGGAACGGGTAAATGATTTGGTTTCCCGTTTTACTTTGGAAGAAAAAGTGGAATTGATGCCTCAGTACCAGGCGGCTGTCGAGCGGCTTGGTGTGAAAGCGTATAAATACGGAACGGAAGCGGCTCATGGCATGGCCTGGCTTGGGGAGGCGACCGGATTCCCGCAGCCGATCGGCCTGGGCTGTACCTGGGACACGGAGCTGATGAAACGGATCGGCAGCGTTATCGGTGATGAAGCCAGAGGGTTCTATCGCCGGAATCCCGAAATCAACGGGTTGACGCTGTGGGCGCCGACGGTGGATTTGGAGCGCGATCCGCGCTGGGGACGCACGGAAGAAGCCTACGGGGAGGACCCGATTCTCACCGGGAAGCTGGCGTCCGCACTCATTCAGGGGATACAAGGGGACCATCCCGTTTATTTGAAGGCGGTTGCCACGCTGAAGCATTTTATTGCCAACAACAATGAGGTGGGCCGGGGTGACGCTTCGGTCAGCATTGATCCGCGCAACATGCGGGAATATTACTTGAAAGCATTTGAGATTCCGTTCAAAGAAGGCGGCGCGCAGTCGATGATGACGGCTTACAATGCCATCAACGGCGTGCCGGCCAATCTGAGCCCGGATGTCAAAGCGATCGTGAAGCAGGAGTGGGGGATGGACGGCTTCGTCGTGAGCGATGCTTTTGATGTGACGGGGACCGTCCGGGATCACGGCTACCTGGATACGTACAAAGAAGCGGTCGCCCGCTCCGTGAAGGAGGGCGGCATCGACAGCATCACGGATGACTCGGCCGTGATCAAGCAGGCGCTGCGCGAGGCTCTGGAAGAGGGGCTGCTCTCGGAGAGCGACCTGGACATCGCGCTGCGCAACACGTTCCGCGTTCGCTTCCGGCTCGGCGAGTTCGATCCGGAGGAGGGAAATCCGTACGCCGCGATCGACGAATCCGTCATTTTGCGGCCGGAGCACGCGGAGCTGTCGCGGGAAGCCGCCGCGAAAGCGGCCGTGCTGCTGAAGAATGACCGCGGCCTGCTTCCGCTGCGGGCAGACAAGCTGGGCAAGGTGGCCGTGATCGGACCGCTTGGCGACATTGTCTACCGTGACTGGTACAGCGGATCGCTGCCTTACACGATTACGCCGCTGCAGGGCATCCGTGAGAAATTGTCGGCGGCCGGGAAGCAGGCCGAGACCCGGTTTGCCGCCGGAACGGACCGCGTCCGCTTGAAATCGAAGAAGACCGGCCGCTACGTGACGGTCCGGGCCGGCGAGCATGCGGCGCTTGCGGCCACGGCCGAGCAGGCGGAAGAAGCCGCGGTGTTCGAGATAACGGATTGGGGCTGGGGCAGCCACACCTTGATCGCGGAAGAGAATAGCCGTTACTGGACCACGGATGACAAGATCGTCAAGGCCTCGGCGGATGTGATTTGGGAGTGGTTCACGAAGGAAGTATTCCTGGTGCAACCGAAGGAAAAAAATGAAGATGCACCGGCGTGCGTGACGTTCTCGACCTGGAACGGAACACCGCTGACGGTGAACGGGGAGACGGGCGAACTGCTGGTCGGCGACGGCCGGGCGGCGGAAACGGCGAACGAGATCAATGTCGCGGGGGCGGCCGAAGTCTTGGGGGCGGAAGTCAAGGTCATCCATGCTGACGAGTTCGAGCTGGAGAAAGTGACGGATAGGCTCCAAGCAGCCAAGGAAGCGGCGGCGGAGGCCGAACTGGCCATCGTGTTCGTCGGCAACCATCCGCTGATCAACGGCAAGGAAACGATCGACCGCCCGGATATCACGTTGCCACAGTCCCAGGAGAAGCTGATTCAGGAAGTGTATGCGGCGAATCCGAATACGGTTGTCGTCGTGGTGGGCAGCTATCCGTTCGCACTGAACTGGGTCGACGCCAACGTGCCGGCGGTCCTGTATACGTCCCATGCCGGCCAAGAGCTGGGCCATGCGCTGGCGGACGTGTTGTTCGGCGATACGAATCCGGCCGGTCGTCTGAACATGACCTGGTACAAATCCGTGGACCAGCTGCCGGAGTTTATGGACTACGATATTATCAAGGGCGGAAGAACTTATCAATATTTTGAGGGAGAAGTCTTGTATCCGTTCGGCCACGGCCTGTCCTATACGACATTCCGTTATGACGAACTGAATCTTGCCGAGGAGCGGCTGAATGCCTCCGGTTCTTCGGAGGCGCAGATTCGCCTGACCTGCCGCGTTACGAACACCGGCAAGCTCCCGGGCGAGGAAGTAGTGCAGATCTACGGGCGCGCCAACCGTTCCCGGGTAAAACGTCCGCGCAAACAGCTGCTCGGCTTCCGCCGGGTGATGCTGCAGCCGGGCGAGACGGCCGAGGTCGAATTCGCCATTCCGGTCTCGCAGCTGGCGATCTGGGATGTGACGCGCGAGCGTTACTGTATCGAAAGCGGCACCTATACGCTTATGGCCGGTGCCTCCTCGGAGAATCTGCCGCTGTCGGCCGGCCTGACCGTGGACGGCGAGACGATTCCTCCGCGTGATCTGAAGCGGCCGACCCAGGCGATCAATTACGACGACTACGAAGGTGTATTGATCGGGGAGGGCACGGAAGGCGGCAGCGCGGTTGAGCTGAAAAGCGCGAGCGGGTGGATCGCATTTACGGACGCGGAATTCGGATGCGGCATAGGGGCGCTGCGCGTGCGCGCGGCCGTCGGCGCGGCGGACTCCGCCGTCGAGGTGCGCCTGGGATCGCCGCAAGGAGCGCTTGCGGGCAAGCTGGCCATGCACACGAACGCGACGAGCGGTTCTCGGGAGTGGAAGGATTACGCGTGCGAACTGAGCGGCGTAGCCGGACGGCAGGACGTGTATCTCGTCCTGGCGGGAGCGGTCTCGATCAGCGAGATCCAATTTTCATAAAGCTCCTGCTGAATAAGGGATGATTGAACCCCGGGCTGATTCTTTTGGAATCCGTCCGGGGTTCTTTTTGTGGGGTGTGGGGTGTGCGGCGGTTGGGCGTCCTCGGGATAAGGGCCCAATGACGTTGCATCAAACCTTCCTTGATGCTGCCCATTTGGGGCCAATCCGCCGCTTCGGCAAGCAACATGTCGAACTTAGATCGTCATCTCCGCCTCTAAACCATGCTAACGGTCGCCACAGCCGTTATTTGCCCTGTTTGCGCTGACTCCAAATTCTAACGGCCGCCACGGCCCCTATTTCATATAAGTATGGCTGTTTTGGTCAAAATGAAGGTAAATAACGGTCCACACGACCGTTAAAATCCCAATACGTGATTCAATCGCAACATAACGGCTCTCACGGCCGTTAGACTTCCTAACTGTAGAACCTGCGGTGCGGTAGGAAATAGCGGTCCTTTTGGGGCCTTATTTTGGGGAAAATCGGGTATAACCCTGCTTTTGGGGCTCGTCGCAGCGAAATAAGGCCGTTCTTGACCGCTATTTCTCTCGCGGAGCCGAATTAGACCGAAATAGCAGCGTCCCAAAAGGCCGCTATTTCGGCGTGCGGGAAGCTAGGGCCATTCCGCTTCACCAATCCACCGGTCTGTAATCCTTCAGAAATACTCCGGTCCAAGGGCGATCCGCGTCTTTGCCTTCATAGATCGGGTCACAGATTCTGGCCGCGGCATCCTCGAAGTCCAGAGGCAATTCGATCGCCTTGCGGGTCTGCACCTTCTCGGGAAATTGGTTGGAAACCCAACCGGGGTCCACGCTAGTCATGAAAATGCGCTCCTTCTTGTACTCTTTAGACATGGTGAGGGTCATCATATTCAGCGAGGCCTTCGCCATGTTGGTGTGAACATGGTAACCGCCTTTTCTTTTCGTCTGGAACCGGCCTTCCGCGGCGGACACATTCACGATGAAGCGGTTGCGGTGGGGGCTTCGCATCATGGCCTCCTTCAGTTTGGTATTGATCAAAAAAGGAGCGGTCACATTGATCAACTGCACTTCGAGCATCTCCATTACAGAGATCTGATGGGACTCCGCCGTCCACGAATTCTGCAATTGCGATACGGAGAGCGCCGGGCTTGACTCCGGTTCCAGCATTTGCGGAATCGGCGGCTTCGCCGCTTCTTCGCTGCCGATCTGAAGGGCGATGCGGGGAAGAACCATCCCGTCGGGCAACCGCAGTCGTTCCTCTCCACCCGAAAGTTGATTTTGAAGCTTCGCTTCTTGGAGCGTCAACGTCTCGTATTCTTCCGGCGTCATTCTTACCGTCTGCGCGGCATTATTGATAATGATGTCGATATAGGGGAACTCTTGATCGATATAGTGGGCAAACCTCTCGACTCTCTCGATCTGGCGAAAATCCAGCCCGTAAATATGAATGCGATCCTTCCAATGGTCGAAATCGGGTTCTTGGATATAACGCTGCAGGGCATCATACGGAAAACGGGTCGTCAAAATCACCCGCGCACCGTCCCGAAGCAGACGCAGTGCCGTATGGTAGCCTATTTTGGTGCGGCCGCCCGTCACCAACGCGGTGAACGCATCCAATCGGTGCACGGCCGTCCGTTTCATTTCATTAAATTCCCCGCAGGCCCGGCACAATCGGGTATAGTGGTCGTGTACGATCGGATTCGGTTCTTTGCATATATAACATCTAGGTTTGCGGCCGTTTTCGGTTTTTTCGGTTGTCATTCCGGGGTTCTTCATCTTACCACCTTGAGAAAAGATTTACATCCATCATAGCATATGTTAAAATTTTCCCACACAGTGGCTTAATTAAGGCGCCTGCCTTTCACGCAGGAGATGAAGGTATCCAATCCTTCCTGTGTAGGGTGATAGTTTAATCAAAACACCCCCCCGCTAAGGGGGAGATGGAGGTCCCACTCCTCCTCACCTTTCTATTTCATGCTTCGGAGAAGCCTTTCATTCGTTCTATCGAATGGAGGGCTTTTTTTGTGCTATTTGCCCAGATTATGTCCAAAATTTAGAAAATGAACCCGGTAATAAATAAGGAAATGTATAACAGAGAGGGAGTAGTCGACCGTGTTTAAAAAGGCAAAAGGGAGTCTATGGATCGGTTTGATCTTGGCGATTTCTCTGGTATTTACCGGATGTGCGGGCAAGGAAAAGACCGATGAAGAAAAAACTGACCGAAGCGATTCAGAAATCGCTTGAAACTTCGCTGGCCAAAGGAGCCGCCCTACCATGGAGTCCAAACTCAGCGAGATCCAGAACTTTGTTACCTCCGATATCTGGAATGAAGGTTTCGTCAACTTAAGCTGGTATGCGAGCAGCGGGGCAGGCAGCACCGGAGAGACTTTGGACATTGACTTCGTGATGTAAAACAGGTATGGACCAAGCTTTCCGGCGAAATCGACACGCTGCTGTATGCCAAGCTGAAAGAGAACCCGCCTAAAGCTGAGGATAAGAGCTACGAGTATGATACCGGTCTGTTTAAACAGTATAAAGAAGCATTCAGAAGTGATGTGGAGGCTTTGGATTCAAAATAATAATCATTTTTCTGAGAATCTTTAGACAGCGTAGGCTTTAAGCCATCACATAAAAGAACCCCAAACGAGAACCCCAAACGTTTGAGTTGAAGTCGGCGTTTGAGGTTCTTTTATTCTTCACGGCACTATTCATCTGCATTCCGGAAATAATAAAAGTGACGGCAGGGAACGTAAATGAATCATTCGACATTGGTTTTTGGAGGGGAGAAGAATAAATGTTGATTTAATGTTAAAATATTGGCAAGATTAGGTTTAGATTGCGTTCGGAATCATCCGGGCGACAAGACGATAAGCGAGTTTTTAGGAGTGGTGTCATGTCAGTTACGATTGAAGATATTGCCAAAGAGGCGCAGGTTTCGGTCGCGACCGTTTCAAGGGTCATCAATAATTCCAAAGCGGTCAGTCCGGAGCTGAAAAAAAGAGTCAATGATGTGATTCAAAAAAGAAATTTCAAGCCTAATTCTTTGGCAAGAGGGTTAATCACGAATCAAACAAACATCATCGGGATCATCGTTCCCGACATTTCGAATCCGGTATTCGGGGCATTGACCAGGGGGATCAACAGCTTTTGCCAACAGAAAGGGTATACTTTAATGGTTTGTGAATCGGGGGGACAGCAGGAGAAGGAAGTTGAATTGTTAGGCGTTTTGGCCGATAAAAAGGTAGATGGCGTTTTGTTTGCGGGCGTTGATGTTAATTCTGCTTTGGTAGAAGAAATGAAAAGGCAAGGATACCCTATCGTATTGGTGACACAAGAAGCTTCGGAAGGAGAAGATATCGTTCACACGGTCACTCATGACAATGTGAAGGCCGTGTATGATGCGGTTTCCTTTTTAATTGAAAACGGACATCAAAAAATAGCGTTTATAGGCGGGCCGGAAAACGACTATTCATCCGGACAGAAACGTTTAAAGGGATATAGGCTGGCTCTAAAAGAACACAACATTGAAGTTCCGGCTTCTTATATCGAACATGGGAATTTTTCCTTCGACTCCGGGTATGATTGCATGAGAAAAATATATGAGGAAAATAGTGCCCTGCCAACCGCTGTAATGGCGTGCAACGATGTGATGGCGATCGGAGCCATACGATTTTTAAAATCGGCAAAAGTTTCGGTGCCCGCCGATATTTCCATTATGGGGTTTGACGACTTGGAGTTCGGAAAGTACTTCAGTCCTGAATTGACAACGGTACGGATTTCGTATTTTGATGAGGGGCTTAAAGCGGTCAAGACCCTGTTCAAGCTGATTCATCATAAACAGCAAGCCATACCGAAAACCCAATTTATTCCCCATAAAATTATCAGAAGAATTAGTGTGCGAAAAATATAATGGATAATTTCTATTGATTTTCACTAAAATTCCGGGGTATAATATATCCACATCGGGAAAAGGTTTTCCCGATGTGGAGTAAAAAGCTAGACTTTAACTAAAACAAGGGGGAATTAGAGGTAAAAATGTGTGGTGATTTTTTTGTCTAACGGGAAAAGGTTTTCCTAAAGAATGATTTAAAGGGGGAATAATTTTTTTGGTCATTTAAGAAAGCGCTTCTATTTGTTGAGAACTAACAATTTTACTTCAATGGGGGTTTTTTCATGACAATTTTAAAAGGAAAAAAATTATGGATGCCGTTGATTGCAGCTTCTCTCGTTTTTTCATTGGCAGGTTGCGGCGGGAATTCGGCTGAGTCGGAGTCGGAATCAACAAACGCCAAGGACCCGGTGACCATCACTTTTTCGTTTGACCAAGGGATCGGAAAGCCGGCGCAAACGCTTGTCGATGAATATAACGCAAGCCAAGATAAATACGTCGTCAAAACGAAAATCTTGCCGCAGGACGCTAATGTGGTCCACGATGATTTTGTCAATAAACTGGCCTCGGGCGATAAAAGCGTGGACGTGATGGCTTTGGACGTGGTCTTTGTGGCGGAGTTTGCGGCGGCCGAGTGGTTAACCGATCTAACCCCGTATTTTGATCAGGCAACGCAGGATAAATATTTGCCGGGTACGATTGAAACGGCGACATACAACGATAAGCTTGTCGCTTTTCCGTGGTTCACAAATGCAAGCGCTCTCTTTTACCGTAAAGACGTACTCGATCAATTGGGGGTAGAGCCGCCTACTACGTATCAAGGTTGGATGGATCTGCAAAGCAAAGTGCAGGGGAAGAACGATATTCAATACACAGGGGTTTTTCAAGCGGCGCTGTCCGAAGCGTTGGTATGCAACTGGGTTGAATATGTAGCCAACAACGGCGGAGAGGTCCTGGATGCATCAGGCAAACCGGTTGTCAATTCGGAGAATAATATCGAAGCGACCCAAATCATGCTTGATATGGTCAAAAACTATGCTCCCGAAGGGGTAACGACTTATACGGAACCGGAAAGCGAACAGGTATTCCTGGACGGCAAAGCGCTGTTTATCCGGGATTGGTCCGGATTCTGGAGCCAAGCCAACAAGGAAGGTTCCAAAGTCAAGGATAAAGTGGGCGTTACCGCTTTACCGGTTGGTCCTAAGGGAACTGAGGGGCATTCCACCTTGGGCGGTCTGAATCTGGTAATCAATAAGTACATTGATGATGAACATAAAGAAGCTGCCGTCGACTTTATCAAATATTTGTCCAGCGAAAGCGTACAGAAGAAGATGAATTTGATCGCAGCGCAACCACCGGTATTAAAAGCAGTTTATCAAGACCCCGAAGTTTTGAAAGCGAATCCATTCTACGCGGATTTCTATAACATTATTATGAATGGGAAGGCAAGACCGATGTCTCCTCAATATTCCAGAGTTTCCGATTCGATTCAAACTAACATCCATGCGGCACTGTCGGATCATATCGATGTAAAAACGGCTTTGGACAACATTCAAGGCGATCTTGAAGCATTGAGCAAATAAAGAAATTAAACCGGCATGGGCTGCGGGATGGCAGCGGATGTTCCGCAGCCCATGTCATCAGAAGGAGTTAATGAGGGGATGAAGAGTTTACAGCAAAGAAAGGAAACTAGAGATGCCTGGCTGATGATGTTCCCTGCGCTAATTATTTTATTGGTCATTGCGGTTTATCCGATTTTAAGGACTTTTTGGTTAAGTCTGCATGAAATGGTGTTAACAGACCCGGGCTCAGGATATCCATTTGTCGGTTTTAAAAATTACGCGGATATATTTCGGGACGGGAGAGCGGGAGCTTCGATTTTTTTTACCTCTAAATTTACGATAGCGACCGTTTTTTTTGAATTAGTCGTGGGCTTTGCTGCGGCGATGATTATGAACAAAACGTTTAAAGGCAGAGGGCTGGTTAGAGCGGCGATTCTTATTCCATGGGCGATTCCGACTACCGTATCGGCCCTGATGTGGAAATTTATATATAACGACCAGTACGGTTTGTTTAATGATGTGCTTTACAGACTTGGGCTGATCGATGGCTACCGAGCTTGGTTAAGTACGGAAAGCGGTACATTTATGGCGCTGGTGATTGCGGATGTCTGGAAGACGGCTCCGTTTATGGCGCTGCTTATCTTGGCGGGGCTGCAAATGATTCCCGGCGATTTGTATGAATCGGCAAAAATCGACGGCGCCAATTCTTTTCAGGCATTCGTAAAAATTACTTTACCGATGGTCAAGAGCACCGTGCTCGTCGCTCTTCTTTTCAGAACAATCGACGCGTTCAGGGTATTCGATTTGGTTTCCGTCATGACCGGCGGGGCAAACGGTTCGGAAAGCGTATCTTTATATGCTTACACCCACCTCATGAAGTTCCTGAATTTCGGCTATGGTTCGGCGCTGTCCGTTCTGATCTTCTTAGTTGTGTTTGCCATTAGCTTAATTTATATGAAATCGATCGGCAAAAATCTTGCCTAATATATATTCGGAAAGGGGGAAGGTTACGGTGGATCTTAAGGTATCGAGAACGTTTAAGTCAAGCTTGTTATATGTGCTGGTTTTATTGTTTTTAGCCTTCATTTTGCTGCCCTATATCTGGCAATTTTTAACGTCAATCAAACCGCTTGCGGAGATATCGGCGATTCCGGCCAAATGGATACCCAGCACAATGAACGTAGATTACTATTTTAATGTATTCCAGAAACATCCGTTTGCCAGGTATTTATTGAACAGTGCGGTTGTTGCGACGATCACCACCGTTGTAAGCATTTTAATCGGCGCATCGGCATCCTATGCTTTGGCGAGACTGCGCTTTAAAGGGAAAAAAGTCATCCTGCTGTCGATCCTGACGATTTCCATGTTTCCGACGATCTCCACAGTCAGCCCATTATTTTTAATCTTGAAAAATATGAATCTGCTAAATACTTATGCCGGGTTAGTTATCCCTTATACCACATTTGCCTTGCCTATGGCGATCTGGTTATTAACGAACTTCTTCAGTCAACTGCCGAAGGGGTTCGAAGAAGCGGCAACCATCGATGGCTGTTCCAGACTGCAAACTTTTTTCAGAATTATGCTGCCGCTCATTAAACCCGCCACCTTTTCGGTAGGCCTGTTGGTTTTTATCAATTCCTGGAATGAGTACATTTATAGTTTAACTTTTATGACGGATGACAGCATGCGCACGGTACCGGTGGGGATCGCGTTGTTTCCCAGCAATTATGAACTGCCATGGGGTGACATGGCGGCGGCATCGATTGTGGTCACGGTTCCGCTTATCGTGTTGGTTTTAATCTTCCAGCAGAAAATCATCGCCGGCTTAACCTCCGGGGGAATTAAAGGATAAAACAGCAAAGGGAGAATGAGGATGAGTAAAATTAAATTTGGTCTTATCGGTTCAGGATGGAGAGCCGAATTTTACATTCGTATCGCAAAGGCCCTTCCCGAGAGGTTCGAATTAACCGGGGTGCTGATCCGCAGCCGGGAAAAAGGGGAAGCGTTCGCGCGGAAGTTTGGAGTTAACGTCGTCCAGTCGCTGGACGAGCTAATGAAGGACGAGCCCGATTTCGTGGTGTTATCCGTCAAAAGAGGTATTGTTACCGATTATCTAATCGATATATTTAAAAAGAGGATCCCCGTCTTGTGCGAGACCCCGCCGGGAGAAACGGTGGAGGCCTTGGAAGAGCTGTGGGAACAAGCCAATCAGTATAACGCCAGAATTCAAATCGCCGAACAATACTTCGTACAACCGTTATATGCCGCTTGGTTAAAAGTGATCCAGGACGGTAAACTCGGGGAAATCAGCAATATCAATCTATCGTCCCTGCATGGGTATCATGGCGTCAGCATTATCAGGAAGTATTTGAACGCAGGATTTGAAAACTGCATGATCTATGGGAAAAGGTTTTCCTTCGATGTGACGGAAACCTACGGACGTGAAGGTATGGACTTTGACGGGAAGATTTTTTCCTGTACCAGGGACCGTTTGACTTTGGAATTCGACCACGGGAAAGTCGCGTTTTTTGATTTTTCCGACCCGGCGCAATACCACTCGTTTATCCGTACCCGCCAACTGACCGTGCAAGGCGTAAGAGGCGAGATCGACGACTTGACCGTTCGGTACCTTACGTCCGACAACGTGCCGGTAACGCAGGAATTAAACCGTATCGACTTAGGTAAATACAATAATCAGGAATGGTCCCACAACGGAATCATGTTGGGTGAAGAGTTCGTGTACAGGAATCCGTTTGCGAATGCTCGATTGAATGATGATGAAATTGCCGTGTCCACATGCCTGGATCGGATGGGTGAATACCTGGCCACGGGAACCGAGTTTTATTCTTTAAAAGAAGCGCTGCAAGATACTTATATTTCTTTGATGATGGACACGGTGCTTAAAAATCCGAACCAAGAAGTAAGAACTTCAACAAGAATATGGGCGAAGTAGGCGGATTCCGGGGGGACTGACATGTTTAATTTTGATCATCGCATCGAGCTTAAAAACAACGTAAACGATCTGTTCATGGCGGGAGAAATTCTGATCGATATGATCTCCGCGGATTATAATGATGATTCTACAAGCGGTACTTATCATCGTTTTTTTGGCGGGTCGCCCTCCAATATCGCGATGAACGCGAAGAAATTGGGGATACGGGCGGTTGTTGCCTCGACTACGGGGGAAGATGGGCTAGGCTCTTTTCTAATTCATGAATTAGAAAACGCCGGAATCGATACGGGATATGTCCAAAGGGCGGAGGATTATTCCACAAGCATGGTTGTCGTAACCAAAAGTCGATCCACACCGATTCCTATTTTTTACCGGGGCGCGGATTATCATCTGTCTTACACCCCGGAGCTTGAAGAGGGTTTGAAAAACTCAAAAATTGTACATTTTTCCTGCTGGCCCTTATCCAGAAGACCGGCGAGAGACACGATAGAAAAAATCATAACAACCGCCAAAATGAATAATTTATTGGTCTGTTTTGATCCGAACTATCATCCGATGTTGTGGGAAGACGGTGAGGATGGCGTCCGATATGTGAAGTCGATCATCGGGAAGGTGGATATTATAAAACCCTCCGAGGACGATGCGGAAAGATTGTTTGGAAAACAAACACCAGAACGTTATCTGGAAACGTTTCTGAAGCTTGGCGCGAAACTCGTCATCCTGACCTTGGGAAAAGACGGCGCCATGGTTTCCAACGGTACGGAAACCGTCCGCTTCGACACCTTGGCCACCGAGGTGGCGGATACGACGGGCGCGGGAGACGCTTTTTGGTCGGGATTTTACGCGGCGGCGGTAAAAGGGTATACAATCAGACAAGCCTTGGCCCTGGGGTTTGCGGTCAGCGCCTATAAGTTGAAATATACCGGCGCCATTGTCGATTTGCCAAGGCTGGAAGTCATAAAAAACATGTATGGATTATAGGAGGAGAAAAAGTGACCGTCCAAAACCAAGTACAGCTGATCACGTATCCGGACTCGTTAGGAGGTGATTTAAAGACGCTCAACCGCGTTCTTTCCACGTATTTTCCGGATGTTTTTAAAGGCGGGGTCCATATTCTTCCGCCGTTTCCTTCTTCGGGAGACCGGGGGTTTGCTCCGCTTACGTATCTGGAAATTGATCCGAATTTCGGTACCTGGGACGATGTGAAGGCGATTGGCGAGAAGTCTGACGTATTGGTCGATTTGATGGTGAATCATATTTCGCGGCAGTCGGAGTATTTTCAGGATTTTCTCCAAAAAGGCCGGAAGTCCGAGTACGCTGATTATTTTATTACGCTGGATAAGATCTGGCGAGACGGAGAACCGGTACAAGCGGATATTGAAAAAATGTTCTTGCGCAGACCGCTGCCGTATTCAACGTTTACCATCGAGGAAACCGGCCGGGAAGAAAAGGTGTGGACGACATTTGGAAAAACCGATCCTTCCGAACAAATCGATTTGGACATCAACTCGCCGAAGGTCAAGCAGTTGTTTACCGACTTCTTTATGCATTTTAAAAGGCATCATGTAAAAATTGTGCGTCTCGACGCTGTCGGTTATGTCATTAAAAAATTGGGGACGAGCTGCTTCTTCGTGGAGCCGGAAATCTATGAATTTCTCGATTGGATCAAAGAGCTTGCCGATTCCCTGGACATTGAATTGCTTCCGGAAGTGCACGCTCATTACTCTATCCAGTACAAGCTGGCGGAACACGGCTATTGGATCTACGATTTCATTTTGCCTTATCGCATACTGGAGGCGTTAATCGATAAATCCGGCGAATCGCTGAAGCAATACTTGAAGACTCGGCCGCTTAAACAGTTTACGATGTTGGACTGCCATGACGGCATTCCGGTCAAGCCGGATTTGGACGATATGCTGGATACCCGAGAGGCGAGAAAATTAGTCGATACCTGTCTGGAAAGAGGGGCGAATCTCAGTCTGATTTTATCGGACGAGCATAAAGCCGAGGATGGTTTTGATGTTCATCAAATTCGGTGTTCGTATTATTCCGTTCTGAATGGCGATGACGATGCCTATTTGGCTGCCCGGGCGCTGCAGTTCTTTACGCCGGGCGTACCCCAGGTCTATTATGTCGGACTGCTGGCCGGGGAAAACGATCTGGAAAATGTGAAAAAAACCGGGGAAGGGCGGGAAATTAACCGCCACAACTTTACCCTTGGGGAAATCGAACAGGCTTTGGAAAAAGCGGCGGTTCAGAGATTGTTGAAGCTGATCCGGTTCCGCAATGAACATGAGGCGTTTAACGGGGAGTTCCAAGTGCTTGACTCCGCGGCGGATGAAATCCGGCTTTCCTGGCAAAAGGATGAAACGCGGTGCACCTTGTTCGTTGATCTTAAAACGAATCAGTCGGTGATCGATTACACGGATGAACATGGAGCTATGAAACAATATTTTGTATAACAAAGGATGTGCTAAAGATGACAGTATTGCCAATTCATCATCACGGATTGAACGCAAGCCGGCTTATTTTTGGATGTATGGGGCTTGGCGGAGGCTGGAGCCGGGATCCCATTCTAACCGAACATGTAAAACAGGCGCATGAAGCGGTGGAAACGGCTTTGGCCAGCGGAATCCATATGTTCGATCATGCGGATATTTACGCGTTCGGAAAAGCCGAGACCGTCTTTGGTCAGGTGTTGCAGGAAAAACCGGAGTTAAGAGAAAAAATGATCATTCAGTCCAAATTAGGGATTCGCTTTCCGGATGAAGCGGGTGGCATTCCGGCGCGTTATGATTTTTCCAAGGCCTACATTTTGGAGAGTGTGGACGGGATTCTTTCCAGACTGGGGATTGACTACCTGGATATTCTGCTCTTGCATCGACCGGACGCGCTCATGGACGCGCGGGAAGTAGGGGAGGCCTTTCATCAGCTCAAAGCGTCGGGAAAAGTCCGCTATTTTGGCGTTTCCAATATGAGCGCCGGGCAAATTCGTTTATTGCAAGCCCATTGCAGTGAAAAACTGGTGGTCAATCAATTGGAATTGAGCTTGCACAAAATCGGTTGGCTTGAAACCGGCATCCATGTAAATCAAGATGCGGCGAAGGGCAATATTTTTCCCGAGGGCACGCTCGAATACTGCCAGTTGGAAAACATTCAGCTTCAAGCTTGGGGGTCATTGGCCAAAGGCTTATACTCAGGAGCCAGCCTGGAGAATGAAGACGAAAATGTAAAGAAAACGGCTTTGCTGGTGAAACGGCTGGCGGAAGAGAAGCAAACTTCGCCGGAAGCGATCGTGCTTGCATGGCTGATGAAACACCCCGCCGCCATCCAACCGGTCATCGGGACAACCAACCCCTCGCGAATTCGGGCGTGTGCGGAAGCCGAAAACATCGTATTAAGCCGTGATGAATGGTACACCTTATACGTTAGTTCTCGAGGTGTAGGCTTGCCTTGACTTGAAATAACAAATCAAAAACGATAAACGCTTGGGCCTACCCGGCCCAAGCGTTTTGTTTTGTTGCATCGTTTGTTCTTGTTTTCTTACTTCCCCTTCACAAACTCCGCCGATTTAATGCCGGCTTGGCGGCCAAAAATGATGATCTCGGCCACGGAGTTGCCGCCGATCCGGTTTTGGCCGTGCAGGCCGCCGGTCACTTCGCCCGCGGCGAAAAGGCCCGGGATCGCTTTGCCTTCTTTATTCAATACTTCCGTATTCGTGTTGATTTTCACGCCGCCCATCGTGTAGTGAATGCCGGGGGCGATTTTGATGGCGTAGTATGGTGCGCCGGACAAATCATTGTCCATCCCGGTCGTTCTGCCGAATTCGGCATCCTTTTTATTCTTCACGGCGCTGTTCCAGGTATCCAGCGTTTTTTGCAGCTGATCGGCCGGAACATTCATGGCTTTGGCCAGGGCTTCCACGGTGTCTCCCTGGATAACAAAGCCCATTTTTTCGTACTGTGCGATCGCTTTGGCGCGGGATTTAACGCCGGAATCGAAGACAAGATAAGCTGATTTTTCAGTAAGCCCGTTGATGGCGGCGGTCACTTTATCGCGGGTATCCAGTTCGTTGGTGAACCGTTTGCCTTCGCTGGAGACGAGGATCGCGCCTTCCCCGCGAACCGCTTCCCCGATCAGATAGGATTTTTCCTGTTGTACCGTCGGGTGAACCTGGATTTGATCCATATCGACCGTGGTTCCGCCCAATTTTTCAATCATTTGAATGCCGTCCCCGGTGCTGCCGATTTGGTTCGTCGTTACATATCCTTTCAAATCGGGTCTGACTTTGGAGATCATGTCCATGTTGGCGCCGAATCCGCCGGTAGTCACCACTACGGCTTTTGCGGTAATGGTTTTCTCGTCCGCTTGGTTAAAAAGAACTTTGACGCCGTTCACCTTTCCGTCCTGCTGGGTAATCTCCTTGACATCGGCGTTCACAAAGAGCGGAATGCCTTGCTCTTGCACATTTTTCACCAAACCGCTGACGAGGTATTGGCCTACCGCGGAGCCGTCTTCCGGACGGTGCGTGCGTTTTTCGTTCATGCCGCCCGTAATCGTAAGATTGTTCAAGCGGATTCCGATAGAGTCCAGCCAATCGATCGCTTCCGCGGAATGATCCACGAAGAAGCGGAGCATTTCTTTGTCGTTGGTGCCGTGGCCGCCTTTTAAAGTTTCCTCGTAAAACAGATCATTGCTGTCCTCAATGCCCTGCTCTTTTTGGAACTTGGTTTGCGATGCGTTCATGCCTGACGAGGATTTCGTTGTATTCCCGCCGGCTACCGGCATTTTTTCGAAAATCACCGGGTTCATGCCGCTGGCTTTAGCCTCCAGCGCGGCCGACATTCCGGCTCCGCCCGCCCCGACGATGATGATATCGTAGCTGTCCTTCAGTTGGTCGAACGGGGTGTAGCTTTTCTCGGATGCGCCCGAAACGGCTTCTGCCTTCTGCGTTTCCTGTGCGGTGGCTTCCTTTTGCGCGCCACCTTGGTTTTGGCTCTCCTTTTGATTCTGGTTTCCGCCGCCGCAACCCGCGATCACGAGCATAAGCGAGAGGATGAGGATGAGCGATGCTGATGCTTTCCTTTTCATGTTGAACCCTCCACTTTAATATCTCTAGTTATTTAGGCTACCCGGGAGCATCCGGCTCTCCGAATTCACCGTTTTCACTATACCACTGGTTTATCTTATTTATTGTGAAGTATTTCACAACCGTTGTGAAGTTTGTCTGTGCAAGAAAAAAGCAAGACCGCGCCAAGCGTAGGGCCTGGCGAGTCTTGCTTTTCAAGTAATAAGCCCCGCTTCTGTTACCGACGGGCCTAGCTTTCTTCAAACTCCCGATCGACCGCCGCCAAAGCAGCTCCGATGATTTGATGCATATCATAGTACTTGTACGTGGCTAACCGTCCGCCGAAAATGACATTCCGTTCCTCCTCGGCTAGCGCTTTGTATTGTTGGTAGATTTCATTGTTCTTCTCGTTGTTGATCGGATAATACGGCTCATCACCGGGCTTCCACTCCGTCGGATATTCCTCCGTAATGACCGTTCTATCCTGCGTGCCGAATTCAAAATGCTTGTGCTCGATAATGCGGGTGCAAGGCGTTTCCCGGTCCGTGTAGTTAACCACGGCATTTCCCTGGAAGTTGGCTGTATCCAGCACTTTCGTTTCAAACTGCAAGCTTCGATATTCGAGTACACCGTATCGGTGGTTGTAGTACTGGTCAATCATACCGGTATAAACGACTTTTCTGGCCCGCTGTTCAAGCTCGCTTCTGACGGCAAAAAAATCGACATTCAGCTCGATGTCCGCTCCCGCAAGCATCTTCTCGATGATGGCCCGATAACCGCCGACCGGAATGCCTTGATAGCGGTCGTTAAAGTAGTTATTGTCATACGTGAACCGGACGGGCAGACGCTTGATGATAAACGCGGGCAGTTCTTTTGCGGATCTTCCCCATTGTTTTTCCGTGTAACCCTTAATGAGTTTCTCGTAAATATCGGTTCCGACCAAAGAAATCGCTTGTTCCTCCAAATTTTGGGGCTCCGTAATCCCAGCCGCTTTTCGCTGCTCATCAATTTTTCGCTGGGCTTCCTCCGGAGTAGCTGTTCCCCACAGCTTGTTGAAGGTATTCATATTAAAGGGAAGATTATAGATTTCCCCTTTGTAATTGGCGATCGGAGAATTGGTATAACGGTTGAATTCCGCGAAGCGATTCACATAATCCCAAATGGTTTTGCTGTTCGTATGAAAAATATGGGCTCCATATTTGTGAACCTGAATCCCCTCGATTTCCTCCGTATAGACATTTCCGCCGATATGGTCTCTTTTATCGATGACCAGGCAGGTTTTGCCTCTCAATCCCGCTTCATAAGCAAATACGGCGCCGAACAAGCCTGCACCGACAATTAAGTAATCGTACATGGTGGGAAACTCCTTATTTTTCGTGATTGTCTGTGCCGGCATCCAGAAACACATTCACATCTTAGCATAAAACGAACGCGATCAACTACAAACCACCCCAACCTTCCAATATGTTATACTAAACCATACCATCCGGTTCGCAGGTTCGGAGGGTATGGAATCAGGGGGTTCAACCAGCATGAATACAGAGGCACTGGAATATTTCATTAAAGTCTATGAGAAGAAGAGCGTTACCGCGGCCGCGAAGGACCTGTACATAACACCGCAGGGAATCAGCAAAACGATCCGGCAATTGGAGCTGGAACTGGAAGCTGAATTGTTTTACAGAGGCCCTCGGGGGATGGAGGCCACCCAGGCGGGCGAATTGCTGCATGCCCGGGCCAAGCATATCCATTACCTGATTGAAGATATCAAAAAAGAAATCAGCATTATCAGCGGCCGCAAAGGTTTGTTGAACGTTCTGATCACCTACTCGATCACCTCCGTGCTCCCGGTCGACCTATTGTATCGATTCTCGAAAGACCATCCGGATATCCAGATTAAACTGAAGGAATACCCGGATGATTATCCGATCTCCAAAATGTTCGAGGAGGAAGTGGATGTCGGCCTGGTCATCGGGACAGCGGAAGTGGAGGAATGTGAGTTCGAGCGGCTCGCCGGCGGCGAAGTGGTTGTCGTCGTCTCCAAAGAACACCCGCTCGCCCGGCAGAATGAGATCTCGATCCTCGAGCTGGCTAACGAAGAATTAGTTACGAAATCAGCGGGTCAGGGGAAAGAAAGCGGGTTTATCGAAAAATGCCTGGAATATGGATTTACGCCTAAGGTCGTCCATGAATTCGGCAATTTGATCTCCGCCCACCGGCTGTGCGAACAATACGGAGCTGTGGCGGTTTCCATCGATTTTGTTGAGGAATCGCTTCGGAATGACAACTTAAAATGGATCAGGCTGAAGGAAAAGATCCCGCAGGATATCTATCTGGTCTACAGAAAAAGAGGGGTCCAATCCAAGGCGGTCGCGTTGTTTCAAAACTATGTGAAAGAGAAATGCAAGTCGTTTTGATGGGCCGGAGGGGGCCATCAAAACGGCTTTTTTGCATACTAAACTAAAAGTTACCTCCCCCTAACGATTGGTTGATAGTTATTTCAAAAGTTATACGGTACCCTTAATTTGCAGTCATGAAAGCACATACAACGGGAGCGATCGAACATGATTGTGCCGGGAAATGTGCGTCTTACATAGGAGGGGGAACAAAGTGAGTAAGTCTGGTAGAAACAAAAAATCATTCGGGGTATGGGCGGTTGTCTTTTTGGCGCTGCTGATCGGTACTGTTGTAACCGTTTCAATGGTATCCATCGCGGAAACGCTGAAAATTCTGCTCGTATCGGTCATCATTCTTGCGGTGCTCATCGCCGCATTCGGTTTTGTTTGGGCAAGAAGAAATCAGGCCGAGAAAAAAGGCTGGCGGAGGTTTTGGCTGGCGTGTCTCAGTTTGGGGCTCGTTATCGTCATTGCCCTTAACGTAGGCATCGGTCACTATCAGGTCGTCATTAACCAGTATTTGACCAAAGTCAAGATCGATGAAGATAAGAAAGCCAAAGTAACGGCGGAATCGAAAGCTGTTGTCGAACAAATCGAGGATGAAGGGATCGTCCTGCTGGAAAATAAGGGGAATGTCCTTCCACTCGACCAGAATAGCGCCAGCGAGAAAAATGTAAACGTTTTTGGCCAGGCGTCCGTCCGCATGGTATACGGAGGAAGCGGATCCGGATCGGGTGATGAAAGCGCAAATGTCAGCATCCAGCAGGGATTGGAGAACGCGGGCTTCAAAGTCAACAGCGAGTTGACGGATTTCTATAACACGCATGCGCCGGAAAAGAAGAAACAGGACAACTTTAATCTGGATGGCGGCGACTACACCTTAAGCGAGCCGGCCACCAGCGAGTTTAGCGAGGATTTGCTGAAGAAGGCGGAGGAATTCTCCGATGTGGCGCTGATCGTATTGTCCCGTTCCGGCGGCGAGGGCGGCGACCTTCCGTTCGAAACCTCGGAGTACGGCGGATCGAAGGACCGTCACTATCTGAAGCTGTCGGAAGCGGAAGAGAAAATGATCGATCTGGTCGCTTCCCGCAACTTCAAGAAGGTGGTTGTGGTGATCAACTCCAGCAATGCGATGGAACTGGGCTTCCTGGAGAAAGAAGGCATTGATGCGGCGATCCTGATCGGCGGTCCCGGCGCAACGGGGAATAACAGTGTGGGCCGCATCCTGGCGGGCGTGGTGAATCCGTCCGGCCGTTTGGTAGACACCTATGCTTATGATGTCACCACCTCCCCGGCGTTTTTTAATGCGGGTAATTTCAGATATTCCAATACCAAGCACAAAGCGGTCGACAAGTTCGGCAAGGAGAGCGAAAAGTACCACGCTTTTCTCAACTATGCCGAAGGAATTTACGTAGGTTACCGCTACTATGAGACACGGTACGTCGACAACAAGACGGGTCAGGTGGATGAAGCCGCCTACCAAAAAGCCGTGCAGTATCCGTTCGGTTACGGTTTAAGCTATTCGAACTTTAAACAGGAAATGACGAACTATCAGACTTCGGACGATACGATTTCCGTTGAGGTAAAAGTGACGAACACCGGCGATAAAGCCGGTAAAGACGTTGTACAGCTATACTACACGCCGCCTTATTACGAGGGCGGGATTGAGAAGTCCCATGTGGTACTGGGCGCGTTTGATAAGACGGAAGTTCTTGAACCGGGCGCATCCGAGACGATCAAGCTCGACATTCCGGTGGAGGAGATGGCTTCCTACGATGACCGGAAAGAGAAAGGGTATGTCCTCGAGGCCGGTGTATACGGCATCAAACTGATGAGCAACGCCCATGACGTCATCGATACCCGAACGTACGAAGTGAAGGACAAGAGCGTTTACAACCAGGACAATAAGCGCGCTACGGATCAAACGGTAGCCACGAATGTGTTTGACGAAGCCAGAGGCGACTTGACCTACGTGTCCCGGGCGGATTGGGAAGGCACGATGCCTAAAGAACGGACCGCGGACAAGGAAGCTTCTCCGGAGCTGATCCAGGCATTGGAGAACAAGCAGCCTGTCGACAATCCAGAAGATCAGGATATTGTGTTTGCCGACCATGGACTGAAGCTGAAAGATGTAGCGGGGCTGGATTATAACGATCCGAAATGGGTCCAGTTGCTGGAGCAGCTCTCCATTGATGAAATGGCCCAATTGATCGGCTTTGGCGGATATGCGACACAGGCCATCGAGTCGATCAAGAAACCGGCGACCACGGATCTGGACGGTCCGGCGGGCGTCAACGCGCTCTTGACCGGGATCAACGGCGTACAGTTTATGAGCGAGGTGGTCCTTGCCTCGACATGGAACGTGGACCTTGCGCACAAAATGGGCGAGTACATGGCGAACGAAGCGATTGTTTACGGGGTAAGCGGATTGTACGCACCGGCCATGAACATTCACCGGACGCCGTTCTCGGGCCGAAACTTTGAGTATTATTCGGAAGACGCTCTGCTTTCGGGCAAAATGGGGGCTGCCGCCGTACAGGGGGCCTTCACCAAAGGTGTATATTCCTATATCAAACACTATGCCTTGAACGACCAAGAGACCAACCGGGATGGGGTTGCAGTCTGGTCGAATGAACAAGCCATCCGCGAACTGTATTTGAAGCCTTTTGAAATTTCCGTCAAGGAAGGGAAGTCCACCGCGGTCATGTCGTCCTTTAACCGACTCGGAACGACTTGGGCGGGCGCGCACTATGGACTGCTCACAACCGTACTGCGCGATGAATGGGGCTTTAAAGGCATGGTCATCACGGACTGGGATCTGTTCCCGCATATGGATACGGACCGGGCGATTCGGGCGGGGAACGATCTGATGCTGACGACGATCGGGGAAAAACCAACGAAATTGAGCACGGAGACCAATACCGGTAAACAGGCGATGAGAAAAGCGAGCCACAACATTCTGTATACCGTGGCGAACAGCAACGCCTTCGAAATGAATGTAACGCCTTATCCGTTCTGGGTATTGGGACTCGGACTCGTGAACCTCGTTCTCTTGGCTCTGCTGACCTTCGGATTCTTTAAAGTGACGCATAGGAGAAGCAAGGCAAAGAAGGAAGTAACCGAGACGCAAGCGTTGTAAGAGCGGGAAAATAAATAGAAAATGCTTTGGCGGTAGCCTGTGAGGCTACCGCTCAAAAGCAAGATGGGGTATCGGGAGATGAAACACAAATACTTGATAGAGCAAATGACCTTGGAGGAGAAGGCTTCTCTCATGTCGGGCAAGGATTTCTGGCAGTCCCAGGATATTCCGCGGCTCGGCATCAACAGCATGTTTCTGGCTGACGGGCCGCACGGCATCCGCAAGCAAGCGGCCGCGGCGGATCACCTCGGCCTGAATCCCAGCATTCCGGCCACCTGTTTTCCAACGGCGGCGGCCGTTGCGAACAGTTGGAATGTGGAGCTCGGAAAGAAGATCGGCGATTATCTGGGCAAGGAGGCGGTCGCCCAGAAAGTAAACGTCCTGCTCGGCCCGGGCGTCAACATGAAGCGGGATCCCTTGTGCGGCAGAAACTTCGAATACTTCAGCGAGGATCCGTATCATGCCGGCAAAATGGCCGCGGCCT
Organism: Paenibacillus sp. A14; assembly: GCF_036864815.1. Lineage (NCBI taxonomy): Bacteria > Bacillati > Bacillota > Bacilli > Caryophanales > Paenibacillaceae > Paenibacillus > Paenibacillus sp. A14. The sequence continues at coordinate 162,035 of NZ_JBAGJD010000008.1, forward strand.
ATATCCAAGGCATTCAAGCGCACGGCATTTCCGCTTGTGTGAAACATTTTGCCGTGAACAACCAGGAAGAGCGGCGGATGTCCATCGATACGATCGTGGATGAACGAACACTGAGGGAAATTTACTTGACCGCATTTGAAATCGCCGTGAAGGAAGGCGGGACCCAAACGGTCATGTCCTCCTACAATATGTTAAACGGCGAATATACGAACGAGCATCTTCATTTGATGCGTGAAATCCTGCGCGAGGAATGGAATTTCGACGGCGTGGTCGTGACGGACTGGGGCGGAAGCAATGACCGGGTGGCCGGCCTGCTCGCCGGCAATGAACTGGAAATGCCGACGACCGGAGGAGAGACCAACGAAGAGATCATTCAAGCGATCAAGAGCGGAAAAATCAAGGAAGAGGTCTTGGACGAATGCGTGGATCGGCTGCTGGACCTGATTTTTAAGACCGAAGAGGTATACAAAGGGGCCGGGCCGAGGGGAATTGATGTCGACCGGCATCATCGGGCGGCTCAGGAAGCGGCCGAAGAATCGATCGTGCTGCTGAAAAACGAGGATGGCCTCCTGCCGCTGAACCCGGGCGTAAAAGCGGCGATTATCGGGGAATTTGCCCAAGAAGCCAGATATCAGGGCGCCGGCTCCTCGATCGTTAATCCGACCCGGTTGGACCGTACGCTGGACTGCTTGCAGGAATGCGGCATCGTCAGCCTGGGGTATGAACCCGGTTTTGAACGGTACGGGAAAAAGAACCGGAAAAAGCTCGAAAGAGCATGCGCCCTGGCGGAGAAGGCGGAGGTGGTTCTGCTCTACCTCGGTCTGGATGAAGCGACGGAAGCGGAAGGTTTGGACCGACAAAACATGAAGATTCCGGACAATCAGATCGAGCTTTTGCACGCCTTGCACCAAGTCAACCCGAACATTGTGGTGGTGCTGTCCTGCGGGGCCGCGGTTGAAATGCCCTGGATCGGCAAAGTGAAAGGATTGGTTCATGCCTATCTTAGCGGTCAAGCCGGGGCCAAAGCGATTCTGCGTGTTTTGACGGGCGAAGTGAATCCTTCCGGGAAGCTGGCGGAGACCTATCCGCTCCGGTATGAAGATACGCCGGCCTGCCACCAATTTCCGGGCAGAGAGGTCAGCGTGGAGTATAGAGAAGGTCTGTACATTGGCTATCGTTATTACGATACGGCGAATGTAGAGGTTCTTTTTCCGTTTGGATACGGACTAAGTTATACCACCTATGAGTACTCCGATCTCCGGGTAGACCGGGATGGCGTTACCTTCAACATCACGAACACCGGAAACCGGGCGGGGATGGAGGTTGCCCAGCTATATGCCGGGTGCAGCGGCGGTAAGGTATTCCGGCCGCGGAAAGAGCTGAAGGGATTCATTAAGGTATTCTTGAACGCGGGCGAGACGCGGACCGTAAAGATTCCTTTCGACGACAAAACGTTCCGTTATTTCAATATAAACACCAACCGGTGGGAAGTGGAGGAAGCGGACTATCAAATCATGGTGGGCGCATCCAGCGCGGATATCCGCCTTGCGGCATCCCTTTTTGTGGAGGGGACCGGGGCGCCGGTGCCATACGATAAGAACGAACTGCCTTCCTACTATACCGGCCGGGCCGACAAGGTCGGCAAACAAGAGTTTGAGACGCTGCTCGGGCGCAAGGTGCCGGTATCGACCTGGGATCGGAAGAAACCGCTGGGCTACAACGACACCATCGCCCAGTGCCAATATGCCAAAGGCTGGGCCGCACGGCTGGCTTACCGGCTTATGATATTCGCCTATGGGTTTCTTCGGAAAATCGGCAAGCGGAGCACGGCCAATATCATTATGATGTCCGTCTACCATATGCCGTTTCGGGGAGTCGCCAGAATGACCGGCGGCGTCGTGAACCTACCGATGCTCGACGGGATTCTGATGATGGTCAACGGTCGTTTCTTTAAAGGCCTGCGCCATTTCTTAAAGGAAAGAAGCAAGATGCTGAAAGCTGCGAAACAGAAAGAACAGCGTGTTTCGGCAGCGAAGGAGAGATAGGATGAACAACCCAAAATCGACATCGGGCCCGCTCGGCTTCTGGGCGAGGTACAAAGAAAAGCACCCCAATACGGCTCAATTTCTGGTATTCTTTATGTTGAGCAACGGAATTACCGTCTTGCAGCTCGTACTTATGCCGGTGTTCAAAAGCCTGTTTGCCGGGACTGCCCTGATCCATTCGAATTTTCAAGTGCTGCAGTTCGGCCATAACTTCGACGGAAGTCCTTATTATGTGTTCGATTATGCCGCAGGCTCGCTTTCTTCCGGCGGCGGGGGCGGTCTGGCCTATTTCCTGGCCGTGCAGATCACGATCGCGATCGCGCAGATTCTTAATTTCTTCGCGCAAAGAAGCATCACGTTCAAGTCGAACAGCAACATCTGGAAGGCGGCCTTCTGGTATGTCGTCGCCTATATCGTGATTACGATCGGCGCAGCCGCCGCGCAAGGATTTTATAAAGCGCCGATTTACAACTTGTTTATGAACACATGGGGGATGGGCTCCGTGGGCGAAACGACCGCGGACGTGATCACGATGATCATCAATAGCGCTATTTCCTTCTGGGTATTTTTCCCGATTTTCAAAATTATTTTCAAACAAGAATCCGAAAAGTAGAACAGGTAGTGTGAATATGAAACTATTATCTATTGTTATCCCTTGCTATAATTCGCAGGATTATATGAGATACTGCATCGAATCCCTGCTTCCCGGCGGGGACAGTGTCGAGTTGATTGTCGTGAACGACGGCTCCCGTGATCAGACCGCCGACATCGCCAATGAGTACGCGGAGCGATATCCCACGATCGTGAAGGCGGTCCATCAGGAAAACGGCGGTCATGGAGCCGCCGTGAATGCGGGAATTCGGCATGCGTCCGGATTGTATTTTAAGGTCGTTGACAGTGATGATTGGGTCGATATTCGCGCGTATCTGAAAATAGTAAAAGCCTTATCCGATCTGGCGAGCCAACATAAAACGGTGGATATGCTGATCAGCAATTTTGTGTACGAAAAAGAAGGCGCGAAGTACAGAAAGATCATGAAATACAACGATGTTCTGCCGGAAGGGAAGGTTTTCACCTGGGATGAAGTCAAGCCTTTCCGGAAAGGCCAGTACATTTTGATGCATTCCGTGATCTACCGGACCCAGTTGTTGCGGGATTGCGGTCTGGAGCTGCCGAAGCATACTTTTTACGTCGATAATTTGTTTGTGTATACGCCGCTTGAGCATGTGAAGACGATGTACTATCTCAATGTGGATTTCTACCGGTACTATATCGGCCGGGAAGACCAGTCCGTGCAGGAAAGCATCATGATTAAGAGAATCGATCAGCAGTTGAAGGTGAACAAGCTGATGATCGAGCAGGTGGATCTCGAGCAGGTCGAGAACGAAAACCTGCGCCGCTATATGCTCAAGCATTTGGAGATAGTAACGGTCGTCTCGGCCATTCTGTTGATCCGTTCGGGCACCGTTGAAAATTTGCAGAAGCGAAAAGAGCTGTGGAAGTATATCAAGGAAAAGGATGTAAGACTCTACCGTCATCTGAAGTATGGCATTATGGGCGGATTGATCAGTTTGCCGGGACGTGCCGGCCGCAGTATTTCTGTCGGTGCTTACAAATTATCGCAAAGATTGGTAGGGTTCAATTAACCCTTGGGGAAGCAGGAGCCGAATGAGGTTTCCTGCTTCTTTATATTAGAATGTCCCCGGAATCTATAGTAGAATGTTTTATACGCGGTCATCCTTGAACTTACCGCCTAGACCATAAAAGAGGAATAGAGATGAAGTATAAAGAACTCATTGCGAGCATGACCTTGGAAGAGAAGGCATCCTTAATGTCGGGGAAGGATTTCTGGCAATCCCAGGATATCGAGCGTCTGGGCATCCCCAGCATGTTTCTTGCCGATGGACCGCATGGAATCCGAAAACAAGCTGTGGCAGCGGATAAATTGGGGCTCAATGCCGGTGTGCCCGCGACCTGCTTCCCTACGGCGGCCACGGTGGCCAATAGCTGGAATCCGGAGCTCGGGGAAAAGGTCGGGGAGTATCTTGGAGAAGAAGCTATTACCCAGAAGGTAAATGTTCTGCTCGGACCCGGGGTGAATATGAAGCGGAATCCGCTGTGCGGCAGAAACTTCGAGTATTTCAGCGAAGATCCTTATCTGGCGGGAAAAATGGCGGCCAGCTATATCAGGGGCATTCAGTCGCAGGGCATTTCCGCTTGCGTGAAGCACTTTGCCGTAAATAACCAGGAGCAAAGACGGATGTCGATCGACGCGATCGTCGATGAGCGGACGCTGCGGGAAATCTACCTGACGGCGTTCGAAATCGCCGTGAAAGAGGGCAAGACCAAGTCGATCATGTCTTCCTATAACAAGCTGAACGGTACGTACACCAACGAAAGCCTGCATTTGATGCGAGATATTTTGCGCGGTGAGTGGGGGTATCAGGGGACGGTCATCACGGATTGGGGCGGGAGCAACGATCGGGTGGCCGGGCTGCTGGCCGGCAACGAACTGGAAATGCCGACGACGGGGGGAGAGACGAATCGGGACATCGTCCTTGCCGTCCGCGGCGGTGAACTTTCGGAAGAAGTGCTGGATGCGTGTGTGGACCGACTGCTTGAGCTTATTTTTACGACGGAGGAAGTTTATCGCAGACCTCATATCGACTTCAATGTGGAGCATCATCACCGCGTATCCCAGAAGGTGGCGGAAGAGTCGATCGTACTGCTTAAAAACGAAGACGGCATTCTCCCGCTCAAATTCGGCAAAAAGGTGGCGGTGATCGGGGAGTTTGCCCAGCATGCCAGATACCAGGGGGCGGGTTCCTCCATCGTGAATCCCACAATTCTTGATCATACGATGGACTGTTTTGAGGAATCGGGCATTATCAGCATCGGTTATGAGCAAGGATTCGAACGTTACGGAAAGAAAAATCCGAAGGAAATCGAAAAAGCCTGCGCCCTGGCCGCGAAGGCGGACGTCGTTCTGCTGTATATCGGTTTGGATGAAGTGACGGAAGCCGACGGGTTGGACCGGCAAAATATGAGGATCCCGGACAACCAGATCGATTTGCTGGACGCCCTGCATCGGGTGAACCCCAATATTGTGGCGATCCTGTCCTGCGGCTCCGCCGTCGAGATGCCCTGGATCGGCAAAGTGAAAGGATTACTGCATGGGTATTTGGGTGGACAAGCCGGGGCCCGGGCCATTCTGCGGGTTCTCTCGGGCGACGTGAATCCCTCGGGGAAATTGGCGGAAACGTACCCGCTCCGTTACGAAGATACGCCATCGGCCCCTTATTTCCCCGGCAATGAAATTACCGCGGAATACAGGGAAAGCATCTTCATCGGCTACCGGTATTTCGATACGGCGAAGGTGGACGTGCTTTTTCCGTTCGGTTACGGACTCAGCTACACCACTTTCGAATATTCGGATATCCGGGTGAGCCGGACGGGCGTCACCTTTAAACTAACCAATTCGGGGGCCACGGCCGGCATGGAGGTGGCTCAACTTTATGTCGGCTGCAACTCGCGGGAGATCTTTAGACCCGCCAAAGAATTGAAGGGATTTGCCAAAGTGTTTATCAACGCCGGAGAATCCAAGACGGTCACGATCCCTTTCGATGATAAAACCTTCCGGTATTTCAACGTAAAGACCGATTCCTGGGAGGTCGAAGAGGCGGAATATCGCATGATGATCGGAGCCTCCAGCGCGGATATCCGGTTGGAGGATACGCTTTTTGTGGAAGGAACGGGAGCGCCTTTGCCCTATGACAAGGACAAGCTGCCTTCCTATTACTCAGGGAATGTGCGGCATGTCGGCGCCTTGGAATTCGAAAAGCTGATCGGCCGGCCCGTTCCGGTGGCCGACTGGGACCGGTCCCGACCGCTCGGCTACAACGACACGATCGAGCAGTGCCAATACGCCAAGGGGGCGATCGCCAGACTGGCTTACCATGGCATCGTGTTTGCCTACTGGTTTTTGCGAAAGATCGGCAAGCGGAGTACGGCGAACCTGATCATGATGTCCATCTATCATCTTCCGTTCCGCGGTATTGCCCGAATGACGGGCGGTGCCGTGAACATGCCGATGGTGGACGGCATTCTGATGATGGTCAACGGCCGCTTCTTCCAAGGCTTGCGCCACTTTTTGAGACAGAGGCGGTTAAAACTGAGGGCGGAGAGGGCTTAACGGGGGTCCCTGAACCCCTCTCGCACACTGGCTGGAACATTGGCGGCGGGTCGTGCCGGAGTTGATATATGTATATAGCGGGCTTTCGGGAGGTTGTTTCGGTAGAGAATTTCGTCGAAGTAACGGACTGAAAGTCCGTTTTTATGCTGCCGGCTCCGGGAAGAGGCCGGGCGAGCCGTGAGGATCGGGCGAGGATAGCGCTTGCTGCTGCCCGGTGGGGAGAACAAGTGAGAGCCTGGGGGCGGTGCGGGGATCAAGGTAACCGGGGGAGTGCCGAGCCGATAGTTGGGGGATAAAGGCAGCCGGGGCGATGTTGAGCCGACAGTGGGAACGGCACCGGTTTCGGCCCGGCCGAAGCTTTCTCACTCTAACGGAAGCCATAGCCGCTATTTCGTCCATTTAGGGCGACTTGGGATTCTAACGGACGCAGCAACCGCTATTTTGGTAAAATGAGGTCATTCGGCGGGAAAGTAGACAAATAGGCGCTATTAGTTCCGTTAGGATTCCGAAAGTACGGATTTCCACGGAATAGCGTCTATGATGTCCGTTAGAGCTAAAGTGCTCGCGTGGAGTTCGTCCGGCCCTAGGCCAAGGCCCCGGCGTGTTCCCGGTCTGGCCCGGTCCGCCCCCCGGTCGAAGTTTTCGCTGCCGGCAACTTTGGTAACATTCTGAGGGGTGCTAGGGGATCACCGGCCGACCCGGGAACTTACTTGGTCCCGGGAGGTCGGCATCAGCAAGGGGGGGATCAGCCTTTCTCAATCAGTTCCAGTTTCTCAAGAATTCGAATCGTCGTCATGGCCGACATGCGGACAGACAGTTCGACGCTGGACTTGGAAATGCCTTCGGCCTCGAGAGCTTCCCGGTTTGCCGCCGTTACTTCATTGATGACTTCATCCACAAGTTTATGTACAATCGCTTTATCCATGATTACACCTCCTTTCTAAGGATATCTTCCTAGACTAATTTCGACAAAAAAGGGTCGTTTCCTTCTGTTGGCCCTAAGTAGTAAGCTTATATATAACGAATGAAAAAACCAACACTGCGCCGAACTCGATGCCGGATAGGCTGAGATCGAATAGGGCGATTTGAATCCGAGGGATGAATTTGTGAAGAAATTTATTACCATGATCTTGGGCCTAATGTTGCTGTCGAACCTTTTAGTATTGGATTCATCGGCAGACGCACTTCCATCAAAATCAGGGGTTCATCTGAAAGTAGACAAGTTCGTCATTCTTTACACCAAACCGTCAGGTCCATTTGTCGATAAAAATCATCGTCTTCTTATTCCGCTCAGGGCGTATGAAGATCTGTTCGGAGGAAAGGTGACTTATCAGACCTCAACGAAAACAGCAAGTTTAGAGTGGTTAGATCAAAAATTTCAGTTTACAGTGGGGTCGGAAGAGGCAAAGGTAAATAACGAAGAACTGTTGATGGACACGGTTCCTGTGCTGAAAGAGGGAGCTATGTTTTTGCCGATTCGCCTATTTTTAGATCAAACAGATATGAAGTATCATTGGGACAAAAAGCTGGAGCTCTTGGTGATTGATGACGAACGGGTCATTGTCGGAGAACCTTTTAAAAGTTTTGAGGGGAACGACTTATACAGCGATAATCCTGATGGTAGGTTTCGTATAAATAATTTCACGATTTCTCAGAAAAAGAATAAAACTTTTCAACTTACCATCAACGCTATTAATATATCCGGAAAGGACATAGAGAAAGGCCAAGCGGATATTCACCCTTTGGTGGATTTTGGCGGAAACTATGGAGGTTTTGCTACCGATTCATACAGTCGTCCTTTTTATCCGGCTATTCCCCGTATTAAGAAGGATCAAGAGATTGCTGTAACCCGAACCTTTCCGGCGGAAGAAGTCAATTATATTATAACGGTCGCAAGGGAATTTTCTCAGTAAATGATAATAGTGAATTCATACTAAAATGGGACCCCGTTACAGAGCATTCGGCCTACGACTTACGATTCGGAATCGTTGGGATTTATGATAAAATAATCAAAAATTGTTCTTTCCCGGCGCTCGTCCGCAAGTGGGATTTGGGTTTATTGTCCAACCATGTTATTATGAAATTGACCTAACTGAACCTAACAAATGATGACTTTAAATCTATTAAAGCAAGAAGCAATTAAATCTGTACTCAAGTAGGTAGATATGATGAAAAAAGTAACGATCCAGGAAATCGCGGATTTCACCGGGGTTTCCAAGTTTGCGGTATCTCGGGCGCTCTCGGGAAAACCGGGGGTTAGCGCGCAGACGAGAGAGATGATCCTGAAGGCGGCGGGTCAGCTCGGCTACTTCAAAGACGGGGGCAAATCAGGCTCTTCCGCCTGGAATCAAGCCCCGGACGTTGAAGGGGAAGCCCGGCCCGGCGCAATTCTGGTGCTTTTTCCGAATGTGCGCTATCAAAATACCGACTCCCTGTACTGGGGGCCGGTATTTAACGGGATCTCCGCCCGCCTGAACCAGAAGGGGGTGGATATACTCACGCTGACGGAGCCCTCGGACGATTCGATGTTTTCGCTGCTCAATCCCAAAGCGATCGGCGGCATCCTTACGGTCGGCTCCGTATCCACGCAGATTCTGCTCGAGATCCGGAGGCTCGAAATTCCCGTCGTCATGGTGGATCACCAGGATCCGGCGTTTCAATGCGACTCGGTGTTTACGGACAATGTGTCCGCGATGCGGGAAATGATGATCAAGCTCATCAGCAAAGGGTACAGGAATTTTCAGTTTGTCGGACAAATCGGGGACGCCCCCAGCTATTACGAGCGCTGGCTGGGATTTCGTTCCGTGCTGGAGGATTACAAGCTGGAGCATCGGCAAATTCCCGAATTGACCGGACCGGAGATCGCTCAAATTCACGATGCGGTGCCCCGGGTGATAGCAAAGCATCGGTTGCCGGAGATATTCGTTTGCGCCAACGATACGACGGCGCAGTTCGTTATGGAGGCACTGCAGAGGCAGGGAATCGAGGTTCCCCGGGACGTGCAGCTTACGGGCTTTGACAACACCGACGCCTCGCTGCCTCTCCTCGCCACGGTCGATGTGGACAAGGAGATGTTGGGCGCGAGGGCGGTCGACAAGCTGATCTGGCGAATGGCCAACCCGCATTCCAACGCGGAGAAGCTGCTGATTCAGGCAGAGATTATCCTCAAGGAGAAAACGCAAAAAGAACCGGAAATTTAGAGACAGGCTGTTAGGATAGGAGTCCCTGGCAATGTGCGCATTGCCGGGGCTTTTTTTATTTCGGCCAGTACAAGTTAGCATAAATATGTAAGCGTTAGCATAATTTTATTGACGTGGTTTGTAGGTAGAGGTATATTATTTGCAAACGCAGCTAACAAGGAGTGATGATTTCATTCAAATTGTTATCATAGTTTTCTGTACTATTAGCAAATTTGAGAAAAACAAACAGCGGCGAAAACTTGAAAATCCTGATGCAAGACAAGCGGGGTTACACGCAAGACAAGGCTTGAGGTAAGGCAAGACAAGGTCTATAGAACAATGGGGAGGTTTCATCCATGAGAAAAATGAAAGGGCTTTCTTTGATTTTGTTCTGTTTGATTTTTGTGCTTTCCGCCTGTGGCGGCGGTAACAAAGCGGCTGAAAACTCACCGGCGCCGACCCCGGAACCGGGGAACACGGCTCCGCAAAATACGGCCGAACCCGAACCTACCGGGGAACCCGCCGTCGACTTGGGCGGCCGCGTGATCAAGGTAGCGGCCTGGTGGGATCTGAAACCCGCCGGGACAACCGCCGGGGAGAAGGCTCGCCTCGAGAAAATCGCCGAGGTTGAGAAGAAATACAACTGTAAAATTGAATTCGTCAACGTTCCTTTCCAGGAGTATATGAATAAATTTACGACGAGCGTTCTGGCCGGCGAACCGTTCGCCGATATCGTCCAAATGGAATATAAGTCGGCGCTCCCCGCTATTATGAAGGGCCAGCTGCTTCCGCTCAGCGAGTTCACGACCGACAAGAACAATATCAACAGCAAAGGCGACTTGATGGTCAAATCCCCTGCCCTGGGGGGCGGGGAGTACGCTTTCGACAATCCGGTTACCGCCGCGCTGGGCATCCACTACAACCGCGATATTTTCAAGAAGCTCGGGCTTCCGGATCTGCAAGAGCTTTACAATAAGGGAGAATGGAACTGGGACAAATTTCTGGAGGTCGCCAAACAAGGCACAAAGGATACCGATAATGACGGGAAAACGGATGTGTGGGGCTACTCCGGCTGGGCCATCGATGCGGTGAAGCACTTTACGGCCGCGAATGGCGGCAAAATCGTCGATGACGAGAACGGCAAGGAAATGCTGTCCGATTCGCGAACGATCGAGGCGGCGGAATTTGTGAACCGCTTGTACAACGTGGATAAGGTTGTCCGGGTGAAATCCGGCAACAAAACAAACTGGGAGGAAACGAACACCTTCCTGGACGGCAATGTGGCGATGTTCATCGCGGCGGAATGGCAGCTGAAGGACTTGACCTTCGAGGTCGGCGTGGTGCCGGTTCCGAACGGACCGCAAGGCTCGCCGAAGCAAACGTATGCGAATACGGCGGCGTCCGCCAAATTCATTCCGAAAGGTGTGAAAGATCCGGGCATCGTGTACCAAATCTATGAAGAAACTTTCGATATCCCTCCTACCGAGGAATATCCCGGCCAGGATTATATGGAGAGCATTTACGCCAATCAGGAAGACATTGATATGATCCGCGAACATATTTCGGGGACCGGGGTTATCACCGTCGATGAAGCGTATCCGAATTATCCTACGGGAGCTTTTGTCGAGGATATTATCGTGAAGAACCAATCCGTGACCGCCACGGCGGAAAAATACAAACAGCAGGCGCAATCCGCCGTCGATAAGCTGGGCAAGTAAGGATGGAACCGCATGCCTGAATAGAAGGGGAGGATGGGGACGTGTACTGGCTGCCGCGTCCCTTTCCTGTTCCACACCCGGGTGCGAGGAGGATGGACATTGAGAGGGATACGAATGCTGAGCAAGAAACCGGGCTGGCTGCTGATGGCGGCTGCTGCGATTTTGCTGTTCGTTTGGCTCGCGGGAGGATTTGCCGGGAGCGGCGGTTCAGCGAGCACCGGCAAGAGCGCAACCCGGCTTCCGGAGATCAAACTGGTGACCGGCGTGAAAGGGAATTCGTCCAGCCGTGCCTATGACGATTATTTGACCGGGCACCAAGACGCCGTCCGCCCTGATAAGGAAATCGTCATTTCCGCCGCGGATTATGTCCGCGCCGAGAACGCGGAGGCGCGAAAGCTCCGAGACTACGAGGGGCAGAAGGGCCTTTCCGTTTACACCGGAGAAAAGGGAGAAATGGAATGGAAGGTCCACGTAGAGGAAGCGGGCCTGTACAATTTGTCGTTGCTTTACTATCCGGTGGAAGGCAAGAGCTCCGCGATCGAGCGGTCTTTGAAGATCGATGGCCGCCTCCCGTTTGAAGAGGCGGGATACTTGCAGTTTGACCGGATCTGGGACAACGCGAAGCCGGAAATCGAGCGGGATAATCAGGGCAATGAACTGAGGCCGAAGCAGGTCGAACGGCCGACCTGGCGGGAGGCGGTGCTCAAGGATTCCGACGGGTACGTGACCGAGCCGTTCCGGTTTTATTTTGACAAGGGTGAACATACGCTGACGCTGGCCGCTTCCCGGGAACCGATGGTAATCCACCACTTGAAGCTGTTTCAGCAGCCGGAGGCGCTGCCGTACGAACAGGTGAAGGCCGGGTACGAAGCGGAGGGTGTCCGGGAGACCGCCGGGCAATTGGTCGTCGTCCAGGCGGAGCAAGCGATCGCCAAATCGTCGCCGACCCTGTACCCGCTCAGCGAGCGGTCGAGCCCGGGCGTCACCCCGTACAGCGCCTCCCAAGTTAGGATCAACACGATCGGAGGCTATAATTGGCGGCTGCCGGGGCAATGGATCGAATGGGAGATCGAGGCCCCCGAAACCGGACTGTATAAGATCGGTTTTCGAACCAAACAAAACTTCGTGCGCGGGATCTATGCAACCCGCAGGCTAACGATTGACGGACAAGTGCCGTTCGCGGAAATGAACCGGGCCGCTTTTCGTTATGAGAGCGGTTACAGAGTGGGTGCGATGGGCGGAGACGATCCGTACCTGTTCAAACTCGACAAAGGCAAGCATGTGCTGCGGCTGGAGGCCAGTCTCGGCGAGTTCGCTCCGCTGCTGCGGCAGGTGGAGGCGAGCCTGCTCAACCTGAACGCCATGTACCGCAAAGTGCTGATGATCACCGGCACCAAGCCGGATGAGTTCCGGGATTACCGCGTCGAACAGCGGATACCCGAGCTGCTGGAGGTCTTCCGGGCGGAAAGCGAACGCCTCCGCGCGGTCAGCGCGCGGCTGGTGGAGCTGTCCGGGCAGTCCGGCGATCAGGAGGCGCTGCTCAATACGATGGCGCTTCAGTTGGAGGAAATGGTGGAGGAGCCCGAGACGATCCCGCGCCGGCTGGAGACGTACAAGACGAATACAGGCGGGCTCGGCACCTGGCTGCAGCAGGCCAGGGAGCAGCCGCTGATGATCGACGAGATTTACGTCGCCTCTCCCGACAAGAAGCTGCCGGACGGCGGACTCGGCGCGGGGGACAAAATCGTCCACGAGCTGTCGACATTCGCGTCATCGTTCTTCATCGACTACAACCGGATCGGGAACGTGGCCGACGAGAAAGACCAGCGGACCGTGACGGTATGGATCGGCAGCGGCCGGGACCAGGCAAACGCGATCAAAGCGATGATCGACGAAACCTTCACGCCGCAGACGGGCATTAACGTCAATCTGAAGCTGGTCAATATGGGGACGATCCTGCCCGCCACGCTGGCCGGGCAAGGTCCGGACGTGGCGATGCAGATCGGCAACGACCTGCCGGTGAATTTCGCCATGCGGAGCGCGGCCGCGGACCTGACGCAGTTCGGCGACTATGAGAAGGTCGCCGCGAAGTTCCGGGACAGCGCGATGGTGCCTTACAGATATCGCGGCGGAATCTATGCGCTGCCGGAAACGCAGACGTTCAACATGCTCTTCTACCGTAAGGATGTACTGGCCGAGCTGGGGCTGAAAGTCCCCGAAACCTGGGATGATGTCGCTACCTTGCTGGCCGTACTGAACAAGAACCATATGGGCTTCGGCCTCCCGGTCGTAGTCCAGGCGCCGAACCAGTGGACGACGCTGCCGCCGAACTCGATGTATGCCACCCTGCTGATGCAGAACGGCGGGCAGTTTTACCGCGACGCGGACACGGAATCGGATCTCGATTCCAAGACGGGGATCGAGTCGTTCAAGCAGTGGACGGAATACTACACGGACTACAAGCTGGAGCGGGAGTACGATTTTGCCAACCGTTTCCGGACGGGTCAAATGCCGATCGGCATTACCGACTACACCGCCTATAACCAGCTGTCCGTTTTTGCTCCGGAAATCCGCGGGCTGTGGGGCTTCGCCCCGGTGCCCGGCACCAAACGCGAAGACGGAAGCATCGATCGCACCGTTCCCGCGGGCGGGAGCGGCGTGCTGATGCTGAAGAGCGCGGTGGATAAGGAAGCGGCCTGGGAATTTTTGAAGTGGTGGACGAGTGATGAGACGCAAACGGGCTACGGCCGTGAAATGGAAGGCCTAATGGGGGCGGCCGCCCGTTATCCGACCGCCAATATCAAGGCTTTGCAGCAGCTGCCTTGGCCGGTGGAGGATTTCGAAAGCCTGGAGGAACAGTTCCGCTGGGTCGAAGGTATCCCCGAGGTTCCCGGCGGCTATGCCACGGGAAGACATCTGTTCAACGCTTTTTACCGGTCGGTTATCGGCGGTATCGAACCGCGGGAAGCGATCATGGACTCGGTACAGTACATCCACGATGAAATCCGCAACAAGCAGGAAGAATTCGGCGGGCTGCGGGAGTAGGGAGGAATCGACATGCACAATACGCGGTGGGCCTTGAAGTGGCGGGAGATGAAGGCCAGCAGGCATTCCTACATTCTGCTGGCCCCTTATATGATTTTGTTCATGCTGTTTACGGTACTGCCGGTCCTCATCTCCATCGTGCTCAGTTTTACTTATTTCAACATGCTGGAGTTTCCCCGGTTCGTCGGGTGGGACAATTATACCCGGCTGTTTCTGGAGGACGATATCTTTCTGACCGCGATGAAGAACACGCTGCTGTTTGCCGCGGTCACCGGACCGGTCAGCTATTTGGCCTGCTTTGTCTTTGCCTGGATCATCAACGAGCTGAGCCCGAAGATGCGGGCGTTCATGACGCTGGTCTTTTACGCGCCTTCGATATCCGGGAACGTGTATTTTATCTGGCTGATCATTTTTTCGGGAGACCGGTACGGCATCGTCAACGGGTTTCTGATCAAACTCGGCCTGATTTTGGAGCCGATTCAATGGCTCAAGACGGAAAGCTACATCATGCCGATCATCATTCTCGTTCAGCTTTGGCTCAGCTTGGGGACCGGGTTTCTGGCGTTTATCGCCGGGCTGCAGACGGTAGACAAAACGCTGTACGAAGCCGGCGCCGTGGACGGCATCCGTAACCGCTGGCAGGAATTGTGGTTCATCACGCTGCCGTCCATGCGGCCGCAGCTGATGTTCGGCGCGGTCATCCAGTTGACCACCTCGTTTGCCGTCGCCGACGTGTCGATCGCGCTGGCTGGGTTTCCGAGCGTCAATTACGCGGCCGAAACGATCGTCACTCACCTGATCGACTACGGGACGACCCGGTTCGAGATGGGCTTTGCTTCGGCGATCGCCACCGTCCTGTTCGTCCTGATGGTCGGAACGAACCTGATCGTCCAGAAACTTTTGCACAAGGTGGGTGAGTAAACGTGAAGGCTGAAACAACAACCAGGATGCCAGGCGCCGGACTGGGAAACGGAGGGCGTCCCGTGAAGCTCAAGCTGAAGCTCCGCGCCAGAAAAAAACGGGTAAATCGTTCGTTCGCCGGCACTTTTTTTCTGTTCCTGATGCTGGCGGCGTTCGGCGCGTTCATGGCGCTCCCGCTTGTGTACGCGATCAACAACGCGTTCAAACCGCTGGATGAAATCTTTCTGTTTCCGCCGACGCTGTTTGTCCGCAATCCGACATGGAACAATTTCCTGGATCTGATGAACCTGTTGGGCCAGTCGTGGGTCCCGTTCTCCCGTTATATTTTCAATACGGTGTTTATTACGGGGATAGGGATCGTCGGCCATGTCATTCTGGCCTCGGCGGCGGCTTACCCGCTGGCGAAGCACAAGTTCCCGGGCAAGTCGCTGCTGTTCACGACCGTGGTGCTGTCGCTCATGTTCACGCCGGTCGTGACGCAGACGCCGAACTATATGATCCTGTCCTGGCTTGGGATGATCGACACGTATGGGGCGGTCATTATTCCGGCTTTTGCCTACTCGCTCGGGCTTTACCTGATGAAGCAGTTCATGGAGCAGATTCCGGACGCGCTGCTGGAGGCGGCGAAGATCGACGGGGCCAGCGAGTACCGCATTTTCTGGTCGATCGTGATGCCGAACGTCAAGCCGGCCTGGCTGACGCTGATCATTCTGCTCTTCCAGATGCTGTGGGGCAGCGACGGGAACGGGTTTATCTACAGCGAGCAGCTCAAGACGCTTCATTACGCGGCGAATCAGATCATTCTGGGCGGGATTGCCCGGGCCGGGGCGGGGGCGGCGGTAGCCCTCATCCTGATGAGCGTTCCGATCACGCTGTTCCTGTTCTCGCAGAGCCGGATTATCGAAACCATGGCCACTTCGGGCATGAAAGACTAGGAGGGAGCCCATGACAGCCAAAAAATGGATCATCTCCGCACTCATCGCGGCGCTCCTGCTTCCTTCCGGCGAAATATACGGATCGCCGGAGCCGGCTTCCGGCTTCGCTCCCCCTGCGGCCCCGGTGTCCGAACCGGCCCCCGCGCCGTACGAAAGCTACAACTACAATTACTGGGAGGAAGCGACGCCGATGCCGGCCGCCTACCTGCCGGGCCGTTCGATCACCGGCAAGGAGCTGGGGGTCGGGGATTTTGCGGAGCCGGCGGATATGCATATCGCGGCTTCCGGTGCGCTGTATGTGCTGGATACCGGCAACCAGCGGATCGTGCGGATCGGCAAGAACCTGACGGAGGCCCGGGTGATCTCCTCCTTCGACAACGAGGGCAAGCAGGACGGATTCGCCAATCCGTCCGGGATTTTCACGGACGCCGAGGAACGGATTTATGTAGCGGACACGGATCATCAGCGCGTCGTGGTGTTGAGCCCCGAAGGAAGTCTGGTCCGCATCATTCAGAATCCGCAGTCGGAGGTGCTGCCGCAAGGCTTCCAATTCCTACCACTTAAGGTGACGGTCGATGAAGCGGGTCGGGTGTTTGTGGTCGCCCGCGGAGTTTATGAAGGCATCATGCAATTCGACGAGCGTGGGAATTTCATCGGATATATCGGAACGATCAAAGTGAAACGCAATTATATCGATTATTTCTGGCGGCTGGTCTCCACGAAGGCGCAGCGAGCGCAGATGGCGTTATTTATCCCGACCGAATTTTCCAATTTGGATATCGATCACAAAGGCTTTGTTTACGCGACCAATATCGACGTCGGATCGACAGAGCCGATTAAGCGGCTCAATCCGTCCGGCGAGGATGTGCTCAAGCGGTTCGGCTACTACGACGTGGCCGGAGATATTTACTACCGCAAGACGACCGGCCCTTCTAAATTCGTGGATATCAAAGTGATAGGCGACGGAATGTACAGTGCGCTGGATTCCACACAAGGGAGGGTGTTTACCTATGACGAAAACGGCAATCTGCTCTATATCTACGGGGGACGCGGCAATCAGCTCGGCCTGTTCAAGACGCCGGTCGCCGTCGAGCGGATGGGGGAGTGCCAGTTTGTCCTGGATCGGGGCAAAGGCAGTATCGTCGTGTTCGAGCCGACGGAATTCGGCCTGAACGTCAACGCCGCGGTCCGCCTGCATTACCGGGGAGAGGACGCCGAGGCGGAATCCTACTGGAACCGGGTGCTCGAATTGAACGGCAATTATGACATCGCGTATATCGGAATCGGCAAGGCCCGGCTGATGCGTAAACAAAACAAGGAAGCGCTCGAGTATTTCAAACTCGGGATGGACCGCAAAAATTATTCGGTCGCCTATAAAAGGTACCGCAGAGAGGTCATGAAGGAGCATTTCGGCACGGTAATGTCGGTGCTGCTGGCGGCCGCGCTGGCCTTTGCCGCATACAGGATCGCGAGACACTGGAAGCAAAGGAGGAAAAGAGGCCATGAAGCAGGAGTATCTTAAATTTCCGCTCCACGTGATCGTGCATCCGTTCGATGGATTTTGGGATATGAAATATGAGAAAAAAGGCAGGCTCCGCGTCGCCCTGGTCATTCTGGCGCTGTTGATTCTGGCGATGATCTTGCAGAAGCAGTTTGACGGTTTTCTCGTTAATTTCAACGATCCCCGGCGGATGAACAGCCTCAGCGAGATCGCCTTCGTTCTGTTCCCGTTTTTCTTGTGGTGCACCGCCAACTGGTCGGTGACGACGCTCATGGGCGGGGAGGGCAAGTTCAGGGATATCGTGATGGCGACTGCATATGCGCTCGTGCCGATGGTGCTGATCTATCCGCCGATGACGCTCGCGAGCCGGTTTATGGTCCAGGAGGAGACGGCCTTCTTCTATCTGCTGAATACGGTGGCCGTCCTTTGGTTCATCGGGCTGCTGTTCGTCGGGATCATGACCGTGCATCAGTATACCCCGTCCAAAACGGTGTTGACGATAATCCTGACAGTCATTGTCATGGGGATTATCGTCTTTCTGGGGACGCTTATCTTCAGCATGCTGCAGCAAATCTATGAATTCTTCGCAAACATCTACCGAGAGCTCATATTTAGGGTGTAGGGGGCGGAAGACATGAAAAAAAGAAAACTGACAATCACGCTGCTCGCCTGTGCCGTCATCCTGGGAGTGGCGGGAGGGTTTCTGCTCTTGAATCAGGGGGCACCCGCGGTAGATCCAGCCGATTACAAACCGGTGCCGGGAGCGACCGAGGCCGGCAAGGAGCTGCGCGCGCTGCGGGACTCCGGGTCCGGCGGCGTTCCGGGCATGACGCTGGTGGCCGAAAGCGAGGCGCTGGCTCTGTATTACAATGAGCAGACGGCCGAGGTCGCCGCCAAAGACCGGAGGAGCGGGGAAATTTGGTACAGCAACCCGGCAGGGCGAAATGAGGATACCATCGCTTCCCCGTTTGAGAAAGAGGTGATGTCCTCCCAGCTCGCCGTTTCGTTCCGCGATGAAATCGGCACTCTGGAGACGTACTGGAGCTACCCCTGGAGCGTCGCCAACCGCAACTTTTCGGCGGAGAGTCTGGAGAACGGCCTGCGGGTCACGTACACCCTGGGGGATGTCTCGCTGGGGATCGATGCGCTTCCGAAGCGGATCACAAAGGCCCGGCTGAAGGAGAAGGTGCTCAGCAAGCTGGACGCGACCCTGGCCGCTTATGTCGAGGCCCGCTATTATCCGGTCAAGAACGGTGCGGATTTGCTGGAGCGGCTGGATGAGCAGGTGAAGAAACCGCTCGTTCTGAAAAAGATGCTGGCCGCCTTTGAAAAGGCCAGGTATACGGCCGAGGACCTGGCCGCGGACAATGAGGCGAGCGGGGCGGCTGCCGGGGGCAGCGCGCAGAAGCCGAAGTTTACCGTGCCGCTGGAGTACCGGCTGGACGGCGATTCCCTCGTCGTGACGGTACCGCTGGACCGGGTGGCGGAAAGCGTGAAGCACCGGATCAGCAGCATCGACCTGCTCCGCTTCTTCGGCGCGGCGGGCACCAAGGACGACGGCTATATGCTGGTTCCCGACGGGAGCGGCGCGCTGATCCGGCTCAATAACGGGAAAATCAAGGAAGAGCAGTACGTGCAGCGGGTGTACGGCGACGATCCCAACGATAACAGCGTAAGCCGGGGACAGGTGGCCCGGAAGGCGCCCATGCCGGTGTACGGCATGAAGGCCGGCGATACGGGCTGGTTTGCGGTGATCGAGGAAGGCGACGCGATCGCCAGCATCGCCGCGGACGTCAGCGGCAAGCAAAATTCCTATAATTATGTGTTCAGCCGTTTTCATGTGCGCGGCGAAGACGAACTGGAGCTTTATACGGGCGATCAAATCCAGGAAATCCAACTGCTGAGCGACAAGCTGTACCAAGGAAACCTGACGGTGCGCTACCGGTTCCTTACCGGAGAGGACGCCAGCTATTCGGGAATGGCCCGGATGTACCGGGAGCAGCTGGTGAAGAGCGGCAAGCTGCGTCCGCTGGAGGAAGGCGCGAACCTGCCTTTTTACGTGGATGTGCTCGGCAGCATCGATAAGCAAAAATCGTTCCTGGGCATCCCTTATGACGCGGACGTGACGATGACCAGCTTCGGGGAAGCCGGGGAAATGGCGCGGGGACTCGCGAAGGAGGGCATTGCCAATGTACGGATGCGCTACCTCGGCTGGTTCGGCCAGGGCGTCCATCATAAGCCGCCGGTCAAAGCGAAGCCGGACCGCGGGCTCGGCGGGAGCGCCGGCCTGAAGGAATTGGCCGCACAGCTTGCGGAGCAAGGCGGGGCCCTCTATCCCGACGTGGCGTTCCAGTACGTGTACCGGGATGACGGGAATTTCAATCCGTCCGCGGATGCGGCCCGGTTCGTGACCCGGGAAGTCGCGGAGCTGCACCCTTACGACCGGAACTTGAACCGCCAGGATGCTTACTACGGGACCTACTATCTTTTGTCCCCCGCGAAGCTGCCCTACTATGTCGGAGCATTCGCCGACAGCTACGGCAAATACGGCATCGGCGGGCTGTCGCTGCGCGATCTCGGCGGCGTATTGAGCTCGGATTACCGGGTGCAGCGGGTCGTGTTCCGCGAGGAAGCCAAAGGGATCGTGGCGGACCGGCTGGGGGCCTTGCGCGAGGCGTTTCCCGATCTGATGCTCGCGGACGCCAACGCCTACAGCTGGCCCTATGCCAAGCACGTGATCGACGTGCCGGTTTCGAGCAGCCGATTCAGCTTGACGGATGAGGAGGTTCCTTTTTATCAAATGGTCATTCACGGGTATCTCGATTATGCCGGACCGGCGCTGAATCTGGCCGATGAGCAGAACTTGCGCAAACAGCTGCTGAAGTCGGTGGAGTACGGTACAGCGCCGCATTTCCTGTGGTCCGGCGAGCCAACGCAGACGCTGAAATTCACACGGTTCGACGCGATGTTCTCGGTGGAATCCGACGCTTGGCGGGATGAGGCCGTAGGGTTCTATCGGGAGGTGGGCGAGGTGCTCGGCCCGCTGCGCGGCCGTCCGATCAAGGAGCATATTCGGCATGCAGCGGGCGTGGTGGAAGTGAAATACGAGGGCGGCGCCTCCGTGCTGATCAATTATACGGACCAGCCGGTGACCGTGAACAGGATCACGGTGGGAGCGCAGGATTTTACGGCAGGGGGTGACGAGGGATGAAGCCGAAAATATCGATATCGTTAACGCAAAAACGTTCCCTGCTCGGTCTTTTGTTCATCGCCCCTTGGCTGCTGGGCTTTCTGTTCCTGTTTGCGGGGCCGCTGGCCCAATCGATCCGGTTCAGCTTCAACAAGCTGATGGTTTCGCCGCAGGGCTATGAGCTGCAAAACGTGGGCTGGAGCAATTTTCACGACGCGCTGTTCGTCGACGCGAACTTCAACCGGATTCTGACGGAATCGGTGGGGGGCATGGTAGTGGACGTGCCGCTGATCCTCTTTTTCAGCCTGTTCTCGGCCGTTCTGCTCAATCAGAAATTCCGCGGCCGGGGGCTGGCGCGGGCGATCTTTTTCCTGCCCGTAATTCTGGCTTCCGGGGCGATCGCGGCCGCCGAGAGCTCGGGGCTGATCAACCTCGTCGGAAACAGCGAGGTGGCGGAGCAGCTGGGGCAGGCCTCCTCTCAGTTTAATATTCGATCCATGGTGATGATTTTGGCGGAGGCGGGCTTTCCGCTGGGTTTTATCGACTATATCGTGGAAGCGGTCATGCGGATTTACGACATCATCAGCAACTCGGGCGTGCAGATTCTGATTTTCTTGGCGGCGCTGCAGTCGGTTCCCGGCAACCTGTACGAGGTGGCCAAAATCGAGGGGGCCACGCCCTACGAAACGTTCTGGAAAGTGACGTTCCCGATGGTCAGTCCCTTGATCCTGACCAACATCATTTACACAATTATCGATTCGTTCGCGGACAGCCCGGTGACAAAAATGATTTATGAGACGGCGTTTAAGACGCAGAATTTCGGACTGAGCGCCGCGATGGCCTGGCTGTATACAATCGTGGTCAGCCTGCTGCTCGTCGTCATGGGGTACATCGTGTCGCGAAAAACGTTCTACCACAACTAGGAAGGGGGCAGGAGCATGGCGTTGAACCTGAAACTGGCGGATAGATCGCGTCTAAAAAATCTGAAGAATCTGAAGGATCTGAAGGATCTGACGAATTACAACCGTCTCAACCGCGTGAAAAACAGGTCGCTGGAAGGACTATGGTCCGTTTGCCGTTTTTTGCTCATTACCGGAATTACGTTTGTGATCCTTTATCCGCTCCTGATGAAGTTCTCGGTCGCGTTCAAGGCGAAGGAGGATATCTACAACCCGACGATATACATGATCCCGGTGCATTTTACGATGGATAATTTCAAGCTGGCGCTGGAGCTGCTGGATTATTGGCCGCTGCTGCTCAATACGATGCTGTATGTTTTCGTGACGATGCTGCTGACGACGATGTCGACCGCGCTGGCGGGCTATGGCTTCGCCCGGTTCAGCTTCCCGGGAAGCAACCTTCTGTTCGGGCTTGTGGTGCTGACGATCCTGATCCCGATGAGTACGCTCATGGTGCCGATGTACCTGCACTTCAGAAACTTCGATGTGCTGGGGCTGGTCCATCTGTTTACGGGGAAGGAGGGCGTCAATCTCCTGAACAGCTTCTGGCCGTCCGTTATAACCTCGGCTACGGCGACGGGGCTCAAGGCGGGATTGTTCATTTATATCTTCCGCCAGTTTTTCCGGGGGCTGCCGAAGGAGATCGAGGAGGCGGCGCTGATCGACGGAGCCGGCGGGATCAAGACCTTTTTCACGATCATGCTGCCGAACGCGATTCCGCCCCTGATCACTGTGATGCTGTTCTCGTTCGTGTGGCAGTATAACGACACGTTCTATACTTCGCTGTTTATGAGCGAGAGCGCGCTGATGCCGCTGAAGGTCGCCTCGCTGCCGGCCGATGCGAGCCAGTTCCTGCCCACCCTAATGGGCCTGGATGCGTCGGCAAAGGCGGACCCGAACCATGTGGCGCTTGTGGTGGATACCGGGATTCTGCTGGCGATTCTGCCGCTGATTGTGCTGTACCTGTTCGTGCAGCGGCATTTTGTGGAGAGCGTCGAGCGGACCGGGGTTGTGGGTTAGCAAGCCATTTGAAAGTTTTCTCATTGTGCTTCCGGAAAATTTCTCGTAAAATTTGGTGGAGTAATTCTGCAATTCGGTAAAGTGTTGCGGGTCACCATTACCAGGATTAACGGAAAAGAGGAATTTCAATTGGAAGCTAAAAAATTGGCAAGAGGTTTGAAGCCCAGGCACATTGAGATGATCGCCCTCGGCGGGACGATCGGTGTCGGGTTGTTTATGGGTTCGGCGAGTACGATCAAGTGGGCCGGACCCTCGGTGCTGCTGGCCTATTTACTGGCCGGTGCGGTCATTTTTTTCGTAATGCGGATTATGGGGGAGATGCTGGTTCAGGAGCCGGTCACCGGTTCCTTTGCAACCTTTGCGCATAAGTACATCGGACCGCTGGCCGGTTTTCTGACCGCCTGGAGCTACTGGTTTCTCTGGGTGACGGTGGGGATGGCCGAGGTGACGGCGATCGGGATATATGTGGGCTTCTGGTTTCCGGACATCCCGCAGTGGATTCCGGCGCTGATCGGAATGCTGATCATCGCGGCGGCGAATTTGGCGGCGGTAAAGCTATATGGTGAATTTGAGTTCTGGTTCGCCTTAATCAAAATTACGGCGATCGTCTTCATGATCGTTATCGGAACGGCCATGATCTTTTTTGGTCTCGGCAATGGCTGGAATCCGGTCGGACTATCGAATCTGTACAGCCACGGCGGATTTTTTCCGGGGGGGTTGAAGGGCTTTTTGTTCGCCTTATGCATCGTGACGGCGGCTTATCAGGGCGTCGAAATGGTGGGCATTACGGCGGGGGAAGCGGAGGATCCGCGGTTCACCCTGCGAAAGGCGATTAAAAACATTGTTTGGCGCATTCTGATTTTTTATGTGGGTGCGGTCTTTGTGATCGTTACGCTGTATCCGTGGAACGAGGTCGGGGAGACGGGGAGTCCATTCGTGCTGACGTTTGCCAAGGTAGGGATTGTGGCCGCCGCCGGCATCATCAACTTCGTCGTGCTGACGGCAGCCATGTCGGGCTGCAACAGCGGCATTTACAGTGCCGGACGAATGCTCTATACCCTTGCCGAGAACGGGCAGGCTCCGGCATTCTTCCGAAAACTGTCCGGGAGCGGAGTTCCCCGCAACAGCATCGCGGTGACGATTTCGCTATTGATGATTGGCGTCCTGCTGAACTATTTGATGCCGGATTCCAAGTTGTTCATCTACATCTACAGCGCTAGCGTCCTTCCGGGGATGGTGCCATGGTTCGCGCTGGCTTTCAGCCAGTTCGGGTTCCGAAAACGGTGGGGTCAGCAGGAATTGGAGGGACACAACTTCAAATCCAAGTGGTTCCCGTTCAGCAACTACCTGATTATTATTTACCTTGCGCTGGTCATCGTGGGCATGTGGTTCAATCCGGATACCCGGGTCCCCCTCGTCGTGGGAGCATCCTTTATCGCGTTGATGACGATAGGATATTTCGTGTTTGGCCTCGGAAAACGGCAGCGGAACGAGTGATTTCCTAATATATTCATTACTAAGGCTAGGGGAAGAAACGGGATGAGCATGAGACCGGAAGAAGCGTTTCAATTTGATAACTGGATCCTGATGGATGATGATAAGAAAATAGCATGGCTGAAATCGCTCGAGGGGTGGGACGGGCAGGCGTTTCGTTTCAAATTGGTCGAAACCGTTGAGCGGGACGGAAGGAAGTGGAGTACCGGCGTATTTGATCTGAACGGCAGCGAGTTTATTTTCGTACCCGGCGGCCCGGTTACCCTCGGATGGGACCGGCTGGATGAACGGGATGCGAGCACAGGGATCATCGCCGCGATCGAAGCAGAACTGGAGGTAGCCGGAGTTCCCCAGAAGGCCGAGGCGTATTTGAGGAGTGTGCTTTCGCCGCGCCGGGAAGTGCGAATCGCTCCGATGCTGGTGGAACGGAATATTGTATTGATGGAGAGTGGGGGAGGCGGACTGGTGAACTACTACGAGGTGATCCGCGGCTTCGAGCAGGCGGGGTTCTCGCTGCCTACCGAGGATGAATGGGAATATATGTGCGGAGGAGGCACGCCCCGGATTTTCGGAGATCATATCGACCAGGAACTGCTGAAGGACATTTGCCAGGATAAAAGGTACTACTATACCTCGAACCTTGAGCGGCCCAATGCCTTTGGTTTGTATATCGCGTACGATCCTTACATTTGCGAACTCGTTCATTCGCCCATTCGCTCGAAAGGCGGAGACGGAGGGGGAGCGGCGCACGGGGGCTACTATATTTTGGGCGTGCTGCCCTTATCTCCCCACTATAAGGATGAAACCTTCGAAGAGCTGATGATGTGCGGCGCAGGCGATTTTGATTGCGATGTTTATGCGAGACGGGTTGTCCGGTTAGCTGCATAAAGTCACTGTGGGATGTGTAGGCCCAGTGGGGGTGCTGGGGGTTGCCCGGGCCTGCACGGCTTGGCCTGCGCTTCCGGGCCTGTGCCCGGCACTGACGTAATTCGCAGCAAGTCGCGCCGTTCCTCTCAAAGCTGGAATTTGCAGGGGGAAGGCGATTCGATGAGTTCGTTGGAGCAACCAGCCCGGGAGAATTAACGGGAAAACATCCCGTTAATTTGGGCGATTCTGCTCTGCGGCTACAATTAGCTGGAAAATCTCCAGCTAATCAGCGAAAGGAAGGCCTCATTGGCCCCTTTGGGCGGAAATAGCGGGAGAAATTCCCGCTAAGTTGGGCCACTTAGGTAGAAAGAGCAAAATTAACGGGAGGAATTCCCGTTAATTGGATCGAGCTCAATGGAGTTCACCCCTAGCTAGCGCACCGTAGGTAGTCCCACCGTTCGCCCAATAGCGGGGATTTGCAGGGGGAAGGCGATTCGATGAGTTCGTTGGAGCAACCAGCCCGGGAGAATTAACGGGAAAACATCCCGTTAATTTGGGCGATTCTGCTCTGCGGCTACAATTAGCTGGAAAATCTCCAGCTAATCAGCGAAAGGAAGGCCTCATTGGCCCCTTTGGGCGGAAATAGCGGGAGAAATTCCCGCTAAGTTGGGCCACATAGATAGAAAGAGCAAAATTAACGGGAGGAATTCCCGTTAACTGGATCGAGCTCAATGGAGTTCACCCCTAGCTAGCGCACCGTAGGTAGTCCCACCGTTCGCCCAATAGCGGGGATTTGCAGGGGGAAGGGACGTAATTGCGGATTGAGCAGGAGTTCACAACCAAAGCCGCCGCTTGCCGGGTCATTTTAAGAAAGAAAGGCTGCCGATTCATAACAGGTTCACGCGAACCTGAATGAATCGGCAGCCTTTTTGCTGTTTGCGTGTGGCTTTACGCTTCCATCTTCTGCGCCGTGTACAGGCGGTGGTAGAGGCCGCGACGGGCGATCAGCTCGTCGTGCGAACCGCTTTCCGCGATGCCCTTGTCCGACACGTACATGATGCGGTCGCAGTTTTTCACGGTGGACAGCCGGTGCGCGATGATGAACGAAGTGCGCCCTTTCAGCAGCTCGTTCAAGCCCTGCTGAAGCAGACGCTCGGTCTTCGCGTCGATCGACGAGGTGGCTTCGTCCAGGATGAGGATACGCGGGTCGGCCAGCAGCGTCCGGGCAAACGAGATCAGCTGCCGCTGTCCCTGGGACAGTTTGGAGCCGCGCTCGTTGACTTCCGTCTGATAGCCTTGCTCAAACTCGCGGATGAACTCGTCGGCGCAGACCGTCTTCGCGGCGGCGATCACTTCCTCCTCGGTGGCATCGAGCCGGCCGTAGCGGATATTGTCCATAATCGTGCCGGAAAAAATAAAGCTGTCCTGCAGCATGATGCCCATCTGGCTGCGCAGCGATTTCAGCGTCACCTGCGAGATATCGTGGCCGTCGACGAGAATTTGCCCGCCGGTCAGATTGTAGAACCGGGAGATCAGGTTGACAACCGTCGTCTTCCCCGCCCCGGTCGGACCGACCAGGGCGATGCTCTCGCCCGCCCGGACGTCGAAGGAGAGATTCTCCAGGATGTTGTGCCCCGGATCGTAGGCAAAGGTGACGTTGTCGAATTTGACGCGGCCCTGCACCGGCGGAAGTTCCTTCGCGTCCGGCACATCGCTGACAGTGACCGGCTCATCCAACGTTTCAAAGATCCGCTCCAGGTAGGCGACCGCGTTGATGAAGCTGTTGTACAGGTTCGACAGGCTTAGAATCGGCTGCCAGAAGCGCGCCGCGTAGCTGCTCATGGCCAGGATGACGCCGAAAGTCGCCCCCCCGGGACCCAGTGCGAGCAGACCGATCAGGAAGATCAACGCCGACACGATGGTGGCCAGATTGTCGACCGAAAAAGGAATCAGGGCGTTGAAGCGTAGCGCCCGCATCCATTCTTTGCGGAAGTTGGCGGCGAGCCGGGTGAAGATGCCTTCATTGCGCTTCTCCCGGGAAAAGATCTGCGTCACGCCGATCCCGCTGATGCTTTCCTGCAAATACGCGTTCAGGTTGGAGTTCTTGTTGGAAACCGCCTGCCACGCCCGGCGCTGCCGGGTTTTGATCATCAGCATGATGCCGAGGAAGACGGGCAGCCCCGCCAGCGTTATGAGCGAGAGCCGGACATCGACGGCAAACATAAACGCCGCAATAAAAATCAGGTTCAGCATTTCCAGAATAAAGTTGATGATCCCGTTGGACAACACGTCCGAGACCGAGTTGACATAGTTGACGACCCGAATGAGAATTTTGCCCTGCGGACGGTCATCGTAATATTTGAACGGAAGCTGCTGCAAATGCTTGAACAGATCGCTACGGATTTCAAAAATAATGTCCTGCCCGACGCGGGTCATAATCCGCGAGCGGATCGTCGCCAGGATGACGCTGACGACGATCGTCACCAGCATCAGCGCCGACCAGCCGAACAAGGCACCGACCGCCTTTTCGGGAATTGTCACGTCGACGACATGCTGCAGGATGAGCGGCGCCGACAGCGCGATCGCCGCGGACAGGGCGCTGAGCACGAACGCGATGATCATGGGCTTCTTCTGCCGCTTGATATAGACCATGGCCCGACGGAAGTGCTTGATGTCAAAAGGGGATTCCAGGTTCTCGTCGATATCGAATTTATTCCTTGCCATGAACGCTCACCTGCCTTCCGATGCCTTCATTCTGCAGCATAAATACGTCGTAATAGTAGCCCCGCTTCGCCAGCAGTTCGGCGTGGGTGCCTTCCTCAATCAGGCGGCCGCCATCCAGGATCAGGATGCGGTCGGCCTGCGCGGTGGTGGACACGCGCTGTGCGATGATGATCTTCGTGCAGGGGTGGTCCAGTTCGCGCAGGCTTTGCTGGATATGTTCCTCGGTTTCGAGATCGACCGCGGAGGTCGTGTCATCCAGGATGAGGATCGGCCGGCGCACCGCCATGGCGCGGGCCAGCGCGATGCGCTGCTTTTGCCCGCCCGACAGGCCGACGCCGCGCTCCCCGACGATCGTGTCGTACCCTTCGGGCATTCTGGTGATAAAATCATGCGCCGCGGCCAGGCGGGCATATTTCACCGTATCCTCTTCCGGGAGATCGGGATCGCCAAAGGCGATGTTTCCGTCGATCGTGTCGGAGAACAGGAGGACGTCCTGCGTCGCCACGCCGATATTCCCGCGAAGCTCGTCGAGCTCCAGCTTGCGCACGTCAACGCCGTCGACCAGCACGCGGCCTTCGGAGACGTCGTAGAAACGCGGGATGAGGTTGACGAGCGTCGTTTTGCCCGATCCCGTCGAGCCCATGATGGCAACGGTTTCACCGGGTTCAACTGTAAAGCTTACATCATCCAGAACCTTCACGTTATCGTATTTAAAGTTGACGTGGTCAAACTCGATGCGGCCATCATAACGCCGTTTATCGATAGCGTTGTGCTCGTTGACGATGTGCGGCCGGGCATAATAGACGTCCACGATTTTGCTTAAGCTGGCGAAGAACCGCTGAATATCGTTGATGATAATCCCGATGTTGCGCATCGGGTTGGATACGGCCCAAATCAGGGATGAAAAGGCCGCAAACTCGCCGAAAGTGATCCGGCCGTTCATGACAAACAGACCGCCGACGAACATAAGGATGACGTTAAATGCTTGCGCAAATGACTCCAGGTAGGGAAAGTAATCCAGCCAGACGAGGGCGGCGGCTTTGTTCGCCTTGGCATAGTTCACATTCTTCTCTGTGAACTTCTCCACCTCGTAATCCTCGCGGGCAAAGGCTTTGACCACCCGGTTGCCGGCGATGTTCTCCTGCGTGGTCGTGTTCAGCTGGGAGAGCCGTTCGCGCAGGTCCACATACATGGGACGAACGCGCTTGGCGAATATATAGGCTACAATAAAAATCGGCGGCGAAAGAATCAGCAGCCAAAGAGTCAATTCCACATCGATGGAGAAAAAGTAAACGACGGCCGCGATGAAGATCGTCAGCGATTCGATGATCGTTTTGATAATCCACGCCATCGAGTGGCGCACCATGTCCAGATCGCCTGTCATCTTGGTCATGAGATCGCCGGTACGGTTGCGATCGTAATACTCCATATCCTGACCCTGAATTTTGTTGTACAAAAAAATGCGGATGCGGTACAGCATATTTTGCGAGGCATACTCGTACTGCATCGTCGTCAAATAGGCTAGACCTGTGCGCAGCAGAGAGAAGCCGATCATGCCCAGACAAAGCATAATCAGAAGCCCGCGCTCCTGCGTCAGATTCTGCATCGCGTGGTCACCGGAAATGAACGTGTCCACGATGCGCTGGCTGATGTACGGATTCACGATCGTAAGCGACGACCCCACGACCGAGAGGAAGAGAGCCAGAATATACCGCGTTCGGTCTCCCTCCAGGTTCTGCCACAGCCACTTCAGCTCGAACATTTAATCACCTGTTTCTGTGTGTTTTCACACGGTTGTTGAAACGCCTTACAAATTTATCGGTTTAGCGAATCAACGTGATTATAGCACAATTGCCCAAGGATAAACTTGTCGTTTTTTACTGTGATTTTGTACAGAATTAACATTGCGGCCAGCTGGTTACGAGTTGCTTTTTATATAGTAGAAATTGAAAAAATCAAGCATTTGCGTCCTGTGTTATAATATGAGACGACAGTTTATTTCCGGAGGCAACCATGAACAAGACCATTGGGATATTGGCGCATGTGGATGCCGGGAAGACGACCTTCTCGGAACAGCTGCTCTATTATACGAAGAGTATCAAAAGCCGCGGTCGGGTCGATCATCGGGATGCGTTTCTGGACAGCCATCAGATCGAGCGGCAGCGGGGAATTACGGTGTTTGCCGATCAGGGCCGCTTTGTCTATGGAGATTCCTCCTATTACCTGATCGATACGCCGGGGCATATGGATTTCTCCCCCGAGACGGAGCGGGCGATCCAGGCGATGGACTATGCGATTATTCTGGTCAGCGCCGTGGAAGGCCTCGAGGGGCAGACGGAAACCGTATGGGAACTGCTGAACAGGCACCGGGTCCCCTGCTTCTTTTTCATCAATAAAACGGATCGGGTGGGCGCCGATGTGGCTCGTGTGGCCGAGGAGCTTCGGACGGAATTCGGGGCGGAGCTCTGTGACATGACGGACCGCCTGACGGATGACGGCGGGATGAGCGGTGAACTGGTTGATTTTATCGCCGAGCGGGACGAAGCCTTGCTGGAGTCTTACTTGGAGAACGGCTATGATCCGCAGCGATGGCTTGAGGTCATGCGTTCTCTGGTCAAAGAGCGCAAGATCTTCCCCTACGCGTATGGTTCCGCGCTCCAGGGTACCGGGATTGAGGGATTCCTCCGCAAGCTGGAGCTGTTAACGGTGACAGACTACGACGGCGAGGGTCCTTTTGCCGGGCGTGTCTACCGGATTCGCCATGACGAGCAAGGGACGCGGGTTACCTTCATCAAAGCGTTGAACGGGACGTTAAAAGTAAGGGACATCCTGGAATACGGGGACGCGCAGAACCCGGTCAGCGAAAAAGTCACCCAAATCCGGAGGTACAACGGAAGCGAGTATAAGACGGTCGATCGGGTCGAGGCGGGCGAGTTGTTTGCCGTGACCGGCCTGAGCCGGACCCAGGTTGGGGATGGCGCCGGCGCTTTGCGGGAAAAGGCAGCGTATGAAACAGTGCCCGCGTTAAAATCCAAGGTGATCTTTGAACCGGGGATTCATGTCAAGGAAGCACTGGCCTATTTCAACCTGCTGAATGCCGAGGATCCTTCCTTGAATGTGGTCTGGGAGGAAACGCTCCAGCAGATTCATATTCATGTTATGGGACGGATTCAGCTCGAAGTATTGGAACAGCTTGTTCTTGAGCGGTTTCATTTGAAGGTCGCCTTTGACCAGCCGGAGATTTTATATAAGGAAACGATCGACAGCGAGGTCGACGGGCACGGCCACTTTGAACCGTTGGGGCATTACGCCGAAGTTCATTTGCGGCTGCAGCCCGGCGAGCGCAATTCGGGAATCGCCTTCGAGAACGCCTGCCATGCCGACGATTTATCCGTGGGCAACCAGAATCTGATTCGCCACCATCTTTTTGAGCGGGATCACCACGGGTTGCTGACGGGCTCGCCGCTGACGGATGTGAGAATCACCCTGCTCACCGGCAGGGCTCACAATAAGCATACGTCGGGCGGCGATTTTCGGGAAGCCGCGTACAGGGCTTTGCGCCAGGGGCTGGAAAAAGCGGATAACGTCCTTCTCGAGCCGTATTACCACTTTAAAATCAAAGTGGAAACGGATCAGATCGGACGGGTGATTTCCGATATCGGTCAGGCAAGCGGACGGTTCGAGGCACCGGTTACGGAGGGAGAACAGACGGTATTGACGGGCACGGTGCCGGTGGCGACGTTTATGGACTACGGCAGCCAATTGGCCTCTTTTACCCAAGGAAAAGGGAAGTTAAGTCTGACGTTCGCGGGATACGACCGCTGCCATGCTGAGCGGGAGGTTATCGAGCGGATCGGCTACGATAAGGATGCGGACCCGGAGTATACGTCCTCTTCCATTTTTTGCGCCAAGGGACAGGGCTATACGGTGGCTTGGGATGAGGCGGAAGCCAAAATGCACGCTTTATAATGATGAAAAGGAGTTTTTAAGCAGATGGATTTCAATCAAGTGATGGAAGAGAACAATATCCGGCATGCGATCGTGGGTGAAATGCAGACGTCCTTGTCCGATATTTTGGGCGGGCTCACAAAGACCCGGCTGGCCGCGCTGGCCAGAACGTACAGTATTCCCGGCAGATCCAAAATGAAGCAGAACGAGCTGATCCAGGCGGTTCATGAAGCGCTGGTGGATATAGACCGGCTGGAATCGACGCTGCTCCTTCTGGATGCCGAGGAATGGGAGCTTTTTGCGTCGGCGGTGGACCACAAGTCTAAACAGGACAATTACGTGCCTTATGGATACTATGCCTTTTTGCTGGATCGGGGCCTGTTATTCACCTACTTCCACGAAGGGGAGCTGCATTTGGTGATTCCGGAGGAAGTGCGGGCCGCCTATGCCCGGCTCAATACGGCGGAGTTCCGGGACGCCCGCGACAGACGAGCCCGGGTCTATCAATATTTGCTGGCCATGACCCACTTGTACGGGGCCTTCCAGCCGGAGAAGCTGGTGGAAATTTTCAATGATCAAAATGCGGACGAGCTCACCCTGGAAGAGTTCCAGACTCATTTGGAGCATATCCTCCAAAGAGAGCGGGAATTTATCCTGCAGGACGGTTGGCTGGTCGATGCGGGCCTGGCGCACAGCGGAGAAGAAGGGGAACTGGAATCTCTGCTGGAACGGATTCAGGGTAAACCGTATTATGTTCCGGACCAAGCGGAGCTGCTTCGTTACGCCGATGACGGCTACTTCGAAATGACGCCGCAGTTGAAAGCCTTGAAGGATTTCGTAGTCGGCAACATGGGACTGGACGAAGAAATGGCCCACTACCTGGTGGACGACATCCAGTTGGCTTGTTCCATGGAAGCTCCGATGCAGCAGATGATCTATGAATTTGACCGCCGGGAGCTGGTGTTCGATGATGAGGTGCAGGTACGGCAGGTTGCTCAGCTTTTGGTGGATGTCAGCAACCACACGAGACTGTGGTCCAACTGTGGACACACGCCGGCCGAGCTGGGCACGGGGAAGCCAACTACTATACCGACCGTGATGGGCAGAACGAGCAAAACTCCGATTCGCGTGGTCAAGGTCGGGCGTAATGATCCTTGTCCATGCGGCAGCGGGAAGAAATATAAGAAGTGCTGCGGCCAATAGCCGATGATGTCGGAGGGCAATAAGCAGCGGGGAGGCTTCACACCAGAGTGCATGAGAAATGCCGGGGTGTGGAGCCTTTTTTGCTTGCGCGGATATCTACTAGCGGACGCAATAGCTGCTATTTTGCACGTCGAGGGCAGTTTGGATTTCTAACGGACGCAGCAGCCGCTATTTTGGAGGAACGGCCTGTTTTCTGTAGAAAAAGTGGTGATTAGGCGCCATTATTTCCGTTATAATACTGGAAAAGCCAGTATCACCCAAATAGCGGCTCTCATTTCCGTTAGAGTTCGGGCGAGAGAGTGAGAGCAGCATTCTTGCCCGCCATCCGAATGCCAGCATTTGCCTACGGGGACATAAGAGAGCACATGGGCCAACTGATGCTAAATTGGAACAATCGTAAATATGTGGGCAGGCTTCAAGCCAAGCCCCAAAACATCGCTAGACCGAAAAGGAGAAAACATGAAGCCAGTAACATTAAACAGTCAATTAAATAAAAAAAAGTTATGGGACGGTTGCATACTTGCGTCCATTGCACATGCCATCATGGTTGCCCATTATCCCGAATTTTCATACGAGCATTCATGGGATGGCGATAACTACAGTGTTGTCGACGATTCGGGAGGAAGAGGAACGATTACTTTCAATGAACACTGCTTTGTCGCTGCTTTTCGAACTGAGCATGAAACTCGAACCGACATCCCTACAGCATTGGATTTTTTTTCGGGTGCACCAAGGGAAGTTCTTGAGCTGGCCAAAAATGAAACTTTAGAATACCTTCTCGATGAAAATGAAGACGGCACGATCTCACCATCCATAACTACTGCCTTTTGGGGGGACAACGATACCATGACTTCAGTGGATAACATCGTCAGAATCGTGCAATACGGTGGATATTTCCTGGATCGTCAGTTCATGGAATACGATGATGCAATCGAATCCTGGCGGGAGTATTATGAGATGTCCGCAGAACAAGTAAACTTGCTAAAGTCGATATATAAGAGGAAAATTAGCAACCCTGACGCGACCCTCATTTTGTCCAAAAGCGAAATCGAAACGATTGGAGCAGAAAGTCCCGAGGGCAGGAGAGAGAGCCGGACTTCGTTTGAGGAGTTAGGGATATATTGGGAAGATGAAGATCTGGGAAAATAGGACAATAGGACGATCGCTGCCGAATTGGAATTATAGTAAACCGGATCGCATTTTGGAGTTAGCCGGAGCAATCCCGAGTCGTACGTCATCGGCGAGGTCCAAGATGTAGAGGAAATCCTGAGGAAATTCCGGAATCTCCCCTCCCACAGACCGGACCTTCATATCCGGAAGGGGGTCGTTATACTGGGAACTAGCGAGCCAATAGTTTTTGGAGTGAGATTATCGATAAATACGCCAGTACTAGTACTGAGTCTCACGCCCATAGAAATCCAATTTGTATTAGCCCACGGCAATCAGGGACCTAGCGCACTTCCAACTCCAAAAAGATG
Organism: Paenibacillus sp. A14; assembly: GCF_036864815.1. Classification (NCBI taxonomy): domain Bacteria; kingdom Bacillati; phylum Bacillota; class Bacilli; order Caryophanales; family Paenibacillaceae; genus Paenibacillus; species Paenibacillus sp. A14. Next base: position 196,454 of record NZ_JBAGJD010000008.1, read on the forward strand.
CAAATCTGCAGGTATTTATACCGATTCCCGAGGGGATGCGAAAAAAGATTCAAATCTGCAGGTATTTCTAGCGATTTTAGAGAAATGAGCCGATTTCGTCGAAAATTCCTGCAGAATTGCAGGCATTTTGAAATTCTTGTTCCGTACAAGAAAAAAACATGCAGATTTGCAGGAATTTTATTCGTGAGCATAGGAAACAACGCGGTAATGAGTACATTTTTCCAGGAGAGAGTATGGAAAACTTGTTCCCCGATTGCACTAAGAAACACAATATCCTATTTAACGGAAAACCTTTATGAAATCGATTTGTTATACTTCGATGACCGATATTCAATTCTATACTCTGTTAAATCACAAAATGGTGAGATTATTTATTACGAGGGAAGAAATCCTTTAGAATCCATTAAAAACGCTAACATCGAACTACAAAGTAATTGGGGTAAAATTCCACAGTCGATTCGGGATTTTTACGAATGGTTTTCAAATGATCAGCCACATTATAATGTAAACTTTTGGGATGTTGTCGATGAGTGGATCGTTATTGGTTTTCAAGATGAGTAGTACTCACCAGAGTGTCATTTATAGTGTGGGCCTAGCGTCGGATGATTCATCACTTGAGAAGGGATAGCATGTTTAAAATTATATTGGAATCAGCTAATGGTGAACAATTAGATAGAGTATATGATGCTAATAATGTAGAGTATCTGCAACAAGATGAAGCAGAATTCGCAATGTTAGGTGAACTATCTACTTGTAGTTATGATGTATTTAAATCATTAGCCCAAAAGTGTAAAGTGATTAAACCCTTCGGTCTGGATGAGTATGACGGCCTCCTATGTTATAATGAACATAGCTCCCGCATTTGCTGCCGGGAGTTTTTTATTATGAAATCATGTTTTGAAATTCAAGCGAGGAGAGGTGGAATAACCGGACAATGAGTTACTGGTCGATATTGGGGATTGAGGCAACGGCCGATAAAGCCCTCATTAAAAAAACGTACGCCAGGCAATTGAAGCTCCATCATCCGGAAGAGGATCCGCAAGGGTACCAGCAGCTTCGCGAAGCTTTTGAATGGGCGATGAAGCGGGCCGGCGATCTGGAGCGGGTCGGAGCCGATGACGAGCGGGAAGCGGGGGAATGGAACGAACCTACATATGAAGAAATAGCGGTCATGCGTCAGACGGTTTTTGAAGCGGAGGAGGACTTTCGAGTACCCGTTGGGACGAAGCCGCATCCGGTGCAGGTATTTTTTGAAAAGATGAAGCACCTTTACGACGACTTCCCCCGCCGGATAGATCCCGAGGCGTGGATTGCGCTCATGGCGGATGATTTTATGTGGAATATGGCGTATCAGGACGTGCGGGTGAACGGGCTGGTGCATTTTTTGGAGAGGCATCGGTATATGCCGCGGGAAGTATGGACGATTCTGGACGACTCCTTTCGGCCGCTGGAGTCCAAGGAAGCATTATATGAATCTTACGATGATGAGGTAGTTGACTATATCTTGGAGCAAATCCGGGGAACCGCCGAATTGGGATACGAATGTTTTGCGGGAAAAGCTTTGGATTTCGATATTGAGCATTACCTGGAGCTCAGGCAGGAAGCTCAGTCGGCCATGAGAGAGGACGACCTGGTGGAGGCCGAAGCGGCATTGACCGAGGCGGCCGGGATATTCCGGGAGGATCCGGACTTGCAATTGATGCGGGCAAAACTTTACCTCAGGACGGGACGGAAGTCCGAAGCGATGGCCAGCTTGCAGGGAACTCTTGACCTGAGTCCCCAGGATCGGGAAGCCCGACAGTTGTACGCCCAAGGGTTGTTTGCGGAAGGGCGGTATGAGGACGTACTCCAGCAATGTGAGCTGGCCCGGGAATACTACACCCCGGATCAGGACCTCCTCGCTTTGTCCGCCAAGGCAAAATTGGAGCTGGGGCAAGTTCAGAGCATCTGGGAAGAGTACACAGAGGCCCGACCGACATGGGAAGGATTCTATCACTTCCGGTACAATGTGATGCTGATCATGCTTCGGAATCCCCGTCTCTACTCCCAGGAGTCTAATCCTAATTATGCCGAGCTGAAAAAGATGGCGCAAAAAGCCCGCCGCTGGACTTACGTTCTGATCATGTTCCGTTTAAGCTGGTTGTATTTGTTTCTGTTTGCGCTGGCGTATTTTGTATTCGACCTGCCGCCGGTATCACTCTGGGCGCTGCCGGTCATTTTGGGAGGATGCGGTTGGAAAACCTGGAGAACCGCCAGATTGTCTTTTACATAATAAAGAAGAGAGGATTCACCGATGCCGAATCAATACAGCAAGCGGCAGCGGAAACGGCTGGAATTGTATTTTCGCTGTCTCACGGCAAGCTGCTTGAAAGGGACGCTGCAAAACTACTACGTGGCTTACGAGTTTGGTCTCATGGAACGGATGGTTCGCAAGAGCGTCATTCGCGATGCCCTCAAAATATGGAGCATCAAGGATGCCGAAAGTCTGAAGCGGCAAATCCGCTGGCTGCTGGATGACGGGGGACGGGAGGAATATCTCGGCCGACACGGGTATCTCACGGCCCTCACGGCTGACGCGCGCAGCCGGTATCTTGAGACGATCCTGGAGGAGCAGGGCGAGAAGGAGCATGCCCAATGGGACGTCGTGAATAAATGTCTGCATCAGCTGCCTTCCGGCGATGTAAGTGCTTATGGCGGAGCCTGGGCTGTTATGCTTAGCCGAGTGGGCGTTTCCAAAGGGTTTTTGACCAAGGAGGAAGCTTGGGAAATCAAGCTGGAAGCCGCAACCCTGCTGCAGAACAAGTATAAGGGCTGGGAGGAGTTTTACTGCGCCTATTTGTGCGGGAGCCATTATTTTGATGTCAAACCCGGGATTACCAAGTATTTGAGGATTACGGCGATGTACGATCTGCTGGCGGAAGGAACACTGCTGTATCGCAAACTGAGCTGGAAGGAGGAGCTTCTGCCCGAGTAGATTGACGAGGATGGCGTAATTCGGCCGCGGCCAGTTCCTTCTTTATGAAGCGGGCAGCGGGCTGGTCAATAAAGGGCTTTTGCGCACTGAAGTTGCATCAAACCTGGCAGGGTGCTGCTTATTTTGAAACTTGTCGCCTCGGTGTGGCGAGTTGGATCCGGCGTGAGTGTCTCATTTCCCTAACCGCCGTCGCATGAGCAGCCTTGCAAGAAAGACGAAAATTAACGCTAACGGTTGCCACAGCCGTTATTTGTCCTGAAAACGCCGATTTCCCATTCTAACGGTCGCCACGGCGCTTATTTTCGCATTAACAGGCTGTTAAGGCGAGAATCCAGGAGAATAACGGCGCTCACGACCGTTAGAATTTCGAAAGGGCTACTTTTCGTTAAATAGCGGCTGCCACAGCCGTTAGACTCCTCTCAGGCGTTAGTACCAGCCGGAATTACGGGGAGCAGAAGGGGGACGGGAAGGCGAAGATTTTCCAAAAGGAGTAGCAGCGCCAAACGGTTGAAGCCATCGTAAAGTTTATGAAAGAGGGAACCGAACACTAAGCCGAGTTCCCTCTCCGGCCGATAATAATAGTGTACATAACCTCGCATGGAGGAGCTTATCTTTTGAAGACAATCATGAAAACGACGTTTAAGCTTGTGCTTCCTTTTGCAATTTTGGCATTGGCTTATCTGTTCTACATCAAGACAACCGTCTTATCCCCGGCGCAGCTCGATATGGTGAAGCTGGCCCCTTACGTCATCTTCCTGATCGGGGGCGTCATTTCCTGGAAGTTCAACCGCAGCCGGGAATTTTTCATTCTGTCGGTGCTGGCCCTGGGGCTGGCGGCGTATACCGATCTTGCCGGAATCACGAGGGGCTTGGCGGCGCAAAGAAACGATATTCACCTGCTGCTGGGGCTGCTGCTGCCGTTTAACATCGCGCTGTTCTCTTTTTTCCGGGAGCGGGGGATTTTAAGCTTATGGGGCTTGCTGCGCATCGCGGCGATCGCCGCTCAGGTTGCCCTCGCCTACTGGCTGCTGGACCCCGGGCAACAAGAACTGCTGCACACGCTCGGCAAAGACTGGGTCCCGGCGGTAAAGTCAGGCGCATTAACGCCCCTTTCGCAAGCCTCGCTGCTGTTGTTTCTGGCGGCGCTGGTGATTCTCGTCATCCGGCAGGTGTCGCACCGCTCTTCGCAGGATATTTCATTTATCGCGCTACTGTGCGCCCTGTTCTACGCCCTGCACAAATCCGGCGGCGATCGGGTGCTTTATGCGGTAGCTTTTGCGGTCTCCGGCATCATCCTGATCATATCGATTATTCAAGATTCCTATTCGATGGCGTTTTCGGACGAGCTGACCGGCCTGCCTTCCCGGCGGGCACTCAAGCAGGATATGATGAAGCTCGGGATGAATTACGCGATCGCGATGCTGGACATCGACCACTTCAAGAAATTTAACGACACCTACGGCCATGACACGGGAGACGAGGTGCTCAAGCTGGTCGCTTCCACGATCAAGGACGTGACGGGCGGCGGGAAGGCATACCGGTACGGGGGTGAGGAATTTACGATTCTTTTTCCCGGAAAAAATAGCAGCGAGGTTGTGCCCCATCTGGAGGAATTACGGGAGAAGGTGTCGAAAAGGGCCTTTACACTGCGCCGAAGCGGCAGAGGCAAAAGCAAGTCCGGGCGGAAAGCGCGGGGCCGCGGCACCGGCAAGGCGAAGCAAAAACAAATTTACATAACGATCAGCATCGGGGTTTCCCAAAAGAGCGACAAACATAAAACGCCGGACACCGTGATGAAATCCGCGGATACGGCCTTGTATCGGGCCAAGAAAAAGGGCAGAAACTGCGTCAGTAAATAAGCAAACTACAGAAGCAGGGGGAGCAACGTGAGCGTGAGAATCGAGTCAATCGGATCAATCGGGGCAATCGAATCGGCGGGCGGCGAAGCGCTTGGGCGCAATATGCGATTGAGCGGCGGGGATGCGGGGGATGCGGACGCGGGAACAACCTACCGGATTCGCAGCGTCCTCTCCAGCAGCGAGCTGGCGATCGTTTACGCGGCACGCCATGAGCAGTTGGGGGTGAAGTGCGTGATCAAGGAGTTTTTTCCGCGGGCGCTGGTGCGCCGGGGCCGGGACGGCAAATCGGTGCACCGGCGGACCGGGACTCCGGCGGAAAAATACGAGCCGCTAAGGGAGGCCTTCCTGCAGGAAGGCAGCCTGCTTCAGGCCTGCGAGCATCCCGGCGTCGTCCGGTGTCTGGACCGGTTCGAGCAGAACGGCACGGCGTACCTCGTGATGGAGTACTGCCCGGGCCTGACGCTCGACCGGGTGATCGGCGGGCACCCGGACATGGCGGAGCCCGGCTTCCTGTACCGGAGCATCCTGCCGCTGATCGGAACGCTGGAGCATCTCCACCGCCGCGGCGTGATTCACCGGGACTTGAAGCCGGGCAACATTATCATCGATGAGCAGGGCCGCGCCAAGCTGCTCGATTTCGGTTCGGCCGTCCGCTATGAGACGAGCGGGCATCCGATCCTCACCACGGCCGGGTATTCGCCGCTGGAGCTGTACTCGGAGCACTCCCGGCAGGGGCCGATGAGCGACGTGTACGGCATGGCGGCCGTGCTGTACTACTGCTGCCGGGGCGAAGCGCCGCGCGATGTCCGGCAGCGGCTGTTCGACGACAGCCTGGAGCCGCTCGGCGCCGGGCTCCGGCGCTCCTGGCCGTTTCTGGCCCGGGCCGTGCGCCGCGCCCTGACCGTCCCGCCCGAACGCCGCGCATCCTCGTTGAAAGGACTGAAGCGGGCGATCCGACTGGAGTATTACGCTAGCCGGTCTTCCCTGCGGAGGCGTCGGTCCGGATAAAAATATTCGTATTCGGCTTGATCGGCTTATATCGAAGCTCAATTTCCGTAATGCCATCCTCGAACGTAATGTACAATTTGTCATTATATTCGAGGATTTCTTGTTTATTCTTCGGCAGCGGCGTGCGGTTGCGCACCAGGGAGCAGCGCGTGGTGTTCTTGACGAACAGCTTGCCGCCTTTGGCCGGCTTAAACATGATCTGCTCGGCTTCCGGCAGCGGCTCGTTGACGTCCAGGCTGCGGAACAGCTCGCCCAGACTGACGCTTCGCCCCGTAAAGGAGGTCAGCGGCCACGACTTCACCGGAACCTCGCTGCCGCTGGCCGTAGCCAGGAAGTAACCCTCCAGCTTCCCGGTAAAAGCCGGCTTGGGACGAAGCCACAGGTACAGCAGGAACCCGGCGGCGGCCAGGACCAGCCCCCCGGCGATGGACCAGAACACCACGGTATATTTGGATTTCACGGAAAGTTTCAGCACCGCGGTGGCCGTCCCGCCTTCCGGGTCGGTCGCAACCAGCGTAACGGTGCCCTGGCCGGTCCGCAGTGGGGAGATACGCAGCTGCCCGTCCGCCAGCTCGGCCGACACGCTCCCACCTTCTCCGGCCGGGCTCTTGATTTCATACACTAACGAATCTCCGTTTGCGTCCGTAAACAACTCCTTCATCGGCAATACGGACACCCCGTCCTCCTTGATTAACCCCCGTTCAAGCTTGCCCGTGACCGCCGGTGCCAGATTGGCCACCTTCACCGGCACGATGGGGCTGTTCCGGTAAAAGCTCGGGCCGTTCAGCTTCACGCTCCACGCGTAATCGCCGGATTTCGGGAACGTATAGTCGGCGGTATACCGCCCGCCTTGCAGCCGCATATCCACGCTGGTTTCCTCGTTCGTCTTTTTGTCCAGTACGACCAGCTTCGCGGTCATTCCCGCATAAACCTCCAGATCCTCCAGCGGTTTGCCCGGTCCGGCGGCGGTCAGATAGGCCTCCACCCCGGCCGGCTTGCCCTTGATGACGGAGTCCCCGGTCAGCCGAGCCTCGGTTTCCAGCGCATAGCTTCCGAGCAGGCTGATTTTGACCAAATCCCCGGTCGTTCCCCTGAATTTCACCTTGGCGGTTCCCTTTCCCGGCTCCTTGATTTTGACTAAGGTATAGGTCCCCGATTTGAACATCCGGATATTTTCGGAGTTGTAGAACAGCTGCGTCTCCTGCAGCGGATGCTCGGACAGCAGGATGATATTGGCCTCGCCCATGCTGGAATTCGGGATGTCCACCGGCACCTCCTGAAGCTTCCCGGTGGCGGTCACGCCGGCGACCGGCATCAGCACGGATCTCATTTGCGCGGCGAAAATCCGGTTGAAAATCTCCGGCAAATCGTCGGCGCTGCTGGTGATATAAGAGGCTCCTCCGGTTTCGTTCGCGATCCGCTCCAGTTCATCCGGGTTCACGGTCCCGTCATGGTTCAGGCCGATCGTATAGATGGGGTAGCCTTCCTTCTGCGCTTTTTTGATCGCGGTCTCCACGTCTTTCGTCGAATCGGCAACCGTCCGGTTGGTCGGCGAAACGGGGCCGAAATCGGTCTCCCCGTCCGACAGCAATATCATAAACGGGATTCGCGCTTCCCCCTTCTCCGCGCCGCTCTTTCCGGACGACAAGAGATTGCCGCCCTTTACCAGACCCAGCCCCAAATCCGTGTACCCGGTTCTTCGCAGTCCGGCCATCGCCTGTTTCAGCTTCGTGCGGTTGGCCGTGACGGAAATCGGAGTCAGCGGCGAAGACGCCACGATATGGTGGTTATAGGCGACAAATCCGATCCGTGTCCGGCTGGCCTCGCTCATATCCATAAACATATGGATCACTTCGTTCGCCGTTTTATTCGGGTCGGCATGGTTCATGGAATAGCTGGTGTCGAGCACGAATACCGCATCGAACGCATCCCCCGGATTTTTTTGTAAATCATTAGCAGAAACCTGTGGGAAAGTGACAAAAATCGGAACAAATAACGAAAAAATTAAAAATAGGATAATAGTCCTAAAAATCAATTTTCCTGCCGGCGCGAATTTTTGCTTCATTTCCATCCTCATCTTCATACCCGCCTTATGTACTAGAATATGTCGTTTGGAGCGAAAGTGACTATCGGATTATGTATATCTAAGGATATATCGGTAGCAGACAATTGATTTTGTATACAGTTCCAAAAATTAGGACTTCTATTGGATAAAACTCCCTCAAATTCTTTTTTGTATAGGCTATAAGTCCCTGTGAGGCACAGAGATTCAAGATATTGACAATTTGGCGGGACGCCATTTATATTTACCCTCAAGACCCGGGTAGTGCGAACCATTCGCAAACCGGTTGGGTCTGAAACACTAAGGCGGTCGACTGCCGTCGAAAAACATCAGTATTCAAGCGTTCGGCAGGGAAAGGTTTGGAGCGAGCCGTCAGGCCGAAGACGCTTCGGAAACGGGAGGAGGAAAAACACGGTGGACATTATTAATCAGACGAATCGAACGATGCTGTTCGAAGAGATCAATCCCGAGAAGCTCGACCTGATCACGATCGTGGGCGATGTCAAAGGCATCGACAGTCTGAGCGACGACAAAATCAAGGAGATCAACGGACATTTGCTGGTCCGCAGCTTCGACGAGTTCTTGAACAAGTTCTCGCCGACGGTATACTCGTTTTTTAACGCGGCCAACCAAAAGGTGGTTTACACCTTGAAGAAGCCGGAGGGCATCGCCGAGGACGCGATCTCGGAAATCCGGATTGATCAGAACAACGATTTCCTGAAAATGCTGTTTACGCTGATCGACACCAAGCGCAGCCAGGGGATGACGAACGTGGATTTCAAATTCGAGCACCTGCTCGACATGATTTCCCCGAAAAAAGTGATGGACGATATCCGCCAGGTCCGGAAGGAAATTCATTACCTGTACGGACAATACGAAAAGCTGGACGAAGAGGATCCGAAAAAACTCGATATGGGCGACAAGCTGAACGCCATGTTCGAGGAGGCCAGCGCCAATTACAACAACGTCATGGCGATGCTGCCGCTGGCGATTGAGGATATCAAGACGCGGCTCTTGCTGGGCGGCTCGAACGAGGAAAACGACGCGGAAGCCGTACAGATCGGGATGCTGACGATCGGCGAGAGCGGCGAACTGAAAATCATCGAAGCTCCAAAGAGCGAAAGCACGGAACTGGTGCTGCTGGACGAGAACGGATCGAGCGATTTGGCGCTCGTCTTCGAAGAGGATTACAACTCCATTACGGAGGCGCCGTCCGGTTACGTAAAAGATCTCGTTGTACGTACCTTTAGCCCGTTGCCCGCCGTAGCCGGCGAAGTGAACGTCGAGCAGGAGGTTCAGAACTACAACACTTACCTGGAGTTCTACAAAACCGCGAAGGACGATTTCGTGAAGACGGTCAAACCGCTGGTGGAAAAAATCCTCGGCGTCAAAATGTTCTTCGACCAATACGCGGTCAAAAACAAAGGGATGGCTCCATCGCTGCTCGTGACCAACGCGAAGCTGGAAATGTTGGTGAAGAGCGCGAACATTCCGCGGCTGGAAACCTACCTGAACACGGTCAACGCCAAGAACGATTTCTCGGATACGATCTGGTTCGGCATCGTTCCGTCGGTGGAACTGGAAACCGCCGGCAAGGTGAAGGTGACCCGGGAGCGGTTCAAGGGGAACGAGAAGATTGCCAAGCAGGACGGCAACACGATGGAATCGCTGTCCATGCTGATGCAGGTCGTCAAGGAGTTCAAAGTGCAGATCTTCTTCAGCTTCGAAACCGGGGAAGAGACGACGTTCAACAACATGGCGACGGCCGGCATCGACAAGTACATCGACAAATGCGCGCCGCTCATCCGGAAGGAATACAGCGAATACGCGATTCCGTGCGTTCCGAACTTTACGGTCATTCCGAAAGAGAAATCCGGTGTGGTCATCGACAGCCGCATGGTTCAAACGGAAAACGGGGCCCAGCTTTCCCGCGAGAAGGAAGACATCCTCAAGCTGTGGATCGAAGGTGTGTACGTGGGCGCTTCCTACGTCGCCGCCGGCATCGTCTCGGCCTACCAGTGTCCGGAATATCTCAAGGAATCGTTCAAAAATACGAGCAAGGATTTCCCGGGCGTACGCTTCGACATCGAAGCCGGCGAGAACAGCCTGCGTGCCGTGACCACCATGGCGAAGGAAATCACCGGGTTTACGAATACGATCAAGGATTCGATCAACCGGAAGAACTTCGGCTTTATTTTCTCCTCGGAAAACGCCCAATTGCAGGGCAAGGACATCCGGCGCATCACCGTCTACAAGGCGCGCAGCCTGGCCCAGTCCGAGGACGGCTTCGATTCCATTTACAAGACGCTGGTCAGTACATATATCGAGCGCATCCTGCGGTTCCAGACCGCCGACTTCAAGCATGAGAATATCGTCAAATTTTTCAGCAACAACCCGAGCAGCCAGAAGAGCATGTGGCTGTCGAAACGGGGCTTTATCAACTCGATCATCCAGGACGGTGACGATATCAACTACGTTATCGACGAGAAGAACAATCTGTGCCACATCGACCTGATCTACAACGGAAACGTGAAGAATCTCGAGGTCATGATCACCAAGGGCACAAGTGCCGTCAAGGTTTAAGTTTAAACCGACTCATTGTTGTATGTGGAAGACGCGGCCATCCGGCTCGTCTTGTTACATAAATTTCGGCCCTGAAGCCGCCAGGCTTCGGCCGAGCACCATTTATTTTTAAGGAGGAAAAGTACTTATGGGATTTAAACTGAAAGTGGAAGGCGCAGAAACGATCGAATTGGGCTTGGACAACATTCAAAGAGTGGTTTACGACACCGACACGCCGGACGATTCCAACGCTAGATCCACGGACGTGGGCTCCACGCTGAAAATCATCGGCAAGATCATCACCGCCACCGACGGCGACAAAGCGGACGATACGCTGAAACTGGCGCAATGGTCCTTGGTTCCGGCCGAAAAGGCGGACTGCTACCGCAAGCTGACGCTGGAAGTGATCGCCGCCGACCAAGTGGTTCGCGAAATCCACTTCCCGAACGCCTTCGTGGTCGACTACAAAGAAACGTTTGGCGACACCGAAGGGGTTGGGCAATTCGAGCTTTACGTGAAGCAAAAGAAAGACAAAACCGAGCTGGCCAAGCTCAACGGCGGGTACGACGCCGGCAAGTAATTTTGGCATGAACTGATATTAGAGATAGTCGGTAAATCTCAAGGGGGCTTCCCCTTGAGATTTACTGTACCTTGCCACCCGGCAAGGACCACCTTAGGGGAAAGCGGGGAAACGCGTATGACCGATTACTATGCGCAGCTGGGCGTTGCCCGTGATGCCGGGACCACCGAGATCCGGCAGGCTTACCGCAAGCTGGCCAAGCGGTACCATCCCGATGTCAACCGGGACAACCCGGAGGCGGAGGCGCGGTTCAAACAGATTGTGGAAGCTTATGAAACGCTGAACGACGAATCGCTGCGCGCGGACTATGACCGGAAGCTGGCCTCCGCGAAGACAGGACGCGGCGGGGAGCGAGGCAAGGCCGGGGGACCGGGAACGGGCCCGGCAGCATCAGGCCGAACGGCCGGTATGGGCGCAAGCGGGGCCGGGATCGACGGCTTTGATCCGGTGCGCATCAGACAGCAGTTTGAGCAATTTTTTGCAAAGGTTTCGCAGAGCCATGAACATGGCGACAACGGCCAAGAGGCCAAGGCGGAGGAGGCGGGGAAGAACCCGCTGGATACGACCGCGATGTTTAATCAATTTTTTGGATATCGAAAAAAATAACCGGCACAACGGACGGAATGTTTACGGATGACGGAATTACGGATTACGGAGGTAGCGGATGTGGAATCGAAGAGATCCGGATGGATTGTCTTCCTGAATGTTTTAATTTACGGGATTTTGGCCGGTATGGTCACTTATGCCCTTCTCCGCCCTTTACATTACAAGCTGCAAATGGCCACCGTCGCGGTGTCGGCCATCATGGCCAGTGTGCTCGTCTGGACGGGAGGTCCCCGGAAACGCGAGATTCGGGAGGGGGCGGAGGCGGTCGCCAAGATCGTGCTGCTCGACGATGACGGAGAACGCGTCAAGGAATGGTTCGTCAAAGGGGAAACCTCAGTCCTGATCGGCAAAAATGGTCACCGCGGCGAGGTTGATATAGATTTGTCGGACTGCGAATACGCTTCGCTGGTCAGTCCGGAGCATGCCGTTTTAAACCGCGTCGGGGACCGGTGGTATATCGAAGACACGGAATCCCACAGCGGGACGGGGCTTCGCAAGGCGGGCAGCAGTGAAACCCGGCGGCTCGTCGCCGAGGAACCGCAGGAAATCGGCACGGGAGATATGGTGTTTATCGCGAACACGCGGCTGCTAGTCAAATAATCCGGCCCAAAGCCAAAGCACGAATACATACGGAGGAATGAGTCTAAAGATGAGTTTGACGAGATGCCTGAACGGACACATGTTCAGTACGAGAAAGCACGGCAACACGTGTCCTTACTGCAATACGGTGCTGGAGCAGCCTTCGCGCGGCGAGACGCGCCGGCCGCCGGCGGCCGCGGAGACGGATGACAAGACGATGCCCTATCTCGGGGAGACGACCGGCATTCAGCCGGTGACCGGCTGGCTGGTCTGCGTGGAAGGTCCGCAGATGGGCCAGGATTACCGCATTATGGCGGAAAAAAACTTTATCGGCCGCGCGGAGGAAATGCAGATCCGGATCATCGGGGATAACGCGGTGTCCCGGCGCAACCACGCGGTGATCGTGTACGACCCGAAGAAGCGGAATTTTTATTTGCTGCCGGGGGACGCTTCCGGCCTGGCTTACCACAACAATGAGGCGGTATACACGCCGGTGGAGCTGAACGCCTACGATTTGATCCAGCTGGGACGAAGCAAGTTTGTGTTCGTTCCGCTGTGCGGACCGCATTTTGAGTGGGATAACGGATAGATCGGAATGATGGGGATGGGAGATTTGAATATTTGGCAGTCCTACGGCGTGCTGGCGGCCGCGTTGGCGCTGGTTGGGTTGCTGGTTTTGATTCGGCAAAAGGTAGCCGGCGTTGCTGCCGCTGCGCCGCGGGCCCGGCCAGGTGAAGCGGTGGCTGCCGAGGCGACGGAATGGGAGCCGGTGAGCGGCAAGATCGCCATCGGCAACGCCCAGACGATCGGCAGGCGCCAGGAGCAGGACGATTATTTCGCCAGCTCGATCACCCGGGTCGGGACGATGGCCGTCATCGCCGACGGGATCAGCGGCGTGGCCCACGGGCGCATGTCCAGCACCCTGGCCGTGACGATGTTCAGCCGGGAATATTTGAAGGTCACGGCCCGTGACGAGATTCCCGGCTTTTTTCACAAGGCGGCTTCGCTAAGCAACCGGGCGATCCTGGAGCAGCTTGGCGGAGCGATCGGGGGAACGACCCTGGTCGCCGCCGTGATTTGTGAGGGCTACTTGCACTGGGGCGCCGTCGGCGACAGCTTGCTGCTGCTGTTTCGGGACGGGGAATTCATTCCCGTCAATTCCAAGCATACGCTGGAAAAAGTGCTCGAAGCCCGGGTGCTGGCCGGCGAGATCACGCGGGAAGAAGCGAAGGCGAACCCGATGCGCAGCCACTTGACCAATTATTTGGGCTACGGGGGATTCAAAAGCATGGAGATCGGCGAGCCGGTGCCGCTGGAAGCGGACGACATCGTGATTCTGTGCAGTGACGGGGTATGCGACGCGCTGACGGAGGTGGAGCTGGAGCAGATTTTGCTGCAGCGGATGCCGCCGGAGGAGACAGCGGAAGAAATCATCGCCAGCGTGGAACGCAAAGGCTACAAGCACCAGGACAACGCGACGGTGATTATTCTGGAGCAAGCCCGGTGACTTGGGCTTGACGGGCGTGACGGGCTGCGCCCGGACGGCGTCGGATTGGGCCGGACTGCACCGGACAGAGTCCGGGTCGGCGCTGGCCCTAGCGCGGGACTTGGCCGGAGAGTCCGGGGCGTATGCATATGGAGTTCCAAAGGACGATAAGGCGCGATCCGCTGCGTAAACGACTATAGTCCGCGTTAACGTGACGATCCGGGGATGACCGCAGTAACGACTGCGGTCCGTTGGGCAAACGACCGCGGTTCGCGCTAACGGAAGCCATAGCCGCTATTTCGTGATGAAAGAGCCAAACGGAATTCTAACGGACGTAGCAGCGGCTAAATTGGCAAAACGAGGCCATTTGTGCGGCAAATAAGCAAAATAGGCGCTGTGGCTTCCGTTAGAATTTCCAAAAGGCGGAAATGCGCGAAATAGCGGCTAATACGTCCGTTAGCGTTAACGTGGAGAGTGGCTGAGCTTATTCGCGGACTTAGCGGCCTCTTGGGAGGTACTACGGCTCACGGGGAGCCATAACGGCATAAAAGGAACTTAGCCTTTCACCGGGGCTCGAGATTAGGAGATGGCCCGAATTTAAAGCTCAGTAGTATTCGAAAAGGCCCTTATCCACATTTTCAGGGCCCCTCAATTAGGGGAGCGCCCCTCAAATACCGCTAGCCGGGGTGGCGGATGGACATCACGCAGCTCTTTTAAGGGCGAATATAAGTATCGAGGTTGTTAGGTTTTGAAGAGGAATGGGCCGGCAACCAGGACGGGAAACGGAGGAAGGCATGAGAAAGGAGAACAGCGACTTTAAAACCGCTTTTGTCTCCGAGGCGGGTTCTTACATCGACAACAGGGACTATTTTGCTTTCGTGGAGCTCGACGACATGGCTTGCTACGTGATCGCGGACGGTCTGGACCAGGACCGGGAGGCCAGCAGCGCGGAGATGGTTGTCCGGGCCATTCTGGAGAGCTTTATGGAAAAGCCGTCGCTGTCCCGGCGAAAAATTCGGAACGATCTGGAGGCGGCCCATGAGTGGCTGAAATTCGAGAGCCGGCGCGTCCGGCTGAAGGCCAGCGTGCTGGTCATCGTCACGGATTACACGCGGATGGTGTGGGCGTCCTGCGGGAACGCGCGGATGTATCATTTTCGCGGGGGCCGGCTGAATTTGCGCTCCAAGGACCAGAGCTTGACGGAGCTGCTGACCGACAGCGGCAAGCTGTCCCAGGCGGGGGCGGTCCGGCATGAGGAACGCGGCAATCTGCTGAATTATATGGGCAAGCCCGACCGCTTCGAGCCGTTCGTTTCGAAGAAGACGCCGCTGTCCGACGGGGATGTGCTGCTGCTCTGCACGCCGGGGCTTTGGAAGCAGGTCGAGATTCCGGAAATGCTGGACGCTTTGACGGCGTCGAGCGATCCCGAGACCCTGACCGATACGCTGGAAGAGGTTGTGTTGAGCAGGCAGGAGAAAACGGTGGACAATTACACGGGCGCCGCCGTTTATGTGAACAAGGCGTTCGTCGAGAAGCCGAAAAACTACAAGAAATGGGCGCTGCGGATCGCGATGCTTCTCTTGTCCCTTGCGATCGCGGGCGGCGGGATCTGGTACGCCAAAGCCCGACAGGCTGCGAAGCTGGCGGAAGCCGTGGTGCAGATGACGGAGTTCGAGCAGGACGGCGACGAATACGCGGCCGCCGGCGACTATCCGAAGGCGTTGAAGGCATACAGCGAAGCGAAAAACGCGGCCAGTCGGCTGAAGGACAAGCTGCATTTTCAACTGCTGCGGAACAAGCAGAAGGTGGCGCAGGCGGTCACGGACGGCGACGGCTACGTGAAAGACGGCAGCTACGACATGGCGGTCGAGAGCTATGAGAAAGCGCTGAAGGATGCCGGGAAGTACAAGGTGTTCAAGGAGGAGCACATCCGCGAGCGCATTGCGCGCAGCGGGATGATCGCGGAGCTGGCGGTGATTTTTCAGGAGGGCGACAAGAAGTTGCAGGGCCAGGACTACAACAACGCGCTCAAAACCTACAACAAGGCCAAAGCGGCGGCGGTCGACGCGGGCTACGCCGAGGGGCAAAAGCAGGCGGAGGACAAGATCAAGGCAGCCCAGGAGAAGATCGACCAGCTGTATGCGGAGACGAAGACGTTGAAGGCGGACAATTTGGAGAAAAAAGGCGACCGCAGCCTGGCCGCGATGGATTATGCCGGGGCGATCGAGGCATACACGCTGGCGCAGGAGATCTACCAGGAAATCGACAAGCTGGAACGGGTGCTGGCCATGGAACGCAAAATCGCCAAGGCCGATGAGAAGCTGCATCCGGTCGTGCCGGCGGGCGGTGGCGCGGGCGGGGATTCGGCCGCTGGCGCGACCGGCGGGACTGGCGCGGCTACGGGCGGGAGCGGGGCCGGAGATGAGGCCGCTACCGGGGGAAGCCCGGCCGGTAACGCCGCCGGGGCTTCCGGCAGCGCGGCACCCGCGGCGAAGCCGACCGCCGAGCCGGCGAAGTCGGCGGCTTCGGGCGCGAAGGCGGGCGCGGATCAGAGCGCGAAGCCGGGCGAGACCCCGGCCGCGGGAACGGGCACGGCGGAGGACGCGAAGCCGCCGTCCGGCAACAGTGGTACCGGCAGTGGCAGTGGCTCCGGCGCCGGCAATAGCAGTGGTGCCGGCAGTGGCACCGGCACCGGCAGCGGCACAGGAGAGGCTGCTCCGCCTGCGGCGGACAACGGCAAAGATGCGTCCGCCGGGTCGTCCGCCGGGCCGAAAGAAGGAGGGAACGCTTCATGAAGGACATCGTTTTGGACCGGCTGAACAAAATGGAGGATTTGCAGCAGCGCCGGGTGCTGCGCAGTCTGATGAACAGCGTGTTCCTGAATCTCGTGGAATACCAGGAGGAGCTGAACCGGCAACTGGAACGCCGGGTGTTTGAAGAGGTGGAGGACCACGAGAGCAAGCACGACGTCTATGTGTCCATGTGCCGGAGGGAAGAGTGGGACCCGCTGCACGAATACCTGTTTCCCGTGCTGCCGCAGGACACCGAGCCGCGCCGCATCGATTTGAAAGACGTGGTTGCGGCGTTGAGCGGGGGCGCGGAGGCGCGGCTTTTTTCGCTGTTTCTGGAATGCGGCTACCCGCTGATCCAGCAGCTGCTGCAGAGCGGAAGAAGCTTCCCGGGGGAGCTGCGGACGGACCGCGGAACCTACGCCATCCAGGTCCGGTTGGAGCGCAACACGGATTATATCCGCGAGATCGAGCAGCTGTACCACATCTTTTTAAACAATGGCCTGCCCTGGAAAACGGTAAACCACCCTTACGCCTACAAATTTGTCGATGCGGTGTTGACCCGGGTGGACGGGCAGTTGGCCGAGGACGAAGAAGTGCTGGAGATTTCCGTGCACCTCGAGGAATACGAGGCTTACAAAAGAACGGACTTGGTCCCGTTATGGAATATCCAACGGCTGGAGCTGAAAACGGGCGGGTTCCCCGTGCCGGCGGCGGATCGGGTCAATTACGAGCATGTGCTGCCGCTGCGCAAAACCGGAACCCAGCACGGCTATCTCGTCGATGTGAACGACGACAGCATCCGGTACGTCAAGCGCGCGCCCGAGGAACTGGTCGTGGTGTCCCCGCTGGAGAAGTCGGACGCCTGGCAGGTGCTCAAGTTGGTGGAACCGGTCGGCTCGGGGATTACGGGGCTCGTCAAGCCCGCCTATCCGCTGATGTCCAACCGCCAGCGCCCGGATTTTATAGGCAGCTACGGGCGGAAGCAGGGGCAGATTGTCCGCTCCAAGGGCGAAATCGTGCGGATGATTCACGCTTTTGACGTATCCGATTGGTTGGAGCTGACGCATGTGGAAATCCGCCCGCCGGGCGCGGCGAACCCGCCCACTTATGAGCTGAACCGGTTTATGACCGACGAAGTCCGGGTGGATAACGGCAAGTGGCGGATGTGCC
Organism: Paenibacillus sp. A14; assembly: GCF_036864815.1. Classification (NCBI taxonomy): domain Bacteria; kingdom Bacillati; phylum Bacillota; class Bacilli; order Caryophanales; family Paenibacillaceae; genus Paenibacillus; species Paenibacillus sp. A14. The sequence goes on from NZ_JBAGJD010000008.1 coordinate 214,132, forward strand.
TCGGGTTCGCTAAACGGAATATTGGCCGGGGGCACGATTATCTGGCCGAAGACGTTATGAGCTTCCTCGTCTCCCAGGTGCAGATGTCTTTTCCCGAATACCGCTGTGAAGGAGAATGGGCTTGAATTACATTTGGGATTTGCTCGTTCGCGCGCAGGAAGTCGGGATGGACAAGAAGGGGATTCGCTTCCTTCCGGCCAAAGTGTACTCGCCTTACATGGAGCTGAGCCTGGAGGCGCTCAACGCCACGGCCGGCCAGCTTGACGTGGAGGTGGAGGTGAATCCCCACTACCGGTTTCCGGCGGTGTTCGGCGATTTGCTGGATATCAACCTGACCGAGGATGAGGAACTCAGGCTGACCTTGTTCGATATTGTGATGCATTTTTTGGCCGAGCTGGATCTGATGCAGGGGATGAACAAACGGGAGTTTTACATCCGCTTCGTTCTGCGGGACCTGGAAGCCGGGGCGTTCGGGGAACGGGTTAGAGAGCGGATTGGCTTGTTCGACCGGGAGGAGAAGGAAGTGATCGCCGCCGCGCTGTTGCGGATGTACGACACGGGGGAGACGCTGCATCTGCTGCGGAGTACGGTGAGCCGGATTTTTCGGCGGTCGACGATTTATGTCAACAGTGAAGAGAAGGACGAAATGCTGTTCTATATCGGCCAGCGCCGCACGGAGACGGGACTCCGCAAGCTGGAGCTGCTGATGGAGCTGTTTTTGCCGGTAAGGTACCGCACCGAGGTGTATTGGGATTGCCATGTCGGCATTATCGGCGCCGAGGACACGATGGTTCTGGACCGGATCGCGTTGTATTGAGCGTTTGAATTTGAAGGTTGAGGAAAAGGCACCCGCCGCGGGAAAAGGAGATTGTGCACATGAGAGGATTTAAACTGTATACCGATTCCACCAGTCAAGAGCGGGTGCGTGGCGCGGTCCGTTACACGCGGGAAGCGCTGGTCGAGATGACGACCTACCAGCTGCGGAACATTTGCTACCGGGAGCGCCTCGTCGAGGGGATGAGCCAGCGGCTGGACCGCGAGGAGCTGATCCGTCTCATTCTGAAATATTTGGGGGCGGACGAGTACAAATGGATCGGCCGGGTGTGCGAAGGCGGATTCGAGCGGGTTCAGCGCATGATGCAGAGGTCGCTGCAGTCGCCGCTGCAAGGGGACGGGGGCATCTCGGTGCCCGCCCGGATCGTGATTTATCCTGGTATCGCCGTGGATCGGGCGGACGGATACAAGGTGAAGGCGCCCGCCGGATTCGCGGAGTCGAACGTGCTGCTCGTCAACGACAACCGGGAGCTGTGCGGGATTTTTCAGCTGCGCAAGGACGAGGAAGGCGGCTCGGGCAGCTATTATCTGGCGGCGGAGGGCGAGTCCGAATGGGTGCGTACGGCCAACCGCCAGTACAGCCTGCTGTTCCTGCGGAAGCGCGAGTCCGATTACGTGTACACGACGTACTACCGGGAACAAGCGCCGCCGCCCGCCCATCTGCCCTATTTCAAAATCCCGCTGGCCGACCTGGAGCTCCGCGAGCTCGAACGGACGGACGCCGTGCTGGCGATCGATTTCGGCACGTCGAACACGACGGCGGGGGCTTTTTTGTACCCGGGCTATGTGAAGCATGCCGGTCTTTCTTCGGAGCGGCCGGACGGACGTCTGCGCCTGAATGACGTGAATTTCGTGCGCTTCCCCGATCCGTCCTACCGGACGCCGGAATGGACCGAGGCGCTGCCGACGGCGATCCGTGTGGCGGATTGCTCGGACCCGGCGGCGGTGAAATACGAGTTCGGGTACGAGGCCTTGCTCGGTATCCGGCGCGGGAGCTACAGCAGCCGGGCGTCCGTGTTCCAGGGGCTGAAGCGGTGGGTCCACGACTACGAGCGGACCGTGGAGATCATGGACGGCGAAGGGAATACGGCGAACGTGCCGCGGAGCGAGCTGATTCGCGCTTACCTGGAGTATGTGATCACCTTGGCGGAGCATCAATTCAAGTGCAAGTTCAAAAGGCTGCATTTGTCCTCGCCCGTGAAGATGAAGGGTCCCTATTTAAACATGTTCAAGGAAGTGCTGGAGGAATACGACATCGAGGAAAAGCATGCGCTCGACGAGGGGATGGCGGTGCTGTACAACACGATCGAGGACGGGCTGGAGCGGCGTGTTTTTGCGGAAGGGACCGACTACCAGGCCCTGGTCATCGACTGCGGCGGCGGAACGACCGATCTGTCCTCCTGCCGGTTTCGGATCGAGGACGGCCATATGTCTTATAAAATCATGCTGGATACGACCTACGAAAACGGGGATACGCATTTTGGCGGCAACAATCTTACATACCGGATCATGCAATTCATGAAAATCGTCTTCGCCGAGTATTACGGAAACGGCCGCCGGCGGGTGACGGATATCGACGACCTGATCGGGATTCCGGCTAACGATCTGTTCCGGGAAATCGACGAGCGGGGCGTCGAAGCGGTTTACGCCGAGCTGGAGCGAAGATACCGGGAGGCCGAGGCGGTGATTCCGACCGCGTTTGCCCGCTACGAGAGCCGTTCGCGGGACGAATATGTGCGGGTGCGCGGCAATTTCTTTTTCCTGTGGGAAATCGCCGGGGCGATGAAGGAGGAGTTCTTCCGCAAAACGGGGATTCTCCGGAACCGGTTTGATGCGGAACAGAGCGGGCTGGACGACAACGACCTGCAGATCATGACGATGGAACGCTGGTTTCTGTCGGTGTACCGGAGCGGGGAACTCAAGGATGAATATGAGATTCCGAATGTCGTGTTCAACATCAAGGAAATCACCCAGCTGATTCAGGGGGACATTTACGAGATCGTGCGCAAGTTTCTGGACGGGTTCTACCGCAGCGGGGCGCTCGGGGACTATTCGATCATCAAGCTGACGGGGCAATCGTGCCGGATCGACGTGTTCCGGGAAGCGCTGAAGGAGTTCGTGCCGGGGCGGAGCATCGAGTTCCGCCAGAAGCCGGCCGAAGGGCGGGTACCGGAGCTGAAGCTGGCCTGCCTGCGCGGGGCGATCCGCTACCTGAACGCCCAGAAGGAAGGCCGGATCGAGACGAACCTGACGAGCCACGCGGCGGTCATCCCGTACTCGGTCAGCGCGTACACGCACGACCGCCGCGAGGTCGTGCTGATCAGCAGCCTGGAGCGGAGCAGCCAGGGGCTGGGCTTCATCTCGCGACCGCATCATACGCAGGAGGTCGAGTTCCTGCTCCGCGGCAGCCGCGGGGATTTGCGGCACCGGTTTGTGTACACAAACCGGACCGACCGCTACGAGGCGGTCAAGTACGAGGACATCCGGGCCGTTTACGGGGACCGGATTCCGCAGGACGACACCGACTCCATCGTCAACGGGGAGACGAAGTTTTTCGTCTTCGCCGACGACAGCCAGTGGGGCTTCCACGTGCTGCCGATCGCGCGCCTCGACGAAGGCCTGCACCTCGGCCGCAAAAAGCTGTTCCCGTTCGAGGGCGAGCGGTCGGAGGAGGATTTTTTTGACGGGATGAAGTAGGGCGGGCGAGGCTGTAAATAAAGATGAAGATGAAGGTGAAGATGAAGATGAACCCCCTCCGCCCCTCCGCCCGTCCTCTGTCTGCTGCCCGTTGCCACTGCCACTGCCGAAGACTGCGCGATGCTCTAGCCCATTTGCCGCCGGAGTAACTAATCTCCCGATAATTAACGGGAAAACCTCCCGTTAATTCGAACTATGCCGCTCGCAGCTCGGAATTAGCTGGAAAATCTCCCGCTAATTTCGGTGATGGGCCCGCTTTTGCCTCTTTTGAGCGGAATTAGCGGGAGAAATTCCAGTTAAATGGTCACCTTTGGCGTAACGAGCTAAATTAGCGGGAGAAAATCCTGTTAATTGCATGGAGGTGGGCTGGAGTTACACGGCAGGCAAGAGAGGAGTCTGCACGGGGGAGAGGCCAAGTAAGGCACTTCAAGTTTTTTCGAGCTCGTACCTTACCCGGAGCCGATTCTCCAGTGGTTCATGAACGGGAAAATCCGCCCGTTGATTAGGCATCTGTTCGGCGGCAGGGGCGAATTAGCTGGAGAATCTCCCTCTCATCGATCTGAAATAGAGGGAATCGGCGGCTGGCCTGGGGTACATCATGAATCCGTTCACGAAGGAGAAGCAAGCGCTCCACGATCGAATGGCAAAAACCTATGTCGTACATAAGGATTGGCTGGAATTGCAGGAACGGGGAACGGTATCGCGAGACCCCGTCGCCGAGCTGCAAAATACATATTTTAACGGAAAATTTTGAGGAATGCATCTAGGAGTTGGGGTCAGGAGGATTTACCGATGAGAAGATTTTTTACCAGAATCATTTGTTCTAAACATGCTGAACAAGCCGTTTCTCCCGGCGGCCAGAGGTCCCGAGGGGGAGCTGCTGCTGCGAAAATCGCGCTTCGTTCTGGTCTTCTGCCTGCTTGGGTTCCTGATTTGTGCGGCAGCCGTCCCGATCTTGTTGGCGGATGAGGCGAAGGAGGAATTGATGGTGTTTGTTTACCTGATCGCGGCGGGGGCGCTCCTGCTGTTCATTCAGGTGTTTCAGCACCTGATTTTCCGGGCCAAGGCCGGTGAATCCTGGCTTGCGGTGCGCGCGCTGGGCGGGAGACGGATGCTGAATTACGGGGAGCTGCAAAGTGTGGGGTACACCCGGTTTTTCGGCGGGCAGTTTTTGCTGCAGGGGGCTGGCGGTACCGTTCGCATTCCGGCCGGAATCCGGGGAGCGGCGGAGCTGATCGAACGGATCGGCGGCAAGATCGGAAGGGACGCCTGCGCGGAGGCGCAAAAGGCGCTGAACGAGAAGCGGGCCGAGCTGGAGGAGTGGAGCCGGTGAGGCGCCCGGAGAAAAAGGAGTTGAGAAGCGGTGTATAACGTGTTGTGGAGAAGGTACTGGGCTATGGCGGTTGACCGCTTGATTACCGGACTGGGTGGCGTGCTGCTCAGCTTGATCTGGTTCTCTCCCGGGCAGCTATTCTCCGAAACTTCAAATCTACTGGCACCGGGAGTCCCGATGCTGCTGACGCTTGTCTGCGAATGCGTATATTATTCGTTGATGGAATCATCCAAATACCAGGCCACGGTAGGGAAAATGCTCCTGGGGATCGTGGTGGTCGACTGGAGTCACGAGCAGTTATCCTTCGGCCAAGCTTTCGTGAGATATCTGGGAAGGATTTTGTCCGGATTCATCTTGAGCCTCGGTTATATCATGGCCATCTTTTCGGACAAACGGCTAGCGCTGCATGACAAAATAGCGGTTTCCTATGTCGTCCACAAAGAAAAGCTCCAACTTCATAAGATCCGGGAAGAAGTGGAAGCCAAGGGCGACCTTCGGAGCGGGCGGATGACCGGCTTTAACTGGGGAGATTGATTAAGTCGGGTACATTCCCGGCAAGACGAAACTTGCGAGACGAGACATCAATTTAAAGGAGAGAGAACAATGTATATCAGTTTTGGAAAAAGAGTAATCGCTTGGCTCATTGATGTGCTGGTGATCCAGTTTATTTTGCAAGTATTTCTGATCGGGTTTCTGAATTTCCGTTCGTTGTACTACGACTTCCTTCTAAGCCAAAGAGACTGGATGGATGTGAATTTAGAGGAGATCGGCGGAATTTTTGAGAGCGGGTTTTTCTTCAAATTTGCGGGGGTGCTGGGGATACTCCTTTCCTGGCTCTATAATGCCGCGATGGAATCATCCAAGCTGCAGGCGACGGTAGGCAAGCTGGCCATCGGCGGGGTCGTGGTCGGTGAGATGTACGAACGGATTTCGTTCGGGAAGGCGAGCGGTCGCTTTTTCGGTAAAATCGTTTCCTCCCTCATCCTCTATATCGGCTACCTGATGGTAATCTTCACGGAGCATCGGCAAGGGCTGCACGATAAGATGGCCAAGGCGTATGTCGTGGACAAGGAGCGGCTCGCCGCTTATCTGGCCGAGACGGAGAAGAACATGGGCGGGGTTACGAAAATAGCGTGAGGAGGGGGATCAGCCCCCACCCGGATAGCGCCTGGTTCCAGGCTTATGAAGATCTGGTGCGGGCGCGCAGTAGCTAGATAAGTTGAACTAAAGAATTAGCAATAGGCAAGAGTGTGAAATGATTCTGGAGAAGCTACAAGCTTTCTGAAAGAAAGCTGCTTCGGAAGCATAGGCTACGCTCGCCTTTGTGAACAGCGATCGGAAGAACATTTCACACGGCTGCCTTAGATGCAAATCAATAGTTCAACTTATATAAAATCGCGAAAGGAGGCGAAGCCGTTGTTTAGCCATCTATTCCCGAAGTTTGAAAAAGGGCGGATCCTGAAAACCGCGATGCTGGAAAACCTGCGGGACTTCCCGCGCGAGGCTCTGGATATCGCCTACCAGGACTATGCGGACGGCATTATTACCGGGGCGACGATCCGGGTCGAGCGCGACACGCTGACGATTGCCCCGGGCATACTCAAGCATCAGGGCCGGCTGTACCTGTTGAACCATTCGGTCGAGGTCCCGTACCGGGCCACCGGGCGGGAAATGGCGGTCAAGGTGCGGTTTGGGGAAGGCAAGCAGGACAGCGACTGGGTGAGTCACCCCAGCGAAATCGTGCTGACCGACCCCGGGGAGTCCGGGGCTCCCGAGTTTGAACTGTGCCGCTTCAAGCTGAAGGAAGGCGCCCGGCTGCGCCAGGATTACCAGAACTTCCGCGACCTCGCCACGGAGTATAACACCGTCAACCTGCTGCACGTGCGCTTCGCGGCGGATGGAGAGAGCACGGTTTCCCCGGTGATCCTGCGGATGTTTGGGGAGGAGATGATGCGGCGTGGGGGCGGAGAAGCGCAGGATTTCTCTTTTGCCATAATGTGCCTGAACGAGGGGACGATCCGGCGGAATGTCATTTTGCATTACATCGCAAACCGCCTCGGCACCGCGTACAAGGATTACAGCAATATCGAAATCCACAAGTACCTGTCCCGCATCCTCGACAACACCCGCGGCGGCGGCCAGCGGCTGGGGATGAGCGCAGGCGGGAGCTTGCGGATAATTGTGGATTAGGGTAACGCGGGTTGTGAACAAAAATCCGATCGTATAAAGGGGATGAGTGGAATGTCGTCTTCATTGGTTGTCGACTACAATACGCTGAAGATTGCGCCGTTTGAGATGAAGCTGTTGGAGTTGAAACTGGAGAAAAAGTTTCAGGACCATGCGCGGCTTCGTTTTACGGGAATCATCGCGGAGGAAATGGAAGAGAAGTATGTCAAGATGGCAAGCGAGCAGCTTCCGGTTGAAATGTACTACACCGATCACAAGGGCAAAGTACATACGTTGTTCCATGGCTTGATCTTGAAGCTGCATGTCCGCGTAGACCGTGATGCGTATTGGCTGGAAGCGGAAGCGGTATCGCATACGTATGGGATGGATATCAAACCCCAGTATCGTTCGTATCAAAACGCCGCGATGAAGATTCCGGAAGTCATGGAGCATATTTTTAAAACCTACGAAAGAGCGAGTCTGCTCAATACTTTTACGGAGCAAAAAACACTGGGCGGCTTTACCCTGCAATATCAAGAGACGGATTGGGAATTTCTCAAACGGTTGGCCTCGCATTATCACGCACCTCTCGTACCCTCAGTAGCCCAAAGCAGAATTTGTGTTTATTTGGGAGTGCCGGAACATCAGGATGTGGGGGAAATTCAGGCAACTCATTACCGGGTGTTTAAGGACATCCTCGCCTACAAAAATATTGTCGATAACGAGCAGGCTTCCCTGACAGAGCAGGATTTTATCTGCTATGAAATCGTGACAGATCAGGTGCTGGAGCTTGGGGACATGGTGACCTTCAAGGGAAAAAAACTGCACGTAAGTGAAGTCCTGACGGAAATGCATCGGAGCATATTAACACACACCTATACCTTGCGGTCCAAGAGAGCGGCCTATCAGCGCAAATCCTATAATCGCCGAATTATTGGCGCTTCCATTCAGGGGAAGGTCAAGGATGTTGTAAGGGATGAAGTCAAGGTACAGCTGGAATACGATCAAGATTGGGATATGAAGACCGCTTACTTGTTCCCGTATTCCACCATGTACGCATCTGAGGATCAGACTGGCTGGTACTGCATGCCGGAGAAAGGCGATGATGTGCGGATCTATTTCCCTGGGGCCAAGGAAGCCGAAGGCATTGCACTTAGTACGGTGCGCAAAAAGTTGCCGGCCGAGGCAATGGGGGCTGCTTCGGGGACTGGTGGCAAAGCTAATCCTGGAGCACCCAATGTAGTGACTAACACAAAAACGGTGACGAATACCGTGGTGAAAACCGAGCAGCTTCAGCCGATTGTGCATTATGACAAGGATTTGAAGGAAGATCTAATGGCAAATCCAGATACGAAGTTTATCATGACGCCTTATGGACAGCAGATTAAGTTTGAGAAGGACAAAATTACAATTATTGGGGCAGGAGGAGGAGCTTGGATTTCACTAATGAATGAAGGCACCTTGGTTTTAAACAGTAATAACAAAATCTCGCTGCATACGGGCAAGCAGATTGAAATGGCCGCGAATTCCATCGTACTGCTGGGCAATCAGATTGAGATGTCTACGAAAGACGGGCCTTCGGGGATTAAGCTGGATCAGGGGCAAATCCAGATCAAAGGTGTGGAAGTAGTTATGGAAGAGTAGGTGTTTTAGCTGAACGGAGGGTTGATATGGAAAAAAAAGAAGCATGGGAACACTTTCTAAAAACTACGGTCATCCCATCACGATTAGATCAAGTGACGGCACTTCACACCTATTATGGTCAAGCTATTGAGGAAATCGCCGCCGAAATAGCGGTGCAGATCGATGAAGTATGTCAGGATGCTGTGGAACAACAAGCAACCGGTAAAATGCAAGCCTGTACCATGGTTCGTATCTCCCTGCTCAGAACCTCATTGCTTGAAGGGGTGTTTGAGTACATGTGTGAAGCTGTGGACGAACATTCTATACCTATCTTTAGCATTACGCCCTTCAGATATCAAGCGACTTGGATTTATAAATTCTATGAAGCTTGGAATAAGAACTGTGAAAACCAACTTCGGGTTTATATGGGCGTACTGAAGCCATGGTTCTATGAAAATTGGCAAAGTAGTCAGCTATTTTCTTTTCATTATTATATGATACATGCCGTTCGCTATGCGGTTCCACGTATTTTAGGACTATCCGCTTTTCAATCCCTTCAACGAGCCGAGAGCTTTGATATTGTGGTCGGGGAGTACGGAGATCATACCCTGGGGGAATCCGTATACTATTGCAGTTCGAGAGAACGTTTGGAAAAATCGGTCAAAGCCTGGTTGGCGCGAGAGCTTCCCCATGATTATGTACATGAACATATAACGAAGGTCGACTTGTCACAAATGAATTATGAAGGGATTAATCTCAATTATACCTGGTTGCAGCAGGTGCATCTGAGAGACACCTACCTAGCCCGTGCCTCCTTGCTGGGAAGTAGATTTGATGCTTGTGAGGCCCGGAATGCCGATTTCACCGGAAGTGCGATGTTTGACGCGGATTTCACAAATTCTATGTTGTCAGGTGCCCGGTTTGATGAAGTGAAAGCCCCCGTAAATATCGTGAATGAAGAAGATGCCGTGTATTTTGGGCTTTATCCTGTTAAGTTCACAGGTTCGGATCTGACAAATGCGAGTTTTCGCGGTGCTTACATTGCCGGCGATTTTCGCGGGGCCGTTTTGGATGGTATTGATTTTCAAGGCGCTGATCTTACGGGCAGCCGAATGTTAAAAGAGGATGAATCAAAGGTTCATCTTTCAGAAGAACAGCATTCGTCCATTATATGGTCTTGATACGGAGGGGATTCTTACCTGCCAGGAAGGAGAGACTATGGAATTTTTTGTGTTAGAGCGTGATAAACGCTTGGATCATTTAGCCGGGGGACTCGTTTGTTCCGCGCGTCTGGAGCAGGGCTACGAGGCTGCGGAGGATAATGAACTGGTTGAGGTGCATGGCGAAGGAGCCAGGGATTATGGTTGTATGCTTGAGCAGCCTACCTTGCTGGTTACCAGTGAATTACGCATGTTGTTGACGAAATATGACTCCCAAATGGCTTACAAAACGGTCTCCATCATAGATAAAAACTTTAACGGTTTGCAGTTGAATTACTTCTTGATCAATATGCGGGAAGTGGATGTTATGGACGCAATTCCTCCAGATGTTTTGAAACGAAGTAAAGCAGCTTTAGGTTTTAGAATTCGGAGGGGCGATGTTCCTGAGTGTCCTTTTTTTGGAATGACCTATTACCGTAAAAAGTATCTTGTCGTTCGGTTGGATGTGGCCGAGCATGTTTTAAGAGCAGGCTTGTACGGGGTAGCGGTCAAACGACTTCAGCTCAAGGAGTGTGATTAAATCATGGCAGATAAAGCCGAAATAACGAATCGCAATTTTCTGAAGCAGTCCGTGGTGGATGAATTAATGAATGCGGCGTGGCGAAAAACCACACTTGTAAGCCGAGGGGCATATATGTACTGTTCGAAAGGAACTCACGAGGATATCCTGAATCAAACTGAAAAAAACGGGGTGTTTTTGAATGGAAACCCCATCATGACCGTGAAAGATTGCAAGGTTTCGCCATCAGAGAGTGAGGAGCTTGCTGGAGTCCCTTATTGCGAACCGAAGCCGGAAGTCGAGGGCAATTTGCACTCCTTCGGGTATTGCCGGTCGGAATTTCATCCCTTAAAAGCCGGAAATGTAGGGGTACCGTATAAACCGAAAATGCAGGACTATGACCCAGACACCGGTGTGACTAAGGAAGGAGATGAAAATCGGTTATATCCGTGCGTTCCTATCATTATGCCAAAGATATTTTTTAGCCCGTTTGGCTTGGATATTGCGGGAGGAGAATGGGAGAACGGACATGAGAAAATAAAAATCAATGGCGTACCCGCATTGACAAGCAAGTCCTGCCTAAGATGCCTCTATGGGGGCGAAATCAAATTGTTGAGCAACGGGATGGAACCTGTACCTAGCGAATTAATGGACCAGCGGGGTTAAGGATCAAGGAGAAGAAAGAGGGTGAATACCTATGTCCCAAGTTGAACAAGAGGTGTATCAAGGGGCCGGATTTCATATCCAATTTCCCTATCCCATTGTGGCAGTTCGCTATCTTCACGTAGATCGCCAATTTAACGAACACACCCAATGCAATTTATCCATTATTATGACTGAAGAACATGCGATGTTGTGTTTGGAAAAGGGGAGCATGCGGGATACGGTTCATATTCGCAGAAAAAACCCGGAGGGGACCGAGTACTGGTTCTCGGGTGGAATAGCGGCAGTCGATATGGATGTGGAAGATGGGATATGGCATGTTTCCGTTAAGGCAATTTCACGTACATATGATATGGATCATCAACGGATGAGTCGATCTTATCAAAACAAAAATTTAACGTATACCTCCTTGATCAAACAACTCGTTGCCCCTTATAAAGACGGGGATGCGATGAACGAGGCTACCGATCCGGATGCAACGATCGGAAAGCTCCTTGTCCAGTACCAAGAAACCGACTGGCAGTTTATGAAGCGTTTAGCGTCCTTGGTAGGTACGGTAATACTTCCGGATGTGGTATTGGACGCCCCGCGAGTATATTTTGGCGTCCCCGACTTTTCATGGGAGAAGCAGCTCCATGTATACCGATACACCATGACCCAGGATCGGGAGCTCTATTTACAGACTCACGTGGGATACAGTGATGCACGAACAAACTCCGCCGATTACATCAGTTACGAAGTGACGAGCAGTCAGTATGTCCAGGTCGGAGATAACGTTTCATTTAAAGGCCAAATGTGGGTAGTTTACAGTGCGGATATGCGGTATGACCAAGGCATTGTGACGTATGCGTATAAACTTGTACAACGGTCGGGAATACGCAGCCGGGTAAAACATAACCACCGTATACAAGGGGTATCTCTAGGTGGAAAGGTCATTAGCCGCGCCAACAATATGGTGAAGGTTCATCTGGATATCGACGAAGAGCATGATAACGGAGGGAACTGGTGGTTTCCGTATTCATCGGAAGGGAACAATATGTTTCACGCCTTGCCCGAGGAAGGCGCGCGAATTAACGTCTATTTCCCCGGCGGCGAAGAGAAGAAGGCGATTGCGATTAATGCAGTCCGAGGGCGCCACGAGGAAATGAAAGGACGCACTGTATTTCAAAAGCCTACCACAAAAGTGTTCCATGTACCGGGCAATGCCAAGATGGAACTCGGAGAAGATGGCGTATTATTCGAGAAAAATACAGTACGACTTCATTTGAATGCCGATGATATTACCCTGGAATCGGATGAGAACATATTAATCGTGGCGGCCAATGACCTGGAGCTCGGAAGTAAGGATAGGATGCTGGATTATATTAAAATGTACGCGGACTCTATCATTTCAGTTTATGCAGGCAACCAAATGATTGAGGTGATGGAGCATAAGACCAAGATCCGGGCCTCGGAAATTAATATGAATATCACTCCAATGAGCCTGCTCGACATGCTGAATGATCAGGATATTGAAGACTTGTATTTTGAATTATCGCTGATGTGGGATGAAGAGAGACGCTATAAGAAAGAGAAGGAAGAAAAAGAAAGCAAGGATTTGTTTCATATCGAAATGGACAATCGTTCATTAATAGAACAAATATTTGAACCAGAACCTCCTGAGCCTGATCTAAGTGAAGATGAAATTAATGAGGTGAGGGAGCGGGCAAGACAGCAACTACATCAGGATCCCAAAATTAAAGAGACCTCCCGCGCCTGGGTAGAAGAGCAAAGAAAAGAGGCCATCTCTTTCCATTATGGTAAACTTCGCGAGAAGCCGCCCGTGGAGACAAAGAAAAAGTCAAAGAAGGAGAAGGAAAAAGAGCGGGAGGATTATGATGACTTTTACAAATCCTATGTGGAGCAACAGACACGAATTGTGGAGCAACAGAAACAAATTGTGGAGCAACAGAAACAAATCAATGATCCGGCATGGATGGAGCGCCTGACCAATCAGAATCCAGTTCAAGCGTTACAGGAAGAAACGTCGATGCTGCGAGCCATTGGACGAGAGCGAGAAAGACAAGCGGAGAGAATCGCAGAGAGACAAGCAGAAATGAAATCCGGTACGGCAAGCCTTGGCGAACAATTGATGACAGCCATGACGGACTGGTATAATCTGGAGTATACCGTTCCGAAAAAGCCGGATTATTTAAGTAAAGACCAGAGCAAGCCGATTTATTATTCCCGCTATTATATCGAGCAGTTCCTCATTAGTCAGCAAAAGACGGAAGCGAAATGGAACATGGTCTTTGGAGCCATCGCGGTGCTTCTAACAGCCATCCCCACAGGAGGCACATCTGTTTACCTGTTTGTAGTTTTGAACGGGGCCTGGGGTATCGGTCAAATGGCCGTCAGTTCCATAAAGTTGCAGGAATTGGAAAACGGGGAATATAACACACCAGGTCTGGATAGAGCCCAGAAACTTTTGGATACGACAGGGGACGCTTTAGCGGTCATTGACCTTGCATTTATGGCGAAGTCAGCAGGACGGCACGTAATGAACCTAACGGCGGAATCAACAAGAAACGAAATGTTGCGAAATATCAAGAACCCAGCAGTCAGAGCAGGCTTGGACAAGGTGGGCACAAAGCTGCAATGGGTCGATAGTTTTGCGAAAGACCTGAAATTAGGTCTCAACCCAGCCAATTTTGGACGAAGCGGGCTAGAACTAGCCGGGACAGGCGGGCGTGTTACCAGCCAGTTTGCCGATGGACCGCAGGTTTGGTTTAGTAGTGGGAGTGGGGGGACTGGGAAAACTATAAGAGAACAAATGTTAGAATCACCTGCAGCTGAATTGTGGGGGACTCTAGAAGATGGAACTAATCAAGGAGTAAAACACTTTGCTGACTATTGGGAAAAATATCCTGAACGTATTCCGTCAATAGCAGAAAGATTAGGTGTAGATGTATCAGCCTTTGAGAATACAGTAAAAGGCTTTGAAAATTTTACTGAGCAAGTATTAAGAGTAAAAAGAGAAGGTACACTAAGAGAGATTAATGGGAAGGAAATATACTTCTTGGAAGGGGCTGCAAAACCTAAAAAAGGTATTGTAGTTATAATTAAAGATGGAAAATTCCAATCAATGATGCCGAGTGATCCTAAGTCATTTAGCAAACTCGAATAAGAGGAGAACATATGGTGGATAGTTTTGAGGTAAAAGAAATCTGTTCAGAAGGTTATGAGAGATGGATAAAAGTTCTGAGCTTAAGTTCAAATATTATTTACTGGTTACACTTTATAGAACATGATGAATTTTTAGAAAATAAGGAAATCACGAAAAAATTAAATATAGGAGATACTATTAAGGGCAAAATAAAAATTGATTTGGTAACAGAATACAAAATCATAAAAAATATCAGTAATTGTGATTATGGCTTTGTTCAGTCTATTGATGGATCATCAAGCGTTATTGCAACTGGAGTTGTAAAAGAAATAGAAGATAGTTACACAGTAATTTGCAGCATAAATAAATTAGGTAATAATATTGTTGTAGAATTTGAAAGAAAAATTAATGTAGAATTTGGTCAAATTATAGAGATACGAGGCTCACTTGAATTAGAAAGGGAATAAATATGTAGATCTTTGTACATTTTTTTGTCTAGTTTAACGTTACCGCATAATGACTAAATAAATTTAAACTTAATAGCGTTATTTTACAACCTTTATCAAAGGTCAATCATGGTCAGATACCAGATGATTGACCTTTTTTGTTGTCTTCGTTTAGTTATACGCCGCCCCCTCCGTACTGGTCACTGTATGGTTCTGAGAACGCAAGGTTTTCAGGCTTTCTGGAGTATGTGCATAAGAATTGCCTTGGCTCTACGCCCCATACAGATGCTTATATCCGGGCGGTGTGATAATTAAGCAGTAGTTTATTTTTCAAGACGGATAATATCTCCAACATCGTGTATGCCGAGGCAATCAGCAATTTTTTCGATATGTTCACGATTTATTGAGGTTCTCTGGTTGTTACAGATTTCGCTAATTGCTGCAGGTCGGATACCTGTGAGTTCTGAAAGTTGCTTTTGTGTCATCCCACGTTCCTTTAAAATATCACTCAACCGAATAATCAGATGCATAGGACTCCCCCTCTAAAAATTAATCATAGAATAAATCGATATATGACGCAATAATGCGATATTGACATTACGAAAAAACGTAATTATAATATAAACAAAATTACTTAATAACGTTATATCGTAACGATGTATACCGAACGGTACGTACGGTGGTGTGAGAGGTCGGCTACTCAACTAACGGTGAAATTAAATATATAAACGGCTAAGTCCAATTATCATTACAAGGATAAGTTATCATATCAAGCCTCAATGTTAATTGAATGCTGTAGTTATAAGAGTACCCAATTTTATATAGTTTTCCTTGGATCGATTATAAATTCGGGAGGTGAAAAATAAAGAAGCTTGGGTCCCTTCCAAATAATCCGAAACGAAATGTATTACGGAGGGCGGGATCAGGCACAGTGAAACCACCGAGTTATGCCAATAATACTTTTACGAAAAAACGAGGTTTAATCGAACCCTAGAGAGGAAGCAGCGACCCTACCAATGGAATCTCCGTTTTCTCCCGGCAACTTCTGAGAGGCAGTTCGCACATTTAAACTATCAATGTGTAAGTTTTCTTTTTCGGGCGGCGCAATCCATACGAAGGGAAGATAAAAAATGAAAAGTATGTTGGAGGCATTGTACTATGGTGAAATTCGTCCAGAAGAAAATATCGTTCCTACGAATCCCGAGTACCGTAAAATAAGCAGAAGAGTATCTGAGGCCATGGGAATGTGGAAAGGGAAACTATCTGATGATGATTTTAACCAGCTTGAAGCGATGCTCGAGTTACGCAGCCAGTCAGAATCGATGCATGCCACATCTACCTTCATAAATGGATTTCAGCTTGGGGCGTTAATGATGATAGAGATATATGCGGCTAAGGCAGAACTTCTTAATGGATTGGGGTAATTTACGGTAACATGAACTTAGATAGTGTGCGATTTACTAAAAGCTTGTTTCTACTCTGTTTAGTAGGAACAGGCTTTTTTTGTAACTTTTCAGGGGATTAGTTTTGAAAAAAGAGTGATCGCCTGGCTCGTCGTATTTCTTGTCTCAGAGGAAATCCAACAATTGCTGGCAAGATTTGCACCGGATATGAAATCCAAGACCGTTCACATCCTCAATCCGAACACTTACTCACAGGATACCTTTTGCATGTTGGATATACCCGAGATCGATTGTATGTCCTTAACACATTCTGTGATTGAGAAAGGAGTAGTAAAGAAACTGGTTATTAGCGAGAAACATATAGAGAATTACTCCATTTTTAAAGTGAAGGGTCTTATGTTGCCATCTCTGATTGTTCGTCTAGATGTAGCCGAAGCATTAATGCGAACTAGTCTATATGGTTTGGAAATTCAACGCATTTCAACGGAGGGGGATGTAAATAATGAGTGAAGCAACAGGTATGCAGAATACCGGAATATACGGAACTATGTTGAAAAAGGCTGCCATAGACGAATTATTGAGCAGCGATTGGCGTAAAAGAGAAACTTACATTACTCGTGGAGCTTTTATGTATTGTACGAAGGGCACTCATGAGGAGGTACTGAATCAACTCGAAGTGAACGGGGTGTACGTGAATAAGAATCCGATCATGACTGTGAATGATTGTAAAGTGTCCACTAGCGTTTCCCATGACGCCGACAGTTATCTTGGCGATTATTATGAGGAACCAGGGACGGTGATCGATGGGAACATTCACTCATTTGGCTTTTGCAAAAGCCAATTTCACCCATCAAAAGTGTTCGAAACTACGTTTACCCCAAAAGAAATGCATCGGGAATTCTCATACAATTTTGAACCGGATCAACCGGTATCGGGGACAAATCCCGATCAGAATAACAAGATTTATCCTTGTGTCCCTAAACTTGTCTCCAGTTCCGCCAATCCTATGAAAAGTGGTGCTGCACTAGCGATGGCGGCGGGTGGAGGAGCTGCAGCAGCAGCTATAAGCTCTATGGCAGATGCGCTTGAAGCGCGCTGGGAAAACGGGAGTGATACGTTGTTTATTAACGGGGTGCCGGCGTTAACGAGTAAGTCCTGTTTGACTTGTGCTTATGGAGGGAAAATTGGTTTTCTGACAAATGGGATGGACATGCCGCCCTTTGAATTTGTTGAGCACAATTTAAAACAGGGATAGGGCGGTGAGGGTCCATGGGAGAAGAATGGTATCGAGACGACGGCGTCCAACTGCTCTGGCCTTATGAGTTTCAGAGCATCCGAAAATTAAAGGTGGTACATAAATTTAATGACCATGCCAGATGTTATTTTACCGTTAAAATGACGGAAGAACACGCCCTTGAGTGCTTATATCAGGGGAGTTTTAAAGATTCTATTATCATCCAAAAGAAAAATGAATCCGGTACAGAGAATTGGTTTGCCGGAGGAATCCAGCATGTGGAGATGGTTGTCGAGGACGGAATTTACTATGTTTTAATCGAAGGTATATCTCGCTCGTATGAGCTTGATCTTCATCCTGAAAGCCGTTCCTTTCAAAATAAAGCAACTACGTACACCCATATAATTAAGCAGTTAGTACAAGGGCATCCAAAAGGTGACGCGAAAAATGAAGCTACGGAACCTGGTGCCGTAATTGGCGAATTCCTCGTCCAGTATCAGGAAACCAATTGGCAGTTCATGAAGCGGTTGGCATCCCGAGTCGGGACGGTCATTCTTCCGGATGTGGTTATGGATGCGCCACGGATTTATTTTGGTGTTCCCGATTTTTCATGGGGAAAAGATATAAAGGCGTATAGCTATACCATGTTGCAGGATATGGGGAGTTACTTGAGTTATCAAGCAAAAGCTGCCGGTAATGAATCTCTACAATTGCTGGAGGTCGATTGCATTCAATACCTTGTAAAGTCCAAGCAACACTATCAAGTTGGGGAGAATGTGGGCTTTAAAGGGCAAATTTGGGTGATCTATAACTCGAAGATCACGTATGACCAAGGAAGTATTGTATACGAGTATGTATTGGTACAAAGAAAAGCGATACGGCGAAAATCCAAAATGAATCAGGCGATTCAGGGCCTTGCTTTGGAAGGAACCGTCGTTAATCGAGCGAATAACATGGTCAAAGTCCATCTGGACATGGATGATGAGTACGATGAATCTGGAAACTGGTGGTTTCCCTATTCTCCCGAAGGAAATAACATCTTTCATAGTTTGCCCGAAGAGGGGGCAAAGGTCAAGGTTTACTTTCCAAGCGATATCGAGAAGCAGGCGATTGCGATCAACTCATCACGGGGCTCCAATGAAGAGATGATATCGAGGACGGTCTTTCAGAAACCAACGACCAAAGTGTTTCACATACCGGGAAATACTAAGATGGAACTGGGAGAAGATGGCGTATTATTCCACAAGGATACGGTGAAACTCGATCTGGAAGGCGGAAATATTCAGGTTGAGGCTAGTGAGGATCTTCTTATAACCGTAGCTAATAAACTGGAGCTGATTAGTCAGAAGGGGAATGAAACAGAACAGGAGGGGAGTGCTAAAAGCAATACGGCGACCCCTCTACCGAGCTCCATAAAGTTCACGGCAAAACGTGCGCTTATGCTGCAAATCCTTGAGGAGCAATTTATGCTCATCACCGATGCCTTCGTGGCTATACGAAGCAAGAGGATAGATTTTAACAAAGTAGAAATCCCGTTTGTGGAAATGCTGACGGAAGATGAATTGAAGGAATTGTATGTCGATGAGTTAAATAACGATAAGTATGTACATGCAAAAATATATGATGAAAAATGGAAAGAGAAACAAATAGAGCATCATAAAGCGAATAAGGCTGAAGAGTACATCACAGTAAGTAAAGAAGAGATTAAGGAAGCTATAAAGGCGAGAGTGTATGGAAATCCGAATGCGATCAAGGACGCTAAAACCCATCTCGGAAAAATAGACGAAACGGAGCTGAAAACAAAGTACTTAACTCGCGGGCAGCCGGCGGATGCGGCGAAACCTGAAGAGAAAAGCGATGAGGAACTGGCCAAAATAAAAAGTAATTACACCACAAGATATTCACAAACCAACAAGCTCATGAGTGCTTCCCATCGTATACAGAACGCCAAGACGGATGAGGAATATAAAGAGGCCTCTAGCCAGTATGCCAAGGTACTGGAGGAAATACAAAAGTCCGGATTCGGCGGAGATGCTGCGAAAGAAGAAGATCTGAGGCCTGGCGAGTACTTTAGCAAAAACGTCCCGGAAATGATATATTATTCCCGATTTAATTTTGAGCGAATCGTCATATCAGGCCAATATGGAGGCGTATTCTTCGGGATATTTAGTGGCGTTATAGGGATTATAGCTGTTGCGGCTTCTGTTTTTTCAGCCGGCACATCGATCCTGGCCTGGTCTTTCTTGGTTGGAGATTTCTTGTTATCCGCAGGGCAGCTATATATCAGTTTAGAGAAAATGGATGACTTAGGAAAAGGGTATGGCTATACCGATCCTGGGATAGGCCCAATTACTCAATCCGATCTCGATAATTTCGGTTTATTACTGACTGCAGTGAATCTATCCCTTCTTCTTAAGCACGGTGCAATGAAGACGTTGGATTCCGCAACGGATGCCACTCGGCTAAAGTGGCTGGATGAGGTGGCGCAAAGAGAAGGATGGGATAATGTAGGCAAGGATTTTGCCGAGAATTTAAAGCGTCGTGAGATTCAGGGGACGGGCACAGGCAAAAGTGCAGCTCTAGGTACGGGTAAAGATACAGGCAAAGAAATAGGTACAAATAAAGAAATAGCTACAGGTAAAGATACAGTTAGTAGTGGTTCATCAAACGTTAAAGATCTGGATTCAATATCTACGTCGAAAAATAACGAGTCTTTGACAACTACGAAAACGACCGTAGTAGATGAGAAAGCAAAGAAAACAAAACCTACTTCCCAAAAAGCAAAAGATAAGAAAGATGGGTCAGATGGAACAGAGCAAAATAAAGAGCGTGAAAGAAGAGAGAGGGAACAAGAAAGTAGGGAGAGAAGAGAAAAGGAAGAGACTAAGGGGACGCGAGAATCAAGTTTTATTGATGAGATGGATCCGGCTGACGCATCAAGATATCAAAAGTATTGGGAGGTTTCTTCACAAAGGCAAGGGCTCACTCAAAGAGAATACTTAAATGCAGTAGAGGATGCATTTTATGAAACACGAAACAACGGTATAACCGAGCCAACATTACCAAAAGGATCAAAACCAAGCGGTAACTATGCACAAAGTAATGCAAAAGGTGCTGATATTCGCGGAATTAAGAAACAAAATGAAACTGCTGATGTTTTAGCAGATCATGGATACAATGTTAAAATGTTAGATGAAGTGGATGGCGGAAATGGTTATGCAGTGCAAGAAATGAAAAATCCGGATTTTTTGGTTGAAAATAAGGTGTATGATTGTTATTCTCCCGAGCCTGATACTAATGTCACAAAAATTGTAAAAATGATTTATAAAAAGAACAAAGAACAAGCTAAAAGAATTGTTATTAATCTTGATGAATCTTCTGGTGAAAAAGTAGAGCAAGTCATACGAGAAATCACTAAAAAAGCTACTCCTCAAGGTGACTTAAAACATCTAAAAGAATTATTGATAGTTAAAGATAACAAAATTACGAAATTTAACTTTCAAAGTGTCGAATAACATTTAAAAAAAGGTAGTGAAGAAAATGGAATATGAGTTGTACTTAGTTTCACATTTAAATCAAACAACTTTGAAGTATTTGTTCTCAGAAATAGTAAGTGATGTTGTAGGAGAACAAGTGAAAGTGAGTGATGATAATTATGATGATCATTGTTATGTTAGCTGTAAATATTTTTCCATGAGTATTGAAACGAATGATATCTACGCTATTGAATATTTGAGGGAAGAGTACAAAATGAATATAGATACTGAAATTAGCATACAGTTAATTGCAAAAACATATGTAGAAGGGTTAGAAGTTTTATTCAAAGTTTTTGGAAAACTTATAAAAAAAATTCAAGGAGATATGGTTTTTGAAGAAAACGGATCAAGGCAGTTATTTAGGAAGGAGGGCGATGTGTTAATTGTTAATACTAATTTACATCCGTATCAAAAACAAACAATGACAGAAGTGTTACTTGGTTTTCTTGACTTTCCATATATTGAGATGGATTTGTCGAGCGTCGAATAAAAAGCCCAAGAATATTTGATTTATCTTTACTTAATGTGGTTTATTTGGTGAAGTTGAAACATTCATGGGCGGCTGGTGGAATGCGCTACTTATTGCCGGATAAACTCAAGATTCAACCGTAAGTCATATGACACATACAAAAATGTAGATCGGAGTTACAACTCCAACAATAAGATCATACAATACAATCAACAAACCAAACACTTGATAAACTTTCAAAAGCTCATTCCCATTTGCATGAGTAGGAATGAGCTTTTCGTATTATCGTCCAGACCGTAATGTATTGCAGGGAGTCGTATAGAAGTTTACAAAAAGGGAGGGTCCATAACCTCCGTCGGCTGAATCGTCATCCACCAAAATAACTACACCATGGAAGATCTATTTCTAGTCCTCAATCTTTTGTTTCAAGGGTACTGAAATAAATCCTAATGATACCGGAGGACTTTGGTGTCGGATCTAAGCCTTGTTTTTCCAACCACCTTGCTTTAAGGTATTCACTTATACATTAAGATTTCCTCTAACGGTAAGTAGAGTCATCCGAGCGGCCGACAAGATAATCAAGACTTACGTCGAGATAATCAGCCAGAGCGCAAGCGATTTCTAAGCTGGGGACGCGCGTCCCTCTTTCCCAATGACTGACAATAGTTCTGTCAACTCCTAAAGAAGAGGCAATGTCTTGCTGTGAGATTGACTTTAAACGGCGCAAATTCTTAAAACGCTCCGCAAATATTTCTCGATTAAACATAAAATAGCTCCTTGACTAGTGACCTATAGTCACAGTATACTTAAAACAAAAGTGTGACTTATAGTCACTGTATAAGACGATACAATGCTGATTAAGGACTGAACATTGTAATTTTTTGAAAATGAATGTTTCTGAGCAAAAGGTGAAGAGGCGCATTTTTTTAAAAAATCGCCGGGTCGCCGACTCATTCTGAGCAACTGCTGGAAAGGTAGACTGCACTCTTAATCTATCATGTGACCCTCTTTCTTTCAAGGCGTTGCAATCCAATACGAAAGGAAGATGAAAATGAAAAGCATCCTAGAAGCGTTATACTACGGCGAAATTCGACCTGAAGAAATGATCGTTCCGACCGATCCCGAGTACCGTAGAATAAGCAGGAAGGTTTCCGAAGCGATGGGGATGTGGAAAGGAAAATTGTCGGCCGATGATTTTAACCAGCTTGAAGCGATGCTTGATTTGCGTGGTCAGTCTGAGTCGATGTACGCGACAACTTCCTTTACGAACGGATTTCAGCTTGGAGCATTAATGATGATAGAGATATATGCGGCTAAGGAAGAGCTTCTTAATGGTTTGAGGTAATTTACTAATATGGAGGGAAAAGATGAATAAGGTCTTTGAAGAAGCTAAATGCATTATTCGAAATATTGATTGGAGGCATATTGAGTTTAAGAGACCGTCATATGTTGTGTTATTGTCTGAGCACCTGAGAAGAAGCTCATTATTCTATGATTATTTACACAAAGATTCGATGAGAATAATAGTATTTAGTGCTATGGAATTAATGGATATGCAATTACCTAAAAATATATTAGATGAATGTACGGAATCACTCCAAAATGTAAAAGGTATTTTTGTCAGAGAAGTGTGTAGACATTATTTGGAATGGGCTTATTTGATAGGGGAGGGTGTGCCGATCGCTGTTCAGTTTCAGGAGCTATATTTACCCATAATAAAGCTATTTGAAAGAGGGGGCAGAATACAATATGATAAAGGACTGTTGATTATTGGGGGATTAGCTTGTTCGCGTTTTGTATCTTCGGAGTCTAGTTTGTTTGAACCAGAGGATATTAGTGATAGTTATCTAGATGAGATAGACAACGATGTTTTGAATAAGTGAATTTTGTATAATATTTCATATAACTATCTTTCAACCCAATCAACAGCGCCACAATGCGAGCTCTCCGCCGTGTTGTGGTTTCTTTTTTGTCCATCGCTATATGCTAAAAAATACAATTATATAAGTGGCGGCTATTAAAAAAATACCCCACCCAGTGCCGAATGAACCCATTATTCCATCAATAACATATATAACCCTTGTAATACCCGTATAAAGATTTCTTCAATATGGGTTGTACGCACATCAAAGATTTAATTTTATACCCTAAATAATGCAATAGCGTTACATTAAACAGGTTCATTATGGTCAGATACTACCATGATTGACGTTTTTTCATTTGCCGCCTGCCACCAGCTAGCGCACCATGCACCGACAATTTAGCGGGTGGGAGATAATGAAGCCAAGCAAATTCGGCTATTCATGCCTCTGCTGAGATTGAACCGAATCAGAATATCATCCAAAAGTGTGACAGGGTGCGATAATCTAATCGAGTTCATTCGGGATTTACCGTTATTATCTAGGCTGTCTTGTTATTGATGTGTTAATCCGATTTGACAAATTCAAGAAGAGTTGTCCTATGTTTCTGTATGTCTGGTGTGATTCCTGCTTGGAGAGTGTCTAACCTATAAGGGAAGACAACTTGAAGGAGAAATCATTCATGAATCATCCCGTTAAAGAATGCATTCAGAAGCTGGGGCTAACACATCGGGCGTTCGTTGTCCTCTATGACATCTCATGGGAAAGGTTTCGTAGCTGCTTGTATGGCTACACTGATTCCATCCCCCGACCATTTTGAATGTCATGGTACAGAATGGCTATGATGAACAGGAAGCACAACGGCAGTATCTCTTGTTGAGGAAATGGAGCGTACAGCAAGAGCTAAACGCCCTTACTACTACAGAAGGGAGGGGGCATCAATGAAACGACTACCTTTAGATACAGGCTTAACCCTGATGCGGCGGGAAAACGTGCTCGGACATTGTTCCGATGATATGGACGAGCTTATCAGAATCTTCGTCAAGTATGTCAAAGACCCAATGTCACAGGAACAAGTCGAGCTAAGCCTCGCACATTTCCTTGCTAAATCGAAGCACAACGATGTCGTTCATCGTAATCAAGTCTTAGCAACTAGATCAGTATGATTGGCGGCTATCCGACGATCATATAGATTATTACCGTAAAATACTTGCCGTTGTTTGGCTAACCTATCCCCCGTCGTTTGTGCGGGGATTTTCTTTTTGCATTCTGACAAAATAGTTTTGCCGGACCCCGTCTACCGCACCTCTTTCCCGTAATAGAATCAAATTTAATCCCTTTTTAACCACGTACTCCCCGGGTTTTAAACTGGCCGGTTTATGCTGTTAGCATAAGCCGGTTTGTTTGATTTGGAAGGGAGAACATGGATGAAATGAAAGCTAGTGAACTCATTTTGCTTTTGGCGGCAATAATTCTATGGATTTATGTAGTGTCGGGCCGCAAGCTGGGCAGAACCGGAGGAGTTATCGCGGCGCTGCTTGGCTCGGGGGCCGTGGTCGGCTATCTGCTGGCCGGGGATTACCGCTGGCAGCTGCTGCCGGCCTGCGTCGTGATCGGAGGGCTGGTCCTTTGGTGCGCCCTAAAAAGGCCAAAGGTAAGTCCAGCCCGAAGCTGGCGGCGAAAAACCGGGAAGGCGCTGCTCCTTCTGCTAATGGCAACCGGACTCGCCGTTTCCGCGGCGCTGGCCCTTCTGCTGCCGGTCGTTCAGTTGCCTGAGCCGGGCGGGCCTTTTGCGGTCGGAACGCAAACCGTGCGGATTTCCGGGACGGGCCGCGCAGAGCCGTTCACGGAGGACCCGCAGGATACCCGGGAACTGATGGTCCAATTGTGGTATCCGGCCGACAACACCGAAGGACTGAGCAAAGCAACTGTAGTTCCGGTTGCGGGCCAATCCGAAATGGCCGAGCCTTTTACCCGGGCCTTCGCCCAAACCTTTCGGCTTCCTCCGTTTGCGCTGGACTATTGGAAAAACTTCCGCGGCAACAGCTTTGAAAATGCGGACGTGCTGCCGTCAAGCGCGCCTTATCCGGTGGTCCTCCTGAGCCACGGCATGGGGACAAGCCGGATGCTGCATGTCTCGCAAGCCGAACATTTGGCCAGCCATGGTTACGTGGTTATTACAATCGATCATACGTATAACACGACGGCGACCATTTTTCCGGACGGGAAAATAACCGGACTTATCAGCGAACCGAATGAGGACGAAGACTTCTTCACAGCGGCGCCGCGCATGGGGAAAGTTTGGGCGGGCGATGTTTCGGAAGTCATCGATTGGCTGGAAGCGATGAACGCCGGGCAAGAGAAGAATCCCTTCCGGGGAAGGCTGGATCTGCAAAATATCGGGATGATGGGACATTCGTTCGGCGGCGCTACTGCGTTCCATGCCGTTTTGACCGAGGATCGGCTCAAGGCCGGGATCAATATGGATGGTACCCAGTTCGATAAGTATGACGGGAAGACCGTGATGAAGAAGCCGTTTTTGTTTCTGGAGTCGGCGGATTTCAAAGCAAAGGCCGATGAGCTTAGAAAGGGGAAAATCCAAAGCGAGCTGGGGCGGCGCATCGTCTCCAACGAGCTCGCTTTAATGGAAGCCGCCGCGAAACATCACGGGAAGGCGTTGTATGTGGAGCGGACCGATCATTACAATTTTACGGACTTGCAGTTCTATTCTCCTTTAGTGAAGTTGACCGGATTGACCGGAGAACTTGATGGAGCTCGCGGTGCGGAGATCGTAAATGCCTATGTGCTGGATTTTTTCGATACTTATTTGAAAGGCAGCCAGCCGAAGCTGGTGAATGGGCCTAGTTCCGCTTATCCCGAGGTAAAGTTCGATCTAAAGCTTGAGCCGTAAGGGAAACGGCTCCCAAGCACTAAGCCACCCTAGAACGGGTGGTTTTTTTTCATTTGTCCTCCCCCGGATGGCCGCTGTAAAATCGTGGATTTTGCAATTATGGCTTGTCAGAAGGCAGCGTTTACATCTATGATCAACGGTAAGGAATCGGGATAGAGGGCGAGCGGATTTGACAAACTTTATATGAAAACGCTCCATCTGATTTTAAGAGTAAGAGCCCGGCGATAAATGGCTGCGGCGAAAGGAGGCGGTCGGGGATGCGGATCACCCGAAATTTCAAGCGATGGTTCGGACGACTTCATATTCACAGTAAGATCATATTCACTTTCCTGCCGCTTAGCCTTATACCGCTTATCGCGCTCGGCTTGATTTCGAGTAAAATGTTCGGCGATACCGTGGTGGAGAAAGAAAAGAACAATATCCGGGACGAATCGCGGCTCATCCTTTCGCAGTTGGACAGCATCATTCAAAATACGGAGAGCTTAACCAATATCATGACGACGGACATCCATCAACTATTTAATGAATACTCGGCCAGAGATACGGATGTGGACGAGAAGAGGTTCCAAAATTTAATGGAGAGCCGGCTCTCCATCGACTTATTGATGTTTCCCGATGTAGATTCCGCCGTATTTCTGGATACCTCGGGGAGAATTTTCTCCTCTTATCCCCAAAAGGGGGAACGGGATCGGGAGGTGCTGAACAGCCCTTTGCCCGAAATGGTGCAATCCCAGGGCAGCTACGGAGTCAATCGCTGGCTTCCGATGGAGCGGAGAAACTTTATGGTGACGAATCCTGATATTCCTGTACTCACCCTGGGAAAAATGGTGTTTGATCTGGACACGGGGAAGACGCTGGGAACGCTGTTTGTGAATGTCAAAGAAACGACCTTTGCCTCCTTTTTGCAAGTGACGCCCGAGAACTTCTCTTCCAAGGAGTATTACATCGTGGACAGCCGGGGGCAAATCGTGTCCACCCCTGTTTCGGATCGGCTGTTAACTCCGTTTTCCGCCTTGTCTTCTCCAAGGCTGCTGGAGCAGGAGGGAAATATTTCCGAAATCGTCGGCCGGGGAAAACAGGAGAAGCTCACCACCCTCACGCCTTATGACAAGCTGGACTGGAAACTGGTAAGTATTGTTTCGTTGGAAGAACTTAACGGCATCATCTATCGCAATTTTTTTCTTACTTTTACGGTCGGGTTCCTGGGGCTGCTGCTCGCCCTGCTGCTGACCCGGAAGCTGGCGCAAATTATCGTAGGTCCGCTGCTGCAAGTGACGAAAGCGATGCGAAGGGTTAAAGACGGAGATCTGGATGCAACGTCCACCGTGGCGACGGAGGATGAAGTCGGGCTGATCTCCTCGGTGTTTAACTCGATGGTCGGGCAGATCAGGGAGCTGCTCCGCACCGTGACCGAGGACCAGGCCCGCAAGAGAGCCTATGAGTTGGCGTTGATGCACGCGCAGATCAAACCTCATTTTTTGTACAATACGCTCGATACGATCTATGTACTCAATGACTTGGGGATGAACGAGGAAGCGAGGGACACCACCAAAGCGCTTGCGGATTTTTATCGCGCGGTTCTCAGTAAAGGAAGCGAGATCATCCCTTTGGGTGCGGAAGTCAGCAATGTACGTGATTATTTGAATATTATGCAGGTCCGCAACCCGGACGTGCTGCGTTACATGATCGAGATTCCGGAAGAACTGGAAGCGGTGACGGTCCCGAAATTATCGCTGCAACCTTTGGTCGAGAACGCGATCTACCATGGGTTGAAAACCAAAGGGGAGCAGGGGCTTATTTCGATCCGGGCGGAAAAGACCGGAAAAAGCGTGACGATTACGGTGGAAGACAACGGTGTAGGGATGTCCGAAGAACAGCTTGAGCGTGTTGAAGCGGCTATATCCGGAATGGGCAGGCGGAAATCGATCGGGCTCTACAGCGTTCATGAGCGAATCAAGCTTTATTTCGGAGAAGCTTACGGTCTTAAGGTTCTAAGCCGCCCGGGAGAAGGCACCGCCATTGAGATGAAAGTACCCGGCAAGGAGGGAGATGACAACAATGTACAAAGTACTTATCGTCGATGATGAACCGCTCTTCCGTTACTATATGCGCACGAAGCTGGACTGGAGCAGCCACGGCTTCACCATATGCGGCGAGGCGGCCAACGGCGCGGAAGCGCTGGAGGAAGCGAAACGTTGGCGGCCTGATCTGGCGCTGGTGGATATCAGCATGCCCTATCTCAACGGGATTGAACTGACCGAGAAGCTGAATACGAACCTGCCCGGGATTATAGTTGTCTTTGTCACCGGGCATAATGAATTCGAATACGCCCAAATGGCACTTCGGTTGGGCGTATTTGATTACCTGCTCAAGCCCTTTGATCAGCGGGAATTTGCCGCAGTGCTGACCAAAGTGAAGAATAAACTGGAGCTTGGTAAAAAAGAGGAGGCCTTTTTCCGCCAAGCTACCGGAAGCCCCCTTCTCCGGGACGAAGCGGATGCGTCTGAGGGGAAACCGGACAGATCCGGTTTGTTCGCGGAGCCGTCTCACCCTCACGACCGCCATAAGGACGCGGTTTCGTATGAACTTCATCCCGGGGCGCACGAGCTGTTACTCTCGGCATTGAAAATGCGCGATCCGGAAGCGGCGCGGGTTGAAATCCGGCGTACCGTGGCGCTATTCCGCCCGCATCGGACAGGGGGCCGTTTCGCTTTTACCGTGCTGATGGGCTATGTTTCCTTATGCCTGTCCTATGCGAGCAAGACGGGGATGAACCCCGAGTCCTTATGGAAACCGGCCGCTTCGGCGGAGGATTATTTACGGCAAATGACCTCCTGGGAGGAAGTCGAGGAATGGTTGATCGGTTTGTATCAAAAAGTAATCGAATACAAGGAAGATCGTCGTCCTTCCAAGTCCTATAATCTATACCTCGCCGCGAAGCGGTACATCCATCAGCATTATTCCGATCCCGAATTGACGGTTGATCAGGTGGCGGGGGGGATGTTTGTGGATGCCAGCTACTTGCGAAAAGTATTTCGCAAGGAAGGCGATATCTCCGTGCTTGACTACATTACGTATACCCGCATGAGACGCGCCAAGGAGTTATTGGCCGAAGGGAACGTAAAGCTGGCGGATATTGCGGAAAAGGTGGGATACACCGATCCGAGTTACTTTGGCAAGAGCTTCAAAAAATACTACGGCATGCCGCCTTCCGAGTTTGAACAGCGGGAGATCCGGATCCGCAATGCCCGCCGGTAAGCCTGGACGCTCACTTGTCCCGAATATTACCGATCATGCCCGCTTTAGCCCTAACCGGTTGTGGCGGGTATTTTTTATAATGAAAGCACCACTTCTGAAAACGCTATCAACACAAGGCGGAAGTGAATGCAAAGATTCGTTTCATACAAAGAAAGGGGATCTATCATGGCAAAAAAATATCGGAAAGCACTGAGCATGTTGACGGCTACGGTCCTTGCGCTTTCTCTTGCGGGATGCGGTGGCGGGGGAGGCGGAAACAACGCGGCGCAAAAAGACGGGAATACCTCGGCCGCTGGCGGAGAAGAGAAGATTCAGCTCAAGGTTTACGCCCAGCATTTTGATGAAGACACGGCCAAGCCCTTCGATTACGCGGTAGAAGAGTTAAAGAAAGAGATGCCGAATGTGGAGATCATTCTCGACGAGGCGGTGCAGGACGGCTATCAAAAATTGAAAACGTATGCAGCCACCGGGAATATGCCGGACATTTACGATACCGACTGGGCGACGCTGCAAACTTTTGCCAAGGCCCAAAATGTGGAGGTTCTTGACGATTATCCGGAAACGGCCGAATTCAAAGCGAAGCTGAATAAAGGCGTCGAATCCAAACTGATCGCACCCGACGGGCATGTGTACGCCTTCCCATACCCCGGCATCGAATTCCAGCTGATTTATTACAACAAAGAGATCTTCGAAAAAGTAGGGATTCAGACGCCGATCAAAACGTACGATCAAATGATCGAGGCTTCCAAGAAGCTCTCGGCAGCGGGGTATACCCCAATGGCGATTTTTGCCAAGGAAAAGTGGATTACCACGGCGTTCTACGCCGGGCTTGTCACCCGCGAACAAGGAACAACGGGTTACGGGGACTTGGAGGCCAAGGGCACTACCGCCATGCCCGACCCCTTTGTGCGGGCGGCCGAGGAGCTGTACAAGCTGAAGGAGGCCAACCTGTTCGATGCTAACGCCACCAATACGAACTATGATCAGGCTTCGGCCCAATTCTACTCCGGCAAAGCGGCGATGTTTGTGAACGGGCAGTGGGAGATTTACAGCAGCACCGAAAAGCTCGGGGACAAAGTGGACTGGATGTACTGGCCGGCTAAGGATGAGGCCGCTTATGAGAGCGGCAAAGGCTTCATCAACGGCTCGGGCGCTCCGGGAGGATTTGCGGTTTCGCCTAGCAGCAAACATAAAGAAGTCGCGGTGAAAGTCGCCAGCTTCCTCGCGCAGAAATACGGCGAGTACAAGTATACCCAACTGGGAAGCCCGATTACCGCGATTAAAGTAGACAAGCCGACGACGGCGGAAGTTCCTCCGATGATGAAGCGCATTGCGGAAGAAGTTCTCCCGAACGCTACGCAATATATGACGCCGGTTAATAATGTGCAAATCAAGAACGCGATCGACGACAGTACGCAGAACATGCTGGTCAAAGGATACACGGTTCAGCAGTTCGTCGATAACATCAATCGCGTCATGGCAAGAGAAAACAAATAGAAGAGTTACAGTCGAAAGATACCGACCTTCCGGAGGTCGGTATCCTTTCACCCAAAGGAGTGGATTTAAACCTATGCACAGATACCTGAGCAATAAAAAAGCCATCATCTTGTTCTTGCTCCCGGCGCTGATTATATACAGTGTCGTGATCATTTATCCGGTGCTTCAAACGTTTTACCGCAGTTTTTTTAATTGGGACGGTCTTAGCGCGGCTACTTGGAACGGCATTTCCAACTATCTGGATTTGTTTCATGATCCGCTTTTGATCACGTCTTTGCGCAACGGTCTTATTTTCGCCGTCGTGCTCGTCATATTTCAGATCGGGCTGGGAACGATTTTGGCGCTCGCCTGTGCGGATCCGCGAATCAAAGCCCGAAAATTGCTCAAAACCGCTTACTTCATCCCCGTTGTCCTTTCCGTTACGGTGGTCTGTCAGCTTTGGATCGCCATGTATGACCCGACGAACGGGTTAATCAACCGGTTGTTCGACCTGCTTCACATTCCCTACCAGCAAAATTGGCTGACGTCCCCAACCGCCTCCATTGTCGCCATCGCTTTCGTCAATGCCTGGCAGTTTATGGGGTACCAGTTCAGCTTGCTGTATGCCGGCGTCAAATCGATTCCCGAGCAGTACATGGAGGCGGCCACCATTGACGGCTGTTCCAAATGGATGGCCCATCTCAAGGTGACGCTCCCTTTAATGAAGGAAACCTACAAGTTCTGTTTCATCGTGGCGATTACATCGGGAATCGGGGCCTTCGTCCAGATGCTGATAATGACCAATGGCGGCCCCGGCACAAGCAACTATACGCTGACCTTCATGATTTACAGATACGCTTTCCTCGAAAGCAACTATGGTTATGCTTGCGCCGTATCCGTCGTACTGGTGAGTTTATCGCTGCTTGCGACGATCGTAATTAATAAGACGTTTGACCGGAATGAAGCGTAAGCTAAGGCCGGTCGTTCGGTAAGAAGGAGTGCTTAAAGGATGAAGCAAATCAAAACGGTATTGCTGCAGCTGCCATTATGGATCTATTTTGTCATATCCGTCTATCCCTTAGTGTGGATGATCTCTTATTCGCTTAAAAACAACGAGGAAATTTTCGTGACGAATCCGTTCGGCTTGCCGACGCATTTTCGTATTGAAAACTATATTGCGGCATGGTCCCAATTCAATATCCCTAAATATTTTCTGAACAGTCTGGTCGTTTCCTCCATTTCAACGCTATTGATCCTGGGGTTATCGCTGATGTTCTCGTTTGCGATCGCCCGCATGCGCTGGAAATTCCGGGAAAGCGTCCGTTTGTATATGACCGTGGGGATGTTTATGCCCCTTCAGGTGATCATGATTCCGCTGGCGATCCTGGTTCGTGATTTTCATTTGACCAATACGTACGGGGCGTTGATCGTTCCTTACGTCGCGATCGGACTTCCCTTCTCTTGTCTGGTTTTCTACGGGTTTATGAAGGGCATCCCCGGCGAACTGGAAGAATCGGCTTGTATGGACGGGGCCAACATCTACCGGATGTTTCTTCAGATAATCGTGCCAATCGTGACTCCGGCCATCGCTACGGTCGCTATTTTTCAATTCTTGAACAACTGGAACGAATTTATGCTTGCCTACATTCTGATCTCGGACGAAACGATGAAAACGCTGCCGCTCGGTCTGTTGTTCTTCCAAGGACAATACAGCACCGACTGGGGTGGGATGGGGGCGGTCATGACGATCGCCAGCTTGCCGCTCGTGATTATCTATCTGTTCTTCAGCGAACAGGTTGAGAACGCGATGACAGTAGGTTCGGCCGTAAAAGGGTAAAGCCCTGAAATTGGAGCAAAGTTACACGCCTAAAAGAACCCTCCGCGAAAGCTGCCGTGGAGGGTTCTTTGTACACCGGCAAAAGATCGATCGTCACATTAACCGGAAAAAATCCCTTTAATCAGGCGCGGGGACGGCCGCGGCACGCGAATAACGGGAAAAACTCCAGTTATTTTGCGGGCGGGGGACGGTTTCGAGCCGAAGGGGCGGAATTAGCTGGAGGAATTCCAGCTAATGTGGCGAACAGCGTGATTATCTTCAAATTAACGGGAGGAAATCCCGTTAATTTGACGGCGGAGCAGCCCCGGCATGGGCTTGCATGCAAAGAAAGAGGCTGTCCCAAAAGTCATCATAGATGACTGAGGGGCAACCTCTTTTAGTTTGTCAAACAAAAAGAAACCACTCTTTGGTAAAATGGAAGTACCACCAACCATTACCCAAAAGGAGAGGTTTCTTTTGTACATTCAATATACCATGGATCAACTCTGTTTACCAATGGATTTAGAAGAGGATATCCCCGAAAATCATCTCGTTCGCGTGGTTAACGCCGCCGTAAATCGTCTCGACGACGCTATCTTCGACCCGTCTTACCCTGGAGGCGGACGAGACAGCTACCATCCTAAAATGCTCACCAAAGTTATCATTTACGCCTACACACAGCGCATCTATTCCTCTCGCCAGATCGCCAAAGCTGTCCGCGAAAACATCATGTTTATGTGGATCGCGGGTCGTCAGCGCCCAGACTTCCGTACCATCAACCGATTTCGATCAGAACGAATGAAAAGCACACTGGAGACTGTGTTTACTGCCGTTCTTCAGTTTCTGGCAGAGGAGAACTACATACAGTTGGAGCATTATTTTGTAGACGGCACTAAGATTGAAGCGAATGCCAACCGATATACCTTTGTTTGGGGGAAGGCTATGGTGAAGCATAAAGCCAAGCTTCAGGAGAAAGTCCAGACCCTATTTGAAGCCATTGAGGAAGCGGAGAAGCAAGAAGAAGGAATTCACGAAGGTCGGGATCTTCTCGAGCTGGGTGAGTCCTCTACTATGACCAGTGAGAAGCTGGAGCAAGCAGTCAAGCAATTGGAAGAGCGCCTGCGGGAGAAACCGAAAGACAAGCCGCTCAAGAAGGCGGTGCGCACCCTCCGTAAGGACTTGCTTCCGCGTCTTCAAAAGTACGAAACACAACAAGCAATTTTAGGTACTAGAAACAGCTACAGCAAAACGGACCCTGACGCTACATTTATGCGAATGAAAGAAGACCACATGCGAAATGGTCAACTCAAGCCGGGATACAATGTGCAGATCGGCACCGAAAATCAATTTATTGTCGGTTACAGTTTACACCAGCGCCCGACCGATACGCGCTGCCTCATCCCGCATCTTGAAAAGTTAAAATCGCAGTTAGGAAAGCTCCCGGGCACCGTCATCGCCGATGCGGGCTATGGTGGTGAAGAGAATTATGACTACCTGGAGCA
>NZ_JBAGJD010000009.1:0-220618 GCF_036864815.1 Paenibacillus sp. A14
AGCACCATATCGGGGACGGTGCGGTACAGCGTCAGCACCTGTCGGCGGAATCGGTTGAAGCGGGCCATCTGGCCGATGAAGCGGTTCAAACGCGGCACATCGCTCCGGACAGCGTGGAAACCTGGCAGCTGTCCGCCGAACTGCAGCGGGATGGCCTGCTGCCGTCGGCGGGGCTCGGCGGAGACCAACTGCAAGCGGGATCGATTGGCCCGCAGCATCTTCAGCCGGGAGCGGTGAACGCGGAGGTGCTTGGCACCGAGGCGGTAGGCCCGGATCATCTGCAAAGAAACGCCGTGTACAGCCATCATCTGACGGCGGGCTCCGTCCAGAAGCACCATATCGGGGACGGTGCGGTACAGCGTCAGCACCTGTCGGCGGAATCGGTTGAAGCGGGCCATCTGGCCGATGAAGCGGTTCAAACGCGGCACATCGCTCCGGACAGCGTGGAAACCTGGCAGCTGTCCGCCGAACTGCAGCGGGATGGCCTGCTGCCGTCGGCGGGGCTCGGCGGAGACCAACTGCAAGCGGGATCGATTGGCCCGCAGCATCTTCAGCCGGGAGCGGTGAACGCGGAGGCGCTTGGGGCCGAGGCTGTAGGCTCGGACCATCTGCGGGCCAACGCCGTATACAGCCGTCATCTGACGGCGGGGTCGGTACAGGAGCACCATATCGGGGACGGTGCGGTACAGCGTCAGCATCTGTCGGCGGAATCGGTTGATGCGGTGCATTTGGCCGACGAAGCGGTCCAAACGCGGCACATCGCTCCGGACAGTGTGGAAACCTGGCAGTTGTCCGTCGAACTGCAGCAGAGCGGTCTGCTGCCGGCGGGGGGAATCGGCGGAGACCAACTGCAAGCGGGATCGATCGGCCCGCACCATCTCCAGCCGGGAGCCGTGAACGCGGAGGCGCTTGGGGCCGAAGCTGTAGGCGCGGATCATCTGCAGAGAAACGCCGTGTACAGCCGTCATCTGACGGCGGGGTCGGTACAGGAGCACCATATCGGGGATGGTGCGGTACAGCGTCAGCATCTGTCAGCGGAATCAGTTGATGCGGACCATCTGGCCGAGGAAGCGGTCCAAACGCGGCATATCGGCTCGCATGCCGTTGAAGTTTGGCATCTTTCCCCCGCCCTGCAGCAGGACGGTCTACTGCCGCAGGCTGGAGTTAGCGGCCAAGATTTGCAGCCGGGCTCCATCGGAAGCGGCCATTTGCAAGCGGGGGCGGTGACGGCGGAGGCCCTTGGCGCCGAGGCAGTGGGCCCGGACCATCTTCAAGCGGACGCCGTAAGCAGCCGGCACATTACAACGGAGGCCGTACTGGAACAGCATCTGGGCGAGGCGTCGGTCGGTGCCGGAAAAATCAAGCCCGGTGCGGTCGGGCCGGAGCATTTGAGCATCACTCCCGTTCAAGCCCCGTTCGGGCAGCCGACACTTCAGCAGTTCGGAATGTGTCCGTTCTTGCTCTCCAGGAACGAGATTTCCACCGATGTTACCGTCATGTTTGATCAGCCTTATCCCAACGAGCATTACGTGCTCGTCGCCATGACAAACCAGCCCGCTTATTACGTCTCGCTAAAGGAACAGACCCGGGAATTGGCGGTGGTGGAGGTCACCAGGTTGAGAGACAGCCATTTTAATTACGGGTATATCACGTGGATTGCCGTAGGTTCATTTGATTAAACCGCATGCAAAGAACAATTTTTGACTACAAAGCGGCCGCGCCGGAATTTCCGGGCGGCCGTCTCCCGTTTTACAGAAAGGAGGGAGCGGGATTTTAGAACCAGGGGTTTGGAGAGATTCGTACCATCCGGAAATCACTACGGGAAATCAGGTCGTGGGGAACAAACGGGAGACGCCGATATCGGAATATATATAAGTTGAACAATTGATTTACCTGTAAGGCAGCCGTGTGAAATGTTCTTCCGATCGCTGCCCGTCCCAGTTTTCTTAATTAAATTTATACGGTAGAAATCCGGTCACAAAGGCGAACGCAGCCTATGCTTCCGATGCAGCTTTCTTAAGTTCAACTTATATAGCTTTTTGTCGAAAATGACAAAAAAGAGCCGTTCAGATTATATACAGTATTTCCCTCTCTTTTGTATAATAACTTTATTACTTATAGAGCGGAGGGAGCGACGTGCATGGGTTCGTCTGGAGGAAACTAGGGCTTGTCATCCTGTGCTGCTGGACTCTGGCCGGTTGTCAGTGGGCGGACCGGATGGCGGAGGATATCGTAAGGGAAACCGCGGCGATCCTTCAGCCAATTCAGGAGAAATCGAAAGGCCCGGAAACCGAAACGGAACAAAGTACGCAACAGACCAAGCCAAAGCCCAAAAAGGATTCGGAATCGAAGGCAGCGCCGATTACCGGAACTTTGACGGTTGCCGATTTAAAGAACAAATACAGCAACGCCTATACCGAGGTTCGAGGGCCGGGGACTCTGGCTCAGGTTGAACCCGATGAAACCTTCTACATAACTTTCAAATCCGTCTTCGGAAAAAAGCTGCGCCCCGAAGATATCGTGTCAGTACATACCGATTCGAAGGCCCTTCCGGAGAGCCGAATCGATTACCGGGCCGAATTTGACGAGAGAGCGGCCCCCGGTTCCAGGGTGGTTTTGTCCCCAGCGCTTTATGGCGTTTTAACATCCAATTATACTTATCAAGCTGGTGAAAATGTGTGGGGGAACGCCCCTAAATACTATATCCGTGTAAACTACGATATGAAAGCGGCTGACCCTGTTCGTCTTGATTCGCCGATTGTCATTCCGTTTACGGTGAAGTCGGCGCTGCCCGTGCCGGAGGTTTCCGCCCAAATTAGCGGAGAAGGCCGATTGAAGCTGGGGTGGAAGCCTGTGGAGGGAGCGGAGGCCTACCATATCTACAACGATATGGCCGATTTTGCCGGCGACGGAAAGAAACAGCTTCCTATCCCGGGCGCCGGGGGCGGGTTTAAGGATAATTATCCGATTTTGATCGGAGTAACGACCGAAACCGAATTCGACGATTTTATGATGGACGGCCATGGAGCATTGAGCTATTTCTCCTCCAAGGATAGAGTCACCTCCCAAAATCTTATGGTTAGCGGAAACTATTATGTGACAGCCGTCAACGGAGAGCGGGAATCCAACTTTAGCAAAGCGGTACAAACGTACCCGCTGTTGGGCAAGCTCCCTTCCAAATTGACGGAGGAGGCCTCGGACCGGTTGTTGCTGGGCTTCCAAAGGCTGGAGGGACTGCCGCAAAAGGTGGACGTCGAAAATGTGGATGGGCGTGTGACAAGCCGCACGATTGTCTACGATACGTTGAGGCTGTCTTCTCCGGAGAATGAAGAGGATTCCAGTCGGGTTTATTATAGAATTCCGGGGACGGCTCTCAGAGGCTGGATAAGCTTCTACGACCGCCCGACGGACCGGGAAATCCAGGCGTTGGAGGCCCGGCAGGCTTCCGTTCCTCAAGCGGAATTGGAGGCGTTTCGTTTGGCCGAGGAGGAGCCCTCGGGGCCGCAAATCGAGATCAAGACTTGGAAGCAGCGGTTTCCGGAGGAGGATAACGATCCGACCGAGCTTAAACGCTGGGACCGTCAGCTCGTTCCCGACCTGCCCATCCTGAAGGAAGTGAAGATTCACGCGGATTCGGCCCTGGAAGAGTATCTGGCCAGATTCATGATCGATGGCCAACGAAAAATTCCTTTGAGCGCTTTTTCCGAGGCGGAGGATGAGGAACTGCTCTTAGATGTGCTGAACAAGGTGTATTATCAAAACCCGATGATTCTTGGCGTCAAAAGCTACAGATACAGTTATTTCAGTGAGGCCCTTATCGTGGATTACCATGATTCACAGCGAACGATCAAGGAGAAGCAAGCCGAGACGCTGGAGGCGGCCCGGCATATTTTGTCCTCCATAATCAGGGAAGGGATGACCGAAGGGGAGAAACGATTGGCCATTTACGACTATTTGGACAACAATTCGGTATATGACGACGAAGCCTATGAAAACTCGGAAGCTCACGATTTTGAATATGTCGATGACGAATTTTCCGATGCCTATACCCCTTACGGTGTTCTGGTCAAGCAAAAGGGCGTCTGCATGAGTTACGCCTATGCTTTTAAGCTGCTTGGGGATCTTGCTGGGCTGGAAAGCATCGTCGTTACCGGGACGCTGGACGATATTCCCCATGCCTGGAATAAAGTCCGAATCGGCGAGGATTGGCTGAATGTCGATGCGACAAACGGCGCCACGAATGCGGGGGTGCCTTACTTCCTGTACAATGCCGGCGATCAGTTGGCCGAAGAGCTGAACTTTCATTTTGACGAAGACTATGTTTTGGACAGCGAGCTGTACGATTACGCCGGCAAATCCAACTCCAAAGATTATTATGCCTCCCATGGCTTAGAAGTCAAAACGCTGGCGGAGTTCAAGAAGAAATTGGCGAAAGGCCTGCGGCGGGGAGATGAGGTCATTTCGCTCCGTGTCGCTTCCAATCTGGATGAAAACGATTTGATGGAGGCCGCCTCGGAAACATTTTATCAAATTTCCCCGGAGCTGGCGGAGGATGCGGATTATTACGAAATGGAAAATTACGTGGTAATTTATCCGTAGCGTGGCGGCAACCCGGCAGTTGGGCTGTCATCCGTTCCTCTCCGTAGTATAATGAAACTATCATTTCTATGGAGGAATCTAGTGTGACATTGATCAGGCAACTGGGGAATCAGGATGAATTTGTCGGTTTTTACCTGCTGAAATCGTTGGAAATCAAGCAGACGAACAGCACGCCGCCCAAGGATTATCTCGATATGATGCTGTGCGACGCCAGCGGGGAGCTCCCGGCCAAGCTGTGGGATGCGTCTTCGACCGACAAGGAAACCTTTTTTCCGATGGGTCTCGTAAAGGTAAAAGGGCTGGTCCAAACCTACCGGGACAAACTGCAGGTAAAGATCATGCAAATCCGCCCGGCGAAGGCCGAGGACGGGGTGAAGTTGACGGATTTTATCCGCTCCGCGCCGATTTCGTCGGAGGAGCTGATGCATACGATCCTGCACGTCGTGAACGGGATTGCCGATGAAGAGATTCGGGAAATCGTGCGGTTCTGTGTGGGAAAAGTAGAGGAGAAGCTGGAGCATGCTCCGGCGGCCAAGACCCATCACCATGCTTATTTTGGCGGCTTGGCGTACCATATGGTGCGCATGCTGGAGCTCGGCGATTTCCTGTGCCGCCAGCGGCCGTTTTTAAACGCCGATCTGCTGAAGGCCGGTATCATCCTGCATGATATCGCCAAACCGGAAGAGATGGTGGCGCAGCTCGGCATCGTGTCCGAATACAGCGTGCAGGGCAGGCTGGTTGGCCATATCGCCATGGCTTCGAATTGGATTACGGAGGCCGCCGTCCGGCTCGGAATCGGACCGGAGTCGCCCAGGGTGCTCGGCTTGCAGCATCTGGTGCTGTCGCACCACAACCTGGGCGAATGGGGGAGCCCCGTTCAGCCGCAGATGGCCGAAGCGGTCGCCTTGCATTACATCGATGCGATGGATGCCAAGTTGCAGATGGTGGAGGACGCTTTAAATACAACACCGGAGACGGACGAATGGACGCCGTTGATTCGCGGGCTTGAGAACAAGGCCGTGTACCGGACCAAGTTGTAGGCATAAAATCTCTTACCGCACTTATATGTTTAAGCTGATAAAAGGCTGCCGCACTTTGGAATATCCACCGTGCGGCAGCCTTCTTATTCTTGAAGCTCGGGCTGAACCTAGATATTTTGTGCGTAACGGGGCTCGGGAACTTTGGTCAGAATGACATACAGCGAGGAAGGCTCGCTGCCCGAATTTGTATACGAGAACGTTTCCTCTCCCTCCAAATGCACGATTTCCCCTTTAGCCAATGCGGACTCGACGCCGTCCACGGAAACCGTTCCTTCTCCCTCGAGACCGAGGAGATAAACATCCGTTCCGGGGTGCTGATGTGCGGGCAACTGCTGTCCTGGCAAGAAGTTTAAAACAAATACCACACTCTCGCCTTTTTGAAAGGCGATTCGCTTCGTAAATCTCCCCTCTTGATATTCCTGCAGACTTGCCAATGTTTTTTTCTCCATGTGAATCCCTCCTTGCCTTTATCCTACCCGTCCGTGGGGAAGCAAACCTTGATTCAAATCAATTTTTGCAAAAATCATGCATATAGTTTGAACTATTGATTTGCATACTAGTGCCTCGTCAGACAACCTTGACTAACAAGAATTCCTCCTGCATATCTGCAAGTTTTTTTCCTGTTCGGAACAAAAATTTCAAGAATCCTGCAATTCAGCAGGAATTTTCGGCGAAGTAGGCTCGTTTCTCTAAAATTGCTGAAATACCTGCAGATTTACCTCATTTGGAGTTGGAAGTGCAACTAGGCTAGGCACCCTGATCGCCCCGGGCTTAATACGGACTTGGATGTCTGTGGGCTTGAGACTGCGTACTTATCGGGCACCTCACTCCCTCCAAATTATAGTTGACGCAGCGGTTTCTCATTTTCTCCTACTACGATGTCTAATGGGGCAATAGGCAGCGGTGTACATTTGAATTAAAAGGAATTCTTCCCGTTAATTTGGTGCGTATGCGGCTGCAGAGGCGAATTAGCTGGAGAACCTCCCGCTAATTCGCCTGAAATTGTGTATATCGGCAATAGGGCTGCGAAATAGATGGAGTTTTTCCAGCTGAATCCGATCGAAGAGCCAAGAGCGGTACATTAACGGGAGATTTTCCCGTTAATGATGTAAACTCCGACGGTAGGGCTTTATATCTACAATTGTGGATGTCGGCAACGTATCTCCGAAACCCTATCATATCCTTCCCCAACGCCAATTCGTTAGTTCAACCTATACAGAATCTTTTTTTGGGAAAAAAATTCTTTATGATTGTTGCTTGACGAAGCGTTGAGTTCCAGGTATATTAATAAAT
Organism: Paenibacillus sp. A14; assembly: GCF_036864815.1. Classification (NCBI taxonomy): domain Bacteria; kingdom Bacillati; phylum Bacillota; class Bacilli; order Caryophanales; family Paenibacillaceae; genus Paenibacillus; species Paenibacillus sp. A14. Next base: position 6,933 of record NZ_JBAGJD010000009.1, read on the forward strand.
GCTTTTTAATATTTTACTGCTTATTATTTAAACTATATAACTATTAAGTTATGAATTAATGAAATAGAGAAAGGAGATGGTTCAAATCATTAGATGGACAGATCATGGAGGGGAACAGGCGTGGAAGGACAAGACTTGCTCGAAGTAACGACGATGTTCAGAACTTTGATCAAGGGCATTACCCAAGAATGGAACAAACGCGGAGGCGAGTACAATCTCAGCTTTCCCCAGTTTAAAATGCTGCACATCTTGAGCCGAAGCGGTCCGCAAAGGGTTTCGACGATTGCGGAAAAGCTGGGGCTTACCTCGGCGGCCATTACGGGGCTGACCGATCGTTTGGTGACCGAAGGGTATGCAATCCGGGCCCGGGACGAAGACGATCGGAGAGTTGTTTATATAACCATTACCGAGCTGGGTAAGGACATTGTAAATAAAATCATACAAGAGCAGGAAGAGTCGAACCGGACGATATTCAGTATGCTGGACGATAGAGATATTCGGCATTTGAAGCGGATATTTTCGCAGATGATTGCCTATTTGGAAAAAGAGAACTAAGAGGTGGAGAGAGTATGGAGCACTTATCATTAAAACGCAAAATAACCATTATGATTGCCATTATGACGGCCATGTTTTTTGCGGCGATTAACCAAACGATTACGAGCACGGCGATGCCGCGCATTATTTCCATTCTCGACGGGATGGATTATTATACCTGGACGATCAATATTTATTTGCTGACCTCGACCATCGCGACCGTCCTGGTCGGCAAGCTGTCCGATATTTTCGGACGCAAGCCGTTTATCTTGATCGGTATTTTATTGTTTATGGCCGGCGCCTTTCTGACGGGAACATCTTCCAATGTATTCCAGTTTATCACTTACCGCGGGATTCAGGGGATCGGCGCGGGGATTATCCAGTCCACGGCGTTTACGGCGGTCGGGGACTTGTTCGCTCCTCGTGAACGCGGGAAATGGATGGGCTTTATGACCGCTATTTTCGGTTTTTCCAGTGTGCTTGGACCGACGCTTGGCGGTTACCTGGTCGATCATCTGGATTGGCACTGGTTGTTCTGGATCTTCCTGCCGCTCGGGGTCGTTGCCTTTATTATGATCCTCACTTTGTTTCCGAAGGTGGACCGCAAGCAAGGGGAGGGGATCGATTACCTGGGTTCCCTGTTTATGACAACAACGATCGTGCCGCTGCTGCTGGCTTTTTCCTGGGCCGGAACCCAATATAAGTGGGGCTCTGCACAAATTCTCGGCCTATTGGCGGCGACGGTCGTCTCTGCGGTAATCTTCGTCATCATTGAATTGAAAACGAAAAACCCGATTTTGCCGATGCATTTGTTTAAAAACGATGTTGTAACGATTTCCAATCTGATCGGTTTTATTATGAACTTCGGCATGATGGGCGCTATGATCTACATCTCCTTTTTCGTGCAAGGGGTCATGGGAATTACTCCGACGTATGCCGGTTATGTAACGATGCCGATGAGTATTTTTATGGTCATTACGAGCGCCTTGACGGGGCAATGGATCGCCAAGCAAGGCAAGTACAAAAAATATGCATTGATCGGCGTGCCGGTTATGATACTTGGCATGGCGCTAATGGTTATTATGAACAGCGTCTGGCTCGCGGTGGTGAGCATGATGGTCTTCGGGATCGGGTTGGGCCTGGGGATGCCGGTCTTCTCGCTGGCCACGCAAAATGCGGTTCCGCACAAGGAGCTTGGGGTTGTTACGGCTTCCTCCCAACTGTTCCGTAACCTGGGCGGTACGATCGGGATCGCGGTCATGGGTACGGTCATGTCCAACAGTTTGGCGGGCAACCTGAAGAGCGCACTCCAGTCGGACAGCGCCGTGGACTTCAGCAAGATGGATCCGGCGATGGCTAAACAGCTTACCGCTTTCGCCAATCCGCAGACCTTGATGAACAAGCCGCTGATCGAACAGACGCAAGCCAGCCTGCCTGGGGACGTGCAGCCCTTGTTCGCGCAAATGATCGCGAGCATACGGGCTGCGCTGGGCGATACGCTGTCCGTCGTGTTCCTTACGGGGACGCTGGTCCTGGTCGTCGCCTTCGTGCTGGTCTTCTTCCTGAAGGAACTCCCGCTGCGTACGACGAATCAGGCTTCGTCCGAGGTTGGTGCAGAACCCGCTGGTGAAGCCAAACGCCAAGCCGCTTCTTCCAAAGCAGCCGGTGTAAAAGCATAATTCCCAAAGATAGGGAATGAGAGCAGGGTGGGGCTGAGAAGCGCCATGCTGCTCTTTTTGTTTCTTTTTTGAAAATAATGAAAATAAACTAAAATTACAGAAAATTTACATGGATCGATCTACCGGGAGATGGTATAATCGATATCTTGTGACGTAACTTGAAAACATATTTATAAAAGGGGAGAATACCACATCATGAACCATCAGAAGAAAAAGCTGAACTGGACGATTCGGCTGCCGCGCTTCAAAAGTATGAAAACGAAATTGATTGTTTTTATGGCGGCGCTGGCGATCATTCCTGTGATCATCGTTGGGGGGATTTCCATAAAACACGTCCAAACCACGATGATGCTTGAAACGGAGGACTCGTCCCTGCAATTGGCCAAAGAAGTCAGACATAGTGTAGTCAATTACCTGTCAGGAGTAGAGGGCTCGATTAATTTGCTGGCCCATAACGTGGATTTTACGGAGTTTTCAAAAAATCCCAACAATCGTACATACGGACAGTTTCTCCTCGAAGATATGAGAAATACCCGAGAAGATTTCAGAAATGTTTATTTCGCCTCCGTCGACAAAGAACTGCTGATTGCACCGAAGGAGACGGAGCTGGGGGATTATGATCCGACGCTTCAAAACTGGTATAAAGAGGCCATCAAAGCGAACGGGGAACTGGCGATCAGCGAACCCTATACGGACAAGGCCACGGGAAAGATGACCCTTACAGTCTCCCAGGCTGTGCTGGGCAAAGATAAGGCCGTTTCCGGGGTCATCGCGATCGACCTGGATATCGACGCGCTCAGCAATGATATCAATCAGATTGAAATCGGCGAAAACGGCTATATGCTGGTCCTTTCCAAAAACGGGATAGCGATCACACATAAGGACCAGAAGCTGATCGGCACGAACGAATTGAGCAAAATAAAACTGTGGAAAGACATAGCCGGCCGGGAGGAAGGCTTCAGTCAATATGAATACCAGGGCGTTTCCAAAACGTCGGCCTTTACGACCCATGCTAAAACCGGGTGGAAAATCGTAGCTACGTTGGACACGAAGGAAATTACGGATAGCTCCAGGGGAATCCGTCACCTCACTTTATGGCTGATGATCGCGTGCGGTCTGGTTTCCGTAATGGTAGCCTATTTCATCAGCCGGAAAATTGGGCGAAACGTTCAGGAAGTTAAAACGGGCTTTGCCCAAGCCTCCCAGGGCGATCTGACCACCCGCATCCACGTAAATTCGCAGGATGAATTTAAGGAACTGGAAGCCAGCTTTAACAGCATGATGGAGGGACTGTCCCAAGCGCTGCAGAATGTCGAGGTTTCCTCCAAGACCGTGCTGGAGACCTCCTCGTCTTTGTCCAGAATGACGATGGAAACTTCCCGTTCCGTGGAGCAAGTGGCCAAGGCCATTGAGGAAATCGCCGTGGGAACCGTCCGCCAAGCCGAAAACTCGCAGACGAGCGCCGATGAAATTGCGGAGCTTTCCGGAAATCTGGAACGTATATCGGCTTCCACGCTGGAGATGGACGAAGCCTCGAAAATCTCGGCGGAATATGGAAATAAGGGTCTTGGACAGGTATCCCTGCTTGCCGAAAAATCCGGCCAGACCAAACAATCCACGGACGAGGTTCGTCGGAGAGTACAGGATATCGAGAAGCATATGGGAGACATCCATCAAATGCTGGCCGCGATTTCCGAAATTTCAACGCAAACGAATCTTCTGTCGCTGAACGCCTCCATTGAAGCGGCCAGGGCCGGGGAGCACGGCCAAGGATTTGCGGTCGTCGCGAATGAGGTCCGCAAGCTCGCCGAGCAGTCCAGCGCCTCCGCGGCGGAAATCGGCAAGATGGTGGCCGGGATCCAGAGTGTCGTCAGCGAAGCGGTAAGCGCGATGAACCGGACGGAAACGGTAGTGCGGGAGCAAGAAACGGCCGTGGAAGAAACGAAAGAGATTTTTGAGCAGATCATCGTTTCGGTACAAACCTTGATCGACAAGGTCCATACGGTTAAAAGCGATGTGATGGAGAGCGATCGGAACCGGGAAAATGTCGTCCGGGAAGTTGAGAGCCTTTCCTCCGTATCGCAAGAGATCGCCTCGACTTCGGAGGAGGTGTCCGCGTCTACCGAAGAAATCTCCGCCACGATGACGGAGTTTACGAAGCATGCCGCAGGGCTGCAAAAACTTTCCGAGCTGCTGGACGACGAGCTTAAGAAATTTAAGCTGTAAACGGAAAAACAGCCGGTGGCTTCCTTGGGAGGAAGTCGATAGACATTTTTATGACAGCCGTTTCCTTTTTTTAGGGAACGGCTGTTTTTTTACACAAAGTTTAACAATATGTCGAACTGGAATTAATGCGGAATTGATACTGGGACGGCAGAATGAATTTCATGAGAAAGAGGGGCCAATTCATGCATAATTAAGGGTGTGATTAATGAGATGCTTGGTGAAAAAACGGAGTGCTCCCGGGAATTGACCCGCGGGGAGGCGGTGGTCCTGCTGAACCGGCTGTTCGGTATTCAAGGAAGAAAGAACGAATTGTTCAACGATGTGAAGCAGGAAAGCGACTATGCCGAAGCCATTGGGGCGGCAAGCCAGTTGGGCCTGATCCGGGGAACCGGCCTCCGGCAGTTCAGCCCCCAGGGCAGGGTTCGAACGCTGGACTATCTTGTCATGCTGCACCGGTACCTGATCGGATTAAACCTGCTGGAGCCAGAGCCCGAGCGGCTCCGGAGGGGAGCAACCGATGAGTTGCAACTGAACCGGGTTCCCTTTTATACGAGAGAAGCGGTTCTTTTTTTCCAATATGGCGGTTATTTGTCGGAAGGATCCGTACCGGGAGGCCTGTTTCGCCCGATCCCGCGGGCGGAAGCGATTCTGCTGCTGGACAAGTTGAGGCAGGCGTTCTTGGAACATCTCCCTCCGGAAAACAGGCGCGACTGAGCAAGGACCGACTTTGACCCTGAATCGATTGTAAGCGGAAAGGAAATAATTAAACCTCAAGCCGGCGCACGAGCGGCTTGAGGTTTTTGATTATCCGCGCTGTTACGGCCGGCGGATTTGCGGGGATGCATAGAGATCCGACAGCAACCGCATCGTTTTCAGGCCCTCGCGCTCGTCGATCCAAAACTTCCGGCCTTCCCGGATATGGTTGTAAAAATCGGAAATCAGCCGGCCATGGCTATAGCCCCAGTAAGATTTCCCGGCAGCCGTTCCGGTTTCCCCGGAGAGGAAGGGGGGACCGCAAAGAAGACTCTCCTGGCCGCCCTGGTTCAGGATAAGGCGATTCCGATGCTGGTGAAGACTGCCGCGCTCGAAAATAAGCTCCAGTTCGACGGACGAGTTGACCGAGTAAGCGTTTGTGGCGTAAAAGAGGCAACGCGTTCCATTTTTAAAGGTAAGCGCGGCATGTACCGTATCCTCCACTTCTATGACTTCATGGAGAAAGTCAGCACTGGCGCAGCCCCGAATGGAAGAAACTTCGCCCCCGAACCATTGCAGCAAATCGAGGGTGTGGATCGCCTGATTGATCAGAACGCCGCCGCCCTCCGTTTCCCAACGCCCGCGCCACGTACTGTTGCTGTAATAGCTCGCGTTCCGGGACCAGGTGACGATGCCTTTCATGCAAACTAGGTTTCCCAGTTCACCTGTATCAATGAAATTTCGAATGATCTGGGAGGACTCGTTATATCGGTTTTGAAACATCACTCCAAACTGCGCGTTGCTTCTCTCCGCCGCTTGAGAGATTTGCAGCGCCGCTTCGAGGTTATGGGCCATCGGTTTTTCACTCAGCACGTGCTTCCCGGCCCGAAGCAGTTCGACCGCCATTTCGGCATGCAGATGATGAGGCGTGCACAAATGAACGACCTGAATATCATTCCGGTCCAGCAGCTCGCGGTAACGGGTTGCGGCCTCGCACCCGAATTCCCCGGCCGCCGCTTCCGCCTGGCTTCGATCCTCATCGATGACCACCCTCAACATGGCTCCGTCCATTTGTCTCAACGCCTCGGCATGCAGCGGGAAGATCGTCCCGCAGCCAATAATCGCCGCGCCTAACGCTTCATTCATTTGCTTATCCCATCCTCTTCCCGGGAAATGAGCATCGCCTGCGCCTGTGCCTTCAAGCATAATTCTGCGGCTTTAAAGGCGTGCTCCTGCGTCATGGCCCGTTCCGTTCTGTGCAGGCAATCGAGGATCAATTCCCCGAAGTAAGGAAAGCCGATTTGGCCGCGAACGCTGAAATGTCGCTCCCCTTCCCGGTTGACCAGATAGACGTGATCGCCATCCGAATCCCGGGCGATATCGGTGTATTTTCGCAGTTCGATATAGCCCTCGGTGCCGAGAATAAACGTCCGACCGTCCCCCCACGTGCCGAGTCCGTCCGGCGTGAACCAATCGACGCGAAAATACTGTGTGGCCCCGTTATCCCCCAGCAGGGTGGCGTCGCCGTAATCCTCCAGTTCGGGGTATTCGGGGTGATGGTAATTGGCGACTTTGCTGTGCAGCACCCGGGCATCCTTGCAGCCGGTATAGAACAGAAACTGCTCGATTTGATGGCTGCCGATATCGCACAGAATGCCCCCGTACCGCGCCTTGCGGAAAAACCAGTCCGGCCTCGAAGGGGAATTCAGACGGTGGGGGCCGAAGCCGGTGACCTGGAGCACTTTGCCGATCGCCCCCTCCCGAATCAGCTGTCCGGCATAGACGGCGGATTCCACATGGAGGCGCTCGCTGTAATAAACCGCGTATTTGCGGCCGGTGCGGTGAACGGCTTCCCGGGCCGATTCCAGTTGATCCAGGTTTGTGAACGGCGCTTTGTCGGTAAAATAGTCCTTCCCGGCATCCATGACCTTAAGCCCCAACGCACAACGATCCGACGGAATCGCGGCGGCGGCCACAAGCCGGACCTCCGGGTCCTCAAGCACCTGCTCCAGCGTAGCCGCGCGGACCGCCTGCGGAAACTCGCGGATGAACGCTTCGGCTTTGGCCGGATCCGGATCATACACCCATTTCAGGCTGGCCCCGGCTTCAACCAGTCCGCCGGTCATGCCGTAAATATGGCCGTGATCCAAAGCGACGGCCGCAAACGTGAACTCGCCGGGCTGCACGACCGGCCGGGGCAGGCCTTTCGGGGCGTAGTTCATCCCGTCCCGCGTTTGAAAAGCCTCGGGCCGGAGAACTTGCCCGGGCTCGTTTGTTCCTTGCGGCGACGATTCCATCCCTACGGTGGGCTTTGTGTCCATCAAATCCCCATCCTTTCGCGGATAAATTGCACAAACGCCGGCAGCAGAGCGCCGGAGCTGTATTGCCCGCTGAAATCCTCGATACCGAGATACCCGTCATACCTGACGGATTTCAAGTCGGCCAGCAGCCGGCGGAAATCGACAAATCCCTCGGCCAGGGGCGCCCAACCTGACCGCCAGCCCGGGGAGCCGTAATTTCCTTGAAGTGCAGCCACGCTTCCTCGGGCAGGTTCGGGTCGATCGAGCATTTATTATGGCGCCAAAAAGAGGGCGCTTCCCCCGCAGCCATAGCGGCTATTTCGTATTTTTAAGGCGATTCGAGATTCTAACGGACGGAGTAGCACTGACGTTGCATCAAACCTGACACATAGTGCTGCCCGCCACATTAACGGCATTTTGGGCCGTTATTTCGGCCCGCTTTTCCCAAAAATAAGGCCCTAAAGGACCTCTATTTCACGCCGAAGGGACGGATTCGACAAAATAGCGACGCAAACGGCCCTTATCCACCCGCCCGGCTTCAAAGGGAGGCTGTTACAGCCATTAGCCCCCTCGGGTTAATGCAACGCCAGTGAAGTCTAACGGCTGTAGCAGCCGCTATTTAACGAAAAGTAACCTTTTCAAAATTCTAGCGGTCGTGAGCGCCGTTATTTCCCTGGATTCTCGCCCTAACAGCCTGTTTATCCGAAAATAAGCGCCGTGGCGACCGTTAGAATGGGAAGTCGGCGTTTTCAGGGCAAATAACGGCTGTGGCAACCGTTAGCGTAATTTTCGTCTTCGCGCCGGATCCAACTCGCCACACCGAGGCGACAAGTTTCAAAATAAGCGGCATCCTGTCAGGTTTGATGCAACTTCAGTGACAGAGTAGCGGCTATTTTGGCTAAAGGTGATCATGCGGGCGGTAATGAGTCACAAATAGGGCGCTATGGCTTCCGTTAGATTTCCCAAAAGCGCTTTTTCACGAAATAACGGCTATTACGTCCTCAAGAGCAACTATGGAGAGCTCGCCCCGCTTGCTTGCCCGTAATGCACCGCTAGCTTCCCGCCCGCCCCGCTCGCCTCCCGCACGGTAGCAAGGCCGCTGGCATACTACCATGTCTGTTGGGCCGCTAGTGCGTGCCCGAGACGTCCAGCAGCTTGCCGCCGGCGGGACCGATGGTTTTGCGGTAGGCCGAGGACTTGATTTTTTCCTGCAGCTTGGCATAGAATAAGTCCTCGTTCAGAGGTAATTCCACCCAGTCCGAGGTCCAGGCGGACAGGTGCATGGCGTTGGAGAGGGTGAGGCCGAGAATGCCCTCCTCCCCGGGGGCGAGCAGCGGCTCGCCGCGCAACACGGCGTCGGTGAAGTTTTGCAGAATGCCCCGATGCTGCTGACCTATGCCCTCGCCGACCGGGATGTCGCATTTCCAGCATTCCGGCTGGCCGAATCCGCCGGTGTACTCGGCGTTGAATTTCGGCTCCGGCACCCGGAGGCGCCAGAAGGTCAGCTTGCCGTCTTCCGCGACGATTTTGCCGTTGTCGCCCGAGAGCTCGAAGCGATTGGTGCCCGGGGCCTCGCCGATCGTCGTAACGAACAGGCCGGTCGCGCCGTTCTCATACTCTACATAGGCCGTGACATCATCTTCGACTTCGATGTTCCGGTATTTGCCGAAATGGCAAAAGGCGCGTACCCTTTTCGGCATCATGCCTGTCGTCCACTGCCACAGGTCGAGCTGGTGCGGGTCCTGGTTCAGCAGCACGCCGCCGCCTTCACCGGCCCAGGTGGCCCGCCAGCCGCCGGAATCGTAGTAGCTCTGCGAGCGGTACCAATTGGTGATGATCCAGTTCGTCCGCCGGATCTCCCCCAGCTCTCCGGAGCTTACCAAATCGCGCAGCTTGGCGTAGAGGGGATTGGTGCGCTGGTTGTACATGATGCCGAATTTTCGGCCGGACTTGGCGGCGGCGAGGTTCATGTCGCGGACCGCCTTGGTGTAAACTCCGGCCGGCTTTTCGACCAGCACATGGTAATCGTTTTCAAAAGCGCGCACCGCCAAGTCCGGATGATCGTAATGCGGTGTGGCAACCAGCACGGCATCCATGGCGCGGGAGGCGAAGAACGCGTCCGCGTCCGGAAAGGTCAGCACCGATTCGGGCAGGTGCTCTTTCGCCCACCGGAGCCGTTCCGGGTTGCTGTCGCAAACGGCCGTAAGCCGGGCGCCGCGGATGTCTTGCAGAAGCTGTTTGGCATGGGAGGTCCCCATATTTCCGATGCCGATAATACCAAATCGTACTTGATCCATTGGAGCATACCTGCCTTTCCATCTTAGCGAGGATGCTTTTAGCTTAGCTGGAAGCACAGTGAAATAGAATCGCAAAGGTTAAGTTACTTTTGCACAAAATTAAGGTGTATTCGGAAAATGAAAGTGATAATATAAGAATTTATAGAGTGAAAAGTCCGTTGCGCAAAAAGGAGGAGAATATCGCATGCAGGCAGGGGATCCATTTGTCGGGCGCTTGCTTGAGGGCCTGGCCGTGACGGTGACGCATGTTCAATTGAGAAGCGGCTTCCCCGGATGGAACCGGTCGGAGCAGTCCCCGAGTTTTAACCGTCTGTATTTTATAGCCGCTGGGGAAGGATCGGTCGTGCTCAACGGGATTACATATTATCCCCGGCCCAATCAGCTGATGATTATGCCGGCCGGGGCGAGTCAGGTGACGTTCACTTCGCCGGAAAATCCGTATACCCGCTATTTTTGCCATTTTGATGCGCATGTGGGGGAGTGGCCGCTTTTTCATGCGGGAAGTCCGCTTTATATCAGCGATGTCAAGGAGCCGGTAGCGGTTCGCGCCGCTTTCGACGAATTGGTCGGCCAGTTCCAGTCGGGCGGTCCCTTCTCGGCGCTGCGGATGCAGGCCGGGCTGCTTCAATTGCTGGCCGCCTGTCTGGAGGAAGGAGGTTACGGCGATCATTTGAAGGACTATCTCCAGTTTACGGAGCGGAGCAAGCTGGGAGGGGTGCTCAAATTTATCCACGACCATCTGCACGAAACGATTGAAATCGAAACCTTGGCCGAAATTGTGCATCTGCATCCGAATTATTTTATTCCGTATTTCAAAAAAATTATGGGAATCACGCCGATCCACTACGTTCAGCGCAAGCGCATGGACGAAGCGAAGCGGCTGCTGACCTACACCGATGATAGCATTGCGAATATCGCCGAACAGCTCGGCATGCAGCTGGCGTATTTTTCCCGTCAGTTTAAAGGGCATACCGGGATTTCACCCACGGCCTACCGGGCGTGGACCCGTTGACTTCAACAGCCTGAGTTTCCAAGGTACATGTCGTGATTTTGTATAGTTTTGTCGCATACTCCTACTAAAAAAATCCAAACTGGTGTGTTACTTTAATGAATAGATGTCAGGATATCATATATGCATGGGAGGTAACCGAATTGAGTATTCGAATCGGCAAGGCGAGTTTCTGGCATGTTCACGCCTGGGATTATACGCGGCAGGCGGAGGAGCACCCGGATACGGTGATTGCGGCCGTATGGGATGAGGATCCGGTCCGGGGGAAGGAGGCCGCCGACAAGCTGGGCGTTCCTTACTACGAATCGCTTGAGGCGATGCTGACCGAGGAAGATCTGGACGCCGTCATCGTCGACGCGCCAACGAACCGTCACAAGGAAGTGATCACCGCTGCCGCAAGGGCGGGGAAGCATATTTTTACGGAAAAAGTGATCGCCCCCTCGCTGCAGGAGGTCCGTGAAATTATGGAGGAAGTGGAGCGAAGCGGAGTAAAGTTCACGGTTTCCCTCCCCCGATTGAATGAAGGTTATACGCTCGCTTTGGAAGAAATTCTGGAGCGCGGCCTGCTTGGCGAGATTACTTATGTACGGGTCCGGCTTTCACATAATGGAGCGTTGGCCGGTTGGCTTCCGGCGCATTTTTATAGTCTGGAGCAGTGCGGCGGCGGAGCGATGATCGATCTCGGCTGCCATCCGATGTATCTGACCCGGTTGCTCCTGGGCCGGGAGGTGACGGGAGTAAGCGCGAACTACGGCTATATCACGGGAAAAGAGGTCGAGGACAACGCCGTTGTGACGCTGTTTACCGAATCGGGCGCCATCGGCGTGGTGGAAGCGGGTTTCGTGAACAGCCATTCTCCGTTTACGGTCGAGGTCCACGGTACGGAAGGAACCGTGTTGTACGGAACACCGGAAGACAAACTGCTGCTTAAATCGAACAAAGCGGAAAACGAGGGCAAAGCCTGGATCGAAGTGTCGCCGCGAAGCCGGCGTGAAAGCGCATTCGAGCAATGGGTCGGGCATATCCAAAGCGGCACGGTCGCCCGCGGCAACCTGCAAATGGCGGTGGAGCTGACCCGGTTGATGGAAGCGGCCAACCGCTCGGCCAGGGAAGGCCGCGTGATTCGTCCGGAAGCGGCAGCCCCGAAAATATGAGCGCCGGGAAGCTAACCCCCTTTCCGTATGAGGTCATGTTTGAGAAACAGGACCTCCTGGAGCGGCTCGACATTACAATCGTCTGGGGCCATTACGAGATCAAAGTGCTGCGTTTCCATCTGACCTCGTTTGAACCCGGAAGGGTCATTGATTTTCATAACCATGCCGAATTTGAATTTCATTTCATTCCCCGGGGGAAAGGCACGGTGATCCTTGAGGATGAGTCGTTCCCGTTATCGGAAGGGATGTTTTATCTGACGGGCCCGGGCGTCATGCATTTTCAGGCGGCCTCGCCGGAGGAGGCGATGTACGAATTGTGCCTCCACGTCGATATTGCGCCCAGGGAGCGAACGGATACCGACCCTTGGGAAGCGGCGGAGGCGGAGGAGTGCATGGAGAAGCTCCGGGAGCTGCCGCTGAAGCCGGAGTTGGACCGTCATGGGGCGATGAACTGTTTTTTGGAAGCGTATGAAGTGTGCGAGGGAAAACAACGGGGGTATTATACCTCCATTAAACAGCTGGTGATCAGTATATTGCTGAAAGCGGTAAGGGCTTATGACTCGGGAGAAATCGGCACGGAGGCCCCGATCCGCAATATGATCGCCTACCGGTACGAATATGCGGTCCAGTATATGGAGGCGAATTCTTCCGCGAGTCTGACGCTGGAGAATGTCGCCGAGAAGCTGAACATCAGCCCGCGGCAGCTGCAGCGGATTTTCCGGCAAATGGATCCCGGGAAGCCCTTCAGCAAGGTGCTGGAGGATATCCGCCTTAAGTCGGTCTGCCGGCGGCTGGAGGAAAGTGCGCTATCCATTGAGCGGATCGCCCAGTCGGAGGGGTTCACGAACGCGACGTACCTGCATTCGGTGTTCCGCAAGCGGATGGGCGTAACGCCCTCGGCTTACCGTAAGGCCAAACAGGCCAAATGAGTTCGATTTTATGAGGAGGAGAAAAAGATGAGCAAAGTGTATCGCGTAGGGATTATTGGATGCGGGGGAATCGCGAACGGGAAGCATCTGCCCAGCTTGAACAAGCTGGCGAATGTCGAATTGACGGCTTTCTGCGATATCGTTCCGGAGCGTGCGGAGGAAGCCGCCGCCAAATACGGCAGCGAGGGGGCCAAGGTATATTCCGATTACCGGGAAATGCTCAAGGAGGAGCAACTGGATATCGTGCACGTGCTGACGCCGAACGATTCACATGCCGAGATTTCCATCGCCGCGCTGGAGGCCGGCAATCATGTCATGTGCGAGAAGCCGATGGCCAAGTCGGCGGCGGATGCCAGAAAGATGGTCGAAGCGGCCAAGCGGACCGGAAAGAAGCTGACGATCGGATACAACAACCGATTCCGGCCGGACAGTCTGTATTTGAAAAAGGTGTGCGAGGCCGGGAAGCTCGGGCATATTTATTATGCCAAAGCGCACGCGATCCGGAGAAGAGCGGTGCCGACCTGGGGCGTATTTTTGGATGAAGAGAAACAGGGGGGCGGTCCGTTGATCGACATCGGCACCCATGCCCTGGATTTGACGCTTTGGATGATGGATAACTACAAACCCAAAGTTGTGCTGGGCACGAAATACCATGAATTGTCCCAGCGGGAAAATGCGGCCAATGCCTGGGGACCTTGGGATCCGAAAAAATTCACGGTGGAAGATTCCGCGTTTGGAATGATTGTCATGGAAAATGGCGCTACGATTGTGCTAGAATCCAGTTGGGCCCTCAATTCGCTGGAAGTGGACGAATCGAAGTGCAGCTTAAGCGGTACGGAAGCCGGAGCGGATATGAAGAACGGGCTGCGCATCAACGGTGAGGAGTTCGGACGATTGTACACCAAAGAGATTGACCTCGGTGCGGGCGGTGTCGCTTTTTATGACGGAAAGGCCGAAAATGCGGCGGATACGGAAATGAGAAGCTGGATCGAAGCCGTCGACAAGGATCTGGAGCCCGTGGTCACGCCGGAACAGGCTTGTGTCGTCTCGGAAATCCTGGAGGCCATCTATGAATCGGCGCGGACCGGGAAGGCCGTCTATATGAACTGATTCCCGACAGCAGCGGGGAACATGGAGGAGAAATTGTATGAATGAGCATGCCAAACATTCCGTCGTCATCGTGGGCTACGGAGGCATGGGGAGCTACCATGCCAAATTAATCAAGGACAACGGACGGCTGAAGGTGGCCGGGACTTATGATATCGACGGTCAGCGCGCAGCGGCCTCGGAAAAGGACGGGTATCCGGCGTATTCGAGCTATGATGCCGTTTTGAATGATCCCGCGGTGGAAACGATACTGATCGCGACACCGAACGATGTGCATAAAGAGCTGGCCGTGCGGGCCTTTGCCGCGGGCAAGCATGTCATTTGCGAAAAGCCGGTGACGATGTCCGTGGAGGATTTCAAGGAAATGACGGCAGCGGCCGAGCGGGCGGACCGCGTTTTGATGGTGCACCAGAACCGCCGTTGGGACGAGGATTTCCTCATCATCAAGCAGATGTATGAGCAAAAAACGGTAGGCGACCTGTTCCGCATCGAATCGAGAGTCCACGGAGCGAATGGGATTCCGGGGGACTGGCGGCATCTCGAAGCCTACGGCGGTGGGATGCTGCTGGATTGGGGCGTGCATTTGCTGGATCAGTTGGTCTTTATGGTGGACAGCAAAATTACCAGCGTGACCGGCCGCCTCAGCTTTATTCTGGGCGATGAAGTCGATGACGGGTTTGAAGCGGTGCTGCAGTTCGAGAACGGTCTGTCCGCGTTGGTCGAAGTCGGAACGACGAATTTCATTCCCCTGCCCCGCTGGTACGTAAAAGGAACGGAAGGCACCGGCGTGATCGAGGACTGGTCTATGACCGGCCGGACCGTCACCCGGAACCGCGAGGCGGAGCATGTCGAGCCCAAACCGATCCAGGCGGGCGTGGGCTTGACCAAGACGATGGCGCCGCCTTCGGAATCGGCCACGCTGACGGGCGTACTGCCGGAGCCTTTCCGCCAGCCGAGCAGCTTTTACGACAACTACGTTTCGGTACTCGAAGGAACGGCCGAGCCGCTGGTCAAGAACGATCAGGTCCTGCGGGTATTGAACCTGATCGAGGCGGTTTTCCGCTCCGGACGCACCGGCGAAACGGTGAAGGAATTCGATCTGTACTGATAAAACAGTCACCACCATCGGCTTAGCCGGTGGTGGTGACTGTTTTATTCGTCATCTTAAGAAGCGTCGTGGCGAACAGGGGGGCCGATGCCCGGCAAATTACCCGGCTGCCCACTGAAATAGCGGCCTTTTGAGCCGCTATTTCGGCCCGATTCGCTTTCGCGGATAAAATAGCGGTCAAAAAGGGCCTTATTACTCTGATGCGAGTTCCAAAATCAGGTTTGAGCCGTTTTTTTCCAAAAATAATGCCCTAAAGGACCCCTATTTTAAACCGAAGGGACGATTTCGACAAAATAGCGGCCGAAAAGGTCTTTATTCCCCTGCCCGGCTTAAAAGGGAAACTGCCGCTAACAAAAATTCGATGGCGATCAATGAACACGCTAGTGCCGTATTGTACTAACTATATAGGCTGAACTATTGATTTGCATATTAGACAGCGGTGTTAAGGGTTCTTATCACACCCTTGACCTGCAACTAAGGGTTTGATTCGATTAAAGGGAATTCTTCCCGTTAATTTGGTGCGTAAGCGGCTGCAGAGGCGAATTAGCTGGAAAACCTCCCGCTAATTCGCCTGAAATTGTGTATATCGGCAATAGGGCCGCAAAATAGATGGAGCTTTTCCTGCTAAATCCGATCGAAGAACCAAGAGCGGTACATTAACAGGAAATTTTCCCGGTAATGGTGTAGACCCCGATGGTGGGATCTTATATCTACAATTGTGGATGTTGGCAACGTGTATCCGAAACCCTATCCTATCCTTTCCCAACGCCAATTCTTTAGTTCAACCCATATAATTAAAAATAAATGCGGGGTTTCTTTTCGTGGGAGCGGATTTACGGGATGATGTGATTGAGATAGACACCCGGTATATGGCAGCCTGGATGGAGACGGCCATACGATCCATGGTTTAACGATTCGCAATACGGATCAGGCTCCCGCGGGCTTGTTCGGTATCCTTCAAGGAGCGGAGATTCGCAACCTTCATTTGACCGGCGTGGATATTACATCGTCCGCCCCGGAGGTAGGGGGTCTGGCAGGGATTTTGTATTACGGTCATATTGAAAATGTATCCGTACAGGGGAGCATTGCTTCTGCGGCCCAATCCGTTGGCGGCTTAAGCGGGGTGATGTATGGTAGTGCCAAAAACATCGCCATCGATGCGGAAGTATCGGGGAGCTACTGGGTTGGCGGAGTAAGCGGAGTTCTTAAAGTGACCAGGAGGATTGAAAACGCCGCCGTAAAAGGAAGCGTTACAGCTACTTCGGGGCTAGCGGGAGGGATTGCCGGCAGCGCGGAGACGAGCAGTGTCATCCTTAACTCCTATGCTTTGGCCAAAGTGACGGCCCCGAACAAAGTTGGGGGAATCGCCGGCGGTTCCTTCGGTACGATCCAAAAGTGTTATGCAGCCGGGTTGATTCAGGGAAATTCTAAAACAGGCGGTATTTCCGGCAGTGAGGGCTTGATTACCGATAGCTATTATGACAGCGAGTCAACCCGTGTGATCGGCGGTGGCGGCGAGCCGAAAACTACGGAAGAAATGAAGCGACAGGCGACTTTTGCAAACTGGGATTTTATCCAGGTGTGGGAAATCAAGGAGGGCGTCGACTACCCGACATTAAGACGGCCCCATCCTTGACGTGCAGGTCAGTTAAACTTGAAGCGGCTTCGGCAAGGAAATCCCTTCCGAATGCCGTTTCTTTTTTTAGTGAAAAAAATGAATTTGTAATAACACATTGACCATATTGTATATATATTATAATATATGTCATAACAAAAATGTAAATTTTACCAAACTAATTAAGGAGTTGATCAACTAATTTAAGGAAACGATGCGGCTATTTACTTTTGATAGCGGTTACATTTTCGGTCTTCATTCTATTCATGCCGGCCTTAATCACCTCTTGGGAAAGGAGCAGTGAATGTGAATGCCTCATCCGTGGAAAATGAGACAAACGGCCATCCGCGGTCAATTCAGACGCAACATCGCCTTGTACGTCATTATATCCCCCGCCGTCCTCTACTTTATCATTTGGCACTATTTACCGATGTACGGAGTGCAAATCGCCTTCAAGGATTTTATGCCCGCACTCGGCATCACCGGGAGTCCATGGGTCGGCTTTGAGCATTTCGAACGCTTTTTCAATGCCTATTATTTCTGGAACATCCTGCGCAACACGCTGGGCATCAGCATCTACGGACTCCTCATCAGCATCCCGGCTCCGATTATTCTGGCTCTCATGTTCAATGAACTTCGATCGAAAGGCTTCCGGACGGTCGCTCAAACGATCTCCTATGCTCCGCACTTTATTTCCGTCGTTGTCGCCGTCGGCATCCTGTTTTTCTTTATTTCTCCGAATCAAGGGGTCATAAACTCGCTAATCCAGTGGTTTGGCGGTTCCAGCCGGGATTTCCTGGCCGACCCGGGTTCGTTCTGGCATCTGTTCGTCTGGTCGGGACTTTGGCAAAGTATCGGCTGGTCCTCGCTTCTCTACACGGCCGCCATGTCCGGCATTTCGCCGGACCAATATGAAGCGGCGTATATGGACGGGGCCAACAAGTTTCAGCGTATTTGGCACGTCACCCTGCCGGGGATCATGCCGACGATCGTGATTCTTTCCATTCTTAGCCTCGGCGGCATCATGAATGTCGGCTTTGAAAAGGTGCTCCTTATGCAGTCCGACCTCAATTTGCAAACCTCGGAGGTCATTTCGACTTACATGTACAAGAGCGGGATTTTAAACGCCCAGTACAGCTTTTCCGCCGCGGTCGGCCTCTTTAACAACATCATCAATTTTATGCTGCTGATTTCGTTCAATGCCATTGCCAAACGGGCCGGGCAAACGAGCCTCTGGTAAATCGCGTGAGATCGGGAGGGTTGTGTAGATGAATCTCAGTATCCAAAGGACGGCGGGCGAAAAAGTGTTCGATGCGGTCAATTTCGCGCTGGTCCTGCTTCTAACGTTTCTGATTTTTTACCCGCTGGTGTTCGTGCTGTTCGCCTCGGTGTCGGACCCCCGCCTGATTTATGAAAATCCGCTGCTGCTTTGGCCGCAGGGCTTTCATTTGGAAAGCTATGCGAAGATCTTTGAGAATCAGGACATTTGGCGCAGTTACGGTAATACCTTGCTATACACTGTGGTGGGTACTTTGATCAATGTCACCATGACGGTGCTGGGCGCTTATCCGCTGTCGCGGCGGAGATTCTTCGGAAAAAATATCTTCACGTTTCTGTTCACCTTCACGATGTTTTTTAGCGGCGGCCTGATTCCTAGCTATCTGGTCAATCAATCGCTCGGCATCGTGAACACGATGTGGGCCCTGGTTCTGCCGGGGGCGATCAGCGCCTATAACCTGATCATTATGCGGACTTTTTTTCAGACGCAAATTCCCGTCGAGCTGGAAGAGAGCGCGTACGTGGACGGCTGCAGCGACTATCGGCTCCTGTACAAGATCGTCTTGCCGCTGTCGACGCCGATCCTCGCCGTGATGCTGTTGTTCTACGGGGTCGGCCACTGGAATTCTTACTTCGACGCCATGATCTATCTTTCGGACCGTGAGCTGTATCCCCTCCAGCTTATTCTGCGGGAAATTCTGATTCAGAACGATTTTCAGCAAATGACCGCGATCGCCATCGACGACGGGTATGCGGACCGGATGATGGTACAGGAAGGGATCAAGTATGCCGTGGTCGTGGTTTCCTCGCTTCCGCTGCTGGTGTTGTATCCGCTGCTTTCGAAATTTTTTGAAAAAGGGATTCTGGTCGGTGCCATTAAAGGCTGAACTTAAACAGCTGGGGTTGATATACATCGACGAAATGAACTGGAGAAAGAGGGGATGAATGATGAAGAGAAAGCTCGTGGTGCTGTTGGCCTTCCTGCTGGCTGTTACGGCCGGCTTGGCGGGCTGCAGCGGCGGTGGCGGTGGACAAACGGCCGGCAACCGGGGGGAAGAAGGCCAAACGGACGGGCTCGTAACGCTGAAATTTACGCGGATCAGCTATAACGATGTCCGCCCACCTTCAAAGGAACTGTGGATGTGGAAAAAATACGAGGAGAAAACCGGTGTCCGCATCGAATGGGAGGAAATCCCGGGCGCCAGCGTGACGGAGCGCAAAAACGTGATCCTCGGCTCCAACAATCTTCCCGACGCGTTCTACCAGCTCGGTTTCAGTAATGATGAACTTATCCGGTATGGAGAGCAGGGGATTTTCGTGCCGTTGGAAGGCCTGATCGAACAGCACGCCCCCAACCTGAAGAAGCTGTTTCAGGATTATCCCGAAGTGAAAAAAACGCTGACGATGCCGGACGGGCATATTTATTCGCTGCCCTATATCGACAGCGCGCTGCCTTACCGGTCCATTCGGCTCTATATTAACAAAACCTGGCTGGACCGCCTCGGGCTCGAACTGCCGAAAACGACCGAGGAACTGAGGCAGGTGCTGCTGGCTTTTAAGGAGCAGGATGCGAACGGCAACGGAGACGCGGATGACGAGATGGGCTGGATCATGCCATCCGGCACGATCAACAGCATGTTCGAACGCCAGCTGTTCGGCAGCTTCGGCATGGGGAACGGCGGGCTCAAAGCGGCGGAAAACTGGGTTTACAAGGATAAGGACGGGGCGATGAAGCTGATCTTCAACGACCCGAAGTACAAGGAGGTGCTGCAATACTTGAGACAGCTGTATGAGGACGGAACGCTGCCGCTGCTCAATTACTCCGAGTACGAATACGCCAAATGGGTAAGCGACGCGGCGAATGACAAAGTGGGCGCCTTCTCCTGGGGCGATCCTGCTTATATCGGAAATGCCGGGCCCAAAAACTTTGTCGGCATCAATGTGCTCGCGGGGCCGGGCGGCGATCAGGTCGTGAGCTGGATGGATCCGATGACGAGAGGCACTTCGTCCTTCACGATCACGAAGGCGAATCCGCACCCGGAAGAGACGATCCAATGGGTGGATTATTTTTACGGGGAAGAAGGCTCGATGTTCGGCTTCTTCGGAATCGAGGGAGAAACGTACAATATGGTGGACGGCAAGCCGGCATACATCGACGAGATCCGGAAATACGAAGGCGGACAGCAGTTGGGAGCCTTTCAGTACGTGGATAATGTCTACGGCGGGTATTATCCCTATGTCGAACCGCCGGCGGATCTTCGCTCCGCGGCCAAAGGCAAGACCGTGAACGAGGATTTCAAAACGAATTCCGCGGAGCTGGAGAAGTTCCTGCCGGAGGAAATCTGGCCGTCCTTCGTCCCGACGCCGGAGGAGAGCAAGGAGCAGAGCGCGATTTTGACCGATATCAACAAGTACATTACGGAAATGCGGGTCAAGTTCATCACCGGCAAAGCCAATCTGGAAGCCGATTGGGACAACTATGTCAGTACGCTGGACCGGATGGGCGCGCAAAAATATCTGGAAATCAAGAAAAGTCAGTATGAGCGCTATAAAACCGTGAAGTAGATGGGCTTACTTGGGCGGCTCCCGGAGGAAGCCTTCGGGGGTCCAACCCGGCACGCAAAATATGTTAAAATGAGCAATAGCAGGCTAATCATGGGAAATGGAACGGAGAAGGATGATGAGAGGAACGCTGTACAGTAAAATCGTAGAGGAAATGAAGGCGAAGATCGCCTCGGGGGCATACAGGCCGGATGAGCAGCTGCCGACGGAAGCCGAGCTTACCGAACGGTTCGGGGTCAGCCGCGTGACCAGCCGGCGGGCGCTGGAAGAGCTGGAGAAGCTGGGTTACATCTACCGGATTCAGGGAAGCGGAAGCTTCGTCAAGCCGCTAAGCCGGCTTCATGCCGAGCAGCAGGGAGACCGGGTCGGAAAGATGGTGTCGCTGATTCTGCCGGAGGAAGACGATCGCGGGGCGATGGGGTATATCCGCGGGGCCTCCGATTGGTTGAACCGGCATGGCTATTTCTTGAGCGTGCATCAGAGCAATTATGACAACAGCAAGGAGCGAAAGCTTCTGGAGGAGCTGCCGCGCCGCGGGGTTGCGGCGATCATCTATTACCCGCGGACGCCCAGCCATTTCGATGTCCTTCATAAGCTAGCTCTGGAGGATTACCCGCTTGTGACAATCGACAAGAGCTTTGAAAGCCTCTCGATCGGCAGCGTGGTCTCGGATAATTTTGACGGCGCCTATCAGGCGGTCTCCCATCTGATTGCGCTTGGCCACCGCCGCATCGGATTTCTGTCCAGCGTGTCCATTGAATTGACTTCATCGGTGCTTGACCGCTATTTCGGTTATTGTCAGGCGCTGAAAGACGGGGGAATTCCTGTGGATAGCCGCTTTGTCCACCTGGATGCGCGGATGATGATCGAGGAGCGGGGGCGGGAGCGCTTTTTTGAGGAACTGCTGCAATTGTACATAAGCGAGGGGATCACGGCCGTGCAGACGGAGAACGACCTGGTTGCGGCCAGCCTGCTCAACAGCTGTCTGGACGCGGGGCTTCGGGTACCGCAGGACCTGTCGATCATCGGCTACGATAACCATGCGCTGGCGGAGCATGTGGCGGTACCGCTCACGACGGTGGAGCAAAACTTTTACGAGATCGGCCGCAGGGCGGCCGAAATGGTCGTGGCTTGGCTGGAACAAGGGACTGCTTGCCGGGATAAGATGACGGTGCCCGTCAAGCTGGTCCGCCGGGAGTCGGCTGCCGGGACGGCCCCGGAGGCTCGGTCTGAAGGGACGGATGCGCCGGATACGCCGCAGCTTGCGGAGGCGGAATAGCATGTCGGGAGCGTGAGTTATATTCAAGCAAGTTGGAGAGGTGGAACTGCAAGATGAGCTTCCAAACAGGCAACCCGCTGTTTCCGGGATGGTATGCGGATCCCGAGGCGCGGATTTTCGGAAACCGGTACTGGATCTTCCCCACGTATTCGGCGGTGTATGAGGAACAGACGTTTTTTGACGCATTCTGCTCCGACGATCTGGTGACCTGGCACAAGGCCGCGCGGGTTCTGGATTTATCGGGCGTCCCGTGGGCGCGGCGGGCGGTGTGGGCGCCTTCGCCTATCGAGCATCGGGGAAAGTATTACCTTTACTTCGCGGCGAACGATATCCAAAATGATCGCGAGCATGGCGGCATCGGCGTGGCGGTCGCCGACCGGCCGGAAGGTCCATACCGGGACCCGCTCGGCCGGCCGTTGATCGATCGGTTCGTGCATGGGGCGCAGCCGATCGATCCGCATATTTTTATCGATGATGACGGGTCGCCTTATTTGTATTATGGCGGCTGGGGACATTGCAACGTCGTCAAGCTGGAGGCCGACCTGATCAGCCTGGGGACGCACGAAGACGGCGAGGTTTTCAAGGAGGTCACGCCGGAGGGCTATGTGGAGGGCCCCTGTATGTTCAAGCGGGACGGGTTGTACTATTTCTCCTGGTCGGAGGGCGGTTGGGGCGGTCCGGATTATTCCGTCGCCTATGCGTTCTCCGAATCACCGCTCGGTCCCTTTGAGCGCATCGAGAAGATATTGTCCCAGGACCCGGGCGTTGCGACCGGCGCGGGCCATCACGGCTATCTCCAGATCCCCGGAACGGATGAGTGGTATATCGTCTATCACCGGCGGCCGTTGGGGGAAACCGCGGCCAACCACCGCGTGGTTTGCCTGGAGAAGATGGAATTCGACGAGGCGGGAAGAATCCGGCCGGTCCGCCTGACCTTCGAGGGGGTCGGGCCGAGGAGATTAGCACGGCGGCCGGAGGGTTAGGAGGGGTAGCAGGCCGGCTCTTCGAGAATTAACGGGATAACCTCCCGTTAATTCTGGCGGTCTCGCCTCCGGGAGTCGAATTAGCGGGAAAAGCTCCCGCTAATTTCACCCTTTAGTCGGCAAAATGGGTTTGCGGCGCAAAATAACTGGAGTTTTTCCAGGTAATCGCGGCTTGCAGGCCGTTTAGCCAAAATTACCGGGAGGATTTCCCGGTAAATGTCCACCATGCTCGGCGGTTCAACGATTCTAGAAAACAACTTCTGCTTAATTCGTTTGCGCCTTCCTCCTCTATCTTCAGGTTCTCTTCTTCTACCCATAAGGTAGCAGTATTGGAGTATAATTGAAGCAAATAACTTAGCGAAGGGGAATCGATATATGAGAATCATAGAATTGAACCCGAATCCCGGCAGCCGGGCCAGACTGGTCGGATACTTGCATGATATCGAGAAGGAAAGCATGGGGAACCGCGTCGAGCGTCCTTGCGTCGTGGTCTGTCCCGGCGGCGGTTTCGAGATTCTATCTCCTCGGGAAGCGGATCCGCCGGCTACAGCATTTTTTGCGAAAGGCTATAATGTACTTACTCTATACTATTCTATTAGGGACGAAGCGGACGATTTGCGGCCGCTGGTGGACATTTCTCTCGCGATCCGGACGATTCGGGAAAATGCGGCCGAATGGAGCATTCTTCCCGATAAAATCGCCGTCTGCGGCTTTTCGGCCGGCGGGTATGTCGCGGCGGCTGCTGGGACGTTGTGGGATCATCCCAAGCTGAAACAGCGGGCCGATCTCCACAGCGGCCAAGGCAGACCTGACGCTATGGTGCTGTGCTACCCGGTCCTTTCGGCCGGCGAATTTGCACACCGCGGGTCGATCGAACGGCTGAGCTCCGGGTTGAGCGAAGCGGAAAGAGAGGCGGTGTTTTCGCTCGAACAACATGTTAACTCTTCCACGCCGCCGGCTTTTTTGTGGCACACGGTGGAAGATGCTACTGTGCCGGTGGAGAATTCCCTGCAATTCGCCGCCGCACTGCAACGCGCGCGCGTGCCGTTTGAATGCCACATTTATCAGAGGGGCCGCCACGGGATGTCGATGTGTACCACGGAGGTGGGCAGCCCGGATCCGCATTTGGCTACCTGGTTTCCGCTTTGCCTGGAATGGCTTGGGGAGCAGTTTGGGTTTGAGTATTGAGTTGTTTGAAGACCATCAAAACGTTAGACCGTCAGGTGAAATTCCCTGGCGGTTCTTTTATGGAGTTTGGCATCTGGCCTCCCAAGGCAAACGGCGGAATTACCGGCAGAGCTGCTGTCAGTTCCCGGGTCAGAGGCAGGAAGAACCGGAGTTTGTGTCGAAAAATGGTACGTTGGTTATGACTTGCTAGTGAAAGGTGAATCGGAATGAACGAACAAGCCAAATGGCGCAAAAAGGAATATACCGATTGGTTAAGACGAAAGAAGCGGGACAACGGGCAGGCGTACTCCGAAAATACGGTGATCTCCTATGTCTCCGCCCTGACGACAGCTCCTTCCAGATTAACGGGCCTTGAACTGGAAACTGTCGATGTGTTTGAGATCGCCGATGCAGATCGGTTCCAGAGCATGCGAATCATGATGGAGCAGGCGGAGAATTTTGCCGAAGTCAATAAAAAGGCGGGAAACCGGGCTTTTCAATATGGACTTTCTCTATACGAAGCGTTTCTGCGGGATCAGGAGAACAGGGCTATTTCAGAAAACGGTGACGCAGCGATAAAGAACTCGGAAACGGAGCTGTCACTTGACAAAAATATCATTCTGTACGGTCCTCCAGGTACCGGGAAAACCTACCATACGGTTCTTTATTCGGTGGCGATCATCGAAAATAAGCCGCTGTCCGCCGTTCTGCAGGAATCGGAGTCGGACGGCTATCGGCAAATCAAGCAGAGGTACGAGGCCTACAAGGCTAAAGGACAAATTGAATTTACAACATTCCATCAATCCTACGGATATGAGGAGTTTATCGAAGGCATCAAACCGAAAATGCTGTCCCAAGAAGACGACGGGTCCGCAGAACCCGGGGACGTGGCTTACGAAATTACACCCGGCGTGTTCAAGCGTTTCTGTGAAGCGGCACAGGAGCCTATCGTCATGTCCAGCAACGATTACGGAATCCGGAAAGATCCGACCGTATGGAAGGTATCCCTGGGCGGCTCCAAAGAGAACCCCGTCAAACGGGATTGCTTCGACAATGGAAGAATCCGCATTGGATGGGATTCTTACGGTGAAACGGTCAATGAAGAAACGGACTATAGCAGGCATGGGGGCAGGATGATTCTTGCCCGGTTTATGACGGAGATGCGGGCGGGGGATATCGTGCTGGTCCTGCACGACGAGGAGACGATCGATGCGATTGGCGTGGTTACCGGGGGTTACGAATGGTTGGAGGAGATGGAGGATTACAAGCGGTCCCGGAAGGTAAACTGGCTGGTCAAGGATATCCGGGAGAACATTATGGAATTAAACGGAAACACGGTGATGACGCTCGGGTCCGTTTATCGCCTGAACCGGATTACGCTGGCGGATGTCATGGCGATTTTGCAGAAGCATAAGAAAGGGCAGCTTCCTTCCGTGATCCGGCAGAACACCGATAACTATGTCTTTATTATCGATGAGATTAACCGGGGCAATATCTCCAAAATTTTCGGCGAGTTGATTACCTTGATCGAGCCGACGAAACGAATCGGCATGCCGGAGGAATTAAGGCTAAAACTCCCGTACTCGCAAAAACTTTTCGGAGTGCCCGGCAACGTCTATCTGCTGGCGACCATGAATACGGCCGACCGTTCGATCGCCCGCTTGGATACGGCGCTGCGCCGGCGTTTCTCTTTTGCCGAAATGATGCCTGATCCGGGGTGTCTGGCCGCCATAGTGATTGACGGGGAGATGCTGAACCTGAGTCGGATGCTGGATACGATAAACCGACGCATCGAAGCATTATACGACCGGGAGCATAGGATTGGACATGCCTACTTTATAGGTTTGAACAGCGACTCTACATTGGAAAAACTGGCGCATTTGTTTGAGCATACGATTATTCCGTTGCTTCAGGAATACTTCTACGATGATTATGAGAAGATACGCCTGGTGCTGGGGGACAACAACAAACCGGAAACAGATCAGTTTATTCATGTAAACCCTGTCAACATGGTCGAGCTGTTCGGCGATCTGAGCGAGACCGATCTGGAGGATAGCGTGACTTACCGAACAAATCCCCATGCGTTTCGGCGAATCGGCGCTTACCGGAAAATTTACGGCTCCAGCGGTCAGGAATAGGTTGTTCCCATGAACGCGAGGACGAATCTAACCGATAAGAATCGAAAAGGCTCCGACATTACGCTGAAGGAGTACGGAACCTTATGCCGAAATCCGGCGGGGGCGGCTTATGGCTACCAATGCATAGACGAGTCCGTATTTGACCGGCTTGAGCGCTTTATTTTGGAAAATCGGGCAGACGGGAAGGGGACCGAGGCTCTGGAACTGATGACCGTGGCAAGCAGGAAAGGAATCGGTAAAATCATCAGCGCCAAAAACTACGTCGGTGTCATCGCCATGTCGGAGGGGACCCGGATTGAAATTTTGCCCAAGGTGTACACCGGAAATGAAGAAATTTCGATGCTGCAAACCAAGCGAATTTTCCTTCACATGTTAAAATCAGTCGGCGATATTCCGGGGAAGGTGTTCCGCCATACGGATCTCGACGCAGGAAAGAACCACATTCTTGACTTGTTTATCCGGATGTTTATCGACGAGGCGGTAATCCTGGTGAAGCACGGATTGAAATCGGATTACCGGGAGCATCGGGACAATGAAACGTTTTATAAAGGGAAGCTCCGATTTGCCGAGCATATCAAGCATAATGCCGCCCACAAGGAGCGCTTCTATATCGAATTCGATGAATTCAGCGTCGATCGGCCGGAAAACCGACTGGTCAAAACGACAATCGAGTTGTTGATGAAAATAAGCAGCATCCCTAGAAATCGGAAGGATCTCCATATCCTGTCGGCCGCCTTCGATCAGGTCAAGAAATCCGAACAGCCGGAGCGGGACTGGGCGGGCATATCGATGGATCGAACGACACAGGAATACCGGACGCTGCTGGAGTGGTGCCGCTTATTCTTGTCCGGTCTGAGCTTTACGCCGTTTAAAGGCGAAAATAACGCATACGCTCTCCTTTTTCCGATGGAAAACATATATGAACGTTACGTGGCCAAGCAGCTTAAAAAAAGACTTTCCCATCCCGAAATCAGGGTCAAGTCCCAGGATCGGTCCTACCGCCTTTTTCAAACTCCGGCGAGGTTTCAACTGAAACCGGACATCGTTGTGCAAGGACCCGCCGGGGTCGCCGTGCTTGATACGAAGTGGAAGATCCTTTCCCGAGTCAAGGATTATGGCATTTCACAAGCGGATATGTACCAGGCCTATGCCTACGGAAAAAAATACGGAGCGGGCAGGGTCTATCTTTTGTATCCCGGAGTCCCCCGTATTTCGGAGCTTGAATCGCCTGTCGTATACGACAGCGGGGACGGTGTGGAGGTAAGGGTTGTGTTTTTGGATTTGGGTTTGGGTACGGACTGCGTGGGCGAGTTGGCTGAAGAGCTGCGGCATTGGGTTTTAAGTTATATAGGTTGAACTATTGATTTGCATATTAGACAGCGGTGTAAAGGGTTCTTATCACACTCTTGACCTGCAACTAACGATTTGGTTCGAAATAACGGGAATTCTTCCCGCTAACTTGGTGCGTATGTGGCTGCGGAGGCGAATTAGCTGGAAAACCTCCCGCTAATTTGCCTGAAATTGTGTATATCGGCAATAAGGCCGCAAAATAGATGGAGCTTTTCCAGCTAAATCCGATCGAAGAGCCAAGAACGGTATATTAACAGGAAATTTTCCCGTTAATGGTGTAGACTCCGACGTGTGGCCTAATATCTACCAACGCCAATTCTTTAGTTCAACCTAACCTAACGGAAAGTTGGGTCATGAATGAAATAGAAATACGCGGGAATCCGGTTCTGTATTCAGCAACCGGATTTTCTTGATTTCTAGCCCGATAGCGGCGCCGTTTCGTTATTTTGCCTCGGATCGGGGCCTTTCCGCAATCTTGACTAACCTTAAAGGACGTGGTATTTTAGCTTAACTAAAAGCCCCTGCTTGATAGGCTGGCCCATTTCGGCCACAGATCGGCGCATTATAGCCTCTTCCGTGAATCAAGACGAATCATAAGGGAGTGAAGCTGTTGTCTCGCACTTGGTATCGTCGTCTCCTCTTATCTTACTTTCCTATTTTCCTGATTACCGTAACGATTTTGATTTTTATCGCCTTTCTGTTCGTGAATGAAATCTCCCGCGCGGAGACCAAGAAGGCGGACCGGATTACGAACAACTATCTCGTGGAAAGCCTGCAGCGGACTTTAAGGGAAATTGAGATGGGTGTTTTGAAAGAAGTGGAAAGCAATCCCGGCTACAAGGAATATTTCAACAGAGACGTCGGCGACACCACTTCGATGTATGCGGTTGCAGCCAGCCTTCGCAAGCTGTCCGGCAATCCCGATTTCATTAAGTCGATCTATCTGTACCGCCAAGCGGACCAAAGCATTCTTACCCAGAATGGACTGAACGAGTTGCAGACCTTCGCGGATAAGGCGTGGGTGGAAAAGGTTTTGTCCGGACAACAGGAGCAGGGCTGGATGCCGGTCCGGGAATACAAGGATATGTTTGACAAGACGCCCGTTCGCGTCATTTCCATGTACAAGCGGATGCCGCTTCCTTTCGGTTCGCAAGGCGTTCTTTTTATCAATGTGAAAATAAGCGGGATCGAACGGGTTGTGGACGAAATGGTGGATGGTCAAATTTCCTTTGTGGAAATCCGGGACCGGCAGGGCAACACGATTTACAACGCGCATGCAAACGGTGAAAGCCGGGGGGGAGGCAAAGTCCTCAACACGATCCATTCGGAGACGTTGGGCTGGACATTTGTAAGCGGTATCAAGGACGGAAATCTGTTCGGTTGGGTATCCGTGATCTCGTATATCTGGGTCATTCTCGGGTTGATTACGGTAACGGGCGCAGTCGTTTACATCATCTATATCACCCGGAAAAACTACAAGCCGATTCAGGTGATGATGAACCGCATCGAATCGCTGCAGCTCCGCAATGCTGAAAGCGGATTCATCCGGGACGAAATGAAGCTGATCGAGAACACCCTGGAGAGTCTGATCAATCATACGCTGGATTATGAAAAGCAGCACAAGGAAAACCTGCTCCTGCAGCGGAGCCGATTATTCATGGATATTCTGCAGGGAGAACGGATGGACTGCATTCTTCAACGGATGGAGGAGCTCGGTCCGCTCTCCGGGATTCCCCAAAGGGCCAGATTTGCGGTGGTGATCGCGGAAATTAACCGGTATGACGCCGTTTTTCAGAACACCTATTCCAAAGGAGATCAGAACACTTTAAAATTCGCGCTCATGAATGTTTATCAGGATCTCGCGCGAAACGCGGAGCTGCAGGGCTGGGCGGAATGGGTAACCACGAACCGGGTGGCCATTATCTTTCCGGTGACCGCCAGCGACGCCGAAATGCGGGAGAAGATGCGGATCGTCGCCGACGACTGCCGGGATTGGGTGGAGAAGCATTTGCGCATTTCCTTAAGCTTCGGCATCGGCTCGATGGCCGAAGGCCCGGAAGCGATACGGGATTCGTACAGAGCAGCGGAGGCCGCGCTGCAGCATAAGCTCCTCGTAGGCGAGAGCATCATTATGACGGGCGGGGAGAGCGCCCGGACCGATCTGATCGAGACGTACAAGTATATGCAGATGATCGCCGATTTTGTGCGGGAATTTCGGATGTCCAGCGGGAATTGGCGGCTTCGGCTTGAGGAGATCTTCGACTCCTTCCAGTCCGATTTTATGAAGGATGACGATATCCGCTCGTTGATTCAGGCGCTTCTGCAGATGCTCGGCAGGGAAGTGGCCGTGATGTCGGAGGAACTGCAGCGGGAATTCGCCGGGGAGAAAGCCGCGAAGCGCCAGCAGGCGCTGAAGGAGGCCGAGTCCATCGGCCAATTGAAGGCGCTGTTGTTCGGGGACCTCACGGACGTGTTTCGGACCTATGTATCGGTCAGCGAAACCAAAAGCTACCGGGCGATGGTGTGCGAAATGAAACAATACATTGAGGAAAATTTTACGAATCCCGATTTGTCGCTCAAACATCTCAGCGATCGTTTTCAAGTCTCCGGAAAATACGCCAGCTATTTGTTCAAAACGGAATTCGAGATGAAATTCGTCGATTTTCTGATGGAACTGCGCATGAAAGAAGCGGAAAAACTGTTGTTGGAAACGGAAGACCCGCTGCAGGAAATCGCCCGGAAGGTGGGCTATGCCAATTCCATCACCTTCGGCAGAGTGTTCAAACGGATTGTCGGCATGACCCCGGGAGATTACCGCAGGATCAAGCGTTTTACGCTGACCCGGGAATGAGGGCAAGAATCAAGGTGCAGGCGTTCAGGCCGGTACCCGCTCGCGGCGGAATTCTAACGGTTGTGTCAGCCGCTATTTTGCGAAAACGAAGTCTTTCAAAAATCTAACGGTCGTAAACGCCGTTATCTTCCTTCTCTCCCAGCCAAATAGCTATGATTATGCAAAATAAGCGCCGTGACGACCGTTAGGCTTAGAAGTTGTCGTTTTCAGGGCAAATAACGGCTGTGACGACCGTTAGAATACAAAAAGCAGTCTTTTTTGTATACGCTGCCGTCGGCAGCGCCAAAAGATAACCCGCAGTATGCCGGTAAGATACCTGCCCGGGAAGGGAGGCGGCACGCTGCGGGTTTGTCTGTTTCGGCCGGGCATTTCCGGTGGGATCGGCTTATCGCGAAAACGGTTTATTGAATTCGGTTAACGAAGCGCCGGCCGTGATTTTTGAAAACGGTTTAGCCTCGGAGAAAGGTCAGCCGCAATCCGAAAGGAAGAAATATCGCCGATTTTCCCATCCGAAACTGGTTTATTGTCACCGGAACTTTCGGTGTGACATACTAGGGCCATCCCAAGGAAGCGGTAAGGGTGCGGGCGATTCAGCGTGATACAACACCGCTTAAGCATCATAAGTAGCCTACCGGGAACGAAGAAGACACACTTTACAAAGCACTTGCAAAGGAGATGGGATTATGGCAGTAAAGGCAAGAAAAGGGGTACTTTCAAGGGCGCTGGCATTAGCGATGGCCACGGCGATGACGGTCTCCCTGCTAGCGGGCTGTTCCTCCAAATCCGCCGAAGGAGAAGCGTCTTCAAAGAATGGCGCGGCGGAGTCAGGCAAGAGAGTTACTTTGAAAGTGGAAGTGTTCGATCGGGGGAATTCGCCCGCGCCTCACACGATTACCAACAATTATCTGACTCAATTCGTGCAAAAGGAATTCGGCGATCCGAACAACATCGACGTGCAGTTCGTCCCAATTCAACGATCGGAGGAAGTCACCAAGCTGAACGTTCTGATGGCCAGCGCATCCGATGTGCCGGACATCGTATTCGTCTATGATTCCAGCGTATTTTACCGGTATGCCCAGCAGGGCGGGTTGACGGAGGTCGGTCCTTTGCTCGATGAGCACGGTCCGAATCTGAAGAAATTCCTCGGCGAGGAAACCCTGCAATACGGCAAACTGGACGGCAAGATGTACGCGATTCCGGGCAAGCGGGCCATCACCGGGCGTTATGCTTCCTATATACGTCAGGATTGGCTCGACGCCCTGAACCTGCCGGCTCCGCAAACGACGGAGGAATTGTACAACACTTTGAAAGCGTTTAAGGAGAAGGACCCCGGCAAAGTGGGCGGCAAAGTCATCCCGATGGGGATGGCGCTGGCTCCCGCCCAGTACGAACCGTTGATTTACTCCTTCATCAAGCCGGTGAAGGGCGATTTGACTTACCCGCAGCGGTATGAGATGCCTTTTCACGAAGGCTTTAAGGATGCCATGAAATTTATGAACAAACTGTACAACGAAGGGTTGATCAGCAAGGACTTCAGCTTGGACGAAGACAAGAGCCAACTGGTCAAGGATATCCAGAACGGCAATGTGGGCTTTTTCTCCGACGATGTGGACCGTATTTTCTATGACGAAGGGATTCTTGACAACCTGCTGAAAAATGTAAGCGGTAGCAAACTCGCCGCCATCGACGCCTATACCAATGCGGAAGGCAAGCACGCCAAATCCCGCTATGCTTCCAACGGCCTCTACATCATGATTCCGAAAAGCAGCAAACGCGCCGTAGAAGCGATTAAATATCTCGACTGGATGGCGTCCGGAGACAACCTGGTTCATATGTACAGCGGGGTGGAAGGCGAGAACTATGAACTGGTGGACGGCATTCCGGTTATGAAGCCTGATGCGCCCCAGGAAGCGGTGGACCGGATTTACAACGGCGGCGACATGGCGATTATCTCCAACGGGAAAAACTTCGGCGATGTGAAGACCAACGAAAAAGCCTGGATTTTCGGCTTCCCGGAACGCAACCAGGAGATGCTGCGGCAATCGATCGATATCGCCAACCAGGACACGATCGGCCCGATCGCTTTCGGCAAACCGATTGAAGCGGAAGCGAAGTACGGCACCGCCCTGCTCGATAAATTGAACGTGATTATCGTAAAAAGCACGATGTGCAAACCGGAGGAATTCGAGCAGGTCTATGAGCAGGAAATGAAAGACTTCATGGCCAAAGGCGGTGCCGAACTGCAAAAAGAGCTTGAGGAGGCGCTCAAAGAGCTGAAATAGCCGGAAGCTGGAAATGACGAATGTCGGGGCGTAAAGACTCATGTCATGCCTTTGCGCCCTTCCTTTTTTCCGGACAGGAGGGGACCAAGTTGAAAGGATCAGCTTATATCAAGCGATATTGGCAGCTGTACGCGCTGCTGTTGCTGCCGATCGTTTATTTTCTGATATTCCGCTACGGGCCGATGTACGGCGTTCAAATCGCTTTTAAAGATTTTAATTTGTTTCAGGGGATCGCGGGCAGCGAATGGATCGGCTTTGACGCCTTCCGCCAGGTCTTCGCCATGCCGGATTTTTACGTGACCTTGCGAAACACGTTCATGCTGAATTTTCTCGATCTGATCGTATCTTTTCCGGCGCCGATCCTCCTGGCGATCATGCTGTTTGAAATGAGATCGGTCTGGTTCAAAAAAATCTCGCAGACCATTCTGTACATCCCCCATTTTATTTCCTGGGTCATCATCGGGGGGATTGTTTACCAACTGTTCGGCAACCAATCCGGCATGATCAATAACCTGCTGATGAACATGGGCCTCGATCCGATTCCTTTTCTTACCGAGAAAAATCCCTGGCTGCTCACCTATTTGTTCACGGGCGTCTGGCAGAGCGCCGGTTGGGGGACCATCCTGTACCTTGCCGCCCTGACCGGCGTCAACAAGGAGCTGTTTGAA
The DNA here is from genome assembly GCF_036864815.1 of Paenibacillus sp. A14. NCBI lineage: Bacteria > Bacillati > Bacillota > Bacilli > Caryophanales > Paenibacillaceae > Paenibacillus > Paenibacillus sp. A14. The sequence goes on from NZ_JBAGJD010000009.1 coordinate 40,142, forward strand.
GCGGCGGAAGTCGATGGAGCGGGACGGTTGAAGCGGATTTGGAACATCACCCTGCCCTCCATCAAGCCGACCATCGTGACGTTGTTGATTCTCAACCTGGGCAAAATGATCAGCATCGGCTTCGATCGTCCCTATATTATCGGCAACGTGGCGGTCCGGGAGTATTCCGACGTACTCAGTACCTTCGTTTACCGGGTGGGCCTCGAATCGGGGCAGTACACGCTGGCCACCGTAGTCGGTCTGTTCCAGGCGGTTGTGGGTCTTGTCTTTATTCTCGGCTCCAACTACATTTCCAAGAAACTGACCGGAGACGGCATCATGTAGACCTGTTAGGGAAAGGAGTTGATTTTTCGTGAGCGAACGCGCATCCAACCGCATGTTCGAGGCCTTTTTAACCGTTTGTGTTTTTATTTTCGTCATGCTTTGCCTTGCTCCATTCCTGCATATTATTGCGATTTCCTTGAGTTCGAACCGGGCGATCACTTCGGGCGAAGTGACGCTGTTTCCCATCGAGTTCAACTGGGAGGCTTACAGCAAAGTGTTCTCCGATGTATCGATGATCCGTTCTCTCGGGTTTACGATCATCCTGACCGTGGCGACCACGCTGCTCTGCATGGTGTTTTCGGTCGCCGCCGCCTATCCGCTGACGAAAGGGAATCTCAAGGGTCGCCGCTTTTTCATGTATCTGATCATTATCACGATGTTTTTCAGCGGCGGCATCATTCCCGAATACCTCCTGATTCGCGATCTCCACATGATCAACTCGGTGTGGTCGCTGATTTTGCCGGGGCTTATCAGTCCGTTTAACCTGATTATTCTCATTTCCTTCTTCAACAATATTCCGCCAAGTCTGGAGGAATCCGCGGAAATCGACGGGAGTTCCCATTTGCACACGCTGATTAAAATCGTGCTCCCCCTTTCCATGCCGGTGATGGCGACATTAGCGCTCTTCTACGCCGTCGGCCGCTGGAACGGGTTCCAGGATTCCCTGATGTATATCAACAATCCGGACCTCTATCCGATTCAACTAAAGCTGTACCAAATGGTACAGAACAACATGGTCACGGAATTGACCCAGATGGAAGGCTCGAACAGAACGGCGCTGACCCCGGAAAGCCTCAAGGCGGCCAGCGTGGTGTTCGCCACCGTGCCGATTCTGCTGGTTTATCCCTGGCTGCAAAAGTACTTCGTCAGCGGCGTCATGCTCGGCGCGGTGAAAGGGTAGAAGCAACGGAAGGGAGGATAGGCAATGCAGAACGATAAAGGAACGTATTCATTTTCGACCAGCTGGAATATCAAAAGGCATACGGTTGGACGGGACATGGTCCGTGAAATCGGGGAGCTCGGCTTTCACTATATCGAGCTGAATTACAACGTAACCCGGGAGATGCTTGCGACGATCGAACCGATGATCGAGCGGGGGGAAATCGGCGTATCCAGCGTGCACAACACGTTCCCCCATGTCCCCGATCCGGACTACGGCACGGATTCCGTACTGCTCGGGTTCGAGGAGGAAGACAAACGGCAGCGGGCCATCGAGCTGTTGGTACGGTCCGCGGAGTATGCCCATCGCTACGGCGCGCAGGCGGTCGTCGTCCATCCCGGAGAGGTGCCTATGGCACATGAGACGATCAAAGAACTGGAAAGATTGTACAACGAGTCGGGGAGAGACTCCGAAATGTACCGGACCAAGTGGCGGGAGATGATGGAACGGCGACAGGCGGGGAGCGGCCGTTATGTGGATCAAATCTGCCGCAGTCTGGAGGAAGCGTGCGACCGGATCGCGGCCAAGGGCTACAAGGTGGGCTTCGGCATCGAAACCCGCTCCCGCCCGAATCAGATACCAAGTTTACAGGAAGCAAAGACGATCATCGGAAGATTGAAGGGCGCGCCGGTGTACTTGTGGTACGACATCGGGCACGCCACCATGATGGAACGTTTGGGCCTGTACGACAATGACAAGGAAATGGACGGGTTGATGGATTCCATCCTGGGGGTCCATATTCACGAAACGATCGGTCTTTCCGACCATTGGTGCCCTTATGTGCAAAGCAAGGATATGCACGCTTTTGACCGCTTTCTGCCCATGATCGAAAAGGCCAAGGTCAAAGTGTATGAGCTGAAAGCGGCCTGCCGGCCGGATGAAATTCACGAGAGCCATGAGCTGATCCTAAGCAAGATATCCGGCGAAGGCGACGGGAGTTTGACGTAATGCGGATATCGGATGCGTTCGTTCGCGAGAGCGCCTTATGGTATGCGCCCCTGCTGCTAATGGATAAACGGGAGCCCTTCTTCCCCGTGCGGATCGGGGTGACGAAATTTGAAGCGGAAGAGGATTCCCCTTCTTTCCGGCGCCGCATGGCATTCGCGGACCGGAAGGTGCAAAGCGTGCTCGAATACGCGATTTACTATGATTACGACATCCAGCACCTCTATGACCTGGAGCATGTCTGGATTTACATCGGTAAGGAAGGCGAGGTTGTGGATGCGGAAGCCAGCTTTCACGGGAAATACCTGAAGGCGCTTCGACCCGACCGCTCCAATGTAAGCCATGGCCGGGTGACGCTGTATGTGCAGCCCGGTAAGCACGCGATGGCGCCGCTAGCGGAGCGGTTTGAACGGCTGCCGGATTTCGAGCGCTGCGCGATGGAAGAAGCGGGGGCGGACGGCGTCATCTATGGGGACATGTTTGCCGGATTGACCCGGAAGGACGATGAAACCGACTGCCGGGTTCGGGAGCATCTGCAAAGGTTCCGCTTCCGGCCTTCCCGGGAATATGAGGAATTTCGCTGGGAACAGGAAGCGGAGCGGTTCGTCCCGTGGGAGCGATTGTATGCGGAGATTCCCGAGCGCATGCGGAAAGAATTGGCCTTGATCCGCGGATGGTAACACCGGTGTTGGATGATCCGCTGAACTAAACATGGGGGAAGTGAGCAGGATGTACGAAAAACTGGTGGCTGTGAACGATGCCTGGGCGGAGGAAGGAAAGGCCCGTCAAATATTGGAACCGGAAAGCCGCTATTACGGCGGAACGATCGATCCGGCGACAGGCATCGCTTGGGTCAACCATACGACGGGAACACCGACGGTCATGGCCTTTTTGGGGGCGGCTTTGGTCAATCCCGATTCCGCCTTTTACCGGGATGAGGAGCTGCTGGAGCGGCTCAAGCTGGCGGCGGAATTCGTGCTGCGGCTTCAGCACGAGGACGGCTCGATTTCTCCGGGCTGGACCAACTCCCATTCCCCGCCGGATACGGCCTTTGTCGTTGTCGGCTACGCGCAGTTGGTTCAATTGCTTGCCAGAGATGCCTCTGCCTGGGAGCCGCTGGCCCCCGTTGTGGAACGAATGAAGCTGTTCCTGGAGCGGACAGTACCGGTTCTGCTGACCGGAGGCTGCCACACCCCGAATCATCGCTGGGTATTGTGCGCCGCTTTGGGATTTCTTCATGACATCTTCGGCCTCGAAGAAGCCGTGCAGCGGGCCGACCAGTGGCTGGCGGAAGGGATGGACATCACGCCGGACGGCGAATGGACCGAGCGGAGCAACGGCATTTACAGCGCGGTCAGCGATCTTATGCTGATCCACGCGTCCCGTCTTCTGCAGCGTCCCGAACTGCTTGAGCCGGTCCGCCGGAATTTGCGGATGATGACCTACCTCGTTCATCCGTCCGGGGAAATCGTCACGGATTATTCGGGACGTCAGGATTTGGGCCAATATCATGATTTGTCGCCGTACTATCTGCCTTATGCGATTCTGGCCCATCTGGACCGCGATCCGGTGTTTGCCGGCATGGCCCGGCTGGCGGGGGACGCCCTCACGGGGCCCGGCGTAGTGTCCACCAATGTGCTGGTCCGGATGATGCTGGAGCCCGAATTAAGGCAACCTGCCGTGGAGCCGGCCCTGATTCCGACCCGTTACGAAAAGCTGCTGAACGGCGAGTTTCTGCGTGCCGACTATCTGGCCGGGATGGAGGCGGCAGGACATAACGGCCGCATCTTCCACAGCCGGCTGCATACCGAATTTGGCGCACCAGTGGCCCGCTACCGGGACGGCGATACCAGCGTGACGCTGATGACGGAGACCCCTTCGTTCTTTGCGCTCCGTCACGGCAAAGTCCGGATTCTGGCGGTTCAGATCGCCTCCTACTTCTACCCCGGCTACATTCCGATGCAGGAAATGACCGTGCTGGAAAACGGCTACAAGCTCGAAGGGGAACAGAAGAAAGGCTATTACGGACCGGTTGCGGAGACGCTGCTCCCCGCCAGGTCCAGAGAGCCGGTCAGCCCGTGGTATCTCCTGCCCCATCACAGCCGGCTCATCACCCATGAGCAGAAAATCCGCATGACGGTGGAGGCGCTCCGTACGGATCGCGGCTGGGAGCTTAAGGTCGCATGCGCGGAGCCGATGGATGTCATGACCCAAATATCGCTTGTATTCGGCAGCGAAGGCGAGTTCGTCGCCGGGGAATTTCAGGATAACGGCAGCGATACCTTGCTGTGGAGCGGGGGCACCGCCCGGTACGAATGCGAAGGGGACTGGGTGGAACTGACGGGCGGAGAACTGGCGCATTTATCGACCGGCGTCCGCGAAGCGGGTCTCCCCCCTCACTGCAAAACCCTGCTCGTCAATGTGATGACTCCCTTCGAGAAGACGATCGTCCTTACGCTTTCGCCGGAAACGAAAGGGGAAAAGTGAGGGGAAAACGGGAACGGTGGGCAGTATCAGGTTGGACGGGTTCAAGCGGTAAATCCGCCTTGTCACTGTCGGCTTAATGCGACAAACGGATAAAGAGATGGAGGGAAAATGAAACGATGGCGGACTACATGGAACCGCGGGAAAGCATCGGCTATTGGTTGGGGGAAGATCCGGAGAATATTCTGCCCGTCCTCGCCGGACGTTACATCGGCGCGAATCCGCCGCTCCCGTTCGCCTTCCGGGGATTTCGCCGGAACGGCATTTTGCAGACCGGAGACGGCATGTATGACATGGACCTGACGGCACGCCTGCCCGAGGCCGGACAGGGCGATTACGCTTACGTCTTCGGGCTGGTGTGGAGCGACGACGAGCGCTCGCTGGATACGGGAATCATGCCGCTCGGGCCGATCGGGTTGTACGTGAACGAACGGCTGCTGTACCGTTCGAGCGCGGTGGATGAACTCGATCCGCAGGCGAAGGCGGTCGTGCCGCTGACGCTGAGGCGGGGCTGGAACACGCTGCTGATCGAGGCCCGCCGTACCGAAGCCGGCTTCGGCTGCCGGTTTGGGGCGGAGGAGGCAAAGGTCCGCATCCTCCAGGTGTTGGCCCCCTTCGCCGAGCGCAAGGAAGAGGCGGGCTGGCTGTATTCCGAGCCCACCGCCGTGCCGCTCTTCGGAGAGCAGGGAAACGGGGCGTTTCCCGATTACCGGCGATCCGAGAAGAGCAGCGGGCTCCGCTGGCTCCCCGCGGGAGAGTGGAGCGCGGATCGCTTGGCGCGCCCCAATTGTGAGCGGCTCTTTGGCAGCCCGGACGCGGGGAAGCCCGTGTCGGCTCTGGCCTGGAGCCGACTGGGCGGGGCCCTGCCGGGCGAGAGAACGGTATGGGAAGGCCGGGTTTGGGGCGCGACCACCCTCTGGCTGGACGGAACCCCTGTCCTCCGCATGGAGCAGGCGGGCACCTTTCGGGAAGAAGTGACGCTTGGGGAAGGGGGCGGCGAGGTGTTGGTGCAGACCGCTTCTTCGGAAGCGGGCTGGGGATTCGAGCTCGATCTGAGCGGTACCCGGGGGCCGATCCCGCTGACGCTGCCCGCCGGGGTTCGCGGGAGCCGAGGCCCTTGGCTCTATGCCGGCCCGCTCGCTCCCGATGTGACGGCCGCCCCCGCGAAGGCTGCTTCTTTGCGGCGGCTGTTCGAGCATGCGAACGGCGGCGAAGGGGCGCATGGCAAGGTGTACTGGTCGCTGGACGCGCCCGGGTGCGCGGTGCGGCCCTTCTACGAAAACGCCATGCTCAGCAACAAGTGGACGACCGGCTCCGCCACCAACTTCGGACGCTGGGATTATCCCCTGGGCGTGACCATGTATGGCTTGCTTCGCGCGGCGGAAACGCTGGAGCGGAAGGATATCGTGGATTATGCTTACCGGCATATTACGGCCTGCACCGATTTTTACGACTATGCGCTATGGGACAAAGAAATCTACGGTTTTCCGTCCGTCAATCATCAACTGGTGCTGATCCGGATGCTGGATAACTGCGGCTCCTTCGGCTCGGCTATGCTGGAGGCTTATAAGCGCTGCCCGGCACCGGACTTTCTCCGCATCGCCCGCGCCATTGCCGATTTCATCAAAAACCGGCTGGAACGAAGGGACGACGGGGCCTTCTACCGGCTGTGCCCCGGCGAATATGCCGCAAACACGATGTGGGCGGATGATCTGTACATGAGCGGCCCGTTTCTGGCCCGCTACGCCCGGGCGGCGGACGACCCGGCCTGCCTTGACGAGGCCGCCCGTCAGTTTTTGCTGTTCCGCCGGTATCTGTTTATGCCGGAGCCGAGGGTTATGTCCCATGTGTTTGATTTTAAGGTGGGCAAAGCCACCCATATTCCCTGGGGAAGGGGCAACGGGTGGACGGTGTTTTCCCTTTCCGAAATTTTGGAGGCGCTGCCTCCGGAGCATAAGGACCGGGCGGAACTGCTGGACTTCTTCGGCGAGCTGTGCGGCGGCATCGCCGCCTTGCAGGGCGAATCCGGGCTGTGGCGGCAGGTGCTGACCGAGGAGGATGCTTATGAAGAAGCCTCCTGTACGGCGATGTTCGCCTACGCTTTCGCCCGGGGCGTCCGTTTCGGCTGGCTGCCGAGAGACGGTTACGGCGAAGCCGCCATCCGGGCCTGGCGGGGACTGGTGCGGGAGGCTATCGACCGTCAAGGCAACGTCCATGGCGTGTGCAGCGGGTCGAGGTACTCTTTTACCCCGGATTATTACAAATATGATTTAAGGACCGTGATCAACGACAACCATGGTATCGGCATTATGATGCTGGCCGGCGTGGAGGTCGGGAAGATGAAGGAATGCCTGGCCCTTCCGCTTCGGGATGAACGCGGCGCGTCCGCGGATGAAAAGTGAAAAAGGAGATGAAGCGCGATGTCTGAGCAAACGGGAACGCTGCGCTTGACGATGGCTCAAGCCTTGCTGAAGTTTATGGAGAACCAGTACCTTGAGGCGGACGGGGAGGAAGTTCCTTTTTTTAAAGGCGTGATGGGCATCTTCGGCCACGGCAACGTGACCGGCCTGGGCGAAGCATTGGAGCAGGGAAACGGACGGCTTGTCTTCATCCAGGGGAAAAACGAGCAGGGCATGGTGCATGCCGCCGCCGCTTTTGCCAAACAGACCAACCGGCGGCAGATTTTTGCCTGTACCGCGTCCATCGGGCCCGGATCGCTAAATATGGTGACGGCCGCGGCGGCGGCCACCGTCAACCGGATTCCGGTGCTGCTCCTGCCCGGAGATCATTTCGCCTGCCGCCAGCCGGATCCGGTGCTCCAGCAAATGGAGGTGGGCAGCGATTACACCGTCTCCGCCACGGACGCCTTCAAGCCGGTCAGCCGCTATTGGGACCGGATTACCCGGCCCGAGCAGCTGATGGCGGCCGCCCTCCAGGCTATGCGGGTGCTGACGGACCCGGCGGAGACCGGAGCGGTGACGCTGGCGCTGCCCCAGGATGTGCAGGCGGAAGCGTACGACTATCCGGCTTCCTTCTTCGCGAAGCGGGTGCATGTGCCGGACCGCCGCCCTCCCGCGGCCTCAAGCCTGAAGCGGGCCGCCGGGAGGATCGCGGCCGCCCGCCGCCCGCTGATCATCGCCGGTGGCGGCGTTCACTATGCGGGGGCGATCCGGGAGCTGACCGACTTTGCCGAAGCCTTCGGCATCCCCGTCGGGGAAACGCAGGCCGGCAAAAGCGCCATGAGCTGGCGCCATCCTTTAAGCGTCGGCGGCATCGGCGTGCTCGGCACCAAGGCGGCCAATTTGCTCGCCCGGGATGCGGATCTGATCATCGGCGTCGGCACCCGGTATTCCGATTTTACCACCGCGTCCAAGTGGCTGTTCCGCAATCCGCAGGCGTCTTTTTTGAACCTGAATGTTCAGGGGGCCGACGGGATCAAGCTGGACGGCTTGCCTTTGATCGCCGATGCCAAGGAAAGCCTGCCCGCGCTTAAGGCGGCTCTTTCCGCCAAGGCTTATCGGAGCGGCTATGACCCCGATGAGCTGGCGAGACTTAAAGCGGAGTGGGACGCGGAGGTGGACCGGCTGTACGCGGACGAAACGGAGGGAGGCTTGTCGCAGACCCGGGCGCTCGGCATCATCAACCAGACGATCGATCCGGAAGCGGTCATCGTAAACGCGGCGGGCAGTTTGCCGGGAGACCTGCAGCGGCTGTGGCGCTCCGTCCACCCGAAAACCTACCATATGGAATACGGCTTTTCGACCATGGGATACGAGGTGAGCGGCGCGTTCGGCGTCGCCTTGGCGGAGCCCGGCCGGGACGTCTATGCCTTGGTGGGTGACGGCAGTTACTTGATGCTGCATTCGGAGATGATCACGAGCCTGCAGGAGCGGCGGAAGATCACCATATTGCTTTTTGACAACCATGGATATCAATGCATTCACAACCTGCAACGGGAAAACGGCAGCGGCGGCTTCGGCAACGAATTCCGCTACCGCAGCCCGGAAACGGAAAGCTTGAGCGGGGATTATCTGAGCTTCGATTTCGCGGCCCATGCCCGGAGTCTTGGCGTGAAGGCCTACAGCGCGACAACGGCGGAGGAACTGGAAGCCGCGCTGAAGCTCGCCAAGGAAGAGGAGGTCACCACGCTGATCGCGATTTCCGTTCTGCCGGGAACCCATACCGGGGGATACGAGTCCTGGTGGCGGGTCGGCGTGCCGGAGCATTCCACCTCGAACGAGGTCAACGCGGCCCACCGGCGCATGCTGCAAAGAACCGGAGAAGCCCGGCCTTTCTAAAATTCGATCGTAAAGGAGCAGGTTATCCAATGGAAAAATGGAGTTTTAAGCTGGGCGCCCATCCCATTAACTGGGTAGGCGAAGATGTCGCAGAGCATGGCGCGGATACTTCCTATGAACAAATCTTGGACGACATGCAGGCTCTGGGGTTGAAGGGGACGGAAATGGGCCGCAAATATCCCCGGGATCCGGCGGTGCTGCGCCGGGAACTGGATTCCCGCGGTATTCAGCTCGTGTCCCAATGGAAATCGGTGCGGTTCTCCGATCCGTCCCGGCGAGCGGCGGAGCTGGAAGCCTACCGGCGGCATGCGGATTTTCTGGCCGGCTTCGGCAGTAGGGTGATCAGTACCTGCGAGACGGGAGGTTCTTTTTTTGCCGATGCTTTGGGAGGAGGCGGCGCGGGCGGGGCTCCGCAGCGGGGCCTGGACGACGAAGGCTGGAAGCATCTGGCCGAGGGGATGAACGAAGCGGGGAGAATCGCCCAAAGCTTCGGCCTCAAGCTGGCCTATCATCATCATGCCGGCACCGCGGTGGAAAGGCCTCATGAAATCGAAAGGTTGATGGAGACGACCGATCCGAATCTGGTCTACCTGCTGTTTGATACCGGCCATGCTTTTTACGGCGGGGCCGATCCGCTTGAATTGCTGCGCACCTATTACGAGCGCGTGGCTTACGTTCACTTGAAGGATGTCCGTCCCGGAGTGCTTGCGGCCGCCCGGGAAGAAGGCTGCGATTTTATCACCTGCATTCGCCGGGGCGTTTTTACCGTCCCGGGAGATGGGTGCATCGATTTCGCCCCGATTGTCCAGGAACTGGGAAGTCGCGGTTATCAAGGCTGGGCCATGCTGGAGGGAGAGCAGGATCCGGCAACGCACCATCCATATGATTACGCCAAACGGGCGATAGAATATCTTTATTCTCTTTGAACCGCAGGAGAGAGAACGGGAGGAATCAGGATGGAGAAAGCGGTAAAAGTGGGGATTATCGGAGCCGGCCGGATTGGTAAAATTCATGCGGAAAATTTACTGCGGCTGGATGACGTGGAGGTGGCGGCGATCAGCGATCCGTTAGCCGGCGGGGAACTGGAAGCTTGGGCCGCCAAGCGGGGAATCCGACGGATCACGACCGACAGCGGGGAGGTGATCGGGGATCCGGAGATCGATGCCGTGTTCATTTGCTCGCCGACGGATACCCATGTGCCTCTGACCTTGGCGGCAGCCGCCGCGGGGAAGCATATTTTTTGCGAGAAGCCGGTCAGCATGGATTTACAGCGGACCCAGGAGGCGTTGGAGGCGGTGCGGTGCGCCGGAGTCCGGATGCAAATCGGGTTTAACCGCCGGTTTGACCATAATTTCAAGCGGGTTCGCGAGCTGGTGCGGGAAGGCCGGATCGGCGAGCCGCAGATCGTCAAAATCACCTCGCGCGACCCGTCTCCGCCCGCCGCGGATTATATCCGGCGTTCGGGAGGGCTGTTCATGGACATGGCGATCCATGACTTCGATATGGCGCGCTACCTGGCGGGCAGCGAAGTCGAGGAGGTTTACGCCAAAGGCGCGGTATTGGTGGACCCGATGTTTGCCGAGTGCGGCGATGTGGACACGGCGATCACGACGCTGCGCTTCAAAAACGGGGCGATCGGGGTGATCGACAACAGCCGCCGCGCCGTGTACGGATATGACCAACGCGTGGAGGTTTTTGGATCAGGCGGAAGCGTTACGGCGGACAATGATTTTCCGAATTCCGTGGTGATCAGCCATGGAGAAGGCGTTGTCCGCGAGAAGCCCCTTTACTTTTTTCTGGAGCGATACAAGGAGGCTTTCTTGGAAGAGATTCGGGGGTTTATGGATAGCATCCGTACGGGGAGCCCGGTGGAAGTCGACGGGTTTGACGGGCTTCAGGCCGAACGGATCGCCCATGCCGCCAAACGCTCGGCCCGGCTCGGTCGTCCGGTGCTGCTCAGCGAACTGGAACTGGCGGAATAACAACATCCATAGCGGAGGTGGAAGCATGTCGCAATATTTGATCTCGGCTGCTCGGAAACCGGATGAATCCGGATGCATTCTGTCCGTGACTCCGGAATCGGCACAATGGAAGTATGTGGGCTTCGAAGTGTACCGGCTGCGTCCCGGCCAGACCCTGAGTCAAGAAAGCGGGGACCAGGAAGCTTGCGTCGTCCTTCTCAGCGGTAAAGCGGACGTGAGTGCCGGAGATGAAGTGTGGACGGGAATCGGGCGGCGGATGAGTGTGTTCGAGAAAACTCCTCCTTACTCCGTCTATGTCCCTTCCGGCACCCGATTTACTGTCGGCGCGTTGACCGAGCTGGAACTGGCGGTATGCCGGGCGCCTGGCCGGGGGACGCTGCCGCCCCGGTTGATTGCGCCCGAAGCGGTGGGCGTGGAGCACCGGGGCAGCGGCAGTATGGGCCGGCTGGTTCACAACATCCTGCCGGAGCAGGAGCCGGCCGACAGTCTGCTCGTTGTCGAAGTGTTCACCCCCGGCGGCCACTGGTCCAGCTACCCGCCCCACAAGCATGACCGCGACGCTCTTCCGGAAGAATCGCTGCTCGAAGAAACCTATTACTTTCGGATCGCTCCCGAGCAGGGATTTGCCGTGCAGCGGATTTACACGGAGGACCTTTCGATCGACGAAACGCTGACGGTTCGGGACGCGCAAACGGTGTTGGTGCCGAAGGGCTATCATCCCGTTTCCGCGCCGCCCGGCTACGAAGTCTACTATCTTAACGTTATGGCGGGCCCGCGCCGGACTTGGAAGTTTTACAATGATCCGGGGCATGCCTGGCTGATGGGGCAGAGACGCTGAAATATCTATAGTTTGTTTGTTAGAATGCTTGTTCAGAGTGCCTGCTTTTGGCGGGCACTTTGTTGTGTCCTTCGGAATGCTATGGTTGCGGCAGGCCGCTATTGGTCTTGACCGATGGACGAGATTTTATCCTATGTTATAATTTGGATACATTTGACTCGTTCTAAATAGGCTAATTTAGGCCAATTGGTTAGGTGGTGCAATAGTGTACGCTTTGCTGTTATCTAATTTTTATGCCGCTTATGACGGATTTAAGCAAATGGGCTTTGAACTACGTTATTTTCAAGATGTAAGTGAATTGTCCGATCATCAAAAGGAAGACATCGTGGTTGGTTATGTCGATGACGTCAGATCCATGCTCCGTAAATACGATATTGCCGCACCCGAGATAGATTACCCCGAAGAATTAGCGGTTTATTTAGGCAGAAAAGTATGGAAATCAAGGCTGAGCACGATTGCTAATCATCCGGAAAATTGGAACGTATTCGTTAAGCCGGTCGAAGATAAGAAATTTACCGGTGTTGTGGTCAGAAGCACAAGGGATCTGGTCGGAAGCGGGTCTTTTGGTGAGGATCCCGAAGTATGGTGCTCGGAAGTCGTCAAATTTCAAGCGGAGTGGAGATGCTTCGTGAGGTATGGGCAGATTTTGGATGTTCGCAGGTACAGAGGAGACTGGAGGCTGCATTTTGATCATCGAGCCGTTCAAAACATGGTCGCCCAATTCAAGTCCGCTCCCCGTGGATACGCTGTCGATATTGGATTGACGGATCGGGGGGAAACCTTATTGATTGAAGTTAATGATGGGTATGCGCTGGGGCATTACGGCTTGTTAAGCGTGGACTATGCGAAACTGCTGGCGGCAAGATGGGCCGAATTAACGAATACGGCGGATGAATGTGATTTTTGAAGGTGTTCGCCTGTTTCTTAAATGAATAAAGCACTGCGAACTCAACTGAGAGGACGCGGTGTTTTTTAGTTTATGCAATCCACTTATCTTTATTAATCTAGAAATCACTGAAGATTGTATAGCACGAGCTTTGGAAGGATTCAGGGGGTTATTGTAGAATTGTGTATCTATATGTAGATATTTAAAAAGGTCAATAGGTCTTTATCATCAAACAATCTGTGTCAAAAGTTAGGTGTGAGAGATCTGCTTGTATTTCTTATTGGACACTATGTTAAAACGGGGAAGGATGAATGCAATGCAGCAAGAAGAAATAATTCTGGGAGCGAGAGCTTTAGGCGATCAAATCTCAAAGATCATGCCAACTTATGACATTATGGTGAGTCAAATAAAAGATATCAGAGAATCAATGAAACATTTAAAAGATTGTAACAGTGATCGAGATTCCAGAAAGCAAGTCTATAACAATACAATTGGCATATTCGGGCCTAGAGGTGCAGGGAAGTCATCTGCTCTTTTTACCTTGAAAAGTGATTTGAATAGCAAATCTAGCATCCTATTCCCCTTGATTGAACCAGATAATTTTGGTGAGAATACGAAAATCATCGGATCGATTGTTGGTTTTTTGAAAAAAGAGGGAGAGGATTTGTTAGAAACCTTAAAGAAAGGAAGACTTAAGGATGAAGAACGAGAGAAATTGATCGATGAATTGGCTGATTACTATAATGCGGGGATCTATAAGCCAAATAATAAATTGAAGCAGTTAATCAATGATACGATTGAATACTACCTATATACCGAAAATCATTATCGAAATATTCTTACCCAGCATTATGAGGACCTGGCCGTTTATGTAAAAAACTCTTCACGTGTGCTTAGTCCGGACACTGCCTTCAAAAGGAAATTCAATGAACTGATTGATGAAATTATTCGCGTAAAACAGGCATTGGACACACCTAATGAACCGATATTAATCTTTATTTTTGTTGATGACATTGACCTCCAGACTTCCAAAACAAGAGAGTTGATGGAGGCCGTACTGCAGTATACGGATCACCCCAATATTGTTACTGTACTGTCAGGAGATTATGATATTCTATTAGAATCGCTTACGCTGGCGTTACTTGCAGATGAGCCTTTACAAAACATTGGCTTAAATCCGTATGATTCATTAAAAGCTCTAGATTATCCTTACAATAGATCGGGCGAAGAAACAACGGAGCTACTTACTATTATGAAGCGCAAGTCGGAACTGGCACATGAATACTTGAAGAAAATCATTCCTTCAGCCAGAAGGCATCAGTTGGTGAATTGGAATACGGAAACGATTCCATACTTTTCATTCGGTCAGTATAATTTGCTGGATCGGATGGCTCAGTTAATGGGGGAACGGTCAATCTTCAACTATGTTAACACCAACAGTAAGAATGAACGAGATCGATATTTACCAATAAAAAAGAGCTACACAGTATTTGACGAGAGACCGCGTGGGCTTGTGCATGCCTATTATAATTTGGTGCAGTTATTAAATGACATTGAGGTTAGTAAGACAGATTTATTCAGACCTGTTAAGGCACTTGTAGATACGCTAATTCTTTCAAATACGAAATTGGTCAAGCACCAGCAGTGGCTGTTTGAGCAATTTTTGCAGTGGGGAAGTGATGAGAATTCCACTTACATAAATTACTCTGCTTGGGGAGCGAAAAAGGACAAGGATAAAGATGAAGAAAGTCTGGAGCTACAAATCTTCTTAATCGCAGAAATTGTGAAGAAGTTATTGTCTAGAGTGAGATATGATTATGATGCTTTTGCAGCTTTTAAAAACAGTTTGTTTGAGAAGTTTATCCGAGTTAATAGAAGGAAAGAAATTCCTAATTATGCGTACAGACTATATTATTTGATGCGGGGAATAGTTCTACATACTGATATTCCAGAGGCAATGTTGATGATAGAGTACCTTTCAAGTTCTGTACATGATCCTTACTATTATGAGTATGAGTACAAAGGTGATTATAAAAGGGACAAGGATCAGTTTGTAGTGGAGAGTGTAGCTCAATTACTAGAGCAGTATCCATCCATATTTGAGCCACTTTACTATAAAGCACAGAATGAAAAGAGTCTCGAAATCAACAAAGCGCTCAATATTTTACACGATCTGTGCAACGTACCCTCGGAGTATGAAGTAACCGAGCGCATTTTTGACGAAGTGCTACGTAATTTCAATTTTCAGAAAACTCAAGGCGGAATAAGAGACGAGGAAATTAGAAGGACGTTGTTCATTAATAATCTTACCGAAATCAGAAAAAGACAACGCGAGGAATATAATGCTAAATATCATGGTGATATGGTTAGTACTTTAACAGTTACAAGAAGGGATCAAAATCAATCTTTGGCAAAAGCTTTGGTGTCCATTGCAAAAAAATTATCTGAGAACCCGACGATTGAATTTTCAAAGAGTGTGACCCAAACCATCGGGACGAATATGGTAAAATTTAGTAGATATATTTTTGACAAGCTTCAGAAGCTAAATATTACGGTGCAGATTAAAATGACATATTCAATAGACAAGGTATATCAAGAATTTCTGAGTGGACAGTCTGGAGAAAGTAGAACTATTTATTATGAGTGTAAAAATGTTGTCGGGGAATATCTTAATCGAAATAATGAATATATTCATCTAAATTTAGAGAATTATAAAATAGTAACAAATTGTTTATTGGCGTTAGCTTCAAATAACCGTGCGTGGTACGGCCGAAGCGAAGCCAGAAATTTATATAATTCTTTGCGATACACTTCAATCATAGCTGAAGGCAATTCGAACGATTCTGAAGAGAACCTGTTTTTTACTGGTAATGATGAGCTCATTTTGAGTCTATATTATCAATATAATACGAGAGCTCAGGAGTTTTCTAATGATCGGGTCTATGAAAATGCAAAGGCCAAGATTAGGACGAAACTGGATGAGGCCTTTAATAATATTAAGGGCCAAACCGAGATCGAACTTCGTGAATTTGGATTACGATTAGATGAGGCTGAAGAACAACAGGAAACCAGCGGTGAAGTAGAATGATATCCAAAATTAACCTACTGATTAACATCTCATTGTTTCCTATTCAAAATCTTAAATTTTACGGTCAGCAGGATCTTGTGGAGGCTTTAGATTATACGGGAACCGGAACCCTAGCCAATAAAAAGCGGGAGAATGCGATTAACAGCATTCGCAGCAAGCTATATAAGGAGATTCTTACTAAAGCTGCGCCCAATAGTGTGGATGAGATTAATCTCATGATGCAAAAGTTTTATCCCATGTTATGCAGTGAAAAAGAGGCTGAAAGCTGCGGATTCAAATCGGCAAATTCAGAATCCAGAGTTCATTTTATCGAAAAAAAGCTGTACCAGCATTATTTTCAAATATTAGAAGAATTCGCGGATGCGCTTCTGTCTTACCGCGACGGTGATGTCATCTTCAAGTATTGGAAGAATGATGCGAATAAGGACAAACAGTGGAAATTCATAAATTTTATGGAGCAATTTAAGGGCCAGGAAAAGGTACTCTTTTTCCATGCGTTTAGTCGATTTATTCCGGTCGATCTATTGATCGCTGTGCATCACTCTAAGAATAACATCCATGATCCAATACAGCTTCATGAATTTTACCAGCACATCAATCTTGCGGACGCGCCGTTAGACGACATCCTTGCAAGAGGGGTGGCGGAGAACCATATACATGCTTCAGCGGCATTCAATTTCTCAATTCTGTGGCAAATGTTAATGAATGGATTTTACCCATCGGAGTATTTCAAAAAGTTTAAAACTAATCATTTGGCTGTCTCTCCAGAGGTGCAAAAATATATATGGACAGCACGGCTACTGCGTTTGGTGATGTCTCAGTATTTAAAGGATACTCAAGCGGAATATTCCCAATCATTGTATGAATGGATAAAAGCCAACTTTGGAAGTGAGCCTGAAACATGCAAACTTCTGCTTGATCTATATGATCATCCGGACAGTCAATTTGCCCCATTGGATCAGCTCCAGGAAGCCATTGAGCGCTTAGAGATCGCGTTTATGAGTAATACGAAAGAAAAGCATTCGGACTTTATCGGCTGGATTTTCCCCGAATATCAATATATTAAGACTTACGGAGAAAATATTTTTTTACATCAAGTTATGGCATACAAACGAAATTTAGAGGACAAAGTTGGTTCTTCAGGCCACTTTGAACAGTTCTTCCGAATATTCTTTATGTATATCTCTATAAAGAATGAATTTTATCAGCAAGTAACACAACCTACACTTCTGCATGGTTTGGATTTTTTTAGAGGATACTTTGATCGAGCAACGGATGGAATTATAGCAGATCAAGCGTATTTTACGATTATGTTACGAACACTTTTTCAAAACAGATACTTGCGAAAGATCGAACTCCGGATATCAATATTAAATAGTGAAGCTAAGAACCGGAAGAAACTGCTTCACATTCTGGAGTCGTACAAACAAATTTTGATTGAGGACTACAAAGTGAATATTGATCCTAATTCGGAATTTCCCTTGTTAGGCATTGTGTATCACTTGATTAAGCGTCCAGACAATTTGGATAAGGATAGTTTAGGATTCGATGATGCGCGTGACCATACTCTAAAAAGGCTTCATTTCGGTGGACATCAAGAAACCTACATCAAACAAGTACAGGTGATACAACAACTGCGTAAAAATGTTCCCATGGCTACAAACTTTATTGTTGGCCTGGATGCGGCGAGCTTAGAGAACCACACGCCTGTTCAAGTATTTGCGCCTGTATTTGAGGAGGCACGGGATAGTCAGTATGACTCATTAAGGATCGTTGATCCTGAAGGCCATGTTCTGCCAAGACAGAGCTTGTTCTTCACGTTTCATGCTGGAGAAGAATTTCGTCATTTGAATTCGGGTTTAAGACGTATGGATGAAGTTATTGATTTCTGTAAGCTGCATGCCGGAGATCGGATTGGACATGGAATTGCACTTGGGGTAGATGTTGAGGAGTGGATTCGAAGCAACCCAATCGTCATTATGCCGCGCGGTGAATATCTCGATAATTTATTGTGGGTATGGGGAGTATACAGCCGTACAACCCAACTGCGAACAGAGACGGTGGTTTATCTGGAGAGACAGATTGATGAAATCGCAGGCTGTATTTTTGACGGGATTCTTCCTGCGAGTGAATTTCGCGCGTCTTCTCTTTTTAAAACGTATAAACGACGCTTCAAGAGAATAAAGGACGAAGTACAGAGGGCCAACTGTAAGGAGAATAATGATGAAGAACGGCTGTTTTTATGCTATCACCAGGAAAACACCCTAATCAAAATGTATGAACCTATTTATGTAGATATGAATGCAATAGAGAAAATGATGATTAAAGACATGCAAGATTACTTGATTCAAAAAGTTGCATCCATCGGCATTGTCATAGAGGTTAATCCTTCCTCCAATGAAGCCATCGGAGAGATAAACTCAATGTTTGGCAACCAGTTGTTTAAAATTCAGTCAGCTGGAAACCGGGATCTATCAAATATTCTGGTGAATATTAACTCCGATGATCCTATGATTTTCAACACTAATGTCAGTAATGAATTGGTGTACATATATTACGGGATGCTGCAACAAGGCATTGGGCGAGAGGCCGCTTTAGATTGGATTGAGAAACTAAGAAGGTCGGGCATGGAGACATCCTTTATTAGAGGAACTCGGAACCGTGCGGAATATTTGCGTATTCTGGATATGACAATCCAGGCATTAAAAGATCCATACTATTGTTAACATGGATGATGGAATGGAAAAGTTGGAGATTGGAGTATGTCTGAAATGAACAGAGTGTTAATGGGATTGTTCGCGGTTGTCTTATTGCTTACAGGGTGTGGGGGAGAATCTACTTCGTCCTCAGATCTCATGGCTATTCGAAAAATAAATGATAAGAAACAAGTTGTTGAATATGGGATGAGCAGGACAGAGGCGGAGAAAATTGTTGGCGAAGGAACTCCCGGATCATATGGTTATATTAAATATAAGTCGGGAGTGAGGATTGGGTATCGAAATGATAGAGTAGTGGCTTTAGCGATTTTTTCGAACGATTACGAAACTGGCAACGGTGTAAGATTGGGAATGACGAAAGAAGAAGTCAGAAAGATATACGGTCATAAGGCTCCTGACTTTGATATTCTGAGTTGGGTCTATGATTCGGAGACTAATTCATATTTAACCGATGTGCCACCATCTGCGCAAGATAAAGAGGCAGCAGAGAAAGTATATATTTTTCAGGTTGCTTTTGACAAGAACGGCTGCTCAACCTCAATTACTTTAACGGATCTAAGGGGAGTATTTAGTTAACTCTGGGAGAAAAATAACAGAGTTATTTCCCTATGGATTTAGTCATCGAAAAATTCAGTCAGATGACAGCGATGGCAACGAGGATCAGAGGTAAGCATCAGATCGGTCTTGAATCAAGGGGGCATGACATGAGCTTTTGGGTTCGTTCGATCAAATTATCCGCGGAATACGAGAAGTTGGCACAAGATATTCGGAATGCGCCGGATAAGTTCGCTCATTTTCTTAAATGAATGAAGCACTGCGATCTCAATCTGAGATGCGCAGTGTTTTTTTGTGGTGGAACGTTCCAAAATGCTCAATATTTATTAAAAGAAACAGCTGCCTATGTTCAAAATAAAGCCCTGCTTTGATTCAGGGGGGACCGGCTTTGACAAAAAACGCGGCCTTCGAACCCCTCTGGAAGCCGCGTTGTGCTTACTTATCCAATTAATAGAGAGGATATCCCAGAGTAATACATCTACTCATACTTCACCTCTAGAGTATCATCAAGCCACTCAAATAATCGTTGATTAAAATACAGCAGTGCGCCGAATTGACAATGCTCCTCAGCGGCATCCTCCGCTGTAAAGCGGATCATTGTTTTTCTGCATTGAAGCGCATCGTACAATTTCTCGGGTTGTCCGCCAAAAAAATGGTCCCCTTCAGCTTCGCAGACAAGGACCGGGCATTTGACAAGCTCGGCGACGCCTTCTAATGTAAAAACTTCCGTTTTGTTAATCAGCTCGGTTATGGAGCGAGCCTGGAAAGTAAACAATCCATTATGCATCGCCCAACGGATTGACGAATTGACGGACATCAGATGTTCAATATAGGCTTCCAACTGATCGGGTCTGTCGTGGACAATATGCGGGGCCAGGTTTTTGAGTTCTCCGACCTGAAAAGAAAATAATCCGTCATTAGCGATACAGGCCGCAAGACGATGCTCATAGGCTGCGGCTCGCGGCGCCAGATATCCCCCCATACTAATGCCCATTAAGGCAATCCGGCTTTTGTCCACCTCGGGACGGCTGAATAGGTAATCAACAACGGGCGTGACAACATGCTCCCAGTCATGACGGAACGGAACCAACTGCTCACGGATTACTGCTCCTTGACCGGGGCCTTCAAAGGTTAGACAGTGATAACCGCGCTGTAATGCTGCGGCCGCTCCTCCGAAATAAAGTTCTTCCCCGGTCGAATCATAGCCGCCGTGAATAATCAGTGTCGGTCTGGGAAGATCGTCTAGACGGTAAAAATATCCGGGAAGATGACGCCCTTCATAGGGGATATTTACTTCTTCCGCCTGACAATTCAATAATGGAAGCGCCAACCGAAAAGCCTGCCTGCTTTGATCCCATGTTCTCAACATACGGGGATCGCCGGGATTCTCATGCAAGAAAAACTCCGCGGTACGATAATAGTTGGAAGCACGCAGGTAGCATTCTTGGGCACTTTGTTTTTTACCTCGATTCATGCTTTCTTGGCCCAATGCGAAAACCCGCTCCGCAGTCTTCAGCCATTCGGTATGCCAGCTGTCAAAATTGCCCTCTTCAATACGATAAGCAGTGGACAGGCATTCCCCGATATCCGCCCCCCCATATGGGGAGTACCCCAAGGTGCGAAGTAACTCGAACGAAAAGGTAGGATCTTGAAAAATAAGCCGCATGATTCATTCCTCCAAATCTCAGACTGGATGCTACAATAAGTAGAATCAATAAGTCGTAATTGACCTATATCAAAATTAACATATAAAACTTTAGATGTAAAGGAAATAGGTTAAATTGAGCTTAGAAAACAAATGAATTGGGACTTATGCTAAAATAAAGGGAATTACAGAAAGGATGAGTGGATTGAGCTTGATCAGATACGCGTTGCTCTCCCTATTGTCACGCGAACCGCTTAGCGGTTACGATATTAAACTGCAAATGAACCGCTTCAGTCCTTTTTGGAAAGCCGGAAGCAATCAAATCTATCCAGAACTGGCCAAAATGGAAAAGGAAGGACTAATTCAATTACAACGCGTAGAACAGCATACGCATCGCCCTGCTCGCAAGATATATGAGATTACGACAGCGGGACAGGACTCCTTAATTGAATGGACGATCGCTCCAGGAGAATTAGATCGGATTCGCGACGATTTCCTGATCAAAGTGTATAACTCTTGGCTTATTGAACCGGATAAGATGATCGGCCGCATTACGGATGTGAAACAGCAGCATGAGGAAAGGCTGCATGAATACGAGGACAAGCTTGTTGAGCTCAGGGAGATGGTTCAAGGAATGGACGATAAAGCTCCGCTCATATCAAGTATTTCAGTGATTGAATTCGGCGTAGAATATGAGCAGCTTTATATCAAATGGTGCGAAAAATTGATGTCACAGTTGGAGCCTACGAAGTAAATCCGAGCCTTATCAAGGAACCCTCGGCAAAATTGGATTGCCATCCAAAATTCTTTTCCCCAACATCGTACCGTCCCTTTCTTATGGTTGAAAAACAAAAAAAGAGGTAAGGGGAATTTCCTTACCTCTACCCAAAATGTTACGTCCATGGTACTCTCTCCCGGTTGCCCATGTCGACCCGGCTCAAAATATCCGCTCCGATTTCATTCGTAACGAACCAATGTTTCTGCCCGGAAGGCTGTTTCATCTCCGCAAAGTTTAGACCCTAATTGTAAAAATGGAACTCGACCACAGGGTTGTCCCTGAAGACGGTGTAGCGGTGATTTTGTCCTCCTTCCCACACAACCTGGTTTTCAAACTTCTTGATTGCTTTGAATTCGATATTTTCGCCTTCCGACAAATTAATCGTGAGTGTCCAATCCTGGGAATTCGGATTTTGTGCCGATTCGACCGCATGGACCGGATTCCAGTCCCCAAGCTCCGGAATATTGCCGGTCAAATAGACACTTTGGCCTTGGAAAACGTTTGCATTTTTGATGACGAAGGTCACGGGCACCTTGCCGGCAACGGGCTCTTCCTCCGTCACAATGCCGTCCTTGATCCAGGAGGTCCCGCTAATCAGGTAACCTTGCTGCCCGGAGCCGGGCATTTGTTTTCCGCCGCTGTTAAACAGAACATTGGCTTGGCTCCAGCCGGAAATGGTATGGGAATACCAGCCGTTCCCCTCGCTTTGCATCGGAACTCCCGGCCAGGCCGCATTTTCCTTCTTGGGAGTCAACGTCTCGTCGTAATAATAAATGTTGGGAGCACCCCAATCCGCCGGCTTATAGAAATAAACCTTCATCTCTTCGCCCGTGCTCGGGTCCTCCTTCGAATACTTGAATATCTTCTCGGTTTGGCCGGACGAGTTCGCAGCGACGATTTTCAAGACAAACGTCGATCCGATAGGAGCCCCGGCGCCTATGCTGACCGAATCTCCCGATCTGAACGGAGTCGCAGGATCCCCGTTCAACGTGTAGGTTGCCGAATGTGCATTGGAGTAGTTCATTCTGACGTTAACAGAATCCGTAAAGAAAGCACCGTCCGCGGGATCCACGGATACTGTCGGAGTTTGTTGTGCCGTATTGTACAGTACGGCGATTCTGCCTCCGTCCAGGTGACCGGTGATTCTGCCGTTAGATACCGTGAACGATCCACCCCCGCTGGCACTGTCCTGGTAAACGCCATCCGCCAGTCTGGTGGGGGAGTTGATTTGAGCATTGCCGCCAAGATTCACAATTGTCATACCTTTAGTTCCGCGTTCAACCAGCATGATTTGATTGCCTTGCGTTCTAAGGTATTCGTCTTGACCTACCATGGCATTGTGGAACTTATTAACGGCGGCGATATCCGGGTCTTTCCAGAGCGTATTCCCCGCGTCGCCGAGCCGGTGAGCGAATTTCCCGCCGCCCGCCGGTCTGTTGAAGAACAGGGAGGTCGTCTCCGCCCGGGAGGCGATGATGGCCCAGCCCATTTTGATCTGCCAATCGTTCATTCCCGTTGATTCGCCGTTGTCGTTGGCATAAGTGTCGTGCGATTCAACCCAGGTGACTAATTTGGAAGGGCTTACATTATTGGCGTTAAAAGATTTGGCTGCCTCAACATGGATACCGCCGTGATAACCGACGGCGCTTCTGATACTGTTTCCGTAGTTGGGGGCCGCCAAACTGAGATAATTGGCATAGCCGGCAAAGTTGTCGGCTCCACCTTGAAGCACTTCGCCATAATTAAACAATCTGTCTTTGTTGTTCAACGAACCTAGGACTCGGGGCCAGAAGTTGGAGCCCGCAGGATCGTTGGGCAGCTCGATGTGCTTGGCGGCGTCGAATCTGAAGCCGTCGGCGCCCAAGGAAATGGCGTCATTTAGGAAACTGATAATGATATTTTGCAATTCCTGGTTGGACGTATTAAGGTCGGGCAGGCTGATTCCCCACTGTGTGACTTGCCAACGGTCATTCCAGTTTTCCACGCCTCTGGCTTCATGCCAGAAATAGCGGTTATTCTTAATCTCCGGATCGACATTATGCGCCGAGTGATACTGCTGATTTCCGCCGCCCGCATTCCCCGTATGATTGGCGATAACATCAACGATAATACTGATGCCGTATTTTTCCGCCTCCTGGCAAAGCCGTCTGAAATCATCCCTGCTCCCCAATTGCGAGTTGCCGATTTTAAAGTTAACGGGCTGGTATAAAATCCACCACTTGTTGCCTTCTGTCAATCCTTCCTTGCTGCCTTGGATAGGCGAAGTTTGCACCGCTTTAAATCCCGCCTGAGCCAGTTCCGGAAGGTTCCTGGTGATGTTGTCAAAAGACCAGTTCCACGCATGAAAAATAAGTCCGTCCTTCGTCCTTTCCGGGAGTCCGTAATCCGCGGCAGCCGTTAGCTGGGCATCCGAACCGCCCAACTGCCGAACATCGGCATCCGCCCGTGCTTCGGGAGTAAAGCCGATCGTTTGCAATAACATTGCTACAAACAGAACAATACTCCAGATTCGCGCCCCGCCGGGCCTTTTCTTTCTCCTCATACTACACTCTCCTTTAAAATTTATTTTACAACTAATCTCATTTGAGAGATTAGGAGTAAATAAGAGAGGGTGTGTCGAATGATTGCGCTTTCATTTTAAGGCAAACGTTTGCATTTCGATTGCTGGACAATCCCATTTTTTCATTGATTTTACAATTTGTCAATACTATATTTTGAGAGGCATGGCGCTTTTCGCGGATGTTCCTTGAGCCGCTCACTCCACGTTCTCGAAGCTACTTCGTCCGTAGATATCATGGCTAGGGGGTTGTTTAAATATCCGATGTTTCTTTTTCCCCGTACAGGCACGGTTGGGCCCCTGCCCACATAGAATGAAATGATCCCACATGAAGAACGATTGTTTCATTGTCATGAGATTCAGCAGGAGGTGTCTTCTTTGCCCGGATTGTTTACTGCCATTGCATTGTTTATCAAACAACTGACTCTGCTTGTGTCCTACGTAAAAAACAACGCGTTCCCCCAGCCCTTAACGGAGGAAGAGGAAACGAGGCATCTGCAGCGGATGGCCGAAGGCGATGCGGTTTCCCGCAATTTGCTGATCGAGCATAACCTGCGGTTGGTGGCGCACATCGTCAAA
Source organism: Paenibacillus sp. A14 (assembly GCF_036864815.1). Lineage (NCBI taxonomy): Bacteria > Bacillati > Bacillota > Bacilli > Caryophanales > Paenibacillaceae > Paenibacillus > Paenibacillus sp. A14. The sequence goes on from NZ_JBAGJD010000009.1 coordinate 64,758, forward strand.
AAATTCGATAACACCGGCGAGGACCTGGAGGATCTTATCTCCATTGGAACGATCGGGCTCATTAAGGCGATCGAAAGCTTCCGGCCGAACAAGGGTACGAAGCTGGCCACGTTCGCCGCCCGCTGTATCGAAAATGAGATTCTGATGCATCTAAGATCGCTCAAGAAAACCCGCAAGGACGTGTCCCTGCACGATCCGATCGGAATGGATAAGGAAGGAAACGAGATCACGCTGATTGACATCCTCGGCACGGAAGCCGACGACGTCGTGGACCGGGTCCAGCTCAAAATGGAGAAGAGCAAGATCTACCGCAATCTCGATATTTTGGATGAACGCGAACAGGAAGTGATTAAGGGGCGCTTCGGGCTGGAGCATGGTGGCGAGGAGCGGACCCAGCGCGAAATCGCCAAGGAGCTCGGCATCAGCCGGAGTTATGTGTCACGGATCGAGAAAAGAGCGCTCATGAAGCTGTATCATGAGTTTTATAAGAAGAAATAAGGGGATTGACTCATTTTCATATATAGATATTCATGAATTTTGCCATTCAGGAATACCAAATTATAAGCGGAAAAATTGAAAAGAGAAGACCTTTTTTCCTTAAATAAATTCTTGAGAAACTAGATTTATGTACAAATGAGCAATGAAGATGTATTGATAAAAACACCTTGGTAGGCTTTACGAGTACAGATTTTGCTTTCTCTAATCAGACTTAAAAAACTTAAATTGAGTAGAGCCCAAATAAAGCACTTTTATGACCGAGTATTATCGGTCAGATTGTTGAGAAACTCATGTCAAAGACGTTGAGTTTCTCTTTTTTCATTCGCATTGTGCTCCTAAATCCAAAAAGCGGGGATCATAGAGGATTGGCCATTCCGTCCTCATGATCCCCGATCCGGCAACCTAAACCGGAGCGGCTCCAATGAAAGCTATGATGACAAAAAGAAAGTAAAGCCGGTTCCAGGTTAAATCATGAGCAACCGGCTTTGCGTTTTTGGTGGCCCTTTTCTTAAAGATAATCGCACTTAAATTCGGAAAACTCGGCCATAGCGCTTTCACCGACAGTATATAAACCGATAAGTACGCCCGTAAATCCCCCCGCAACTTCAGAGGAAAGGTATCTGGTTTGCGCCGTGCCTAAGCAGATGTCCTCACCGTTTGCGTGAAGGAAGAAACTATAGCGCTCATGGGCTGCCCGGATCACCAGAGTAGCATGATTGCTGCCTTCCAGGTCAGCTTCATGCTCAACGGATTTGACATCACCGATATTCAGGCGCTCGATCACTTTATATCCGCTCTCCTCTTTACGTACAGCCAAATCATAATGATGATTTTCATCCATATAGAGTGTGATGCCGGCTTCTCCGCTTGTTGTCAGCTTTACCTCGCAAGAGATTTCCGCGTTGAAGTCCCTTTGGCGAATGCCGATAAATGTTGGGGATGCTGGAACATCCAGCGTCACTCCGGTCCCTTTCAGCTTTATTCTGTCGGATTCCAACAGATAGTTCTCCGTGACAGGATGACGGAGGTAGCACCAGTCTAAATGCCAATCCGTGTTCTCGAAAGTGAAGGTCTTTTTCTCCTGCTGGACGACATGAATTGAGATCCGCTCGGTCTCAAAACTCGTGAGGGTGGTGCCGTGATGCCCCGCCGTAAACCAGCCGTCCTCGCCAAAAGTAACCGGCGTAAGAAACACTTCGCGGCCAAGGTGATGGTAGGTAAGCCATTGGCCGGTTTGACGGAAGCCCAGATGGAGCATCCACCAATTTCCGTCGTGATCTTGAATCAGATCGCCGTGGCCAACCCCCTGTAGCTCGTAACCGCCCAGATTGCGGTTGGTCAGTACGGGATTGTTCGGATAGGCTTCGAACGGACCGGAGATCGCCTCACCCCGGGCATAAACCACCATATGACCGTACTCCGTTCCGCCCTCAGCGGCCATGAGGTAATACCGGCCATTTATTTTGTACATATGGGGGCTTTCCAAATATCGTCCGCCTGTTCCTTGCCAAATCGAACGGCTTGGCGACAGCTTGCCGCCTGTTTCAATGTCAATTTCACACTGAACAATTCCGCTAATCCCGTTATCGTCTTTCCCGTTGCTCATAAAGAAGGCCTTTCCGTCTTCAAAATACAAATCGGGATCGATTCCTCCCTGATCCACATAGATCGGTTCGGACCAATCCCCGTAGATATTGTCAGTCCAAACATAGAAATTTTGACGAGTGGTGTCGTTGGTCGTGGTCATGTAGAATCTCCCGTTGTGGTGCCGGATCGTGGGAGCGAAAACTCCGCCCGAACTGCCCACCTCGCCGAGCTGAATCTGACTCTCTCGGGTTAGACAATGACCGATTTGCTTCCAGTTAATCAGGTCTTTGCTCTCAAAAACCGGAACGCCGGGGAAGTACTGAAAGGAACTGCAAACCAGATAATAGAAATCTTCTACCTTGCATACACTGGGGTCGGGATAAAAGCCTTTGATGACCGGGTTATTGTATTTCATAGAACCACCTCTTTAATAAATTCACATATATATAAATCTAACGCGATTAGCAGCTAAGAAAATTAAACACCATTGTTTAAAGTCATACAATGAATTAGGCTTGAAGGTTCATGTTAAATCTTTTAAATTAATATATATGTGATTTCAATAAATGCGGTCAGGAGACTATGATGATCATCAAAGCGAACGGGGACCCGGAATTTATACCGTTATACGAAGCGTTGGCCAGCGAAGTAAGGTGGAATATCATGAGTCTCATTGCCGATCAAGAGATGAATGTGAAGGATATCGCGGATCGTTTGGAACTCAGCCCTTCGATCGTCACCATGCATATCCGAAAACTCGAACAAGCCGGGCTCATCGGAAGTCACAGGGTACGGCTGAATGGGGGGACGCACAAAATGTGTTTTCTCAAACAAAAAAACGTCGAGATTGAGCTTCCGTCTGCCAGCCGCACCGCGAAGATCAGAGAGCAGAGTATTTCGGTCGGCCATTACACCGCTTTTGAAGTCCATCCTACTTGCGGGCTGGGCACGCGCGAGAAAGAAATCGGAGTTTGGGACGACCCGCGCTACTTTCTTGATCCCGAGCGGGTTCACGCCGCCATTCTATGGTTTGGGTGGGGGTATGTTGAATACAAAATGCCTAACTATTTGCTTACCGATCAAACGGCGGATGCCATCGAAATCTCCATGGAGATTGCTTCGGAAGCTCCCGGCTTAAGAGATTACTGGCCTTCGGATATTGAGTTCACCTTCAACGGCATCTCTCTTGGCATATGGACAAGTCCGGCCGACTTCGGAAGAGCTGCGCGGGGGAGATATACACCCGAATGGTGGCATCGAAATGTGAATCAATACGGGTTATTGAAGACGATCCGCATCGATGCGTCGGGTACATTTATAGATGGTGAGCAAATGTCGGAGGTGACCCTCGCGGATATCAAGCTGCGGGAACCTTTCTGGACGCTTCGGTTCGCGGTTGATGAGCAGGCTGTTAACGTAGGGGGATTGACACTGTACGGTTCCGGATTCGGCAATCACGATCAAGACATAGTAATTCGCGTGTACCTTAACGACGATCACTAGTATGTAAAAAGATCTGTCCCGTCGCGGGCAGATCTCTTGTTTAGTTCTATTCTCAAGAGAAACGGTAGAGGCGTACCCCGTGCGGCGGCACTGTGGTCCGCAAGGCGTCTCCCGCAAACTCGGCTGGCGCTCCGCTCCATAGCTCGGCGCCTGCGGCGGTGTCTGTCAGGCCGATCTGTGGGGCGGCCAGCTCCAGCGGCAGCGGGCTCTCGCCGATGTTGAATACGGCAGCGTAGCGGGAGCCTTCGGCGCCTTCGGCCGTCCAGGCTATAAGATCCCCCTCGCGGAGCGCTTCCTTGGCTCCACGGCTCTCCCGGTGCATGCGCAGCACCTCGCGATTGGTCAGCAGCGACAGCGTCCAGTCGTCGCAGTCCCGCAATTCGCCGCCAAAAATGAGCGGCGAGCGGAAGATGCTCCAGAGCGACATCATCGTCAACTGCTCGTCGCGCGTAAACCGGGTCCAGCGGTCCGAACCCCCGCCATCCACCGAGCGGATACCGATGTGACCGAGCGGCAGCATGTCGCAGTCCGGCCAACAACCTGCCTGCGGCACGCCTTGCCATGTCCGGCAACGGTCGAACATATCCAGCAAGAGCGGCCATTGGTCCCAGAAGTCGTCCGTGACTCGCCACATGTTGGCATGCTCGGCGAAGAACGCCGAGTATTCCACCGGAGCCGGTCCGGGGGATAGGCTTAGCACCATGGGCCGGCCGCAGCGCTCGATCGCTTTGGAGATCAGGGCGATCTCCGGCTGATGGGTGTCGTACAGCCTGGAGGCCGCGATGTCATCCACCTTCACCAGGTCGACACCCCACTGGGCATACAGTTCAAAGAGAGAATCGTAATAGGCCTGAGCCCCTTCCTTTGAGGCATCCACGCCGTACATATCCGTGTTCCATGGACAGATCGAGTTTGTATGCGCAATATCGCGGGCCGTCGCGGCTGTACCCAGAATCGGAGCGGAGGCGTGGACGGCCTGCCGGGGAATGCCGCGCATGATATGAATCCCGAATTGCAGTCCAAGACTGTGTACATAATCGGCTAACGGCTTGAAGCCCTGGCCGCCCGCTGCGGAGGGGAACCGGTTCTCAGCAGGCATCAGCCGGGAATATTCATCCATCACGAGCGGAACAAACGGCCGGTATTGAGAGGAATTCGCCTCGGGCTCGTACCACTGAATATCCACGGTAATGTAGCTCCAGCCAAAGGCTTTGAGATGCTTCGCCATGTATTCCGCATTGCCCCGAATCTCGTCTTCCGTTACGGCCGCGCCGTAGCAATCCCAACTGTTCCAGCCTAGCGGCGGAGTAGGCGCTGTAAGCTTATGATCCATTATAACGCTCCTTTACTGATTCGTTATTGCTCTTGCCACGTTCATCATAATAAAGGAGATTAGCAATATCTATAGTAATCTTGAAAGTCCGATAGTAAAATATTGCGGTTAATCAAAGAACAGCTTGCGATACGCAAGGCTTTCGCTCCCGCTGCGGAATTCTCCCGGCGTGAGCCCCGTCAAGCCGCGGAACGCTTTGATAAAATAACTTCCGCTGGAGTAGCCAATCCGCTCGGCGATGGCCTCAATGCTAAGGCCGGTTCCCCGAAGCAGTTCCATGGCCTTCTCGGTACGGACGCGGGTCAAGTAAGCGCAGGGTGTCAGGCCCGTGCTGGCCGAAAACCGGCGGATCAAGTGGTATTTGGACAGGGAGACATGCTCGGAAAGCTGATCGATACTGATCATCCGGGAATAGTTGAGCTCTATATATTCGGCGGCGCGCCTTACGTTCGGAGGCCAGTTCTCCCTGTCCCGCAGAGTTGTGGCCGGCATTCGGGCCAGTTCCGTCATGAACTGATAGACGCAAGACGACGCGATCAGGGGGTCGGAGATTCTGCTCGCTCCCGCATCGACCACAATCATTCGTGACAGCCGGACCGGCGCACAGTCCATGGGCAGATGAGGAACTTCCCCGGCTTCACGCAGGAATTTGCGCCAATGAGGCAGTATAAGATTGGGCCGGAATAGCAGGAACAGGAATTCCCACGGCTCTTTTGATTCCGGGTGGTAATAATAACGATGGGGTCCCGGAATTTCGGCGAGAAAAGCCTGTCCGGCGGTGACACGGTGAGTCCGGTTCCCCGACTCATATACGCCTTCGCCGGAGATAGTGTACTGGAACAGCAGGAGAGGCCCATCGGTCCGCTCCAGTCCGTCCCAGCGATAAGAAGGATCGGTGATAGAATCATAGCCGGCCGCAAATAACACGCACAGCTGGAGATCCTTGTCTTCGGCGAACCGAAAGCCGTAGGTGCCTCTGGGGATGTCCATAAATGTCCTCCTAGTAGTGAAGATGCCTCCATGGTGAGAGCGGTATGTAACTAATCATACGACTTAACCGGTATTCTTGCTATGAACTTCATGGATTTGAACAGTGCATTGTTTTGCCGGCAAGTCGAGCTAGTTTATGGGGAGAAATCAATCACATATTTACTGCTGGCCTTTGAGGTAGTATTCATTGCAAGAAGGTTGTGAAGTGAGGTGGGGAAATGCCGTATAAAAAATTATCGATTCCAGTTATAATTATATCTTTACCCTTTATCTTTTTTGATGTTTTGTTGCCGCTGTATACTGAGGAACTTGGATATACTACATTTCAATTTACCCTTCTGTTTTCCGTGTTCTCACTCGTCCAATTGATGATGCGGCTTGTACTGGGCAAATTGTCGGATAAATATAGCAGACGCTCCATCTTTATTGCGTCCTTCTTGTTTTTTGTCGCAGCCTATTTTACATTTGCTATGGCCGATCAATTATCGCTTTTGCTGACCGCAAGAGTGTTGAACGGCATCGCAAACATTCTGCTGACCCTTTCCGTCTTCGGGCTTATTGCCGATGCCAATACGAATTTAGCACAACAATTGGGGCACTTTGACAGCAAACGCAACCTTGGCGGGTTCATCGGCGTCGGATTAAGCTTCTACATATTAAGCAACTACGAATTGCTGCAGGGATGGAAGGTGTTGTTCGCAGCTTGCGGAGCAGCCGCCTTGTTGGCGCTTCTTTATGCTCTTACTTTAAGACCGGAAGAGCCAAAGCGAATGATGATTCCGCAAAGTGTTGTTTTATCACCCGAGAAACGCAAAGTCTGGACGGTGAATGTGCTGTTCCGACTGATCTCCAGCATGATTATCGTTTTGTTGATTCCTTACCTGCAAGCTGTATTTAAAGCAGATATTGAAGAGATCGCCATTACCTTCTTGGTGCCTTTGCTGGTGTCTTCATTTTCGGGTACTTATCTGGGCAAACTTGGCGATCGGATGGGTTACCGCAAGACGGTTGTTATATCGACCGTGATGTCCGGCATAACGGTTGCCGCCCTTCTGTTTTCCTCCAGACTGAGCATATTCGCCTTGTTTTGGATGGGCTTTATCCTTTCATTTTCCATGCTGGAATTCTCGCTGGATGCAATGTTTATGAAGAGCATTTCCGAGCATAACATTGGCGATGCCTACGGCAAATATTCCACAGGCTCCAATATCGGCATGATTGTCGGACCCGCGCTGGGGGGCTTTTTATTTGATTCCTTCGGCCATGTTGTCCCTTATATTGTGTTCGTGGCAGGGATGACCGCATTGATCCCCTTGGTGCTCGTTGCGCTTCCCAAAGACCCGAATGCTGCCCATCAAGACAACTTAATAAAGCCAGGCCATTCCTGACCGGAAGCAAAATCCCCTGCAGAAGAGTTCTGTATGACGAAGCCTTTTATAAGAGCAGGCAAGACTATACGTAAAAATACGATAGTTTCTCATCTATTTCAGTCAAAGTTATTAAATCGGTATATTCCCTGGGTGAAAAAAATTTTTAGCAATTTCGAAGCTATATAGGTTGAACTATTGATTTACGTAATAGATAAGTACGCAGTCCCAAGCTTACAGACATCCTAATCCGTATTAAGCCCCTGGCTATCAAGGTGCCGAGTGCACTACCAACTCCAAAAGATGCAAATCTGCAGGAATTTAGGCCGATCCACGAGAGTTTGCGAAAAAAGATGCAAATCTGCAGGTATTCCTAGCGATTTTAGAGAAGCGAGCCTATTTCGTCGAAAATTCCTGCAGAATTGCAGGAATCTTGAAATTTTTGTTCCGAACAGGAAAAAAACTTGCAGATTTGCAGGAATTCTATGTTAATCAAGGTTGGCTGATGGGGTGCTAGTTGTTTAGTTTGAATTAAAAGGAATTCTTCCCGTTAATTTGGTGCGTATGCGGCCGGAGGGGTGATTTAGCTGGAAAACCTCCCGTTAATTCGCCTGAAATTCTGTATATCGGCCATTGGGCCGCGAAATAGCTGGAGCTTTTCCAGCTAAATCCGAGCGAAGAGCCAAGCAAGCTAAATTAACGGGAGGTTTTCCCGTTAGTGTGTAGACTCCGACCGACGGTGGTGGCGCTTCTATATCTACAATTGTCGATGTTGGCAATGTATCTCCGAAACCCTATCACATCCTGGCCAAACGCCAATTTTATTTCTTCTATAAAAAGAATAGAAGTTCTTATCCAGTTCGACCGACCGGATAAGAACTTCTGTTGTTTTCACTACCAAGGAACCGGCCCGGTGTCATCAAACAATCATACCCGTAAGTCCATCATCAGAGAGCGTGGCTACCCGAGTGGCGATATTCGCCGCCTGGGCCACGGTGCGCTTGCCTTGGCACCCGTACGGGTATAGAGTCCGCCGCTCCACTAGAGCGGCTCTTTTACATGGTTGATAAACCTCGTTGACCGTACCGGAAAATGCTGTCAATATTTTAGAAGTATCGTTTTGATGAATATAGCAAGAAAGTAGTGGTTGTGATGAGACAAGAGCATCTTTTGCTGGTAGATGATGAAAAAGGCATTTTAACCATGATCGAAAAACTGCTCCAGAAGGAAGGTTTTCAGCGGATCGCTACCGCGGCCTCGGCGGGTGAGGCCCTGCGTTTGATGGAGCTTCATGATTTCGATCTCGCCGTATTGGATGTGATGCTTCCGGATATGGACGGGTTCGAGTTGTGCCGGGAAATCCGCAGCCGGACGAATATGCCGATAATTTTCGTTACAGCCAGGTCAGGGGATTTGGATAAAGTGATGGGACTCGGATTCGGCGGAGACGACTATGTGACCAAGCCTTTTAACCCTTTGGAACTGGTGGCCCGGATTCAGGCTCATTTGCGAAGAGAGCAGTTCTACAAAACTCAGCCGCCCGTCAAAAGCAAAGCTATGAATTTCGGCTGCTTCCGCATCGATAAAAGCACGGGCCAACTCTTCATCAACGGTCGGGAGACGCCTTGTCCGGCCAAGGAGTTCGAGTTGCTCACGTTTCTGTGCGAACACCCGAATCAGGTCTTTACCGCCCTGCAGCTTTACGACCAGGTATGGGGGACGGCGTTTACAGGGGACGAAAAGACGGTGGTCATCCATATCTCCAGACTGCGAAAAAAACTGGAGGCCAATCCTTCGAATCCGAAAATCATCATTAATATGCGCGGAATCGGCTACCGCTTTATCCCTCCGGAAATGGGCGCACCGGCATGAGGCTGAGCATCAGATTTTTTTTGCGGCTCACCGTGCACTTTCTGGTCAGTCTGGTGCTGCTTGTCGGCTGTATCAGCCTTGGCTTGGCGGTGGTCGATGTCCTGGTCCCCGAGGGGGGAGCACGCCAAGATAACGGGGTCATTATATGCGTGGCGGTTCTCATTACGATTTATATCCTTGTCTGCGGCTGGTATTTCGGGCTGCCGCTGATCTACGTTATCGGTAAAATCCAACGTTTGGCACACGGCATTTATCGGGATCCCGTTAAATTTCAAGGCCTGGGTACCGGTGAGGGAAGGAAAATCAAGGCCCCCTACAGTCTTTTGAAGGAGTTAATCCTGCAGATGCAGGCGCTCTCGGAAACTCTGGAGAGAAGCGAACGGGAACGGGGCCGGCTGAACGAGCTGCAAAAAGAGTGGATGGCCGGCATCTCCCATGATTTGAAAACCCCGCTGACCTACATCAAAGGATATGCCGATATGCTTCTCTCCTCTCACGAATGGACGGCCCGGGAGCAGGCGGAGTTTATCACCGAAATCCAGACGAAAGCCAGCCATATGGAGGAACTGATCGGGGACTTGAGCCTGACTTTTCGGCTGGAAGGACAAGAGATGCCGCTGCATTTGGTCAAAAAAGAGCTGGTCGAATACGTGCGGCGCATCGTAGCCGATGTGGCCAATGATCCCCGGGCCGTCCAATGCCATATTGGCTTCGAAGCGAATGTCTCGCGGGCGGTGCTGCGGATCGATGAGAAGCTGCTCCAGCGCTCGCTGCATAACCTCATTATTAATGCCGTGCTGCATAATCCGCCCGGAACCCATGTGCGGATACAAATGCTGAAGCGGACTTCTTTCCTCGCGATTGCGATTACCGATGATGGAACCGGCATGGATGAGGATACAGTGGCGCAGCTATTCCATAAATATTTCCGGGGAACCACGACGGAAAAATACTCCGAGGGTACGGGCCTGGGCATGGCAATCGCCGATCAAATCGTACGAGCCCACAAAGGCAGCATCAACGTTTCCAGCCGTGTAGGCGAAGGGACTACAATAACGGTGTCGTTGCCTTTGGGGAAATAATTAGGATATACGTTACCTGCTGTTTACCTCGATTTTATTTCCATTCTCTAGAATGCTTTGAGAGCAGAGGAAAAAGTCGGGAGGAACCTTCAAGATGTTGGAATTGCACAATGTAAGCAAACGCTATAAACAAGGAAAATGGGCGCTGCAAAAAATAAACATGACGCTACAGCCGGGGATTACCGGGCTGCTCGGACCGAATGGCGCCGGAAAGTCCACGCTGATGCGCATGCTGGCCACGATCTCGCGGCCGACCGAGGGGACGATTACCTGGGATGGAGAGAACATAAGCAAGCGGGCCGATGCGCTTCGGGCCCAATTGGGCTACCTGCCGCAGGATGTGGGGGTGTACCCCCACCTGAATGCGGTGGAGTTTTTGCAATACGCCGCGGCTTTAAAGGGACTTAGCGGGCCGAGAATCAAAAAGAGGATTTTGGAGCTGCTTGAACTCTTGAATCTCCATGAAGTCCGGAGCCGGCCGATCGGCAGTTTCTCGGGCGGCATGCGTCAGCGCATCGGCATCGCCCAGGCCTTGCTGAACGACCCGCGGCTGCTGATTCTCGATGAGCCTACCGTCGGCTTGGATCCGGAGGAGCGGGTCCGGTTCCGGAGTCTGCTGACGGATTTGTCCGGGGAAAGAATTATTCTCCTTTCTACCCATATCGTGTCGGATATCGAAGCGACCGCCGACCAAATCGCCATCCTGTCCAAAGGGAGTCTGCTGATGAAGGCCGATCCTGGCGAGGCGCTGCGCACGGTGCAGGGAAAAGTATGGTCGCTGCTGATTCCGGAGCATAAACTTCAGGAGGCCCGAGCAACCTGGACGATTAACGGCACAATACGGAGATTGGAAGGGCTGGAGCTTCGCATCATTTCGGAATCGCCGCCCGATGCGCTGGCGTCCCCGTTGACGCCCAGCCTGGAAGACGCTTATCTTTACGCCAGGATGTGCGGCGGGGAAGGGGAATAAAAATGCGGGCAATTTCTATGATTTATTATATTGCCCGCGCCGACCTGCTGGAACGGACAAGGCATTTTTCCTTTTTGGTGACGCTTGGCTTAGCGATGATGGCCGCTTATTTCTGTGTGCCCCCTGCGGATGCGGGCTATGTAACGGTGCACCTGGGAGGTGTATACCGTGGAGAATATAATTCCGCTTGGATAGGGGCGTCCGTTGCCATCTCGAGTCTACTCTTTCTCAGCTTGTTCGGTTTTTACCTGGTCAAAAACAGCATTCAGCGGGATAAGCGCACCCGCGTAGGAGAAATTATCGCATCCGCACCGGTAAAAAAGCTGTACTACCTCACGGGAAAGGCCATAAGCAACTTTGCCGTACTGTCCCTCATCGCGGCAGCCGTTATGGGGGTAGCCGCCGCGATGCAGTGGAACCGGGGGGAGGTCCGGCGGATTGAAGTTTGGGAATTGGTGTCCCCCTTCCTTTTTATGGTGCTGCCGGTATTGGCGGTCGTTGCGGTATTGGCTTTGCTGTTTGAGACCAGGAAGATGCTGCGGGGCGGACTCGGAAATGTCGTGTACTTTGCGTTGTTTATTTTGTATGCCGCAATGATAGATTCGCTGCCCTTCGGGATTTCCGTCTATACTTCGGATATGATGCGGGAATTGCACGAAGTCGCCCCCGCCTTTTCGGACAGTTACGGTATCGGCATCTTATTTCCGCATGCCCCTATCCAACGGTTCGAGTATCAGGGGGTGGAATGGACGGGCGGTCTGATTTTACAGCACCTCATCCCCTTGGCGGCTGCCGCGGTATTATTGCTGTTAGCTGCGCTTCTGTTCCGCGGGTTTAAAGAACCGGTTCGGTCAGGATCGACCGGCGAGGCTTCTGGGGAGATCACCGGAGTGGATTCCGCGGTTACGCGAAGCGAACCATCGACGATCCGTGCCGCTAAGCTTACACCCGTACCTGCTGCCGGGGGATTCTGGCCGCTGCTTGCCGGGGAATTGCGGCTCCTGAGGAAAGGGGCTTCTATGGGCTGGTTTATCGTCACCTTCCTGCTATCGCTCCTGTGCCTGTTTCTGCCGGCCGAGGTTTCGCGTACATGGATGATCTGGCCTTTCGTTTGGATTTGGCCGCTGACCCTATGGTCCGGCATGGGGAATCGGGACACTCGTTACCGCACGGAATTTCTGGCTTTATCCAGCCCCCGTTTTGCGACCCGCCAGTTGCTGGCGATTTGGCTTGCCGGCATTCTCGCAACCTTGTTCGCAGGAGGAGGAATGCTGATTCGATTGTTGCTGGAGAGGGACACGGCGCAGTTGATTTATGCCGTTTCTGCGGTGCTGCTGATCCCGTCCTTAGGCCTGGTGTGCGGCGTGTTGACGCGTACCCATCGGGTGTTCGAGGTGCTGTATCTGCTGATTTGGTATCTGGGCCCGTTTAATAAAACCCCGATTCTCGATTTCTTGGGTGGAGGGGTGTCGGATTGGCGTGCCGAACAAGCGGGAGGGCTGTACTTCCTTCTAAGTTTGGGGATGGTCGGGGCGGCTTATGCCGTAAGAAGCTGGCAAGTGAAACAAAGGTAGGAGGAATTCCAGGCAGCGGCTCCAAAGCTTAAGTGCTTTGGGGCCGCCTTTTGTAATTGTAATCGGCTTCATGTGGGAGTTCCAAGGGGGCGAGGAATATATAGTTTGTAAAATTCTTTCATAATTCCGATATAAAAAGTAACAGTTCTTGACTTTGATAATGCGGAAGGGAGGATTTTATGTGAAAATCAGAACAAAAATTTTTGTGTATTTCGGGATTTTGTTTATATTTTTGATCGCCGGCGTTACATATCAGCTGTACAAATCGAATATTCAAAGCGAAAGCTTGCTGGAGGTGAAAAACGAATCGTTGCGTTCTCTAAACTATGCTACCGAAACCAAGGCGATACTATCCCAGATTCAGACACAGCAGCTCCTTGCCTTGACCGGTTGGTTCAGCCCCAAAGAGAGCGAGGATACCATCAACAATCTGACCGGGGAATTTCATAAGAATCTGGAACAATACCTGGTCTTGAACCCCGAGGACAAATCCGAAATCGACACCATTAACGCCCAACTGGATAAAGCCTTGCATAACGACGAAGAAAATATGCAGGTCATCACGGATATTACCAACAGCATCAACGATTTTGCCAAGTCGGAAACTGAAGAAGTCGTCTTCACCATGGAAGAGATTATGAAATCCAACGCACAGTCCAATCTTTTGCTAGTGATTGTCCAAGGATTGGGTCTGCTGTTCTGCGTTTGCGCCGCCTTCATCTTGGCTCGCTCCATTCATCAACCCATCCGGAAACTTACGCAGGCGGCAAACAAAATCGCCGAAGGAGACCTGAGTGAGCCGCTGATAAGCCGTACGAAGGATGAAATCGGGTCGTTGACCTCGATTTTCGAGAAGATGCGGTCAAGTCTTGCTTCTTTTATCGAAGCGGCGCAGGGAGCCTCCAATCAGGTAGCCGCCTCCAGCCAGCAGCTTACCGAACGCACGCGGCAGTCGACGGAACAAATTGCAGTGTCGGCTTCGGCCTCCCAAAGCATTGCGGAGGGGGCCGATACGCAAAAGCAAAAAGTATCCGAGACCGCACGGGCTATGGAGGAAATTTCGGAAGGCGTCATGCGGATTTCCGATTCCACCTTAACGGTGTCGCAGCTCTCCGTAGCTACGGAACAGCAGGCCCAACAAGGGAATGATCTCCTGACCTCCGCCGTGGTGCAGATGGACACGATCCACCAAGCGGTAGCCGGTTTTGCCGAAACGGTGGACAAGCTCTATCAGCACTCCAAAAATATCGACCAAATCACCTCGGTCATCAAGGCGATTACGACACAAACCAATTTGCTGTCTCTCAATGCCGGGATTGAAGCGGCGCGGGCGGGTGAGCACGGTAAGGGATTTGCGGTCGTCGCCAAGGAAATCAGCAAACTGGCCGCACAATCCCAGGCGTCTTCCGATCAAATCTCGGAAATCGTCGAGCTGATCCAAGGCGCCACCCAGCAGGCGGTAAACACGTTGGGGCATGGCGTCAAACAAGTGGAGACGGGAAGGGAGTCCATCCGTTCCGCAAGCGAGGCGTTCGGCCTGATCACCGGCTCCACCTCGGAGATCTCGATACAGATTCAGGAGGTTTCCGCCGCTTCTCAGCAATTGTCGGCCAGTGCCGAACAGATTACCGCCTCGTTCAACACTTTGGAGCATATTGCGGCAGAGGCGTTCAAAAACAGTCAAAGTACGGCGGAAGCCGCCGTGGCCCAGAAGGACGCCGTTCAAGAGATGGCGCAGTCGGCCGTCATTCTGAACGAGGCTTCCCGGCAGCTTGGACAATATATCGCCAAGTACAAAATTTCCTAAATCTAAAGCGGAGGTCGGCTTGTGTCCGACCTTCCGCTTTTTTTTTGTGGCTAAGAAACATTCCACCGGCCTGGCCGGTTGCCGGAAGAAATATGCCACCTTGTTTCGATAATTAAAACACCATAATCGAAATAAAGTACGTATTATATATTGCAAAACTCGAATATATGACGTACTATATATTCAGAAAAACCTTCCAAACGAGAGGAGGAACTTCAATTCGCCCGGCAAACGGGCAGAACGAGAATAAAGCGGAGGGATCCACTATCAAACTGACATCCCGTCAAATGGAAATTGTAGATATCGTAAAAAAACACGCCCCTATCACCGGGGAGCAAATCGCGGAAATGCTGAACTTGACCCGCCCGACGATCCGTTCGGACCTTTCGGTGCTGGTCATGCTCGATTATATCGATGCCAAACCGAAGGTGGGGTATTTTCTCGGGAAACGCGCACTTTCGGAAAATGAGAGCAGGCTTAAGCTGCTGGACATGAAGGTCGGCGACGTGCACGGGGTCCCGGTGGTCGTGCGGGAAACGACGACGATCCATGACGCGGTCGTCACGCTGTTTCTCGAAAATGTCGGTCATCTGATCGTCACCGATGAAGAGGGACGGCTGGCCGGCATCGTCTCGCGGAAAGACCTGCTGAAGGTGACGCTGGGCAATGCCTCGGCTTCGACCATGCCGGTGAGCTTCATCATGACCCGCCGGCCGAACGTCATCACCGTATCCCCGGAGGATACCGTGCTGGAAGCGGCCCGCATCATCATCGCCCACCAGGTCGACAGCCTGCCTGTGGTGGTGCCGGCCCCTTCTGGCGGAGAAGGGGAACTGAACGTCGTGGGACGAATTTCCAAAACGAATATCATTAAAATGCTGCTCGACACGCTGGAAGAGAAATAAGAGACAAACGGAAATCACGGGAGGAATGGGATGAACCAGGGGCAGTCACACTTCATAGCTATTTGCTCGGACTCGATCGGCGAAACCGCCGAAGCGGTCGTCCGGGCGACACTTCGGCAGTTCGAACTGCCGAATACGGAAATCAAACGCATCATGAACGTCCGCTCCGAAGACGAGATCGGCGCGGTCATGGAAGAGGTCGCCCGCCGGGGAGGCTTCGTCGCTTATACGCTGGTGCAGCCGGAGCTCCGGGAGGCGATCCGGGAAGAAGCGGTCCGGCTGAATGTCCGGGCGGTAGATATCATGGGCCCGATGATGCAAGCCTTCATCGATACGTTTAACGATACGCCGAAGCGCACCCCCGGGCTGCTGCACCGGCTGGACGAGGATTACTTCAAACGGGTGGAAGCCGTGGAATTTGCCGTCAACAACGACGACGGCAAGGATGTCGGAGCGATCTTGAAGGCGGACTTGATTCTGCTCGGGGCCTCCAGGGTGTCGAAGACGCCGCTGTCGATTTTTTTGGCGCACAAAGGGTTGAAGGTGATGAACTATCCGGTCGTACCGGAGCTGACGCCCCCTACTCAGCTCCGGGAAGTTAATCCGGGCAAAATCGTCGGACTGACGGTAAATCCGGAGCATTTGGTGAAGATCCGCTCGGCGCGCCTGCAATCGATGGGGCTGCCGGACGATGCCCACTATGCCTCCATTCAGCGGGTCCAGGATGAGCTGAAATATGCGCAGGAACTGTTCGCCGCCCTGGGCTGTCCGGTGATTGACGTGACGGATAAGGCGATTGAAGAAACCGCTGCTTTGATAATGAGACAAATATAGAGAACGGGGAAACTGAAACGGAGGGAAAATCATGGAACGTCATATGGCATTGGAACTGGCGCGCATTACGGAAGCCGCCGCCCTGGAGGCGGCGCAATGGACAGGAAGAGGAGACAAGCACAGCGCGGATGAGGCGGCAACCGTCGCCATCCGCAGCTTGTTCCATTCCGTGGATATGGATGGCACCGTCGTGATCGGCGAAGGGGAGATGGATGAAGCCCCGATGCTCTATATCGGCGAGAAAGTCGGCAACCGCCGCGGTCCAAAGGTGGACATCGCCGTCGATCCTTTGGAAGGCACCGAGACGGTAGCGAATGGCCTGAACAATGCCATCTCCGTGATCGCCGCCGCGCCGCAGGGAAATCTCCTGCATGCGCCGGATATCTACATGGCGAAGCTGGCGGTTGGACCGGCGTTGGCCGGAAAGCTGTCGCTGAACGATCCGATCGGCGTTACGCTGGCGAAGGCTTCCGGCATCTTGAAGAAGCCGCTGCAGGACATGACGGTGTCCATCCTGGACCGGGAGCGTCACCAGGAGATGATTCGGGCGCTGCGTACCGCGGGGGTGCGGATCAAGCTGCTGAGCCATGGCGACGTCATGGGGGCGATCGAGGCGGCCAGCGAAGGCGGCGTCGACCTCTACGTCGGCTCCGGCGGCGCCCCGGAGGGCGTGCTGGCGGCCGCGGCGCTCCGCTGCCTCGGCGGGGAGCTGCAGGGCCGTCTGCTGCCCGGAACCCCGGAGGAAACGGCCCGCTGCCGGGCAATGGGGCTCGGCGATCCGCGGCGCCTCCTGACCATGGAGGACATGGTCGGCAGCGGCAGTGTGCTGTTTGTGGCGACCGGTGTGACCCCGGGGGATCTGCTGAACGGGGTCCGGTATTTGCCTAACCAGAAAGCCGAAACCCACTCCGTGATTATGCATTCCTCGAACCGCACGGTGAGCTACCTGCAGACCATCCATCATCTCGCCGGACGCGGGCGGATGGACCTGCTCGCGGAGCAAGCGATCTAAACGGACGGCGGGTATCCATTCGTTCGTTTCGTGTCTCATGGACCGGCCCCTGGGCCGGTCTTTTTCGGTTGGCCGGTCGGTTCGGCCCAGTGGAGCTATATTTGCCGAATCGGCCAGGAGACGCGGAATAGCGGACTTCGAGGCCTACTGCCCCGTCAGCCAACCTTGATAACATAGAATTCCTGCAAATCTGCAGGAATTTTCGACGAAATAGGCTTGTTTCTCTAAAATCGCTAGCAGATTTGCCTCTTTTGGAATTGGAAGTGCGCTCGGCACATTGGTAGCCCGTGGGCTTAATACGGATTTGGATGCTGATGAGGCATTAGCTACGAGCCGGATGGGCTGGATGGGCTGGATGCCTCCTGAACAAGACGTGCCCGTGATGTCCCGCCGAAATGCCGGGAGAACAGCAGCATCGCGCCCGCTTGGACTCCGGCAAGCACCAAGTAAATGTTGCTGTAGGCGGCGGATGCCGGAAACGGATTGAACGGGTTCCAGACCGACGATGACCCGAGGTCCACGGTTCTGCTGTAAATGCCGGAAGCGGCCGCGCCGGCCAGGAAATTCATCATCGACAGCAGCCCCATGCCAACGCCGGTCTGCTCCTTGGGGAGCGACAACGAAATCGTTTTGGTCATGGAAATCTGTATGAACATCTGACCGATATTGCCCAGGATTAAAAAGGCGGCAATGCCGACCGGCGACATCCCGGCGAAGGAGGACAACAGCGCAAAACAAAGCAAGTTCAGCAATATGGCGAAGCGAAAAAGGAAGGATGTTCCCCGGGTATCAGCCAGTTTGCCGCCGGTGCTGCCGAGAACCGCCGTGGCGACGGCTCCGGGGACCATCGTAAATCCGATCCACCCCGGACTCAACCGGTTCAGATCGGCCAACAACTGCGGCGTCAAAAAGGGCAGCGAGTAGCTGGTCCCCACCAATACTAC
Source organism: Paenibacillus sp. A14 (assembly GCF_036864815.1). NCBI lineage: Bacteria > Bacillati > Bacillota > Bacilli > Caryophanales > Paenibacillaceae > Paenibacillus > Paenibacillus sp. A14. The sequence continues at coordinate 83,036 of NZ_JBAGJD010000009.1, forward strand.
GGCCAGGACAACGCCCCAAACATACCTTTTGTTCGAGAACAGGCGAGGCGGGATGAAGGGTTCGCCGGCCGTGCGGATGCGCAGGATAAACAATGCCAGAAGGATCAGGCTTGCCGCGCCGAAAAACCATCCCCCGTTTTGGGTGACCGACAAGAGGAAGAGAGCGACGGTCCCCGCCAGCAGCCCGCCTCCCAGCCAATCGATCCATCCTCCGGCCGCGGGTTCGTCGCGCAGCAGCTTCCGGTACATGGGCAGGGTTATCAAAATGAGCAGGGGGATTATAAACAGCCATCGCCAATGGAACACGCTGACCATCAGGGAGGATACGACAGGACCTACCGCACTCCCGATGGCCAATCCCGTGGCGGTAATGCCAAGGGCTTGGCCGCGGCGTTCCGCGGGAAAATAGCGGACCGGAATGATCATCGCCATCGCCGGGATTACGGCGGCTCCCAAAGCCTGCAAAACGCGGGCGAGGAGAACCATCCAGTACGCCGATGACGCCAGCCCGATCATGGACCCAACGAAGAAAATGAATAGGCCGACGGTCAGCAGATGTTTAGGCTGGAACATATCGGACAGTTTTCCGTAGATCACGGAACCGATCGCATAGATGAGTAAGTAGATTGAAGTTACCCAACTCACCTGGGCGAATGACAGCTGAAATTGCTGGCTGATTTCGGGCAGTACGATGTTGAACATGGTTGCGCTCATCGACGAAAGCACCATCGTAAACGCCAGGACACGGATCAACTTGTCCGCCGCCGTTAGTTTGCGGCCGAATCTCATAACGATCACCCCTTTGATGTTTTCAAACCTTATCTTATAATTGATTTATAATAATTAAAAATATATATTTTGTTATAAATCAATATACTAGAAGATATGAATTGAAGGGAGGAGCGGACATGGAACTGCTTCAACTGCGGTATTTTCAAACGGTGGCGCGAATGGAGCATATGACTAATGCCGCAAAGAAACTGCAAATCGCCCAGCCTGCGCTAAGCAAAACCATCGCCCGCCTGGAGGAAGAATTGGGGGTGCCGCTGTTCGATAGACAAAATCGGCAAATCCGGTTGAATCCGTTCGGAAAAGCGTTTCTAAACAGCGTGGAGACGGCTTTGTCGGTTCTGGAAGAGGGGAAAAGGGAAGTTACGGATCTTGCCGGTGCAGAGCGGGGGACGATTCGGATAGCCACCACGACTTTGAATCGTCTGTCTAAGGCGCTGGGGGCGTTTCGGGCACAGTACCCGGAGGTGAACTTCCGGATTGTCCAAGTGGCCCCAGGCTCCGTGGCGGAGATGGTCCGGATGCTGGAGAACGGGGAGGTTGATTTGTGTTTTGGAGCGGCATCTTTGAATCATCCCCGCGTCAAGGAGGAGGACGTGCTGCATGCCGAGGTGCGTCTGGCGGTGCCGCCCGGACATCGCCTCGAAGGGCGGGAGCGGATTCATCTGCGGGAAGCCGGGGGCGAGGCTTTTATCGAATATAAAGCGGGCCATCCGTTTCGGAGCATAAACGATGCCTTTTGCGAGTCCGCTGGCATTCAGAGGGAAGTGGTGTGCGAGGTGGAGGAACCGTCGGCGCTTGCCGGCCTGGTGGCGGCCGGTCTGGGCGTTGCCTTCATGCCGACCTGCAAAGGGGATGACGTAACGCAAGCATATAAGCTAATCCCGATTGTATCGCCGGATTGTCACCGGGCTTTTTCGGTGGCCTGGCTGGAATCCAGATATTTGCCGCAAGCGGCCGAACGGTTTCGGGAATTTCTGGCCCGGCATTTCGCTGAAAGCCGGTCATAATCCGCCCGGACCCCTAGATGAAAAGACCGGTCCGGGCAAAGCCCGGCAGCCGGTCATACCTGCTCATACAGCTGTCTTAAATACGCGGCGCTCGCCTCCATGTCCTCTTCCGGCGTGCTTTCGAGCAGGCCCTGGATATGGGGGCGATTGTATTTCATATAATGCAGCAATGGGCGGAACTGCATTTGCCCCTGACCGACGGGAACGATTTCGAGACGTCCTTGTTCTTCCTTGAAATCCTTCAAGTGGAGGACGGCGATCCGGTCGCCGAGCAGGTCCAGAGCTTCCGCTATAATGTCCTCCTGCTGCAAGTAATTGTCCGGCGAGATGAGGTTGGCACAGTCCAGAATGACCTGGAGGTTCCGCGACGGAACTTCCTCCAGGAGCCGGCGGGTCAACCGAGCCGTGTAGAGCGGATGATGGAGGCCCGCCTCGATCCCTATCGTCACGCCGAATCGTTCGGCTTCCGCCACCATCCACCGGACCGATTCCACCACGCGCTGAAACGCCTCTTCCGTGAAATTCTCCGGCGTATAACCATTCCCGACGCTCCCGGTTTCGGTTCCGACAAGGCTGGCGCCGAAATCGCGGGCCAGGCGGAGGTGGGTGGCAAAATCGGAAAGCGCCCGGTTGCGCTCCGCCGGGTCGGAGGCAACGATGTTGACGTAGCATCCCAGCACGGCCAGGTGAATGTCGGCCCGGCGAAAGGCGCCGCCGTAAAATGCGGCGGTGCCGGGGCTCAGCGCGGAAAAGCTGGGGACGCTGTCCGGGAACGATTTTTTCACGGCGAACTGAATGCAGGTAAAGGAATGGTTCCGGATTTTGGAAATCAGCGTATCCAACGGGACCTGCCCGAAATCATGGGCCCTTACGCCGAGATTGAGCGGGGGATAAGCATAGGGGGTTTCCGCAGTTTCTTTTTTTGCGCTCATGGGCATTCCACCGCCTTCCCCGAGAACAGACTTTCCGCCGCCGTGCCTTTCAGGCAGGCCCGCAGCTCGGCCAGTGCGTCCGATTGCCGGATCGCCTGGGCGACCAGGCGGGCCACCTGACGGGCGCCGACGTCGGAGAAATGCGTGTCGTCCTGAACGCCTTCCGGGTAATTGGGATGGGCCCCGGCCGGCAGATGCATCACCAGATGCCTGGAGCCCGGGGCCCCGAGCGCCCGGAAGAGCTGCTGCGACGCCGCAAAAATGTCGAGCAGCGGCGTTCCCGTGTCCGCCGCGACCTGCCGCAGCGCGGCCGGGTAGGGGCCGACCGCGTCGGGGTCAAGCGTCCCGTCCGCCAGAAAGCGGCGGCGGCTGACCGATGTCAGCAGCACCGGCGCCGCACCCGCCCTGCGGGCGGCATCCACGAACCGCCGCAGATTGTCCTTGTACTCCGTATCGTGATCGGCATAGCGGGCGGGATCCTCCCGTTTTCCGTCATTGTGGCCGAATTGGATGAAGAGGTAGTCGCCGGCCTGAAGGTCTTTTTCAATATGCGCCAGCCTTCCCTCGGCCAAAAACGATTTGGTGCTGCGCCCGTTCACCGCCCGGTTGTCGATCTCCACCGCCGAACCGAAATAATCCTGCAAATATTCGCCCCAACCGGTCATCGGTTTTTCCGCCGCGCCTTTGAGCGCCGCGGTGGAATCCCCCGCTATAAACAGCTTGAAAGACATCGCTGATTTCACTCCTTCCCGTCAAAGTGTTCAAAATCCGAAGTACGACGCCGCGTTGTTGTAAGAGATGTCCTCGACGATCCGGCCGAGGACAACCGCGTCATCCGGCGCCTCCCCGCGGGCAACCCATTCGCCGAGCAGCTCGCACAGCACGCGGCGGAAATACTCGTGGCGCGTGTATGAGAGGAAGCTGCGCGAGTCCGTCAGCATGCCGACAAATCCGGCAAGCAGGCTGTGCTCCGCAAACAGGGAGAGCTGCTGGCGCATCCCGCTGCGCGTATCGTTGTACCACCAGCCCGAGCCTAGCTGGAGCTTGCCGGGCACTTCTTTTTGATAGCAGCCCATCAAGGTCAGCAGCACGGGGTAGTCGTTCGGATTCAGCGAGTACAGAATCGTTTTCGGCAGCCCGGCTCCTTGCTCGGCCCGGTCCAGCAGCTGCGAGAGCGGCTGGGCGAGCGGCAGATCGTTCAGGGCGTCATAGCCGGTATCGGGCCCGAGCCGCCGGAACATCGGCGTGTTGTTGTTGCGGAAGGCGTGAATATGGAGCTGCATCGTCCAGTTGTTCTCCCGGTACATGCCGATCAGCGCCGACAGCAGCTCGGTGCGGTACATCGTGATCTCGTCCGGGGACAAGGCTTCGCCGGCGAGCCTCTTGGCAAAGACGGCCTCGACTTCCGCCGCGTCGCCGGCCCGGTACTTCAGCACATCGAGCGCGTGGTCCGACAGGCGGCAGCCCTGTTCGTGGAAAAAGGCAATGCGCCCTTTAAGCGCTTCCGTCAATGCCGAGTAAGAGCCGATTTTTTGCCCCGCCGCATCCTCCAGCCGCTTCAACCAATCCGGGAACCCGGGGGCGTCTACATTTAGCGCTTTGTCGGGACGGAAGGTCGGGAGGACGCGGAAGTCCTTTTCTTCCTCCCGCAGCAATTGGTGATATTCAAGCGTATCGGCGGGGTCATCGGTCGTGCAGACGAGCTTTACTCCGGAATGCTTGATGATATTCCGCCGTTTGAAGCGCTCGCCGGCCAACTGGGCGTTGACCTCCTCCCAAATTCGGGGAGCTGTTTCTTCGTTCAGCAGTTCCTGAACTCCAAAGAACCGGCGCAGCTCAAGGTGCGTCCAGCTGTACAGCGGATTGCCCACGGTTCTCGGCACGGTTCTCGCCCAGGCGAGAAACTTGTCGTAGTCGGAGGCGTCCCCCGTAATATGGGATTCCGGCACACCGTTGGCCCGCATCAGCCGCCATTTATAATGGTCCCCGGCCAGCCAGGCTTCGGTAAGGTTGCGGAAAGGCAGGTTTTCGTAAATTTCTTTTGGATCGAGATGGCAGTGGTAATCAATAATCGGCATATTGGCGGCGTGCTCGTGATACAGCGTCTTGGCCATGTCGGTGGACAACAAAAAATCATCGTTTAGAACCATGGGGCATGCTCCTTTATATGGTTTGAGATTCCTATGGATATGACTATAACCAAATAATGCAAACCTAGTGCCCAATCAGACATCGTAGTAGGGGAAATTGAGAAATTGAGAAATTGAGAATACATTCTCACGCCCACAGACATCCAAATCGTATGAAGGCCCACGGCGATCAGGGTGCCTAGTTCCTAGTGCACTTTCCAACCCTTCCAGCTCCAAAAGATGCAAATCTGCAGGTATTTAGGTCGATTCCCGAGGGGATGCGAAAAAAGATGCAAATCTGCAGGCATTTTGAAATTGTTATTCCGTACAAGAAAAAAACATGCAGATATGCAGGAATTCAATGTTATCAAGGTTGTCTTGTCTGATGGAGCACTAGGCAGCTGCTGAAGCAAATAGCCGGAAAACTTCCCGCTAATTTGCCAGAAACGGCGTAGATCGGCAGTTGGCTGCTAATTATAGATGGAACTTTTCCAGCTAAACCGGGTCCAGGGCCAAGGGCGGTAAAATAAAGGGCGATTTTCCCGTTAATAGGCGGTTAAGCCCGTAAACGGGTTCCGGTACCCGCGCTTTATCTCTACAACGTAACTCCCGTTTTAAAAATCGCCAACTCCCGCACGTCGTTTTGCTCGTTTCGTGTCTTTTGCCCGCTGGCTACGGCGATAATGTACTCGATAAACTCTTCCAACACTTCGCTCATCGGGGTTTCCAGCAGCGGTCCGGCGTTGAAGTCCATCCAGTGCTTTTTGTTGTTGTACAGCTCGTTGTTGGTGGCGATTTTGACGGTCGGGACGAAGCTGCCGAACGGGGTGCCGCGCCCCGTGGTGAACAGAACAAGCTGGCAATCGGCCGCGGCGAGGGCGGAGGAGGCGACCAGGTCGTTGCCCGGTGCCTGCAGCAGGCTCAGGCCTTTCTTGCGCAGCTTCTCCCCGTATTGCAGCACATCGACGACCGGGGCGGTGCCCGCTTTTTGGGTGCAGCCGAGCGATTTGTCCTCCAGGGTGCTGATGCCGCCCGCCTTGTTTCCTGGGGACGGATTCTCGTAGACCGGCTCGCCGTAGGATAGGAAGTACTGTTTGAAATCGTTGATCAGGGCGACGATTTGCTCGAAGACTTCCCGGTTCTCCGCGCGGGCCATCAGCATTTTCTCGGCGCCGAACATCTCCGGCACTTCCGTTAACACGGTCGTTCCGCCCTGGGCGATGAGGAAGTCGGAGAAGGCGCCCAGAAGCGGATTGGCGGTGATCCCCGAGAATCCGTCCGACCCGCCGCATTTCAGCCCGACGTTCAGCTCGCTGATCGGCACGGGCTCGCGCCGGTCTTCGCGGGCGGCTTCAAAAATCTCCTCCAGCAGCGCCAGTCCCGCTTCGACCTCGTTGCCGACCTCCTGGGCGACGAGGAATTTGATCCGGCTGTCGTCGTAGTCGCCCAGCAGGCTGCGAAACTCGGCGACGATGTTGTTCTCGCAGCCGAGGCCGAAGACGAGCACCCCGCCGGCATTGGGGTGGGTGACGGCATCCAGCAGAATGCTGCGGGTCATCCGGTGGTCGTCGCCGAGCTGCGAGCAGCCGTACGGGTGCTTCAGCACCGTGACGTTGTCGAAGCTTCCGAGGTCGGGATGCTTCGCCTTAAACTCGGCGATCATCATTTCGGCGACCCCGTTCACGCAGCCGACCGTCGGCACGATAAACAAGTCGTTGCGGATGCCGACCTTGCCGCTCCTGCGCCGGTAGCCTTGGAAGGTCAACTGGCGGCGGGGATAAAGGACGGGATGGAGGTCCGGCTCGTACGTGTATGTCTCTTCTCCGGCCAGGTTGGTCTTCAGGTTATGGGTGTGCACCCATTCGCCTTCTTCGATCACGGCCGTCGCCTGCCCGATGGGGTAGCCGTACTTGGTGACGACCTCACCTTCCCGGAACCCGGTTAGCGCAATTTTATGGCCTTGCGGAACGGGTTGTTTGGCCGTGTATACGCGGTCTTCCACAGTGATTTGCTCCCCGGCTTCGATCGGGCGCAGCGCGACCGCGACCGTGTCCCGGGCGTTCATTTTCATGACATCCATCTTCATCAATCGCTGCATACGATTTCGCCTCCTAACGTTTGCTGCAGGGCCGCGCGGCTTCCCGAAGCCTCGAGCAGCTTCAGCATGGAAGCCAGCTTCGCCTCAAGCCCGGGCACAGAGGTGAGATCTTCGCCCCATAACTCCGGTTTGCGAAGAATTGCGCTTATAAACTCATCCGGCCGGCTCCACGCTTCCCGGAATACGGTCAACACTTCCGGGCTGTCCTGCGGCTTCAAACGATCGGCCCGATACCCCAGAAGCAGGGCGGCAAAAGCCAGCGACATGAGCGGCGGCAGTTCTCCGCGTTCCCGGACATAGCGGAGGAGCACCGGCAGAAGCCGCGTCTTGAACTTGGAGATGCTGTTCAGATAAATGGATGTCAGCTCATGGCGGATAAACGGATTTTTGAACCGTTCCAACACCGATTCGGCGTAGGATTCCAGCTCCGGCCGCGGCAGATCCAGCATCGGGATCAGTTCGTCCTGGAGCAGGCGGTCGACGAATGCCGAGAAGACTTCGTCGTTCATCACGTCTTCGACGGTTTCAAGCCCGGCGAGCAGTCCCAGGGAGACCATCGCGGTGTGCGGCCCGTTAAGCAGGTGAACCTTGCGCTCACGGTAAGGCGTCATATCATCCGTGACGACGACGTTCAAACCGGCGGCGGCAAGCGGGAGGCGCTCGCTGAGCCAGGCCGGCCCTTCGATGACCCAGAACAAGAACGGCTCCGCGGTTACCATGAGACTGTCGCGATACCCGAGCTCCTGTTCCAGCTCCGCCGCCTTGTCGCGCGGATAGCCGGGCACGATCCGGTCGACCAGACTGCAGCAGAACGTATTCTCCCGCTGCAGCCAACGGACGAAGTCCTCGCCGAGTCCCCAGTCCTCCGCATACTTGAGCACGATCTCCTTCAGTTTTTCGCCGTTTCGGTCAATCAGTTCGCACGGGATGAGCACGAAGCCTTTTTTTCCAAGTTGGAACCTCTTGTATAAAAGCGCTGTCAATTTGCCCGGAAAACTGATCTGCGGTCCGCCATCCAAGGTATCTTCAGGGCGGTAAGCGATGCCGGCTTCCGTCGTGTTCGAGGTGATAAATTCCAGCTGATCGTCCTCGGCCAGGGCCAGAAAAGCTTCGTAATCCGTGTAGGGATTGATCAGCCGGCTGACACTGGTTACGATTTCGCGGTCATTGACCGTTTGGCGTTCATGGATGCCGTTCAAGAGCACGGTGTAGAGATAGTCCTGTTCGGCCAGCAGGCCGCCCAGGCCGTTCTCCAGCGGCTGAATCAGCACCGCGCTGCCCTGGAACAGTCCTTGCTTGTTCATCTGCTGCAGTTGCCAATCCACAAAGGCGCGCATGAAGTTGCCTTCGCCGAACTGGATCATCTTTTCGGGGTAACTGGGCAAATCAGGATAGGCGGCTCGGGAAAGTCGTTGTGTCATGAGTCATGTTTCGCTCCTTTTCATAATAGAATGAATGATGCACACGTGAACATTTTTATTTAAAAAAAGAGGAAAACCTCTTTCTCTAAACCTATGGTATTTGTATTTGCGCCACCGAGTGGCGGACCATTAACGCGGTTTTTACGAGAACCTGTTCGGGAGCCGTCGTTTGCGGATGCTGCATCAGCTCGATCAGCTTCTTCGTGCCCAGCTCGCTGATATCGACGATCGGTCTGCGGACCGTTGTCAACGCGGGGTTGGTATACTTGGCGAACACGATATCGTCAAAACCGATGAGCGACATCTGCCGCGGAATTTGGATCTCGGCGGCGAAGCAGGCGTTCATGGCCCCGACAGCCATGTCGTCGTTGGCGCAAAACACGCACGTAGGGGGCTCCGGAAGGTTCAGCAGCTCCGTCATCCGCAGGCAGCCGCTTTCGATGCTGTAATCGCCGCCGACGAAATAATCGGCACGGGGGGAGAGCCCGTGAGCCAGCAGGCTGTCGAGGAAGCCCTGCTTCCGTTCCGAGGTCGACTTGAATCCGGCCCTGCCTTCAATCATGGCCAGGCGGCGGTGTCCCCGGGCGATGGCGTAGTCGATCGCCTCCCGCACACCGTCCCGGTCATTGGCCACGACGTTCATGATCCCCGGATCGTCCAGATGACGGTTCAGAACGACGAGCGGAATCCCGGCATTCTTGATATGATATATAAAATCGTTATCCGCGTCGCTTTGGCTCATGACAAGAATACCGTCGAACCGCCGGGCGGAGATGCCGTCCAGATGCCGGATGTTATCGATCCCGTGGACAGTCAGGCTGTAGTTCTCATCCAGAATATGATGGATGCCTTTAATCACGTCGACCAAAAAACTGGCCGATGTCCCCTGGTCAATACTGGAAAAAAATAGCCCAATCGTATACGATTTCTTCATGACGAGACTTTTGGCGTTGAAGTTGGGGACGTAATTCAGTTCCGAGGCGATCCGCTCGATCCTGTCCCGCGTTTCCTTCTTGATGAGCGGATTTCCGTTGAGCGCCCGGGAGACCGTCGTATGGGAAACCCCGGCGACTTTTGCAATGTCTTTAATCGTGACCATTGGACCCTCTGTTTTCGGATTAGTGTTAGTTTCACGTTTTCATTATAATTTTTATATCCTGTTAAAATCAAGAGAAATATATTATGCACACGTTAAAATTATCATTGTCAGTGAACGAATGTAAGCGCTATAATAACTGATACCATACGGTCAAAGGAGCAGCGCCAATGAACAAAGGGAGTATGTTTTACAAAATCTTCATCCCCATTCTCGTGCTTGGAGTTGGCCTTGTAGCCAGTTTTGGAAGTTACATCTATATCAACACCGTGAACTCCGTTCATGAACGGATCGCCGACAGCAAGCAAAATTTCATCACCCAGACGAAAAATAATCTGGAGAACAAGATCCAATCCATCGAATACGCCTTCGATACCTACAGTACGACCACTTCGTTCAGCGACACCGTAACGCATCCGATAACGGAACAGGATTTCATCGCTTACCGGAACGTCAACTCACAGCTGAATTACATTGCCACCATGGGCATGGAAGGGACGGAGTATTCGCTGATCAGCCTGGAGCGGGACTGGCAGATTTCGAACGGCAAGCTGTCAAAACTGAGTGCCGGGGAGCACGAGGCTCTGGTTCGGGCGTATATTGAAGATAAGGATCAAAGCCTGTTCTGGATCAAGACGGATATAGGCATCCGCTTTGTCAACACACTGCCGGTCTTCTCCAAGAAAAAGCAGGCGATCGCCCTGTCGGACATTTCGCTAAACTCCCTGGACCAAACGATCCGGACGGAGGATCACAGCGACGTGTTTATTCTGAACCGGCAGGGGGATCTGATGTATCAGACCAACCCGGAGCAGAATTTCCTCAAAACCGAAGACCTCAAAGACGTTGCCCGCAGGATGGAAGGGGCGGAGCCGACGGGAATGCTGACGCTGGACAGAGCCGGTCATTCGGCCACGCCCATGAAGGTCATTTACGCCAAGTCGGAGTACAACAATTGGATCTATCTCACACTGCTCGATCGTTCGGAAATCGCCGATGCCCTCAAGCTGACGCTGTTCGGGCTTATCACGATGGGGGCTGTCCTGACGCTGCTGATCGTGATTGTGGCTTACATCTTCTCCGTTTACTTTACGAGACCGATTCAGCGCATCAAGCGCAGCCTGCCCGATGACGGGCCCGCCGCCTCCAGGAATGAAGTGGAGTGGATTCTTCACTCCATCGACACGATCATTACGGAAAAAGAAAGCCTGAAAAACCTGATGGAGGCGGAAAAACCGCAGCTGGAAACGCAGCTGATCCTCAATTTGTTCCGAAACAGGGTCACCCCGGAGGAACTGGCGTGGAAGCTGCCGCGCCTCGGATACCGGCAAACGGATGAAATCCAATATGTGACGCTGCTGATCCAACTCGACAGCCTGGGTGAGCGCGAAGCTTCCGATAAGGACGTGCTCCTGCTGGCGATCAACAAGCTGACGGAAGAGCAAATTCCGCCTGAGCACCGCATGCTGCCGATTATTTTAAACGATAAGACGCAGGCCACCATCCTGCTGTTCGACAACAGCATCAGCGAGCAGGAGATCCGCAAGGAGACGCTGGAGCTCGCTACCAGCCTGATGAAGAGCGTGCGCGAATATTTGAAGATTTCCGTCAGCATCGGCATCAGCAAATCGTACGGCAGCTTGCTGGAAAGCAAGGAGGCCTGCGAGATGAGCAAGCTGGCGCTTCATCACCGGCTGAATCTGGGAAAAGAGTCCATCATCTTCTATGCGGACATCTCCAACGTGGTTTCCGGCCCGGTGCTGCTTCATTATCCCGTGGAGCTGGAGTCCAAACTGTTCGACGCGATCCGCCTGGGGGATGAGGAGCAGGTCAGCCAAACCTTGTACCTGCTTTTGGCCGAGATGATGAAGAAGAACAAATACTCGATGAATTTCGAGGTAGCCCTGGTCCGGTTTGTCAATAACCTGATCCAACTGGAACAGGTGCTCGGCATTGAGGTGCTGCTGACGCAGAACAATTACGCGCTGTATCATGTCCTCCTCGATACCCGCAATCCGGAGGAAATCGAACGGATGCTGGTTGAGGAAGTCATTTTCCCGATGGTCCGAAGCATGAAGCACAAAACGAATCAGCAATTCCGCTGTTTGTCGGAAGAGATCGCGACCATCGTTAGAGCCGAGTATGACCAGGAGCTGTCGCTCGATATGATCGCCGAACGCCTGCATTATAATCCCAACTACTTGAGCAGCATTTTCAAAAAAGAGTACGGCACGACCTTCACCGAATACTTGATGAGCTACCGTCTGGATATGGCCAAGAAATGGTTGACCGAAACGGACATGACCATTAAGGAGATCGCCGAGCGGCTGCAGTATCATAAGCCGCAAAACTTTATTCGCTCGTTCCGGAAAAAGGAACATGTCACCCCGGGAGAGTATAGAAAAGCAAGGCAGGCCGTTTAAGCCGTTTAAAAAAGGAGCCTTTCCGCTAAGAGAAAGGCTTCTTTTTTGAGGGGTTGTCAGCTGTTTCTCCTAGCCCTTAACCGAACCGAGCATGGCCCCTTTGACGAAATGGCGCTGGACGAAAGGATAGGCGATCAGCATCGGCACGGTAGCTATGACGATAACCGCCATCTTGATTGTCTGAGCGGGCGGAATGATATCCACGGAGCTGTTATCTCCCTGCATACCGCTGGAGACGATGACGATTTGGCGCAGCAGGACTTGAATCGGCCATTTAAGGGAGTCGTTGATATACAAAATGGCGTTCATATAAGTATTCCAGTAGGCTACCCCGTAAAAGAGCGAGATCGTGGCGATCGACGGCAGCGACAAGGGGAGCATAATTTTGAAGAAGACGCCGAAATCGGTGCATCCGTCGATCTTGGCCGATTCCTCCAGGGACTCCGGCAGCGACTGAAAGAAGTTGCGCATGATAATCAGATTGAATGCATTGATGGCGGTCGGAATAATCATAGACCAGTAAGAATCGATGAGGTGAACGCTTTTGACAACCAGAAAGGTCGGAATCATTCCGCCGCTGAACAGCATGGAAAAAACAACGAGAAAATTGATGGAATTTCGGCCGTACAGATATCTGCGGGACAAGCCGTACGCCATTAAGGCGGTAAGGGCCATGCTCAAGAGGGTTCCGACCAGGGTCACCCCGATCGAGACGCCTAATCCCCTAAATATCGTTGGCGTTGACATAATGTACTTGTAAGCATCAAGGGAAAACGTGGTCGGAAACAAGATGAATTTCTTTGCCACCAGTTCCTGAGTGGAAGCAAACGAACTGGCGATGACATTTACAAAGGGCAGAAGGCAAACCAGAGCGATGAGAGCCAGCAGGGCGCCGTTGACAATCGTAAAAATGCGATCGCCGATGGACTGTTTTTTTCGTTTGTTCGTTCCTAATGTTTGAGTTTGAGCCACTTGTGTATCCTCCTCTTCGTCGATTGACAATTTCACCTTACAACGGATAGGAGGATTACGTATATAATCACCATTTTAGGTCTTTGGCGGGCGATGCCGGGGAGTGAAATTAAGCCGATACTCAACAGCTTAGCAGGTAATCACCAACTTAGGGGAAAGAGCGGAAAAAGCCCGCTGGCATGCCGGATTGTAACCGCTAACATCTAATGATTATATACGGAACGCTTTTCTTCCATTACGCTAGAAAACGTAAAAAGGAAGTTCCAAGGAGGTTGCACTAGTGAAATCATCAAGTGTCGCACCGATGAAGGCGAAATTGGAGCCCAAGCTCAAACGAAAGGCTTCCCCATTGTTTCTCAACAGTTTAAAGCGGAACAAACTGCTATACCTCATGATTTTTCCCGGGCTCCTGTACTTCATTGTATTTAAGTACCTGCCCATGGGGGGATTGGTGATCGCCTTTCAGGATTATCAGCCTTACCAGGGGATTATGGGGAGCCCTTGGGTAGGCCTCAAGCATTTTGAGCGTCTGTTTACGGAGCCCACATTTTTTATGCTCTTAAGCAATACGCTGATCCTGTTTGCGATGAACATCGTATTTTTCTTCCCGCTGCCGATCATTTTGGCGCTGATGCTGAACGAAGTGCGAAAAAAATGGTTCAAAAGCGCAGTTCAAACCATCATTTATATTCCGCACTTTATGTCCTGGGTCATTATCGTTTCGATTACGTATGTGTTTCTGAATGTGGATGGCGGCGTGCTCAATGAACTCCTGGCCTCGCTCGGTTTCAGCAAGATCAGCTTCCTGACCGCTCCGGAATGGTTGCGTACCGTGTACATCGGACAAATCATCTGGAAGGAGCTCGGGTGGTCGACGATCATTTATCTGGCCGCCATCACTGTCGTGGATACGCAGTTGTACGAAGCGGCCGAAATGGACGGTGCGGGGCGCTGGAGAAAAACGTGGCATATTACGCTTCCGGCGATCCGCCCCGTTATCGTTACCCTGTTAATTCTCAAGATCGGCAGCACACTGGATCTCGGTTTCGAGCATATGTACCTGCTGCTGAATTCCTTGAACCGGGAAGTTGCGGAAATTTTCGACACCTACATTTATACGGCCGGCCTGAAGAACGGGCAATTAAGCTTCAGTACGACGGTAGGGCTGTTTAAGGGCCTGGTGGGTCTGACCTTGGTTATGCTGTCCAACAAGCTGGCCAAGAAGTTTGGAGAAGATGGCGTGTACTAAATGTACATCCAAATAAATTTCTTTTAAAAAGGGGTAGACAAAATGAAGTTGAGAATGAAGCAGTTGGCTGTATTGTTATTCTCCAGTGTTCTTCTGTTGTCCGCTTGCGGCGGAAAAGGCAGCGGAGGGGACGGCGGAGAGGCGAAGACCGGCGCGGGGGACGGGAAGGCGGCAATGGACAGCACGGCCAATATCACCTGGATAAATATGCTGCACACCACTTCCACTCCTACCGGCAAAGTCCAATCCATGATTGAAGAGAAGACAAATACGAAAATCAAGTTTTCCTGGATTCCGGATGCGTCCAAAGAGGAGCGGATCAATACCGCGCTCGCGTCCAACTCATTGGCCGATATCGTTACCCTGACGATTCTGGATAACTCGTCCGTTCGGAACGCGCTCAAATCGGGCATGTTTTGGGAAGTGGAGCCTTATCTGGATGAATTCCCGAATTTGGCGACGATTTCCGAAGACAAACGGCGGTCGGCTTCGATTGCCGGCAAGCTTTACGGCGTGCCGTTCCAGAAGGACATGGCTCGCAACGGCGTCATTATCCGGAAAGATTGGCTGGATAAGCTGGGACTGTCGGTGCCGAAAACGACCGATGAATTGATGGCTGTAGCCAAAGCCTTTACCGAGCAGGACCCCGATGGTAACGGAGTCAAGGACACCGTCGGGTTCGCAGACCGCAACGATTTGATCTATGGTGCCTTCAAAACCCTCGGTTCCTATTTCGGAACCCCTAACAACTGGAAGGTGGACGAAAGCGGCAAATTGACACCGGAGTTCGAAACCGAAGGGTATGCCAAGACGATGGATTTTATGAAAACCTTATATGACAACGGATACATTAACAAAGATTTTGCCGTGACGGCCAAGACGGACCAGCAGGAGGCGTTCGCTCAAGGCAGGGCAGGCATCTATGTGGGTGCTTTGTTTGACGGTAAAAATCTGCTGAATTTGAGTAAAGGCGTTCAGGACGGCATGGAACTGGTCCTCGTCAACAATATTACCTCTACCGGCAATGAAAGCGACCGGGCAATTTGGGCAGGAAACAACGGGATCGGCGGTCTGCTGGCCTTCCCTAAATCGGAAGTGAAAGACGAAGCCGAGCTGAAGCGTATTCTGAAATTCGTGAATGATCTGATGGATGAAGAAATTTACGCTTTGATGACTTATGGCATTGAAGGCGTCCACTACACGGTTGATGCGGATATGGCGGTAACGATCCTGGATAATGATTTATGGAAACAGGAAGTGCAGCCGTTCTCCTCTTCCCGTCCGAAGGAGCCCGGATACAAAATTCACGATAAGGATCCATTGAAAGTCGAAGCCAGCAAACTTATTTTAGAGAACGAGAAGTATGCGGTTCTGAATCCGGTATACTCGCTGGAATCGGAAACCTATACGACGATGGGTTCGGAGCTGCAAAAGATCATTACGGACGCCACTTATAAGTACATTCTCGGCTCCTTGGATATGGCGGGCTTCAAGGCAGAGGTAGAAAAGTGGAGAAAGTCCGGCGGTGACAAGATTATCAGCGAATATGAAGCCGCCTACAAAGAAGCGAAATCCTGATTTTTAAGGCAACACCCTATAAACGGGTCCTTACCATGAATTTATGGCAGGGACCGTCATTTTTTAACCGGGAAGGATGTTTGGAACTGATGAAATGGGCTGTGAAGACCGCTAGGTCCGTGATGGAACGGACGCCGAAACTGTACGAAAACGGATACCGTGGCAAATGGTCTTACGACTACGGCGTGGTGCTAAGGGGCTTTGCGCTGCTGTGGAAGATGACGGGGGACGAAGCGTATTTTCAGTATATCCGGGATAATATGGATTACTTTGTCGAGGCAGACGGAAGCGTACGGGGATACCGGCCCGATGAATACAACATCGATCACATCAACAACGGGAAGCTGCTGTTTTTGCTGTACCGGGAAACGGGGCTGGAGAAATACCGTCAGGCGGCTGCCCTGCTGAGATCGCAGTTGGCCACGCATCCGCGCACATCGGAAGGGGCGTTTTGGCACAAGCAAATCTATCCTTATCAAATTTGGCTGGACGGTCTTTATATGGGAGCGCCGTTTTATTTGGAATACTTGCTTACCTTTGAGGACGGAAACGGGCTGGATGATGTGACCAGACAGTTTATCATTTGTGAGAAGCATACGAAAGATCCCGAGACGGGACTGTTGTATCATGCATGGGATGAAAAAAGAGTTCAGCCTTGGTGCGATCCCGCCACCGGGTTGTCCCCGAATTTCTGGGGCCGGTCCCTGGGGTGGTATGTGATGGCGTTGGCGGATGTGCTGGAAATGCTGCCGAAGAGCCACGCCGATTACGGTGAACTCGTCCGGATTTTCCGCGAGGTTCTGACGGCCTTGAACCGTTACCGTGACGAGAATAGCGGAGTCTGGTACCAGGTGGTGAATCTGGGCGACCGCAAAGGCAATTATTTGGAAGCATCGGCCACCAGCATGATTACGCTGGCCATAGCCAAGGGAATTCGCCTTGGATTACTGGCGGAACCATCGTGGCAGGAAACGTTGGATACGGCTTACCGGGGACTGATCGCGGAATTTGTGACGGAAACGAAGGAAGGCTGGGTCAATTTGAACAAAAACTGCCAGGTAGCCGGTTTGGGCGGAGATGACCGCCGGGACGGAACCTTTGCGTATTATATCAGCGAACCGATCATTACGAACGATCTTAAGGGAGTCGGCGCCTTTTTGCAGGCTAGTGCAGAGTATGAAGGACTTCGTGGGTTGTGAGAAGTTCGCGAACAGGAGGAGAACAGATGCAAATATACAGCATTATCGATTATGGCGCGGCCGGGGACGGAGTCACCTTGGCGACCGCGGCGATTCAATCCGCCATCGATGCCGCGAATGCGGCGGGGGGCGGGACGGTCTTCGTTCCATCCGGTACGTTTCTAACCGGTGCAATTTTGATGAAAAGCCATGTCGAGCTGCGGCTGAGCCCGGGTGCCGTGCTGTCCTTCAGTACGGACCCGGCCCATTATGCGGTCGTGAACTCCAGATGGGAGGGCGTGTTGCGGGAGGTTCACGCCTCCTGCATCTTTGGGCAGGGTCTGGAGAACATCGCGATCACGGGCGGAGGCATGCTTGAAG
Organism: Paenibacillus sp. A14; assembly: GCF_036864815.1. NCBI lineage: Bacteria > Bacillati > Bacillota > Bacilli > Caryophanales > Paenibacillaceae > Paenibacillus > Paenibacillus sp. A14. The sequence goes on from NZ_JBAGJD010000009.1 coordinate 100,292, forward strand.
GTAACGGCCAGCCGTGGTGGGACAAGAAACGGACCGCGCCGGAGGAGCTGGAATTCCCGCGGCCGAAGCTGATCAGTTTTCACGGCTGCCGCAGGGTGACGCTGCGGGATTTGAACCTGGTCAATTCCCCGAGTTGGACGGTGAATCCGATTCTCTGCTCCGATGTCACGATCGATAATTTGTCGATTCTGAATCCCGCCGATTCGCCGAACACGGACGGCATCAATCCGGAATCGTGCCGGAATGTGCGGATCAGCAATTGCCACATCGATGTCGGGGACGATTGCATCGCGATCAAAGCCGGTACTGAGGATACCGCGGAGCGGATTCCTTGCGAGAATATTACGATCACGAATTGTACGATGGTTCACGGACACGGAGGCGTTGTGCTGGGCAGCGAGATGAGCGGCGGCATTCGCAATGTCACGATCACCGGCTGCGTATTCCAGCATACCGACCGCGGGATTCGTCTGAAATCGCGGCGCGGGCGCGGAGGGGTCGTGGAGGATATCCGCATCAGCAATATCGTTATGGATAACGTGATCTGTCCGTTCATCCTGAATCTGTACTATTTTTGCGGGCCGCGCGGTAAAGACAAGTACGTATGGGACAAAAATCCATACCCCGTCACGGAAGAAACGCCGTGTTTCCGGCGCATTCACTTCGCCAACATTACCGCCCGCCGGGTGCAGGCGGCCGCCGGTTTTTTGTACGGTTTGGCCGAACAATACATTTCCGAGATTACGTTTGATCATATCGATATCTCCATGGCGGAGGATGCCGTTCCCGGGGTCCCGGCCATGATGGCGGGCATTGGCGAGATGACAGGCAGGGGCTTTTTCCTCGGAAATGTCAGGCAGGTGCGGTTTCATCACGTCACGATCGAGAACCATGAGGGACCCGCTTTTTATGTGGAAAATGGGGAGCAGGTGACGGTCGAACATTGCGAGTCCAGAAATACGAAGCGTCCCGAAAAGCTGTTGGAACAGGTGACGGTCGCGCCCGAACAACAGAATGCGGGAGTTTAGGAGGAGAACACGTCGATGACTGCGGAAGAAAAAATGGCGGGTTATGTACATAACCCCATCCTGCCGGGGTTTAATCCGGATCCTTGTATTTTGCGAGTGGGGAACGTGTATTACATTGCCGTTTCCACGTTTGAATGGCTCCCCGGTGTCCGGGTGTACGAGTCGTCCAATCTGGCCGATTGGGAGCATTGCACGGATATTTTGACCCATCAGGTGGATTTGAGAGGGAATCCGAAAAATTGCAGCATTTGGGCGCCCCAACTGAGCTATCATGACGGATTGTTTTATCTGTTGTATACCGATGTGAAAAGCACGAAGCGTCCTTTTAAGGACTGCCACAATTATCTAATTACGGCTCCGTCGATTCACGGTCCGTGGTCCGAGCCGGTCTACCTCAACAGCAGCGGCTTTGATCCGTCCCTGTTCCACGATGACGATGGCCGCAAATGGCTGCTGAATTGCCTGTGGGATTACCGCATTACCGAAAGCAACAAATCGAGCGGGATCGTCATCCAGGAATATGACCCCCGTTTGGGTCAACTGGTAGGCGAACCGAAGAAGTTGTTCGATTGCACGCCGTTGAAAAAAACGGAGGCCCCGCACATTTATAAGCAAAACGGCTACTATTATCTCATCACGGCCGAAGGGGGAACCGGCTCCGGGCATGCCGTTACGGTAGCCCGCTCGAAGGAACTGCTTGGCCCTTACGAGGTCGATCCGCTGAATCCGATGCTGACCTCGCGGAATGATCCGGAACTGGCGTTGCAGTGCGCGGGTCACGGCAGTCTGGTTCAGACGCCCGGCGGCGAATGGTACATGGCGCATTTGTGTACGCGTCCGGTTGACGGGCAATACGCCATTTTGGGGAGAGAAACCGCCCTGCAGCGGGTGGTTTGGGATGAGCAAGGCTGGCTTCGTCTGGGCGCGGACGGGAATGTTCCACAGCTCAAGGTGCCGCTGCCCGGAGGCGTTACGCCGAAAGAGATGTCAACGGATTTTGAAGATGATTTCTCGGGACCCGGGCTGAAGAAAAACTGGAACACGCTGCGGATTTTGGCGGACGAAAGCTGGTGTTCGCTGGCCGCGCGTAGGGGCTATTTGCGAATTTATGCGGGCGAGTCCGTCCAAAGCTTGTTCCGCCACCATATTCTGGCGATTCGTCAGACGGACAAATCGTTCCGCGCGGAAACGCAGGTGGAATCGAGTCCCGCTTCTTATTTGCAAATGGCCGGGCTGATGCTTTACTTGAACGAAGATAACTATTGGTACGCTTGCGTCAGTTATGAAGAGGGCCTGGGCAAGGTGCTGCGGCTGATGCGCTGCGAAAAGGATGAATTCGTGCTCGATGCGGATGCCGTTGAGCTTAGGGGGGCCCGGGCGGTTCAACTGGCCGTGGACGTCAATGGAATAGACGGCCGATTCTTCTATCGGGAGGACGATGGGGAACCGTGGCGCCCTTTGGGCACGACATGGAACATAGGGTTCTTGTCCGGCGGGTTTACCGGCAATTTTATCGGCATCGCGGCTCACGATATGAACCGGTTCGGCGGCAGTTTCGCCGACTTCGCCTACTTCCGGTATCGGGGCAGGGACGGCAAGCCTGACAACGAGGATGCCGAATAATCTGGCGGACCGGTGCAAAAACGGCAAGGGAGGAAGGATAACATGGATCGGAACCGTGGACAAGATCATGCGCGGGAACAACTGCTTGGCCTCCTTGGAGATCTTCCCGATGGCGGGCCGATAGAAGCCAGGCTGTTGAAGCGGGAGGAGTACGACGGTTTTTTTCTGGAGACATTGCTGCTGGATCTGAACGGGATCGAGCCTGTCCCGGCGTATGTCGCTAAACCGCGGGAGGGGGACGGCCCCTTCCCGCTGGTGATCTTCAATCATTCCCACGGGGGCAACTATGCGAATGGCCGCAGGGAACTGCTCCAGAGCAGCCCTTACCTGCAGGAGCCTTCGTTTGCCAAGGCGCTGACCGCCATGGGCTGCGCGGTTTGCTGCATCGATATGTGGGCGTTCAACGAACGCGCCGGCAAAACCGAGAGCGAGCTCGTCAAGGAGATGCTGTGGCACGGCCGGGTCATGTGGGGCATGATGCTGTACGACAACCGCCGCCTTCTCGATTACATGATCTGCCGGGACGATATCGATGGCACCCGAATCGCCACGATCGGGATGTCCATGGGCGGGTTGATGGCCTGGTGGCTGGCGGCGCTTGACGAGCGCATCAAGGTGACGGTCGATATATGCGGCCAGGTGGAGGCCGCGACGCTCATCGCCAAGCGGGGCCTGGATCACCACGGCTTCTACTCCTATGTCCCGGGGCTGCTCAAGCATTTCAGCACGTTGGACATTCAGAAGCTGATCGTGCCCCGCCCCAGAATGAGCCTGACCGGCCGGAACGATCGGCTGTGCCCGCCCGAAGGCGTGGAGCTGCTGGCGGCGGGTCTAGCCGAAGCTTATGCCGCCGCCGGCGTGCCGGATCATTGGCAGCCGCTGATCGGGGGCGGCGGGCATATGGAGACGGCGGAGCTGCGGGCGGCCTGGCAGCCGTTCTTGCTCCGGCACCTGATGGGGGACGGATGATGATCGAATGGTTGGTAGGGGCGGAAGCTTATTGTGATTTTGCCACGGTTCAGGCGGCGGTGGATGCCGCGGAATGCATCCCCGAAGCAGAGCCGGTGCGTATTTATATCTTGTCCGGCGTTTACCGGGAGGCGGTGCGGATTTATCGCTCCCATCTCCGGCTTACCGGCATTGGCCCGGTGGAAATCACGATGGATCGCTGCGCCAAAGACCTGGATGAATGCGGACGCGAAATCGGCACGTTCGCCACACCGACGTTATTCCTGGGCGGGACCGGGCTGATCCTTGAAAATTTGACCTTGTCCAATACGGCGGGGCAGGGGGATGACGTGGGTCAGGCGCTCGCCGTCTATGCCCACTGCGACAAGACCGTGTTTCGGAATTGCGCTTTTAAAGGGCACCAGGATACGTTATGTACGGGACCGTTGCCGCCCGTGCAAAAAAACGGCGAACCGTTCGGCGGTATTCCGCTGCGGAACCGCTGGTCCGGATGCCGGCAGTTGTACCGGCACTGCCTGATTGAAGGCACGGTCGATTTTATCTTCGGCGGGGCAGCCGCGTTCTTTGAATGCTGCGAGATTCGCAGCCTTCCGCACGCGAAAGCGGGACATCCCGGATACATCACCGCCGCTTCCACCCCGGAGGGCCAGCGGCACGGGTTCGTATTCCGGGATTGCTGGCTGACCGCCGCCCCGGGGGTCCCCGAGGCTTCGGTCTACCTGGGACGGCCTTGGCGCAAGCATGCCAAGACGGTGTTCGTGAATTGCCGGACGGGCGGGCATGTCCATCCCCAAGGATGGCATAACTGGGGCGATCCCGCCAATGAGTCGACCGTTTATTACGGCGAATTCGGCGTAAGCGATGCCAAGCGGCTGCGTCTGCAGCGGGTTCCCTGGGCGGTCTGCTCCGGGGAAGATGGAGCAGTCGGGGGCGACGATGACCTGGCCTGCTCTTGGGGGAAGAAAGCCGGAGATAGACCGTGAATATGCAAGTGAAATCCCGGCCGATTTGAGTTAGACAATGGAATAGGGGTCAAAGATTCGGTTCCGTTTCCTTTGCGATTGCATCCCAGTTATAATGATTTCATAGAACGAAATGCTGTTCGAAACGGACAAAGCAAATATCGCATCCCCTCGTAAATCAGCCTAAATACCTGCAGATTTGCATCTTTTGGAATTGGGAGGGTTGGAAAGTTGGGAGAAACGTGGACGGCTTCAATGAACGGTGCGCCATGGACTAGAAACAAAATGAACAAGGCCATTAAGTTGTTAGAACCAAGAGCCACCATTTCATATGTCATTGATATCGACAAAATTGAGGATTTATTGGATTTGGATCAACATGTATTTGCAAAACGTCAGGATTTGATTTTATCCATCAGTTGCGTGGACACGAAAAGTCGTTATACAACGGAACTGTTGAGAACTGTAGCACAGTTAAAACATGTTTTTGCCCTAAAGTTGAACTTAAATCAAAGCTGCGATTTGAGTATGTTAAGTCAGCTTTGTCATTTGAATTATCTATCTATCGCTAGTAAAAAAACGATTAGCCTCGATTTTGTGACCGACTTTAAGCAATTGCGATTCCTTTCGCTAGATGGGCAATTTACCGATTTAAGTCCTGTCGGAAATTGCTCTCGGCTGGATACGTTGATTTTGCGCTGTACTATAGATGAACTAGGTTTCGTTAGCCGCCTGCCACTGATTCACTGCCTCTATATTCATGATTGCAGCTTGGAAAGTCCATTGAGCACATTGGCGGATTCAAATATCAAGATACTTAGCCTGGCATCCATACGCAATTTGCTTAGTTTGGACGCATTGGCATCGCTGCACCAACTTCATTTTCTTCACTTATCGCTACCCAAAGTGGAGTTTTTATGCGATTTTTCTAATATGAAGCAGCTTATGCAACTGGAGCTTAATCGGATGAAATCATTAAAGAATATCGATTTGTTACGAACCGCGCAGCGTTTGGAGAGCTTAAAATTGTGCGAGATTTCTCCAGCGATCAAAGCCCGCGATTTCGAACCGATACTTCATTTGCAACATTTGCGGGAACTGGATTTTCGTTTCATTGACTTTAATAAGAAACGAATTGCAGCCATGCGCGAACTTGTAATTCAAGCAGGATTGGAACATATCCTCCACGAAAATATTCCCGAGGATCGGTTAAATCCCTCCATAGCGGATAAACATACGGCCAAATACAAACTTGGTACAGGGTAAAAAAATACGAATACGACCGCTACCGAAGTAGACGGTCTCCCCACTTAACCCCCAATACCTCCTCCGCGTCGGCAATCTGCACAACGAGCACCGTAATGTCGGCCGCCGGGTGGCGGCGGGCGAGATTAGGCAGCAGAATGCCGAGCTCTTCCTCGTCGTCGCGCTTCAGGACGAGGTCCTCCAGGAGAACGGAGGCGACGATCCGGTCCTCGAAGCCTTCGGGTTCAAACGGCTCGAAAGGCCCCCGGAGCGGCAAATACAAGATGTCGCTCCAGTTCGGCTCTCCCGGATCGAACCTGATAACCAGCTGCAGCGGCCGGATTTCCTCGGATACAAAGTCGCAATAGAGAGCGAGCTTCATCTTAATTTCCTCCGGAATTGCCGCTCAGCTGCCGCTCCAACTGAGCCATGATCCGTTTGGTTTCCCCCGACCATGGGGAGACGGATTGCCTCTGGCGGTCCGCTTCCTTGGCGGCGGCGATCAGGCTGCCGTGGAGCACCCGCCGTTGGATTTGGTCCAGACGATGCTCCGCCAGCCCGCAGGGTACTCGGAAGGTTTCCGCCAAGTATGCGATCGCTTCGGAGCGCTGATCCGGCACCGGCAGCTTGGCGAACATATAGAAAGGAATGGCCGCATAGAGTACGAACTGTTCCGCTTCCGTCTCCTGGGCGCTCTTGAACATAGCGGGCATGATTCGCTGATCTCCGGCATGCCTGAGGACATGGCATAATTCATGGAAAAAAATTACCCGGGCGGTTACATCGTCCGCATGCTTGTTCAGGAAAATCACCCGCTCTTCATTGTCGGAAAAAGACGGGCACTCCTCATAAACCAGATCGATATCGAAGGCGTTCGCGATATGTTCAATATCGTGCTCCGCCGGACTAATGATGCCATGAGTCAAATATTTGCCGCTGATCCATTGCTCCAACTCGGTTTCCCTATAGTAGGAGAATAACATGAAATCACCTCAAAAAGAGAATATATGTTCGGTATGTAACGGAAAAGAAGGGCCCTTAGTCATGAAGGGCCTGATTCTGGTTGTAGACTTGTCTGAAGATACTTATTCGACGCGCCTCTATTAATTCCTTTAATTTTTTGTATTTTCGTTGCCGCCGTCGAGCAGCTTTTTCTTCTGTTCCCGGTAGGCCTTGAGCGCGGCTTCCATCATCGCGATTTCGTCCGACGTGTAGGCTTCGGGTCCTCCGTAAAAAGACATGCTCGCTCCCTTGTCGTAAGACTCCGAAGGCACCTCGGTCCGGCCGAGCAGGTAGTCCGCGCTGCTGTCCAAGGCGTCCGCGATGCCGCGCAGCGCCTCGGGATCCGGCTTCCGGTCGCCGGTTTCGTACCGGGACAGTTGAACGACGGTTAATCCCGCTGCGGATGCGAGATCTTTTTGCGTCATATTCTTTTTCTCCCTAAGGAATTTGATCCGATCCCCAAGACTCTGCATTGGAACTCCCCGTTTTTTATGGTTTCCTTTAGTATAACACGAAGTTGCCAAAATGGTAAATCAAGTTTGTAAATAAGTTTGGGAAATAATTGACATTACCATTTTGGTAATATAAAATAAGATTAAAGTTACCATAATGGCAAATCACAATAGATTATTGAGAATGTTTAGGAGGAAAAACTGTTTTTTAGAAAAGCAGTGGTGGGATGGTTGTTACCAAATTGGCAAGTAATTGATGGGAATATGTTCAGGGAGGGATCGCCGTGGGAAGAAGACGTACACATCCGTTTATAACCGTATTTGATACCATGTCCATTGATTATGCCGCTACGCGGGCAGCAGTCGAAAAGCGGCTGGAGGAGGTGCGGCAGTTCCGGCAAATCGGTTTTGTCCGTCAGCAAGCGGGGATGACGGTCAACTACGAACCGAGGTTCCACGGGGCCACCCATGTGATCAGCAAGCCGGCAGAGCGAACGGCCATCCGGAATGTGGACCGTGAGGCCGAGTTGATCCGCAAGTCGGAGCTGCTCGATCAGGCGATGGAGCGTCTCACAAAGATTCAGCGCGAAGTGATCGAGCGCAGCTATCTGGATGACGAGGGCGAGTACGACTTTATCAGCTGCGGGGAAATGGGGATCAGCGACCGCACCTACCGCCGCATCAAAGCCGACGCGATCCGCATCCTCGCGCTGGCGATGAAGCTTGAGATGTGCGCGAACGATGCGGTGCCGGAGGCGCGGGAGGGGTAGGAGGAGAAGAAGGAGAAGGCCGGCCGGAACGCCGGCTTTTTTCGATTGTAAATTCCTGCCATTAAGATGATTGCAATTTTCAGGAGATTACTTTATGTTTGGATCTCATTCGCTTGACTGCGGAATGGACGGAAGATTTGATCATACTTTCGCTGCAATTCATCAGCTGCGCCGTTTCTTTTATTGTGTATCCATGAATGATGCGAAGTTCCACGATCCGGCGGTGTTGTTGATTACCGATCAGTGAGACCATCTCGTGAACTCCCTCCTCGATTTCCAACTCCAAGGTATCCTGGTAGAAGCGGGGGGAATTAAGGCGGCTATCCCGTTTCGCTGTCCGTACCTTTTTTCTGAACGCGTCGATGGCCAGATTCCGGGCAATCACTTTTAAATAGTAAGGGATACGGGATTCTTCAAGTTCTGATTTCACATTCATCAGACGGATGAAGCAATCCTGCACAAGGTCCTCCACATCCTGCTGATGACGCAGTATCCGGGATAAATACCTCATTAGTTCCGCTCTATATTGAATATAAGCTTCATTAAGATGTCTTTGGTCCAGCATAAACATGAATTCCCCTTTAAGCATAAATTTCCAGCACTCAGCTTCAAACATGACTTGGCTGTAACACAGTATAATGGGCTTATGTATCCAGAGCATGGATATTTGTATCCGATTTGTAACATTTCAGTTGTTTTTCTGTTCAAACCGGCTTCTTGCATTCAAAATATGGACAGACCCTGTCAGTACGGGGAGTGTGAGAGTCGAGCATATCAACGTCTTAGGAACAAGGAAAAGAGGATGGCATCAAGATGTCGAAGAGGATTTTGATTATCGAGGACGAGGACTCCATTCGGGATATTTTGTCTTACTCCTTAAGCAAAGAAGGTTTCATCATTCATCAGGCCGCAAGCGGGTCGGAAGGATTGCAGTGGATGGAACGGGAGCGGCCGGATCTGGTGCTGCTGGACCTGATGCTCCCGGACATAAGCGGCTTTGATATATGCAAACGGCTGTCCGTACAGTGGAAAATTCCGGTCATTATGATCACGGCCAAATCCGATATGCTGGACAAGGTGTTGGGGATGGAATTGGGAGCCGACGACTATATCACCAAGCCTTTTGATATCCGGGAGGTTGTCGCGCGCATTCGCGCGATTTTTCGCCGAATTGATCTAATCAGCGAGACGGTGGAGAAAAAGGCGTTCGATGTCGTCCGGTTGGGCCGGCATATCGAAATCCGCAAGGATGAGCGGGAGGTTTTAAAAGACGGCGAGCGGGCGGGCTTGACGAATAAGGAATACGATCTGCTGCTGTTTCTTGCCGCAAACCAACATAAGGTGTTCACCCGGTCCGAACTGTTGGACAAAGTGTGGGGATTTGAATTTGCGGGAGATACGCGTACGGTGGATATCCATGTGCAGCGCATCCGGAAGAAACTGGATCGGGACGATTCGGAAATGTCGATCATTGAGACGGTTTTCGGAGTGGGTTACAAATTGAACGCGCCGGTGCAGTCATGAAATGGACGATCCAGTTCAAGCTGGTGCTGCTGTTCTCGGGTCTCGTTTTTTTGGGGTTTACCGTGCTGATTATGCTGTCCGGCAAAGTCGGGGTGGATAACCTTTACGGGGAAGTGGATGAGGATATGGGTCACTTCAAAAAGAACCTCGATATCGCGGTGAACCAATATTTCCTGATCCATAATCTTCGGATGAGCGAGAAAACGCTGGCGATGGAGAATGCCGAGCTTACCGGCCAAATCGGCAGTGCCGTCGGCGGGAAGGTGACTCTTTTCCGCCCGGACGGAACCCCTTTACAAAAAGGGGATGCGTCGGGTGAAGTGCCGTTGCAACCCCGGTCGGATGTCACGAAAACGGATGGCGAAGGCAAGGTAGTTTACACGACTTACGTGGAGAATAACCGGATGATCGCGAGGCTAACCTTTCCTTTGACAGCTCGCAATTCGGTTGTCGGTATTCTTCAATTCGATAAGGATTACAGCGATCTGTACGAACGTCACGTCCGGTACCAGGAGACGATCAAAAACTTCGCCGCTCTGATCTTCGGGTTTGTGTTCCTGGCCTCCGTGCTGATTTCCAAAAAAATAACGAATCCGATCCGCGTACTTACGAGACGTTCCGCCGAGGTGGCGCAAGGAAACCTCGTCGCGGATATCCGCATCACGACCCGGGACGAGATCGGTGAACTGGCAACCAGCTTCGCGGCGATGATCCGGCGGATTCGGGAACAGATCGACGTCATCGAGCGCGAGCGGGATGAGGTGAAACAGGTGCAGGCGCGCAGCAAGACCTTTTTTGACAATGTGACCCATGAACTGAAGACGCCATTGACCACCATTTTGGGTTACGCGCAAATTCTCAAGGACAACGGTTTTACCGACAGGGTGTATTTTGACAAGGGATTGGATTATATCATTAAAGAAAGCCGGCGTTTGAACGGGATGGTTGCCGACATCTTGGAGGTCTCGGTGTCATCGAATCCTTTGCCGGTTTACCGGTTCGAAGTGATCGATGCCGCGAAGGTCGTGTGGGAAGCCTGCGAAGATATGTCCATTAAGGCGAACAAATACAATATTCATATTCAATATAAACTGGAGGAGCGGCTTGAAGTTCAGGGAGACCGCCACAAACTAAAGGAGGTTTTCCTGAACGTGTTGGATAATGCGATCAAGTATGGTTATGTGAACTCTTCCATTATTGTGGAAGCATTTCGGGAGGATGCCATGGTGGCGGTGCTGATCACCGACCAGGGAGAGGGGATTTCGCCCGAAGCGCTGAAGCTTGTATTTGAACCGTTCTACCGGGTGAGTGAGAAACATCGGAATGAAAAAGGCAGCGCCGGCTTGGGCTTGTCCATTGTCAAACAAACGGTGGAATCCCATGGCGGCCGGGTGGAGATGGACAGCGAATTGAAGAAAGGGACCCGCGTCAAAATCCTGTTGCCGGAGGACAGACATGGGACGACGTAAATTTTGGGCAACTTACCGGAACAAACTGATCCTTGCCGGAATTCTGATGGCCGGAGTCGGGGGCATTTACAGTTTGGACAATCTGTTCAATCTGATCTATATCCAGCCGCGTACGATCGAGCTGCCCGGCAGCCAGTTCGACAACAGCCTGCCTCTCAAGCCGGGCGATGCCTTTTCGATCGAGTCGGCGACGAAGCTGCCGAATGATTTTGCCGTCTATAACTTTGAAGCTCTGAATCATAATACACTGGTCCTGAACCGGGCCGATTCCTCCTACACGGGAATGAAGCTATCCCTGCTCCACTTGGATGACAACCGGGTGAAGGATATTGATTCCAGTGTTTTGTATAACACGTTTTCCTTTTGGAACAGCACGCTGATTTATTCGCGGTACCGTTCGAATCAAACGCAGGAGACGTATGCTTACGATCCGGTATCGGGGCAAAAGAAACGGCTGTTATCCGACAAAGCCTTTTTAATGAACCGCGTAGGGGATGAGATGTACATCGGCTTCGACGGTTCGACATACCGATTATTTGACCTGAAGACAGGGAAGAAGGAAATGTTGTTCACCTACGAACAGCTGCAGGAAGAGATCGCCAAGGCTGCCGGGATCAAAGCCAAAGACGTCTATCCGATATCCTACATTTCGCCCGGCCCGGACGATCACCAGGCTTATATGCTTGTTCAGTTGGGCGAGCATTCGGGGATTTTCCGGTATTCATTAAAAGGAAATCCGGATGGAACGCTGTTGACGAAGGCCGATGAAATTGTGGACTTTCAGGTGTTGAAGAACGGCGATCTGCTGGTTCGGGGAACGGTGGCACACGTTCAGGGGCTGTATCGCTACCATTCCCGATCGGGAGCATATGAGCTCCTGAAACAAGGTCCTATCTGGGGGGTTCAGATCGATGAGGAGCAATTCCGTCTCGCCTACCTGCTTGGAACAGATAAGCAAACGAACGAGGTGCATGTCGCCTATCTTCAAGATACAGGTCTGGCTTCCGATACGGTCGTTTACCGGAATATCGACCAGTTTCTCAAGTTAAGCTGGAAGGGAGACGATCTATTCGTTCTGGGCAGCTCCATGGATAACAGCGAAATCTATCGTTTTACCTTCAGACCGTGGTAGTAGATCCTCTGCCCGGGGTATGGAATTATTGAAGAGTCTTGCCTCTGAGAGACCAGAGTACAGCTGAAACTGTGCCCAGGACTTTCAGGGGTATTTTTATTGCTTGCAGATGTTACAACCTGTATACAACTTAGGTTAAATCCGATACAACCGGCTCCTATAATGGAGGGATAGAGGCGACAAGAATACATACTTTTGCTTCGTGGTCAGGAGAGGATAATATGTTGCGCGTAGATCAGGTCTGTCATGCCTTCCGCAGCGCTCAAGGGGTCGTCCCCGTATTGGAAGGAATCGACATGACCGTGAACAAGGGGGAGATGGTCGCTCTGCTGGGCAGCTCGGGCTCGGGCAAGTCGACCCTGCTCAACTTGATGGCCGGATTGATGAAGCCGGATAAAGGGAGCATTTGGATTGCCGACACGGATATTGTTCGGCTGGGGGAGAACAAGTTGGCAGAATTTCGCCGCCAGCATATCGGGTTTATCTTTCAGGCTTATGAACTGATGTCCAATTTGACGGTAAGGGAGAATGTGGAGCTTCCGCTGGTCTTCATGGGCATGCGGCCCGCCCTCCGGCGGAAAAAGGCCGAAGCGCTTCTGGAACAGGTCGGTTTGGCGGGGAAGGCGGGACTCTTTCCGTCACAGCTGTCCGGTGGCCAACAGCAGCGGGTCAGTATCGCGCGCTCGCTGGTTACGGAGCCATCCGTCATTTTTGCGGACGAGCCGACCGGAAATCTCGATACGGAGACCGAAGAAGAAATTCTGGCCATTATCCAGCGGTTGAACCGGCAGATGCAAACCACTTTTATCATCGTTACCCATGAAGCGGAGGTGGCTGACCAGATGCAGAAGGTCATTACGCTGCGGAACGGAAGATTGATTGGGGAGACGACAAATGAACTGATGAATGAACTTGAGATGGAAAAAGGAGAAGCGTTGTGAGAACTGTTGATGTGTTGCGCATGGCATGGGGGCAGATCATTCGCAGAAAAGTGGTCACCTTGCTGTGCATGGCCGGTTTGGCCATCGGCTGTGCGGCCCTGATCATTGCTTTGAACGTCGGGAAATCGGTCCAGACGTATACCGAGAAGACCCTTAACGAGAATTACCGTATGGACGAAATTACCGTATCGCCGAACGAGGGGATATCGAGTGGCGGCGGAGGGCGAAAAACCGGAGCTTCAAGCTCGGGGTTTGACCGCGGCGCTCTCACCCCGCGCAAGCTGGAAGTCATCCGCAATTTGCCGCATGTGGTCTCGGTGGCTCCCATGCTTAAACTCGATTATATGGAAATGGTGACGTCCGACGGGCGCTCTTCCGGTGTGGAGGTCATAGGAACGGAACTGGCTTCGTTACGCGATTTCGGCTTTCGCTTCGCGCAAGGAGCCCCTTCGGAAATGAACGGTGCGGCCGTCGTCAATTATGGGGCCACGTACGGATTGGTGGACCCCAAGGTCATACAGCAGATGCAGGAGAAGCTGTCGGAGGACCCGTATAATGACGAATTGCTGCAACAATTTATGGATTTAATGTCGGCTCCCGCCGACTTATATCAGAACCAGATCCAGTTCAAAAGCCCCGACCCGGCCGATATGACGAAGATGCGGACAAGCACGTCCCTGCGGGTGATGGGTGTACTAAAGCTTCAGGAAGGAACGAATGCGAACAATGCAATGTACGACAAAAAAGTTTACGTCTCCCTGGATACCGCACGCATGCTCCAAGATCAGCTGCAAAACAGCGAGACGGGTTCCGCCGGAAGCGGCCGTCTTAACTCGGCGCTTGTAAAAGTCGAAGACAAGAAATACGTGGCCCAGGTGGAACAGCAAATCCAGCGGCTGACGCTGCGGACGGAAAGCAATTTGTTTCAGGAGAAGGCCATGAGCGAACAGTTGGACTTATACCGGAAAGCGGCGATGGGCATCGGCCTGTTTGTTATGATGCTGGCCTCGCTGTCCATCATTGTGGCGATGATTATGTCAACCCATCAACGGCGCAAGCAGATCGGCGTCATGAAAGTGCTGGGAGCCAATCTGTGGCAGATCCGGGAGATGTTCATCGTTGAGGCCGCTTTACTGGGACTCCTAGGGGGGACGGTCGGGATAGTGATTGCGTTTCTGGCCGTCGACCAGGTGAACGCGCTTCTCGCCAGTCAGATGATGTCGCGGGAAGGAGGCCCCATGACGGTGGTGATTGAGTTGTCCACACTTCCCGCCGGCATGGTCTTTGCTGTGGTGGTAGGGGTGCTTGCGGGCATCTACCCGGCGATCAGCGCCTCCAGGACAAATGCCCTGCGGGTTATCAAGTCGGCATAACGAGTTTAATCGGCAGAAATGATGAGGAAAGGGATTATAGAGATGAAGACATGGATAAAAGGGATTCTCGCCATCGTGATTTTGGCGGGAGCGGGGTACTGGATTTATCAGAAGTACAAGCCGGAGCCGGAGCTTCCGGTGGAGGCGCCAGCCCCGATTACATTTCAGGTCACTCAGGCGACACTGGCCCAGAAAGTGCAAGTTAAAGGTAAATCTTCCTATGCCGAACAGACCGAAGTTTTCGCGCCTTTCTCGGCGAAGATCCGGGAGTGGCGGGTGAAGAACGGTCAGCAAGTTAAAAAAGGCGATCTTCTGTTCACGCTCGATACCCAGACACTGGAGAGCGAAGCGAAGCAGCTGGAGAGCGAAATCGAGAAATCCAGGGTGGAGCTGGACTTGAACAAGCTGACCATAAATGCGGCGGAGGATACGGAGCCCCCGGGGGCCACCGAGGAGGAGCGGAAAAAGGCTTACGCCGACAGGGAAGCCAAACGTCAAGCCCAAACGTTGAATGAGAAGGCGCTGGAATTGAAAATGAAGGAGCTGCAAGCCAAAAAGGCGATTATCGGAAACGCGGCGGTTCATGCCGGGGCAGCGGGGGTGTTCGTTCTGTACGATACGGAGAACAAGACCCGCATGGCTTCGGAGGGGCAGGTCCTGGGGACGATCGTGAATACGGATAAGCTTCAATTCATAGCCTCCATTTCCGAAACGGACTTGTTTCGCATCAAACCGGGAATGAGTGTGAGCGTGAAGGCGACCGGCAATTCCGACTTGAAGCTGTCGGGCAAGGTCAGCAGTATCTCCAAGTTTGCCCAAAAAGGGGCGAACACGGATCCGAAGCTGCCTTCCCAATTCGATATGGTGATTGATCTGAAGCCTGTCCCGGGGCTGATCGGAGGCCTGAGTCTCGAGGGGACAATTGAGACGCTGCGGAAAGAAAATGTGATAGCCGTGCCGTCTCTGGGCGTTATGCGCGATAAAGAAACCCCGTACGTTATGCTGGACAAGGGCAAAGGGGAGCCGGAAAAACGCGTGATTCGGACAGGGCTCGAAGTGGACGATTTAACGGAGGTACTGGACGGTTTGAAATCGGGCGATGTGGTTCTCATTCCGTAGAGCTTCTTGGATGCGGGATAGGCGGAGTGCGCCTAATTAACGGGAGGAAATCCCGTTAATTTGACGGCGAAGCCGTTTGCGTCCCTGCGGAAGCGGAGGAGAACGAAAACAAGAACGCACGTTCCTGTTTTTGTCCGGTTTTTGCCCAGTGTGTGTCCATTCGCTCGACTTTAGGCATGGTAAATTTATATTGTGGAAATCGAGTGGACGGGCGGTAAAGTAAATGCCTCCTGATCACTCTAAATAAACTTGAAAGCCGCTGACCCGTTCAGCGGCTTTTCTTATGGGAGGGAAGCGATTTGCGAAACCGCAGCAGCAACAATAAAAATCCGCCGCTTCGGACCGATGCGGATTGGACCCGGCCGGAGCGGTGCGTCCGCTGCGTTTGGGGCCGCTTCGAAGGAAGCCGGCAGTTTTGCAGCCTGCCGAGATGCGTCGCGGCGGGAAGCCGCCCGGTGGAAGGGAGGTGAGTTAGATCATGCTTGATTCCATGATTAGGACGACCTATGACAAGCTTCGAACCTCTATCCCGGAATTGCGGGAAGTCTATTTCCACTCCCCGCCTGCCGGAGCGGATGCGCCGAAGCCTTTCGCGGTATTGGCCGCGGGAAATGATAGCGGGGAAAGTCCCGGATCCGGCCTTTGGAAAGGCTTCAGGCATCTGATGAATATCGACCTTTACGTTTCCCAGGCTTCCCCGGCACAATCGCAGTCATCGGACCCTTTGCAGACGCTGACCGCCGCTTTGAACGAGGCATTGGATAAGCAAATGCTGGAGGACGACGCGATTGGCAAGTTCGCCCTGCTCTCCCTCGGTCCTGCCGACCCGGACCGGGTGGACGAGGAGCGCCAAGCCGCGGTAAGAACGCTGCATTACGCCTTGGTGTCGCCCAAACCTTTAGCCGGGCAGACACCGGTCGTCAGCGACCCTTGGCTTACGGCGCTGGCGGATTGGACGCAAAAGCGGCTGGGCCGTGCATGGTCCGTACACACCGGGAACTGGCCGATTGGGGCGGGCTCCCCCGCGATCTTATGGCGGGTAGTCGAGATGAGCGCCGTTCCCCAGGGGACGAAGGTTTTTGAAGTGCGGAAGCGGGTGACCGCTTTTTTTCATGCCGCGGATGCCGATCAGGAGCATGCCACATTACTGCAACTGCTGGAAGGCTTGGGTTCGGCGGCGAAAATTCCGCTCGTAGCGGAGGAAAGAACCTATGTGAAGGTAACCGGAGCACAGGTAAACACCAAAACCGTGGCGGACGGCTATTCCGCGACGGGGGAAGGACCGTTAAGCGTGACTTTAAGCCGGAGGGTGACGCAGGCATCCGCGGACGCTCCGCTCATGCAGCACGTTTATTATCAATCTCATATTTGAGGTGAACCATTGTGAAATCGAACAAAAAGCTTGCCGAGACGGCCAATAACATCAAGGCCCCGGGGGAAGCTGTATATCCCCTCGATGAACTGGCGAAACACAGTGCCGCTCTTTTGGGCGTGAAATCGGAAGTACTCTTGGGGGCGGTGCATGGGGCATCGCGGGACAATTTTAGCGTAAAAGAGGCCAAACAACGGGTCCAACAATTTTTGAAAAGGAAGGTGCAGTAATATGGCAGGAGGAAATTGGAACGTTACCAATCAACCGGAACTTCCCGGTTTGTACATGAATTTTGTGAGCGCGGCGGGAACGGCGATTCAGCCGGGAGCCCGCGGTGTGGTGGTCGCGCCGGTGAAGTCCCATTGGGGACCGGTCGGGCAATTCGTGGAGGTCGCCAGCGAAGCGGCGATCCGCGAGTTCTATACGGAAGATGAATCCGAAGGGGCCACGGCTTTTACAACCCTGTACTTGGCCTTGTTGGGCGGCTCCCAAAAGCTGCTGGCTTACCGGATCGCGGACAGCACGGCCGCGTCCGCGGCGCTGACGCTGAAAAACGCGGCGGCTGCCGAAGACAGCGTGCTGCTTAAAGCCAAGTACCCGGGCAAGCGCGGCAACAGCTTTAAAGTCACGATCCAGCCGAGCCTCACGGTGGCGGGGACGAAAGAGCTGAAGCTATACGAAGGAGGGACATTGCTGCGGACGATCGCCATCGGCGACGGGGGGGCGGCCAAGGCCGCAGCGGCGATTAACGAGGACACGGGCAACCGGTGGGTGATTGCGGAAAAAATCGCCGACGGTACACTGGCCGACGTGTCCGGGGAGTCTTTCGCCGGCGGGATGAGCGGTATTTCGGGAGTTACGAATGCGGATTACGTGAAAGCCACCGAAGCGTTCGAAACCCAGGACTTCCACGTGCTTACGCTGGACGGCGTAACGGATGCGGCGCTTCGCGCCAGCATGGCCGCCTGGCTGAAACGGGTGCGCGGCGAAGGAAAAGGCGTTATCGCCACGCTGGGCGGTACGGCCGCCGAGGATACCGGTGCGGATGCGGTCAACCAGGCGATTGCGCGCAGTGCTGCTCTGGATTTTGAGGGGATTGTCAATGTGGGCACCGGGGCCAAAATGAACGGCAAATCGTACTCTTCCGCCCAAGTGGCGGCTTGGGTAGCCGGACTGATCGCCGGCCAGTCCCTGAAGGAATCGGCCACGTACGCCGTCTCCCCATTTGAGGATGTGACCCGGCGCTGGACGCGGTCCGAGCAGGAAGCGGGCGTGCAGAACGGGGTCTTGTTGCTGGTGCATGACGGCCGGAAGGTCAAGGTGCTGCGGGGTGTGAACAGCCTTGTTACATTGCGGGAGGGCCAGAACAAAGGCTGGAAGAAAATCCGCAAAATCCGCGTACTGGACCAGATCAATGCCGATTTGCAGCGCACCGCCGAGGATCATTATATCGGCAAGGTGAACAACACCGAGGAAGGTCGGCTTGCGCTGATCGGCGCCGGAAAGCAGTACCTGCAATCTCTGGCTATGGAAAATGTCATCGAACCGGCCGGATTTGATGTGACGCTGGATCCGCGTTATTACGGAAGCGCGCCGCAAATCCAGCCGGAGGACGATCAGGTTTACTTGACGTGGACGGCGGACGACACCGATGTGATGGAACAAATCTTCGGCACGTTTTACGTGCAATAATTTAGAGGGGGAATAGCAAATGGCACAATATCTTGATCCAGGCCGCGTCATTATGGGGACGTTCGGCCAGATTTTTATCGATGGGGTATGGCAGTCGAACTTGAACCATCTGGAGGCCAATGTTGAAGCGGAAAAACGTGAATTGAATCTGGTCGGCACGGATTACACCGTTTTTAAACTGGGGCGCAAAAAAGGGACCGGCACGATGAGCGGCTACAAAGTCTCGTCCGAGATGATCTCCCGTGGTTTCCAGAAGTTCTCGATTATCAACAAGCTTGACGATCCGGAAACTTACGGGTTTGAACGGATTCAACTGAACAACTGCATGGTGGACAAAATCCAGTTGGCCAACTGGACCGCAGGCGAGGAAGTGGCGGAGGAAACAGCGTTTACGTTTGAATCTTACGAACTGTTGGACCCGATTACCGTGTCCTGATTTTTATAAAACCGAAGTTTAAGGAGGATCCGATGAAATGAGCACGGAACAATGGAATGAACAGGATATTTTGGACGGTCTCTTCGAGACGGCGGCCAATCTGCCGGAAGAGACCATTTTTATTGGGCGTTTAAGCCTGCGAATTACACTGCGGGGGCTGACTTCCAGCAAGGTGGACTCGATCCGCGAACGCTGTACGGTCCGTAAAACGGCCAAAGGCCAGGTGACCGAAAAAATCGACAGTGAGCTTTTTAACGCCGCCTTGATCAAGGAAGCGACCGCGGCTCTGGAGGTCGTCAAAAAGCTGGAGGATGGTGGAGAGCAATGCGTCAAACTCAGCGGCTGGGGAGACGACCGGCTCATCAGCCGCTTGAAACTGTCCGGCGGTGAAGAAGCCGTGCGCCGAATGCTGCTTGCCGGGGAACTGGACGCGGTAGGCGATAAGGTGCTCGAAATTTCCGGCTTCGGGGTGGACATCGACGACGTAAAAAACTGATCGACTCCGGCGGCGTGACGACGCTGCTGTTCCATCTGTGGACGCGGCATCATCTTCGCCCCGGGGAATTCTGGTCACTCCCCAAGGGGGAGCGCCTGCTGCTGCGGGCTTTTTCGGAGAGGGAGCTGGAGTTGATGGCTTCGGCCTCCTCGCCGTAGGGCCCAGATGCGGGCGCACCGGATTTGGAGAAAGGAGGTGGCATATGGCTAAAAAAGAAGTGATTGACCTGGATTTTGAGATGGACAGCCGCGAACTGGATCAAGCGGACAAAAAGCTTCGCAGTTTGGATAAACTGCTCCAGCAAACCCAGCGGCGGGCATCCGTTTTGGGCAAGACCAAAATCGCGCCGAAAATCACGCTGGAGGATCGATTTTCGGCAGCCGCGGATAAGGTGGAGCGCAGGCTCTCCAAGCTTAAGCGCATGACCGTCAGCCCCATCGTTGGTTTGACGGACGGCGTAACCGCCGCAGCTGCGCGCATTCGCGCTTCCCTGCTGGGTCTCACCGGAGCGCCCTGGCGCATCCGGGTGGAAGGTGTGGATTGGGATGGGGTGGTCGGCGGATCTTTTTCAAATTGGATGGGTTCCAAAGGCAAGGAGACACTGCAGCAAATCTCTTCTTCTATCGGGTCTTCACTCGGAGGCGGGTTGAAAGACATGATGATGGGAGCTCTTGGATTGGCTGACGCACCTAAAGAGGTGATTCCTATACGTTGGCTTAACCTAGTAGAAGAGGATCGTAAGCTGTTGAAGGAAAACAATGAATCTCCTTATGCGGTAGCAGGTAGGAAAGCGGGGGAAACCTTCTTTCAAGCTTTTTTATCTACAATTGATTCAAAAGAAATCGCTGATAAGCTTAGTGAATCTCTTGGTGAAAAGACTGATAAGAAGACAAAATGGGAAGAGGAAGCCTTGGACATTGCTAAAGATATTGGGGTATCTTTATTTTCATCCTGGTTGGGAGTAAAGATAGATAAATGGAGCAACAAGACGGGCCAGAAAATAGTGAGCGATTTGAGTAGTGCTACACAAAAAAATGTGACTGAGAAGAAGGTGCCGAATAAGCCCTCCTCAAATAAAACAGGAAATAGTGTGACGGAGACAAAGAAATCTATTGTAGAAAAGGGGGCCAAAAGTAAGGGGCCTGCTGAAGTCCCTGGGGCAAAGAAATTACAACTAACATCAAAGGAGTTGGAGCTTTTTGGTAATATCTCCAAAACAGCACTTAAAGTGGCAGCTCCTTTAGGTTTGGCTCTCGACACTTATATGATTGCTACATCAAATCCTGGAAAAGATCGTGCTGAAACGGTTGGAGCAACTGCTGGTAGTTGGGCTGGATTATGGGCTGGATCATGGGCTGGAGCTTCAATAGGCGCAGCTTTAACATCACTTTGGGGAGGGGCACAGCTGGGAGCAACCGCTGGATCAGTTGTTCCAGGTCCTGGAACTGTTATTGGTGGTGCTGTTGGCGGAGTTGCCGGAATGTTAGGTCTCTCTGCTGTCGGTAAATCCATTGGCGGATTTCTTTATGAAGAACATAAAGCATACCTAAATCGCAGGGAGATTAGTAGACAATGGGACACTTTTTATAGGTTGAAAAAGAGAGCAGAGGAGCGAAAAAAACAAGGATTGACAGGCCCCTTAGTGGAAGGACCTAGTTACATGGGGCCTTTAGGCGTGAGCTATAATGATGATGGTTCGATTGCGGCTATAGACCCTTCACGAATGTCTCCTGAACAACTTGCTCTGGTACAAAAACAATTAGCTTCTTCAAAACAACAACAAGTTACAGTAAATGTAAACATGTCTTCAGGTATGATCAACCTAAATAATAAAGAAGAAATCGACGTCGACAATATTGTATATTTGACAGGTTTGAGAATAAAAGAAGCTATACAGAAAGCTCAACAAAACCTCAAATAAGGAGGGGAGCGCGCATGGAAATTCAATTGAAGGATGGCGCGGGAAATGTCTTTCATTTCCCCGTCAATCCCGAGGAAATCACGATATCCCGGGGGAAGGCCCTGGAGACTGTCAATATTCTGTCTCTTGGAGAATACGACTTTCCCGCAGGTGAGAAGGTGAAGGAAATCGCCTTCTCTTCTTTTTTTCCGGCGGTGTATGATGCAGGATACTGCAATTATAGTGAGATTCCCGATCCTCAGGAAGCGATGAACCTCCTAACCAAGATGATGAACAGTAAACAGCCGGTGCGGCTGATCATCACGGGGACGGCGGTCAATGTGCTGGTCATGGTCTCGGCCCATAATACCACGTTTAAAGGCGGGGAACCGGGGGATGTTTATTTTGAACTGACTGCACGGACGTGGCGCGACATGAAGGTTCATACGAATGCGGCAGCGGCAGCGGGAAAGTCGACGAGGCAAGCCAGCCGCCCAGACACGAAGCCAAAGCCCAAAACGTATACGGTGAAAACCGGGGACACGCTGTCGAAAATCGCCAAGCTGGAGCTTGGCAGCAGCGCCAAATGGCAGGCGATCTATAACGCCAACGCCAAGACCATCGGGAAGGACCCGAACAAAATCAAGCCGGGCCAAAAGCTGGTGATGCCTTCATGAGCTATGAGGTGGTGCTACAAAACAAGTATTATCTGCGCGAACTGGTCGAGAGCATAACGCTGAGCGATTCGCTCGACCAGATCGCTTATCAGGCTTCCATCACCTTGAAAGTTCCGACGAATTTTCCGGGAATCGAACCCGGCCACGAACTTCGGATTAGCGGCGTGCCTTTCGGCTCTTCGAACCGGGTGCCGCTTTTGCATCCGGGGGTCGTTTGGGATTGCAGCAGCACGGCCGGCCAGACGAAACACATGAATCTTACCGTGTATGACCGCACGATTTATTTGGCCAAATCGGAGGACGAGTGTCTTTTTGCCAAAGGAGGAACTGCTTCTCAGCGGTTAAAACAGCATGCCTCCAATTGGAGCATCAAGCTGGCGTCCGTCCCCGATACGAAAACCAAGCTGAACAGGGCCGTTTACCGGGCGCAAACGATCTACAGCATGATCATGGCCGACCTGAGGGAAACGGTAAAATCGGGAGGCGACATGTTCATCCCGCGGATGACGTCTGCCGGGCTTGAGCTGTTCAAGATCGGCGGGAACAAAACCGTTTGGAGGCTGGAAGGGATTGAGGAAGCAACACAAAGCCGGACGTTGGAGGAAACGGTAACCCGGGTGAAAGTGCTGGGTTCGTCAGCCGGGGAAAACGCTCCTTCCAAGGTGCTGGCCATCGCCTCGGGACAAACCACCGAGTATGGGGTATTGCAGCGGATTGTTCAGGATGAGGATGTCAAAACGGCGGACGCCGCCAAAAAACTGGCCAAATCGCTGCTTACCGGCAAAGGTCTGACTTACAGCGTATCCTGCATCGATCTTAATACGGTTCGGGCCGGAGACAAAGTGAATTTTAACGGCCTGGACCTGATCGTGACTTCGGTCAGCCATCAACTCGGCGATCCGGGCCATATGACGCTGGAGTTGGCTACGTATGAAGATGTGAAAAGGAGGTATTTTCTTGGGCACTGATCCTTATGCGGCTCTGGCCGCCGCTTTCCGCGAACAGGCTTGGAGCAAAACGAAGGAAGCCATCTCCGGAACCGCAGCCGAGCTGGGTACGATTACCTCTTCGGGGCTAAAGCTGGACCATTTCAAACATGAGATTAGCGATTACTTTGTGGCGGAGTTTCCGGGGACTTTAAAGCTGCCTGAGTTGAAGTGGACGGGAGGCGTGACTGAAAAAAAGGAACGGTTCATATTCGAGCCCTCAGAAACGGAAGAAGCGGTCCTGAATCCGGTCTACAAACCTGGAGACCGAGTGCTGGTCATTCCGCTGAACGGAGGACATGATGCGGTCGTGCTTTGCAAGGTGGTGAGCGTGGGTGGATAATCTTTTTCCGGTGGATGCGGAGCAGGCCTGGACCGCCGATGGAGCCGGGGAGGAGCCGGCGGATGAGCGGGTTCCGTTCGGACGAAGCTGGCGGTTTGACTTTGACCGGGGGGAGTTCGTCTTGACGCCTTCGCGAAAAGTTGCCCCGGCCGACAGCACGGAAGCCTGGGTGATGTGGTGCCAAAAGGCGATCCGGACACCGCGCTATCGGCATCTTATTTATTCGCGGAATTACGGACAGGAATTCGAGGATCTGATCGGCAGAGGATACGGCCGGGCCGTTCAGGAGAGCGAGATTCAGCGGATCGCCAGGGAAACGTTAATGGTCGATCCCCGCACGGCAAGCGTGGAAGGGTTTGTTTTTGACTGGGCGGGAGAGCAATGCCGGTTTTCCTGCCGGGTGATGAATGTTCAGGAAGAAGCGATAGTTTTGGAAGGGAGCGTGAGTTGATGACGGAGCTGCCATTATTTTTGCAGGAACAAACGGAAGAACATATTATGCAGCGGATGCTGGCGAGGGTGCCTTCGGATATCGACAAATCCGAGGGCTCTTTTATTTGGGACGCCCAGGCCCCGGTGGCCTTTGTGCTGGCGGAAGCCGCAGGCTGGGCGCAGCAGGTGCTGCAGCGCGGTTTCGCGGGGACGACCTTCGGGTCGTACCTCGATTTGCGCGCGGCGGAACACGGGGTCGCCCGGAGGGCTGCCGTGGCCGCGGTCGGGACGGTTCGCTTCACCGGCGCCCCGGGGACGCTGGTTCTGGCGGGAACCGTTGTCCTGACACCGGCGGACGAAGCGACGAACGAGCCGTCCGTGGAGTATGAGACGACGCAGCCGGTGACTTTGGCGACGGACGGAACGGGGAGCGCTCCCATCCGGGCTTTGGTGCCCGGGCGTTCGGGCGTCGTTCCGGCGGGCGTCATTACGCTGATGTCAACGCCGGTCAGCGGGATTACTGCCGTGGTCAACCCGGAGGAAACGCGCGGCGGCGCCAATACGGAATCGGATGAGCTGCTGCTGGAGCGTTTTTACGCCCAGGTCCGCAATCAGGGCACCAGTGGCAACAAGGCGCAGTACATGAAATGGGCCGGCGAAGTGCCCGGCGTGGGCGGGGTGCAGGTCAGGCCGCTCTGGAAAGGCCCGGGCACCGTCGGGATTTATTTGCTGGACGCGGACAAACGGGCGGCGAACGCTGAAATCGTGGCCGCGGCTCAGCAGCATATCGATCCGACGATGGATGGTCAGGGCGAAGGCATGGCTCCGGCAGGTCCCGTCGTGACGGTGATGGCCGCGGAAGAGGTGCCGATCGCGATCTCCGTGAAGCTGACGCTGGCCAGCGGGGTGACCCTGCCGGAGGTCAAAGCACAGATCGAAAGCGGTTTGCGGGGATATTTGAAACTGCTCGCTTTTGCCGATCCGCTGGTGAGATTCACGCGGATTGCGGCGATCCTGCTCGATATACCGCCGATCATCGATTATACCGACCTGACGGTGAACGGCAAGGCGGATGCGAACATCGAGATTTTGCCGGGGCAGGTCGCCGTGCCGGGGACGGTGGAAGTTCATGAGTAGTGCGGGAGTTACGGCGAGTGCGGCGGTTGCCCCGGCAACCGGGAGCGTCCATGAAATCTCCAGTCCTCTGGGGCGCGAGATGTTTTCATTTTTGCCGGGATACTATGAAAACTCGCGAGTGATGAGCTCGGATATAAACGCGAAGGGCGCTGAACTGGATGAGCTTTATCGGGCGCTGAATGAGACGTTGGATCAGTTTTTTGTGCGGACGGCGACCTGGGGGCTGGATCGATGGGAACAGGAATTGGGTTTGGCCACAGACAGGGAAAAGCCGTTGGAGCAGCGGCGGGCTCTGGTGGAGTCCAAGCTGCGCGGGGCGGGGCAATTCTCCGGACGCCTGGTGAAAAACGTGGCGGAAGCCTATGATGGCGGAACGGTCGACGTGACTTTCGCGCCTTCCGAGTGGAGTTTCACTATCAAGTTCATCGATACGATCGGCATTCCGCCGAATCTGGACGACTTGCGGGCGATGATCGAGGAGATCAAGCCGGCGCATCTGGCGGTAGAGTATGAATTCAGTTATTTGGTGATCAAAGAGCTTCACGGCGTCAAAACATTGAGCGAGATGCAGCAGCTCCCTTTATCCAAATTTGCAGGAGGTGGTTCCCTTGGCCAGCAAAACGCCTAACCTTGATTTATTGAAAAAAGACCCCGTCGCGGACGGGAATGACACGTTTAATATTGAGACGATGCTGAATGAGAACTGGGATAAGATTGATGCGGCGGTGGGGAATGTAAGCATTCCCGATGCTTCTTTGACTGAGAAAGGGAAGGTCCAACTTTCCAATGCTACAAACAGCAGCGCTGAGGATATGGCCGCCACACCAAAAGCCGTTAAGGACGCTACGCTGGAAGCCAAGTCTTACACGGATCAGCAGATTGGACTGGTGACGGAAACGGGAATTCCCAAACTGGTAAGTTATCCATTGAAAGTCGTAGCCACCGTTGACAATCAGACGGTTTTTGAAATTCCTTTGGACCTTTTTGATGCGAACACGGACACCTTACTTCTTGCGATTAATAGGGCCTTCCTGGACTCGACACAGTACACGATATCCAACACGGTCAGAGATGAATCGGGCACGGTTACCCGGCGGGCCCAAATCACCCTTTTGTCTGGGGTAGCCGCGTCGACCGAGTTGATGATGATGGTATTCAAAAATGTGCCTATTGGTTCGGACGGGGCAATTAACGGAGCCGTTCTGGCCGTAGATACTGTGCCGATGAACCGGGTAAGCGGTTTGGAAGCGCAACTGAATGAGGTTTTTCAAGCTGGCAATGAGCGTAAAGCGGAAGTGGTTGCCGCGCTTGTTGCCTTAGGGATATCGGCATCCGCTTCGGAGAGCTGGGATTTGTTGATAGATAAAATGGCCACCATTATTAAGGCTACTGGAAATGCGGGCGCAAGTGAATTACTGGAAGGTAAAACAGCGTCTAATCTAAATGGATCCTTTACGGGAACTATGCCTAATAGAGGAGGAGTTGTGATTACACCTTCTACGATGAATCAGGCGATCCCTATGGGTTACCACAATGGTGGCGGATATGTAGTAGGTGATCCGGCTCTCACCCCTACAAACCTCCCAAAAGATGTGGCTTTGTTTGGAGTTCAAGGGGCTTTGGAGCGATTAACCACGGTTGATAGAGATGCTATGATTGCAGCAATTGCCTCTAAGGGTGTTTCGGCATCTCCTTCTGATACAAACGCTCAGCTTGCAGAAAAAATAGCACAAATTAGAACAGGGCTTCAATTTCAAACCGTGAGTTTTAGTGAGGTTGGTCCCGGTCCTTTCTCAATCTCAAATCTGCCGTTTAAACCTGAAATCATTATGGTGCGAATAAGCATGTATTTTACAAAAGGAACTTCTTATTGGACGCGTATAGATGGTGAGGGTGCGGTTGTTTTTTCAAGGGATAAGGGTTCAATTGGCGGATTTAGAGGAGACGTTAAGACGGAGCGAGATAGTAGTTTATCTTTTTCGGGCTATGTTGAAAATGTGGTCTTTAATGATAATGGGGTTACCTTTAGTATTTCCTCCGGGGCTTCCAAATATGATTATAGGTTGAGTAGTTGTACGGTAATTGGAACTTAACTGTGGATAAAAAAAACGTGGGGATGATAAATATGGCGAAGGGGATAACTTTGCAGGAATTGGATAGTTTAGCAACAAGTCGATTGGTTGTTAAAGATAGTATGGGGCGTGCTCAGGTAGCGGCTCCAGCAACAGGGAATGATATAGCTTTGAAAAGTACGGTTGATGACGCGGTTGGCCCTCTTTCAGGTTTATTGACAACGGATAAATCCAATGCTGTAGCTGCGATCAATGAGCTTTTTACAAATGTCAGTGATGGGAAAAACGCTGTCGCTTCCGCCATTACTGACAAAGGAGTTCCGGCATCAGGGAGCGAAACGTTAAAGCAACTATCCGAGAAGATTTGGAAAATTCCTACAGGAAAAAGGTTAGCTACTGGAACATTAAGAAGTGCTGATTATATAGCTACAGGTCAGACTTTGTCAGGGACCCGAGTAGTAGTAAATTCACTCGACTTCCGACCCTCTTTAGTCTTTGTTTGGACAAGAGTCTTCTTCCACAATAGGAGTGGTGATGGGATTACTACATTAATTTTGTATGTTCCTGATGTTATTAGTCCATCGAACTATGCTGATAAAAATGGATCAGTTAGCTTTGGTTTTAATATGGTACTTAACTCTAATGGTTTTACATTATCCCTTTATAGGAAAGACACAGAAGGTTCTTTTCACGCAGATGGCACATCAAATAATGTCACATGGTGGGCAATTGAGTAGGTGCATCAGTACACTGTTTTGCAGAATAAAATTGAGGATGCTCCCATTCAGGGGGCTTTTTCTTTTCCACTAATCCCAAGGAGGCCACCGACATGAAAGACCACTTAGATTACTTCACCACCAGCACAGCCTCTATTGTTGGAGCGATGATGGGTTACATGGTCGGCGGTTGGACCCTTCTCCTCCAGGTTCTACTAGTCTTCGTCATCGCCGACTGGATTACCGGCTGGATCGCCGCCTGGATGAACGGGGAGCTGCGCAGCCGGATCGGGCATGAAGGCATTATTCGCAAGGTCACGATTTTTATCCTGGTCGCCATTGCCAATCTCATTGACGGGATTTTGGGCGAGGGAAATTATATCCGGGATGCCGTGATCTTTTTTTATTTGGCGACGGAACTGCTGTCCATCATCGAAAACGTGGGGCGGATGGGGATTCCCATGCCGGAGGTGCTGCGGAGCGCCGTGAAGATTTTTCAATCCAAAAGCGGAGAAAACAGCGAGGAGGGGACCAAGGATCATGCAGGTAAAAAGCAACCGTAACGCGCGCGGCGTCGACGTCTCCCATTGGCAGGGGGAGGTCGATTGGCCGCAGGTGAAGGCCGCGGGCATCTCCTTCGCATTTATCAAAGCGACCCAGGGAACGGCCTGGGTCGACCCGAAATTTCGCGGCAACGCCGCGGGCGCTCACAAGGCGGGGCTGCTTACCGGCCCCTATCACTTCGTGGACGCGGTCTCGCCCGAAGCCGCGAGGAAGCAGGCGCAGCATTTTGTGCGAACCCTGCAAGGCGTAGGCACGCCCTTTACACTCCCGCCCGTCATGGACTACGAAAACAACCCCGCAGGGTTAAGCCGACCGCAGATCAACCAAATTGCCCGGGCATTTTTGTCCGAGGTGGAGCGTCTGATCGGCATCCGCCCGATCATTTATACGGGGAATGCGTTCGCCCAACAGTTTGACGAAACGCTGCAAAGCTATCCGCTTTGGATCGCGCGCTACAGCTCTGCTGTACCCTATGATGTTCCGGCCTGGAAGAAGTGGGATTTTTGGCAGTATAGCGACAGCGGGCGGATCGCCGGAATTGGCGGGCATGTCGATTTAAACGTGTACCGCGGATCAGTGGAGGAATTGAAGGGAGCATACGCTGCTCTCAATAACCCACGGCAAGAGGAGGAGAATGATATTTCCAAACAGGAACGCAATATTGAGCAGGTCAGTGATTGGGCAGCCAAAGACTGGGCCGAAGCGAAAGCATGCGGCATCTTTGACGGGGAACGCCCCGGGGCGCCGTTAACTCGGGAGGAGGCCGCGGTTGCGGTCAACCGGCTGCGGCAGCAAATATTGTCGGCATTGAAGCAAAGCTGAGGCGAAAATTCGAACAAGTGACAAAAAAATAAGACAGCCCCGCCAACCGTCGTGTATAATTTGGAAAAAGGATGCATGATCGGTTGGGGGGGCTTTTACGTCGTGTCCAAGTATACTTATGTGAAAATCGTTTCCGGTTTGCCGGTTAAATACCCGGAAAATGAGCTGCAGCTGTTTTTTGACGAAGAGTTTTTGAATGTGGTTGAAGGTAGAAAGAACGGGCATAAGTGGGTGGTGGAGAATATTTTTAAAATCCCGCTCAAGAATATCATTGCCGCATCCGCTGAAGTGGTGAGGAAAGACTACTACGTGGAAGAGGAGTCCGCCAAAACGACGTTCCACAAGGGATTTTTCGAGGACTATGCCGTCACTAAGAAACAAACGGACGTCAAGAAAAAGACGGGATGGATCTTTCCGTACAACATTTCCTTTATCAACTCGCAGGGGGAAGTGGCTTTGGCGCAGTTTTTTTCTCTCGACGGGAGAGAAGGTATGACGAGGGAATTTAACAAGAAGCTGGAACAAAAGCTGCTGCTGATTCCCAAAAGTCCGGAAGTATTGGGCTTCTATAAGTTCATGTACGAGGAACTCAACAAAAGTAAAGAACGGATCATATAACAAAACAGAACAGGAGGCCCCCCCTTATGTAAGGACGGGCCTTCTCCACGTTTAATCTCCCCAGTACACTGAAAACAAAATGTACATTACATATCCGCAGCCCAGCAAAATGGCAAACGCGCTGATCCATAGGACGGCTTTTCCCCAACTGCGGTATCGTTCACCGGGTTTCCACTTTCCCATTCCACTCAACTCCTTTTAATTAACTTAAGTTAATCTTCGTGTTTTTAAACGGAATCATGGCGGCTCAAGGAATTCCCGGAAGAACCGGTGATTTTTTCTTGTTGAATAAAGAACGTGTGTTCGCATATAATACAAACAAATGTTCTTATTTAGAGATGAGACGCGTGGAAAAATACATCGGACGAATCGTAGAGATCATCTACCTGGACCGGAAGGGCAAAGTGTCGCAGCGGCGGATTGAAGTTCATGCGGTCAGAGGCGATTTGGTGCGGGCCACTTGCTTGACCAGCGGGGCTCCCCGGGCTTTCCGGGCGAGTCAAATCCTGGCCTGTTCCCCGGCGAAAGGGGGCGGAAGCCATGCTTCCTGATCTTGAGCGCAAGCTGCTGCGCATCTTGTTTAATTTCACCATCCAACGCAGAAGGATGCCGATGATGGGCGAACTGGAGCGGATGACCGGCCGGGGCAAAAAAGACATCCTCGAAGGGCTGCGTCAATTGGAGCGGGAACGCTACATTCATTGGCCGAATCCGCCGGAATTGGAGGACATTCTGGTGCTGGAGGCTTTTGAGCGGGGATCTCTCTGAGGTTCCCTCCGGCCTCAGTATTTTTTGGATATTTTCGTAAATGAGTGGGATATTTCTTTGCTGCCGGGAGCGCTAAGATAGCAGTAAGCGTACACTGCAATGAAAACGATTAATTTCCTAAGTGAAAGGGAGAGAGCGCACTCATGTCAAAATTGGTTTATCTGCCATTGGACGAAAGACCCTGCAATTGCCGGTTTCCGCAGCGGCTTGCGGGGATGACCGATTTGCAGCTTGTTGCGCCGGACATCCGGCTGCTGGGGCAAAAAAAGAAACCGGCCGATACGGCGGCGGTGCGGCAATGGCTTTTGAAGGAAGCCGCGGATGCGGACTATCTGCTCGTGTCGATCGACTTGCTGGTTTATGGAGGCATCGTCCCGTCGCGCCTGCATCACCTGACCTTCGAGGAATGTCTGGAGCGCTTGTCCGTGCTCGGGGAAATCAAGAAGCTCCGGCCCGGTCTGCGGATTCACGCCTTCAATCTGATCATGCGGGTGCCGAACAACAATAAGGACGAGGAAGAGCCGGACTATTACAAATTTCACGGCGGGCAAATTTTTAAATACAGCTTTTTAAGCGACAAAGAGGAGCGGGACCGCCTTAGCGAGGCGGAGCGGGAGGAGCTGGAACGGGTAAAGGCCCTGATTCCCCCGGAATATCTGAATGATTTCGTCGGGCGCAGGCAGGTCAACCAGCAGGTAAATCACCATACCTTGGAGCTGGCGCGCCAGGGCGTGATCGACCATTTGGTCATTCCGCTGGACGACAATTCCGAGTACGGTTTTTCCCCGAAGGAACAGCAGCTTATGATCGGCCGGGCTTGGGAGCTGGGCATCATGGACCGCGTTATGATCTATCCCGGCGCCGATGAGGTCGGGTGCACGATGTTTTCGCATATTTTTTGCGAGATCAAGGGGCACAAGCCGGAAATTTTCGTGCGTTACTCTTCGACAAAAGGACCGTTCATCAAGCCGAAATACGAGGACCGGAGCTTGAACGAGAGCGTTAAATCCCATCTGACCGCGGCGGGTGCCGTGCTGGCGGATCATTCCGGCGAAACGCCGCTGGTGCTGATCGTCCATTCGCCGGCCGTCGACCAGGCGGGGATGGCGGAGCAGATCCC
The DNA here is from genome assembly GCF_036864815.1 of Paenibacillus sp. A14. Lineage (NCBI taxonomy): Bacteria > Bacillati > Bacillota > Bacilli > Caryophanales > Paenibacillaceae > Paenibacillus > Paenibacillus sp. A14. The sequence goes on from NZ_JBAGJD010000009.1 coordinate 132,052, forward strand.
TTTCCGGGAGCGGCACCGTTCGTATTTCTCCGAGATTCAGTACCGCGAAATCGTGGAGGCCGCGGAAAACTATCTCCGGAAAGGAAAACATGTCGCATTGGGCGATGTGGCGACCTGCAATGGCGGCGATCCGGTGCTGATCGGGCTGCTGAGGAGCAAAGGACTGCTGGACCGGTTAACGGCCTATGCGGGCTGGAACACCTCGGGCAACGCCCTGGGCACGGTCATCGCCCATTTCGTCATCGTTTCTTACTATCTGGAGCATCCGGAACAGACAGCCGGGATCGAAACGTTCCGGGAAAGCCGGAAATTTTATTATGAAAGACTCGTGGAGGATTTTATTTATCAATCCCTCGTCCGCCAGGACATGCTGAAGAATGATCTGCCCGGGCTGAACGCGAGCTACTACGAGATAGGTCATTGCCTGGATGAGGTACAGACGATTTTGGAAGTGAAGATGAAGTGGCTGACGGCGGAATATTTCCAAGGTATTCGGGATGGAGAGATCCGTTTGGCCCGTCTGCATTTTCCTTGGACCCGAATGTTTGAGATCGGCTTTGATTTGGAACTGCAATCTCAAACATTATAACGTTATATTTACTTCGGTTACCCCTCATGCTAAATTAAACATTATAATGTTATAAAAGAAAAAGGTGAATATCATGGGAGATTCATGGGTGCTTCGCCGCGTAAAGCGAGTCGGCGGGGAAGAGGTCGATATCGTGATCGACCGCGGCCGGATCGCGGAGATCACGGGGCCCGGTCAGGGCCGCGCTCCGGAGGAACGGGACGGCCAAGGGTTATACGTGTCGAGCGGCTGGATCGATATGCATGTTCATGCGTTTCCCGAGTTCGACCCCTACGGCGACGAGATCGATGAGATCGGTATCCGCCAAGGCGTGACCACGATCGTGGACGCGGGCAGTTGCGGGGCGGACCGGATCGCCGACCTCCTCAAGGACGGGGAGCGGGCGAAGACGCGGGTGTTTGCTTTTTTGAATATTTCGCGCATCGGTCTGAGCCGTGTCGACGAATTGTCGCGGATGGAGTGGATCGACCGGGAAAAAATCAACCAAGCAGTTGATGCCGCCGGGGATTTCATCGTCGGACTGAAGGCCCGCATCAGCCGGAGCGTGGTCGGAGACAGCGGCATAGCGCCGCTGCGCGCGGCGCGGGAGCTGTCCGGGGAAACGGGACTGCCGCTGATGGTCCATATCGGATCGGGGCCGCCGGATATCCGGGAGGTCGTTCCGCTTTTGGCGGGTAGAGATATCATCACGCATTATTTGAATGGGAAGAAGAACAATCTGTTCGATGCCGAGGGTCGTCCACTTCAGGTTTTGGTCGACGCGATCCGGCGGGGCGTTCATCTGGATGTGGGGCACGGTACGGCCAGCTTTTCCTTTCGGGTGGCGGAAGCGGCCAAGCGGTACGGCATAGCGCCGGACACGATCAGCACCGACATCTATCGCGGCAACCGGTTGAACGGGCCAGTGTACAGCATGAGCAGCGTGCTGTCGAAATTTCTTCTTCTGGGATATCCCTTGGAAGAAGTCATCGCGATGGTGACCACGCGGGCCGCGGCCTGGCTGGGCAAACCGGAGCTTGCGCGCATACGCGTGGGAGAGACCGCCAACCTGACGCTGTTCAGTCTGGACGAAGGCCCGGCGGTGCTGCGCGATTCGGAAGGCGAAGAGCGGCAGGCGAAGCAAATTATTCGAGCCAAGGGAGTTGTGATGAATGGGGAATTCATGGAATGCGAAATATGGCCTTAAGCGCGTGATCAACGCCAGCGGGCGCATGAGTATTCTCGGCGTGTCCGCGCCGAGCGATACGGTGATGGAAGCCATGAAGCAAGGCGGACAAAGCTATGTCGAAATCGCCGATCTGGTGGATAAGGCGGGGGATTACATCGCGAACAAGATCGGCTCCGAGGCGGCCGTCGTCGTCAATTCGGCGTCCAGCGGCATCGCTCTTTCCGTGGCCGCGCTCGTCACGCGGGGAAATCGGCGACTCAGTGAACGTCTGCACCAGGAATTCATCATCCGCAATGAAATTATCCTGCTCAAGGGACACAACGTGCAGTACGGCGCACCCGTCGAGACCATGGTTCATTTGGGAGGCGGCCGGCTGGTGGAAGTCGGGTATGCCAATGAAGGGAAGGCGGAGCATATCGCCGACGCCGTGAACGACAATACCGCGGCGATCCTGTATGTGAAATCCCATCATACGGTCCAGAAAAACATGATTTCCGTCGAAGAAGCCTGGCAGGTGGCTCAGGACAAAGAAGTCCCCCTTATCGTCGACGCGGCGGCCGAAGAGGACTTGCGGAAGTATGTGGCGTGCTCGGATTTGGCGATTTACAGCGGCTCCAAAGCGATCGAAGGTCCCACCTCGGGCATCGTGGCCGGGAAGCCTCAATACATCGACTGGCTCAAGGTGCAGCTGCATGCCATCGGGCGCAGTATGAAGGTCGGCAAGGAAACGATCTTCGGTCTTCTGCAGGCCCTGGATGAATACATGGTCAAAGAAGATAAGAGCGAACAGGAAAAAGCGTCGCTGCAAGCGTTGATGGCGCTGAACGACATTCCCGGGGTCCGGGTGACGATCGTGCAGGATGAAGCCGGACGGGCCATTTACCGCGGGCGCGTTCATATCGATCCGGCGGCCGTCGGCGTATCCGCCAAGGAAGTCGCCGCGGCTCTTCAGCAGGGGGACATCGCCATATATACGCGGGATTACGGGGTAAGACAGGGGTATTTCGATATAGATCCCCGGCCTCTGCTGGGGGACGACATCCAGGTGATCGAGTCCGAAATCCGAAAATTGACGGGAGGTAAGTGAGATGTCGCAAATCGCAAAGCGTTTCTATAAGGATCGTGTGGCCTTAAATGTACTGGCGAAGGATATCGCCAACGCCAAGGAGGTGTTTGCGGCGGCGGAAGGCCATGTTTTGGTGGGGGTGCTTTCCAAGGCTTATCCCACGGTCGAAGAAGCCGTGACCGCGATGAAGGCCTACGGCAAGGAAATTGATGAAGCCGTCTCCATCGGCCTCGGCGCGGGAGATAACCGGCAGGCGGCGGTTGTGGCGGAGATCGCCAAGCATTACCCGGGGAGTCACATCAACCAGGTGTTTCCGGCGGTAGGGGCGACCCGGGCCAACCTCGGCGGGAAGGACAGCTGGATCAACAGCCTGGTGTCCCCGACCGGGCGTCCGGGGTACGTGAACATTTCCACGGGGCCGGTCAGCGCGGCCGGTGGGGATGCCGCGATCATACCGGTCTCTGCGGCGATTGCGCTCGTGCGCGATATGGGAGGCGACGCGCTCAAATATTTCCCGATGCAGGGCCTTAGCCGGGAAGAGGAGTACCGGGCGGTCGCCTCGGCCTGCGCCGACGCGGGATTTGCGCTGGAGCCGACGGGCGGCATCGATATGGACAATTTCGAGGCCATTTTGCGCATCGCCCTGGAGGCGGGCGTAAGACAGGTCATTCCTCACGTGTATTCCTCCATTATCGACAAGGCGACGGGCGAAACCCGGGTTCAGGACGTACGCACCCTGCTCGGCACGATGAAAAAGCTGGCGGATACCTATGCCTAAACGGATCGCGGCGTTCGGCGAAGTGATGATGCGCCTGCAGGTGCCGGGGGTTGAGCTGCTTTCGCAATCCAGCGTCCTGAATTACTCTTTTTCCGGAACCGGCGTAAATATCGCCTCGGCGTTATCTCGGTTCGGCCATGCCGGGTCCCTCGTCACCCGCCTGCCTGCCGGACCGCTCGGCGACGCGGCGGCGGCCTATTTGCGGAAGCTCGGGATCGGCGCGGATTTCGTGCAGCGGGGCGGAAGCTATCTGGGCATGTATTTTCTGGAGAACGGCTTCGGCGTCCGGCCGAGCCGGGTTACTTATACCAACCGGCTGGAGAGCAGTTTCAACACCGCGCCGGAAGGGACCTATGATTGGGAATGCATCGCGGCCTCCGTCGACGCGGCCCATTTTTGCGGCATCACGCTGGCCATGAACGACGGTGTCCGCGGCCATATGCTGGCCATGGCTCAAGCCGTCAAAAAGCGGGGCGGCGCGGTGGTGTTCGACTGCAACTACCGTCCCTCACTCTGGGGGGAGCAAGGCTACCTCGCCGCACGGCCGCATTACGAACGAATGCTGGAGCTGGCGGACATCGTCATGATGAATGAGAAGGACGCGCTGCTCACCCTCGGCATGAATACGGAGAAGGAGACGCGGGAGGATCGGCTTAAGGCGCTGATTCCGGCGGTGGCCGACAAATTCGCAATCCGAGTCATTGCCGGAACGCACCGGGATATCCATGGGGATAATTCCCACTCCCTGCGCGGCTTTATTTACAAAGACGGACAATTTGCGTTTTCCCGGCGGCTGACCTTCTCAGTCCATGATCGGATTGGGGCCGGAGACGCTTTTGCCAGCGGCATCATTCACGGGGAAATGGAGGGCTTTCCGCCGGAGCGGTCCGTAAACTTCGCGGCTGCGGCGGGGGTGCTGGCCCATACGGTCGCCGGCGATACCCCGATGGCTTCCGAGGCGGAGGTGTTCCGGGCGATCGACAGCCGTATAGGCGATGTGGAAAGGTAGTGGAAGTGAACATGAGCTTGTCCCGAAAAGACCGGCCGTTATATTTGCAAGTCAAACAAATTTTAAAGGATCGTATTTTGCACGGCGTTTACGTGCTGGGAAGCAACATTCCGTCCGAACCGCTGCTCGAGAGAGAATTTTCCGTCAGCAAAATAACGGTACGGGCGGCGATCAGTGAACTGGTGCAGGAAGGCTATTTGGAAAAAGGCAGCGGGAAAGGCACGAAAGTCATCCGGAATAAAGCGGCCTCCAAACTGTCGAAGTGGAAGCATTTCACGGAAATTCTCGTGGAATCCGGACACCGGATCCGCAAGCGGTGGCTGCGGACGGAAATCGTGTCGAACGAGAAAGGTACGGAGCTGTACCGGGCGTTCGGCACGCGCTGCTTGAGGATGGAGCGCCTTTATGATTTGAACGATATTCCGTATATTTTTTACGTGCACTATTTGACCATCGAGCTTGAAGGCCTGGAACTGGCCGATATGAAAGAACAATCGTTGTATGAACTGCTGGAAGAGCAGGGCTTGTCCCTGGACCGGCTGCGGGACGAATTCGGCGTAGAGGCGGCCGGGCCCGCGGTGGCGGATAGGCTGGAGCTGGAGGCGGGAACCCCCGTCCTGAAACGCAGCCGCTATTCCCGTGACGGACGGGGAAGGATCATCGAGCTCAGCATCGGTTATTACAATACCGGACTACAAAATTATATCGTGAACTATGACGTATAAAAGTGAGCCTGTATGGGCTTGCCCATAAGCTGCGGGACGGATTGGCCAGGGCGCCAAGAGGTCCCGCTTTTTTGTTTGCCAAAAAACACCCCTATTATTCGGACGTTTTCTAAAGTCTACAGGATATTTTGCGTTTTGAATGCGTTTTATAATAGCCCTATAAGAGGTTCAAGAGGAGGTATGCAGATGAAGATTGAGAGACATCCGGATAATCCGATCGTGGTCCCTGGGGGTTATGAATGGCGGATGGTAACCGTTTTCAACCCTGCGGTGATTATCGATAACGGTAAGTTCTATATGATCGAAAGGACGGCCGGATCGCTGACACCGTGCAAAAATTACCTGGGCCTGCTGGAAAGCGAGGACGGCGTTCACTTTACGCACGTCAAGGACGAGCCCATCGTCACTCCCGATATGCTGGGATTTCCGTACGGGAGCGTGCAGGATCCGCGCATTGTCAAAATAGAGAATACCTTTTATTTGAACTATGCGCTGCGTCCGTGTGCGATGAGCTATTACCCGACGGGCCGGGGCGTACCTAAGCGTTCCATCCCGAAATACCCGGACGGTTGGGGCGAGCAGAAAGGGCACTGGCTGACGCGCTCTTCGATTCTGACCTCCAAAAATCTCGTGGATTGGGAGTTTTTGGCCGATACGACGCCGCTGGATATCAATGATCGGGACAATATTTTATTCCCGGAAAAAATTAACGGCCGCTACGTGCTGCTGCGCCGCCCAGAGGAATATGTCGGCGAAAAATACGGCACGGAAAAAGCCGGGATGTGGATCACCTATTCCGACGACCTGATTCATTGGGATGAACCGAAGCTGCTGGCCAAAGGGGAAAATCCCGCTTGGGAGTCGCGGAAAATCGGCGGATCGACGCCGCCGGTGAAAACGGACCGCGGTTGGCTGGTCCTTTACCACGGGGTGGATGACGAAGTCGTGTACCGGGTCGGAGCTATGCTGCTGGATTTGGAGAACCCGGAAAAAATCATCGCCCGGACGCGGAATTTTATCATGGAGCCGGAAACCTATTACGAGAAGTTTGGGTATCAGATTCCCAACGTCATCTTCCCGACGGGCAATGTGGTGAAGGACGGACTGCTGTACATTTACTACGGGGTAACCGACACGGCGATCGCGCTGGCCACAGTCCCGCTGGACGAACTGGTCGATTATATTCTGAGCGAGCCGGAAAATTAAATAACAGTAAATATGGGACTGACCGCCGTAGCGCGGTTACTTTCCAAGTGATTTGTAACCGCTTACCGTATGCTTGAAATAACGCGAGAGGGGGTGGGAGAGTTAACGGGAAAACCTCCCGTTAACTTGGTGATTATGAGACTACAGAAGCAAATTAGCTGGAAAACCTCCTGCTAATTCATCTGAAATTGGGGTTATCGAGGTTAGGGGCGCAAAATAGATGGAGTTTTTCCAGCTAAATCGAGACAAAGGCCCAATAGCGGAAAATTAACGGGAAGGTTTCCCGTTAATTAAGTGGCCAAGCGTCCAGACCGCCAATGTTCTAGTTCACCCATGCTATATTATGTTATATTTCATGACGTATAATTATCACTTATCTTAATTGATTTGGATAATATCGTAAATTTATGGGATATAGACAAATAAGGAACAGATTTATAATCACTTATATAACGAAAAAAGATAAGAAACGCGTCATGATTTGTTAGGTTTTATTTATCGATTCCAATATCACGAAAAGAGGGTTGGTTATGAACAAAACAAACAAAAGCAAGAAAGTGCTGCTACTCGGTCTTATCGCTTTGCTTACACTTTTTACCGCGGCATGTGGCAAGAACGATGCACAGGGCAGCGGCGGAAGCGGCGGAAGCGGTGCCGGAACGGAGTCCGAGAAGATTACGCTGAACATGATGCATCCCTGGACTTCGCCAAACGTGGACAATGAAGTATACAAAGCCCGGATCGCGGAATTCGAAAAGCAGCATCCCAATATCGTGATTAAGCAGGACGGCGTCCCCGCCGCCCAGTACAAAACCAAGCTGCGCACGTTGGCCGCCGGAAACAACTTGTCCGATATCAATGTCGTATGGCCGGGAGCCGACCTTGACCCGCTGGTGGCCGGAAATTTACTGGAGCCGATTAACGATCTAATGGAGAATTGGACCTCCATTCTTCCGGAGAGCGCGCTAACCGGTTTCAACGTGGACGGCCAACAATATGCGGTTCCGACCAAACAGACTTTTGTCGACATTATTTACTACAATAAAGAAATGTTTGCCCAAGTTGGCTACGATCAATTCCCGGACACTTACGATAAATTTATCGATGCGGTCAAAAAGCTGAAAGCGGCGGGCATCACGCCGATTTCTCTGGGCAATAAGGAGCAATGGCCGCTGCAGTCGTCCTATATTTCGATTATCGGCGACCGCTTTACGGGCAGTGATTTCCTGCCGGCCGTCCTGGCGGGGAAAGCGAAATTTACCGATCCGGAATTTGTTAAAGCGCTGACTGTTGTCGATGAACTGACGAAATTGGACGCCTTCAACACCGACGCGAACAATATGGATTCGGTTCAGGCGCAGGACTATTTTATTCAGGGAAAAGCGGCCATGCACATCTCCTCCTCTACGGTTGACGGCAGAGTGCGGATTACCAACAGCGAAGGGGAGAAATTCGGGATCGCCCTGTTCCCGAGCGTGAACGGCGGCAAAGGCGATCCGGCCAAGAGCGCCGGCGTGGTGCAGTACGGCATTTCGATCAAGAGCGGATTGGATGAGAAGAAACGCCAGGCGGCCGAGGAGTTTTTGAAGTTCTTCGTGAACGAAGACCTTTACAAAGAATTGATCCGAAATGGCATCGTGGTGCCGGCGAAGGTGGAAATTCCCGAGGATGCCAGCAAATATTTGAAAGAGATGCTGGAATTGACGGGCAACGGCACGGCACCGGTATTTGACAGCGTCGTTCCGACCCAGGTGGTGGATGTGCTCCAAAACGGATTGCAAGCGCTGACGGTAGGCCGGGGAACGCCGGAAGAGTTGGCGAAGGAAGTCCAGGAAGCGATGGATAACCTGAACTGACCTAGGCGGAGCAAACAATCATCCGAAGCAGAATCCGCAGCCGATGAAGAAAACCCGATAAACCGGGTTTTCTTCATTCCTCGGGTTTGAAAACGGGAGGGATAAAGGAGGAAACCGAATGCAGACCTTAAAGGGGACCAAATTTGCGATTTTTCTTGGCTTGTTCCCGGCGCTGGTCATTTATCTGGGGATTGCCATCGTTCCGATCGGGTTGTCGCTGTACTATTCGGTGATGAACTGGAACGGGATCGGCACGATGACCTTTGCCGGTTTCGATAATTATTTGAAAATTTTAACTGACGACACCTTCTGGCTGTCGGTGAAGAACAATGTCATCATCATGGTCACCGGCCTGATCGGCCAACTCCCGCTGGGCCTGCTCCTGGCGCTGCTGCTCAACCGCGGGCTGAAGGGCTCGGGGATATTCCGGACGATCGGATTTATGCCCGTCGTCATTTCCTCGGTCATGGTTTCCCTGATCTGGGGCATGGTATACAACACGGAATACGGCATGTTGAACAATTTGCTCAGTATGGTCGGGCTGGACGGCTGGCGACGGAATTGGCTGGGCGATTCGACATGGTCGATGCTGTCGATCAGCATCGCGTACATCTGGCAGAATTGCGGGTTATACATGGTTATTTTCCTGGCCGCGCTGCAAAATATTCCGGAGGAAGTGAATGAGGCGGCCGAGCTCGACGGGGCTACCGGGTGGAGACGGACGCTCCGCATTACGATTCCGATGATCCGGGGAACGATTATGGTGGGCGTCGTGTACAGTATCAGCAACTCCTTCCGGGTGTTTGACCTGATTCAGATTTTGACGGGCGGAGGCCCGGCGCATCAGACGGAAGTCATGACGATTTACATGTACAACAGCGCGTTTATCAATATGCGTTACGGCTACGGAAGCGCGGTGTCCATTTTGGTTCTGCTCTTCAGTTTGCTCGTCATTTCCGTGATCAACCGGCTCGGCCGGGAGAAAGAGGCTTAGGGAAGGAGGGACGCGGGATGAAAAGAAAGTCGGGCTTGTTCCGGTTATTCGCATACACATTTTTGTGCCTGTTCGCTATTATTAATGTAATTCCTCTCTTCTGGATGGTGGTCAACTCCTTCAAGACCGAGCAGGAATACGCCGCGGGGCCGTTTTCGTTTCCAAAAACCCTGCAGTTCGCCAATTACGCAAAGGCCTGGGAAGTGGCGAATATGAACGTTTACTTTTTAAACAGTATCATTATTACTTTCGCCTCCCTGATCATAACCGTGCTTCTCGGGGCGCTGGCCGCTTATTTTTTGTCCCGATTTAAGTTCAAGCTGCGCGGGCTGACTTACGGGGCATTCTTGCTGGGAATGCTGGTGCCGATTCATGCCACCCTGATCCCGATCTTCCTGATCATGCAGAAGCTTCGTCTGCTCGATACCTATTGGTCGCTGGTTTTGCCTTATACGGCGTTTCACTTGTCGTTGACCGTGTTTATCCTGGAAGGATTCATGCGGAGCTTTCCTAAAGACCTGGAAGAATCGGGAGTTATGGACGGAGCGGGCGTGTACCGCATTTTTTGGTCGATTATATTGCCGATCACGAGACCGGCGCTGGCTACGGTTATTATTTTGAATTTTATATATAATTGGAACGAGTATTTGTTCGCGCTCGTCCTGATCACTTCAACGGAACTTAAGACGCTGCCGCTTGGGCTGGCCAACTTCGTCGGCATTGAAACCGCCAGCCTGACCCTGCAGATGGCGGCGCTCACGATCGCGTTGATTCCGATCCTGATTTTCTATCTGCTGCTGCAAAAACAACTGGTCAACGGGATGACGGCGGGAGCGGTCAAGGGCTGATCCGGGGAGGCATACGAAAGGGAAGAGTCACCATGAAGAGACATTACCGAAAATATCTGGGGAACTTCGGACTGAAGCGGAAAGCGCTGGTGATCTTCCTGCTGTTTGTGATCCTGCCGACATTTGGCGTCGGCGTTGTGGTGCAGTACAAGTTTAATCAAATTTTGAGGGATCAGTTTGTGAACTCCACGAAGCGAAATTTGGACAATGTGGCCAATCAGCTCGAAGAGCAAACGAGAAGGGTCGAGGACATCGCCAACTATCTGATCCTGAGTCCGGACATGCGGTCGTTTCTGAGAAGCTCCCCACCGCTCACCAGCGATCAGCGGGACAAGCTCAAGAAGAATATTGAAGAATTTCTTACCTTCCAGCTCATGTCGCGAAGCTATATCCGTTCGATCGAAATCGCCGGTTACAACGGAAGTTTTATCGAGATGGGCGAGCCGTTCCACGGTGACGAGTCCCGATGGGAACGACAAGCTGAGGCCCGTAAAGGCGGAATTAGTTGGACGGAAGGATACAGCTTGAATAGTGATTGGAATGGAGGGGTTCGAATTCTCTCCATGTTCCGGATTTTGAATTCCTACAGTGAAATCACGAAACCGACGGGCCGGCTGACCATCCGGATGGATGAGGCGAGCATCGTGGATTTACTGGAAAAAGGAATTTTCGAGGACGGGGCGGGGACGGTCTTTATCATCGGTCCCGAAGGGCGGGTGATCCTGCGGTCGAAGGATGAACTGGGCGATCGTTTTGTTCCCGATGAAGCGATGTTGGGCAAGCTTGACTCGGGGCAGGAAGGATTTTTTTTCTATCAGGTAAACGGAAAAGCCTATATGACTTTGTTCTCCTCCATGGATAACACCGGCTGGAATATCGTGGCCATGATCCCCGAGACGACGGTGTCGGAAGAGTTTAAGGGCGTCAAACTGCTGATGCTGCTTATTCTGGGTGCCATCCTGCTGCTTGGTCTTACCGCGCTGATCGGGTTCCACTATACGATTATCATGCCGATTCTGCGGCTAAAGAAAGAAACGTACCGGGTGACGCACGGCGATTTCACGGTACGCGTCCCGATCGAATCCAGGGATGAAATCGCGGAATTGAACCATAAATTCAACGAGATGGTCGCGACGATTCAGCGGTTGATCGAGCATAAGTACAAGCTGGAGCTGCGGGAGCGCGAATCCGAGCTCAAGCTGCTGCAAAATCAGATGGACCCCCATTTTCTGTACAACACGCTGGATATGATAAGATGGACAGCCAGGCTGGAAAAGGCGGAGAAGTCCAGCCAGCTGATCGAAATGCTGTCGAAGTTTTTCCGTTCCAGCGTCAATAACGGCAGTTATAAGACAACCCTGCGCCGGGAGATGGAGTTTGTACAGTCCTATCTGTACCTTCAGCAGCGGCGTTTGGGGGATAAGCTGAAATATGCACTGTATACGGAAGCGGGCCTGGAGGATACCTTGATGCTGAAAGCTACCATTCAACCGCTGGTAGAGAATTTTTTGAAGCATGGCTTCGACCGGACCAAGGCGGTCAACGAAATCAGGGTGCACTGTTATGCGGCCCACGGCGAGATCTGGATCGATGTCATCGATAACGGGAAAGGGATGGATCAAGGCTCCAGGAAAAAAGGAGACAAGCAGGGGGCGATGTCCAACATTCACGAGAGGTTGTCGATTTTTTTCGGATCGGAATACGGTTTGGAGGTCATCAGCACTTCCGCCCAGGGGACGTGGATACGCTTGAGGGTTCCCGCGGGAGAAAGTCAAGATCATGGTGGTGAGCGTCATGAACAATAAACTGGAGAGAAAAAGCGGCTTGGTGAACATGCTGATTGTGGATGACGAGCCCGTCATTTGCGAAGGCTTGCGCTGTACGATCGACTGGGAGAAGCTTGGCGTCCGGGTGGTCGGCGAAGCTTATGACGGAACGGAAGCGCTGCGGCTCGTTCAGGAACGCGGGGTAGATCTCGTACTGTCCGATATCCGCATGGAGGGGATGGACGGGCTGCAATTGACAAAGTGTCTGAAGGAGCGGTTTCCGGAAGTCCGCGTGGTCATGATCAGCGGGTATGAGGATTTTGAGTACGCCCGGCAAGCGATTCGGTTGGGGGTCAGCGATTATCTGCTCAAACCGGTGGAGATCGACGAATTGACCGATGTGGTAAAAAAAGTCGTCCTGTCGCTCGGGTCCGCAGCGAAAGAAGGGAGTGTTCGCGAAATCGAACTGTGGCTGTCGAATATGGCCCGCCATGGCACCGCTTACGGCAAGCAAGCCCCCTCCTCTTTGCGCGGCGCGCAGTTCCGGATCTTGGCGACGCAGCTCGACCGTTTTTACGAGCGGTTTGGCGAGCACCCGCCTGAAGGGCACGAAGAGATCCAGGAGGCCTGGATCGATCAACTGCATGCCGCAATCACGCGTCCGTTTCTCCGCGCGGTTTCCGTTTTTGACCATGAGAACTTGCTCATTACACTGGTCGTATCCGATGTGCACATGGATCGGGCCACGTGGGACCCGTGGCTCGAGGCCTTGCGCCCGAAGCTCCGGGAAGCCCAGCTATACTGCGGCATGTCGGAGCCGTATGACGACCTTGAGGAAACGGCCAGCCGCTGCGGCGAAGCCGGCGGACTGCTCCCTTTCCATGTGCTGGAGAACAAGACTATTCTGCTGCCGGAAGATCGGAAAGCTGCCGCGCGCGACCGGTCGATTCCCGCCTTCGACGCGGCCGACGCGGCGCAGCGTCTGATGACGGCGATGCTGAGGCAGGATGCGGCGGGGATCGACGCCCGGGTTGCCGAGCTATTTTGTTTTTTCCGCCAAGAAGGTTTTTTGCCCGAAGAAATCTGGCGCTTGTACGAAGAAATGTCCGCTTTGCTCCGGCAGCGGCTGCGCAAAAGCGGAATGACCGAGCTGGAATACGGGCACCGCGGAGCATTGGATTTGAATATTTTTAACACCTACGGTTCCCTGGCAGACGCCGTCCGGGAAGAAATGCGCCAACTGATGGAGCAAATCGAGCGGCATGGCATCGATAAATCCTATTGGATCATCGAGAAGGCGAAGAGATATATGAACGAGCAGAACGGTACGGATTTGAAAGCTTCCGAGGTGGCGGCTTGGTTGAAAATTACACCGAGCTATTTCAGTTATATTTTCAAACAAGGAACGGGAAAAAGCTTTACGGAATACATGAACGAAATGCGGATGGAACAGGCCAAAACTTTGCTGGCTACCACGCACGACAAGGTTTTTGAAATCGCGGACAAGGTAGGTTACAAGGAATACAAGTATTTCGTCTCCGTGTTCAAATCGTATACGGGGATGACGCCGAAGGAATATCGCGGGCTCAGCGCGTCCAAAGATGCGGCAGCCGAGATCGACTGAGGACCTGCACTACTTGTTGTGAAGCGAGGGAGACGTGGAATGGAAAAGTACAAATCGCCCCGCGTGGCGGAAGAGGAACGCATCGACGATCTGCTCTGCAGAATGACGCTGGCCGAAAAAGTGGGACAATTAAACCAGCGGATGTACGGCTGGAACGCTTACCGCAAGATGGGAGACGGATACGAGCTTACGAAAGAGTTCAAAAAGGAAGTGGCCTGGGGCGGAGGAATGGGGGCCCTTTACGGATTGTTCCGGAGCGATCCCTGGTCCGGCGTGGACTACCGCAACGGCATTCCGGCCGCGGACAGCGCCAAGGTGGTCAATATGGTGCAGCGGTACGTTATCGAGCATTCCCGGCTCGGGATTCCCGTTCTGCTCGCCGAAGAGTGCCCCCATGGGCATCAGGCCCTGGACGGAACGATGCTGCCGGTCAATTTGGGCGTCGGCTCGACTTGGAACCCGGCGTTGATGAAGCGGGCCTACGGCATGGTCGCCTCCGAAATTCGCAGCCGCGGTGCCCATGTGGGCCTGGTCTCGGCGCTGGACATTCTTCACGATCCGCGCTGGGGGCGTTCCGAAGAATGCTTCGGCGAGGATCCGTATTTGGCCGCCAGGTTTACCGAGGCGGCCGTTTGGGGCATGCAGGGTGAAGGCCCGGGCGACCTGGCCGGGACCGAAAAAGTGGCGGTGGTTCTCAAGCATTTATGCGCGCAAGGCACCGCCCTGGGGGGACGCAACGCCGGCCCGGCTCCGATCGGCGAGCGCGAGCTGCGCGAAATCCATCTGCCCGGCGCCAAAGCGGGGAAAGATGCGGGTGCGGCCGGTTTCATGGCCGCCTATAACGAAATCGACGGCATTCCCTGCCATGCGAACGAGCGTCTCCTGACCGGGATTTTGCGGGAGGAATGGGATTTTGACGGCATCGTTATGGCGGACGGATGTGCGGTTGACCGGCTGCTGGCGCTGACGGGAAGCCATGAGTCCGCTTCTGCGCTTGCACTGTCATCAGGGGTCGATCTAAGCTTGTGGGATATGGCGTTTTCAACGCTGGAAGAGGCGGTGAAGCAGGGCCTTATTTCGGAGGCGTTGATCGATCGGGCGGTGCGGCGGGTGCTGCGGCTGAAATTCAGACTGGGTTTGTTCGATCGCCCCTATGTCAGTGAAATGCGGGCGATCTCGGTCGTCGGCAAACCGGAGCTCCGCGAAGTGAATCTGCAGGTGGCCCGCGAATCGGCCGTGCTGCTTAAAAACGAGGGAGGACTGCTGCCCCTTGGGCCGAAGTCCGCGAGAATCGCGGTGATCGGTCCCAATGCCGATCGCTTGTATAACCAGTTGGGCGACTATACGAGCGTTCAACGCGAGGGAATCGGCACGACGGTTCTTGAAGGAATCCGGATGATGGCGCCGGAAGGTACGGAGATCGTCTACGCCCGGGGCTGCGGTATCCGCGACGGGTCCGAAGACGGCTTGACGGAGGCCGTGGAGGCCGCGAAAGGCGCGGATGTATGCGTATTGGTGCTGGGCGGCAGCAGTGCGCGCAGGTTTGATGGCATTTTTGACAGCAACGGAGAAGCTGTGGTCGGCGAAGGAGGAAATCCCGCGGAGATGGATTGCGGGGAAGGCGTCGATCTGGCGGATCTTTCGCTCGGCGGGCTTCAAGCCCGATTGGTCAGGGAAGTGGCGGCAACGGGAACTCCGGCGGTTGCCGTACTGATTCAAGGCCGGCCGCATGTGATCGCCGATTGGGAGAACAGCTGCGGGGCGGTCCTCTGCGCCTGGTATCCCGGAACAGAAGGGGGCCGGGCGATCGGAGAGCTTTTGTTCGGCGGGGCGAACCCCAGCGGCAAGCTGCCGGTCTCCCTTCCCCGTTCTTCCGGACAACTCCCGGTTTACTATAATCAGAAAGATCCCGGCCGGCCAAGGGTCTATGTGGATATGCCCTCGGCGGCGCTGTATCCGTTCGGTTACGGGTTGAGTTACACGGAATTCGAGTATGGAGAGCCGCGCCTGTCGCAGCCCGACATTTCCGTAGCCGCTCTGGAGGAGGGCAGCAGAGTAGCCGTAACGGTAAGGCTGCAAAACAAGGGGAGCCGGATCGGAGCGGAAACCGTTCAGCTGTATATCCGGGCCCGCGAATCGGGAATTACCCGCCGCCTCGCCGAGCTTAAAGCGTTCCGGAAGTTGGAGCTTGCTCCGGGCGAACAGCGCGATATCACGTTCAGCTTGGGTAAGGAAGAGCTGGCCGTCTGGAAGCCGGATATGACATTCGGCGTGGTCCCCTGCCGGGTCACCATTATGGTGGGCGGGAACTCCAGGGATACGAGGGGCGTGGAATTGTGGGTTACGGGTTAGCCGCTTTTCCTGCATTTTAGCATCTTTTTGGCCCAAATCGGCATTTGTCCGGCTAGGGGGCTGGTGCAAAGCAATCAGATACGAAAGTTGAAAGTGAAAATAAAGCGCTTGCAAAACCTGCGGGGAATGGGGACAATGAAGTTGAGCAGCACTCATTTTGATCTTCTACAAGGAGGACAGGCTTCATGGACATCAGGGCATTGGTTACCGGGGCGGATCACGGCGTCGGGTTGGCCTTGGCCGAAACGCTGTTGGAGCAAGGCGGCCGCGTGTTTGCCGGCAGGTACAATCCCCGCGAAACGGCGTTGGACGAGCTTAGTCGGAGGTATCCGGACCGTCTGACGACGGTTTCGCTCGACATCGGCAGCGATGACAGTGTGCGGGAAGCGGCGGAAACAGTAGAAAAGCTGACGGGGCGGCTTGATCTTTTGATCAATAACGCGGGAATTTTGGGGGACACGGAAGCGACCATCCGGGAAGGGAAGATGGATTTCGAAGAGATGCTGAAAGTCTACAATGTCAACACGCTCGGGGCCTTGCGGGTGACCAAGGCGTTTCTTTCGCTTCTGTTGAAGGGTGAAGCCAGAATGATCGCCAATATTTCCTCGGAAGCCGGCAGCATCGGGCAAAACAAGCGGAGCGGCTGGTTTGCTTACTGCATGTCCAAAGCGGCGCTCAATATGCAATCTAGCCTGGTATTCAACGGGATCAAGGAAGCGGGAGGACGCGTGCTGGTGATCCATCCCGGGTGGGTCCGGACTTACATGCGGGGAGAACTTGATGCGGCTGCGGACCTGACGCCGGCGGAATCGGCGGAGAACATCATCTCCCTGATCAGGGAACGCATGCGTCGGAGTGCCGAAGGAGCAAGGAACGGAGAACAGCCTGAATACATTGATGCGTATGGAGCGCCATTGCCTTGGTAGGCCGGGTATCACAGTTCGTATCACGAGAAGGAAAGGGGAACGACCGGGATGACAAACGGAAAGCCGAAGGTACTGTTGATTGGAGATTATGCCGAAGCGCCGTATCATCCGCTCGGCGCGGTGGAGGGGCGGCTGCGAGAGCATTTGGAGGAACGTTGGGAGTTTGCCGCGACGGAAGATTACGGGCAATTGACCGGCGATCAAATCGCCGGGACCCGACTTTGCATCTCGTATGCGGATCGTTGGGACCGTCCGGCGACGTCGGAGCAGACGGCGGGGCTGGTTTCTTTTGTCGCCGGAGGGGGCGGGTTGCTGGTGCTGCACAGCGGTATTTCCCTGCAAGCGCGACCCGAGGCGGCCCAAATGATAGGGGCGCGTTTTACCGGACATCCCCCATACCGGGAGCTTGAGTTTAAAGTCGCCAGTCCGTCCCATCCCGTAATGGAAGGCATAATTCCGTTCACGATGGAGGAGGAGCCATACCGGTTCGAATTCGACCCGTTCAGCGATCATGAAATCCTGCTGACTTACCGGGATGATGAAGGCGGCGACTGGCCGGCGGCTTGGGCCCGTAGGTTCGGACTCGGGCGGATCGTTTTTTTGATGCCGGGACATCACCTGGCGTCCTTCCAGCATTCCGGCTACGGCAAACTGATCCGAAACGCGGCCGACTGGGCGGGCCACCGCATTTAAAGCGGAAAAGCGCCGTCCCACTTGTCGGGGTTCAGAAGGCGGTATGCAACTATAACGGCAGCACTCCGGGAGCATCAGCATCAGGGGCTGCTTTGGTTATGAAAGCGATCCAATTACCGGGAATTCCGCCGCTAATCGGGAGCCTCTGCTGCAGGCAAGGGGCAAGTTGCCGGAGAAGCTGCCGTTAATTCGTCCGAATTTGCGGCTATATAGGCTGAACTATTGTTTGGTTCGAATTAAAGGGAATTCTTCCCGTTAATTTGGTGCGTATGCGGCGGGAGAGGTAATTTAGCTGGAAAACCTCCTGTTAATTCGCCTGAAATTCTGAATATCGGCCATTGGGTCGCGAAATAGCTGGAGCTTAACCAGCTAAATCCGATCCAAGAGCCAAGAGCGGTGCATTAACGGGAGATTTTCCCGTTAATGTGTAGATCTCCGACGTTGGCGCTTTATATCTACAATTGTGGATATTGGCAACGTAGCGGCGGTTCGGCCGTGAGATAGCTGGAGCTTTTTCAGGTAAATCTCATTCATGGCCAAGAGCGGAAAATTACCGGCAGGTTTTCCCGTTATTAAAATTGATTTTTTAAGTCTTGCTATTTGAGCAAAGTCGGAATAAAATAAGAACAACAGAAGTTGTACGTACAACAATATAATATATCAAGTTATCCAAATTATTGTATGTACAAGGGATGAAACATTTTACTTTATATAGGAGGCGTTTAGACATGAAATTGAAACCGTATTCATTTTGGTTCGTTACCGGAAGTCAGCACTTGTACGGTCCGGAAACGCTCGAGCAGGTCGCCGAGCATTCCCGGATTATCGCCGAGCAATTCGATCAGGACCCGGTGTTCTCTTCCCCTGTCGTATTCAAGCCGATCGTAAAAACTCCGGATGAAATTTACAATCTCTTGCAGCAGGCCAACAGCGACCCTTCTTGCGCCGGTGTAATCACATGGATGCATACCTTCTCCCCGGCCAAAATGTGGATCGCCGGTCTGGCGCAGCTGCAAAAACCATTGCTTCATCTGCATACCCAGTTTAACCGCGATATTCCTTGGGAATCGATTGATATGGATTTCATGAACCTGAATCAATCCGCCCATGGCGACCGGGAATACGGCCATATCGGCGCCCGTCTAGGCATCGCGCGCAAAATCGTCGTCGGCCATTGGGAGGACGGCGAGGTTCGCGGCGATATCGCGGCCTGGATGCGGACGGCGGTTTCGCATGCCGAAAGCCGCAGCCTGAAAGTGGCGCGGTTCGGCGACAACATGCGCGAAGTGGCCGTAACGGACGGCGACAAAGTATCCGCGCAAATCCAATTCGGCTGGTCCGTGAACGGCTACGGGATCGGCGATCTGGTCCAAGTGATGAACGAAGTCAGCGACGCCGAAGTGAAGGCGCTGCTGGAGGAATACGCGGACAAGTACACGATCACCAAAGAAGGTCTGAGCGACGGGCCGGTCCGCGAATCCATCGCATACCAGGCGCGGACGGAAATCGCCATGAAGCGGTTTCTTGAAGAAGGCGGGTTCGGCGCGTTCACGACGACCTTTGAAGACCTGCACGGGATGAAGCAGCTTCCGGGACTGGCGGTGCAGCGCTTAATGGAAGCGGGCTACGGCTTCGGCGGAGAAGGGGACTGGAAGACGGCAGCCCTCACCCGCGTGCTCAAGGTGCTTGCGAATAACAAGAGCACTTCGTTTATGGAGGATTACACCTACCACTTCGAGCCGGGTAATCATATGATTCTCGGCGCGCACATGCTGGAGGTATGTCCGACCATCGCGGCGACGAAGCCGACGATCGAGGTGCATCCGCTGGGCATCGGCGGCAAGGAAGACCCGGCCCGGATCGTCTTCGACGGACAGGATGGACCGGCGGTCAACGCCTCGCTGGTGGACCTGGGCCATCGCTTCCGGCTCCTTGTCAACGTCGTCGACGGCGTGAAGGTGGAGAAGCCGATGCCGAAGCTTCCGGTGGCCCGCGTACTGTGGAAGCCGCAGCCGTCGCTGCGGGAATCCGCCGAGGCCTGGATTTTGGCCGGCGGTGCGCATCATACGGTGCTGTCTTTCGCCATGACGGCCGATCAACTGTGCGACTGGGCGGACCTGGCCGGCATCGAAGCGGTCATTATCGACAAGGACACCGATATCCGCCGCTTCAAGAACGAGCTCCGCTGGAGCGACGCGGCTTACCGCTTAAGATAACCGCCTGACCGCTCCCCTCCGGATTTGCCCCCGCCTGTGATACAATAGCGGTTAGAGTGCAAAAGGCGCGCCGCGCATCAACCAGTACGGCGGCCGGAGTAAATGAAGGATGGATCAAAATATGGAGAATCGCAAAATTCCAAAGTACATGCAGCTGAAGCGCGAGCTGCTGTCCTGGCTGCAATCGGGTAGACTGCAGCCGGGCGCGCAGTTCCCTTCCGAGAACGAAATCGCGGAGCAGTTCGGCCTCAGCCGGCAAACGGTGCGCCAGACGTTCGGCGAACTGGAAAATGACGGGTGGCTGGAACGGATCCAGGGAAAAGGCACATTCGCCCGGAACCCGCAGCGTAGGGACAGCGAACAGGTCAAGACGATCGGCATTATAACGACGTATATTTCCGACTATATTTTCCCCCATCTCGTCAGGGGGGCGGAGGCGGAGCTGCGCAGCAGGGGATATCGGCTCCTTCTCAGCAGCACGGACAACGCCAAGGAGAAGGAAATGGAGAGCCTGCAGCTGATGACCAGCCAACCGCTCAGCGGACTGATCATCGAGCCGACCCGAAGCGCGGAAGGCAATCCGAATCTGCGGTTCTTCCTGGATTTGCAGGCCAAAGGCATCCCTTATTTGATGATCAACGAGAAATACCGGGAACTGGAGTGTCCCTGCCTGAAAGTCAACGACGAAAGCGGCGGCTATAAAGCGGCGTCGTATTTGATCGAACGGGGACATGAGGGGATTGCGGGTTTCTTCAAAAGAGACGACCTGCAAGGAGTCGGCCGGTTAAAGGGATTTTTGGCCGCCCATAAGGACTACGGCATTCCTGTAGTTTCCAACCGGGTGATTACCTATACGACTGAGCAGAAAAAAGACCTCCCCTTTCAGGAAGCCCTGAAACTGCTCGGCAGTCCGCGGGGGGAGCGGCCAACCGCATTTGTGTGCTACAACGACGAGCTGGCGGTCATGCTGATGGAGGCCGCGGCCCAGTGCGGGCTTCGCGTTCCGGAAGATTTGTCGCTGATCGGCTTCGACGATTCCAGCCTGGCGGTTGCCTCGGGGACGAAGCTGACTACGCTCACCCATCCGAAGACCGAAATGGGCGAGACGGCCGCCAGACAGCTGGTGGGAATGATCGAGGACGGAGCCGAATATGAAGACATTCTGTATGAACCCGAGCTGATTGAACGGGATTCGGTTATTACCAGAAAATAAACGTTAAAAGAAAAACGGGTGATCCCTTCTCTTCCGTATCAAAGGAAGGGAAGGGGGAGCTTGCCGGGTGACTTGTACGTACAATAATATTTTTGAATAAGGAAAGAGCAACGATCAAAAAAGGGAAAGGAAGTGGCTGAACATGCTGGAAGCGCTGAAGCAGCAGGTGCTGGAAGCCAACCTGGAGCTGCCCAAATACGGGCTGGTTACCTTTACGTGGGGAAATGTCAGCGGCATTGACCGGGAAACCGGGTTGTTTGTCATCAAGCCAAGCGGGGTTCCTTATGAGGAGCTGAAAGCCGAGCACATGGTCGTCGTCGACCTGGAGGGCCGGGTCGTGGAAGGAGATTTGCGTCCTTCCTCCGATACGCCGACGCATATGGTGTTGTACCGCGCGTTCCCCGGCATCGGGGGCGTAGTTCACACCCATTCGCCGTGGGGTACGAGCTGGGCGCAGGCCGGGCGGGCGCTGCCGGCTTACGGAACGACGCATGCGGACTATTTTTATGGAGAGATTCCCGTGACGCGCCCGATGACGAAAGAAGAAATCGAAGGCGCCTATGAACTGGAAACCGGCAATGTCATTGTCGAGCGGTTCCAAGACCTCGATCCGAATCAGGTGCCCGGGGTGTTGGTCCACTCGCATGCCCCGTTCGTATGGGGGAAAGACGCCCATAACGCGGTGCATAATGCCGTTGTGCTGGAGGAGGTGGCCAAAATCGCCGCCCGGATGCTGCAAATCAATCCGGACACGCCGCCGATGGATCAAACGCTGCTCGACCGCCATTTTTTGCGTAAACATGGGGCCAACGCTTATTACGGCCAGAAATAACGGATAGCCATGAACTTATAAAATTAATTGAACGGTTCAGGAGGGTTAGCGATGAGCAAAAAATATACGATCGGCGTCGACTACGGGACTCAATCGGGACGCGCCGTGCTGGTGGATCTGTCCAACGGACGGGAGGTTGCCGACCATGTCACGCCTTATCCCCACCATGTCATCGACGAATTTCTGCCGGGCTCGGGCATCAAGCTCGAACACGACTGGGCGCTGCAGCATCCCGATGATTACCTGGAGGTTATGCGGAAATCGGTTCCGGCGGTCCTTGCCGAATCCGGAATCGATCCGTCCGACGTGATCGGCGTCGGCATCGACTTTACGGCCTGCACGATGCTGCCGATCGATGAGAAGGGCGAGCCGCTGTGCTTTGACCCGGAATACGCCGAACGGCCGCACAGCTGGGTCAAACTGTGGAAGCACCATGCGGCTCAACCGGAAGCCGACAAAATCAATGAAATCGCCGCCGCCCGGGGCGAGGACTTCCTGCCGCGCTACGGCGGGAAGATTTCCTCCGAGTGGATGATCGCAAAGGTGTGGCAAATCCTGGACGAGGCACCGGACATTTACGAGCGGGCCGACATGTTCCTGGAAGCGACGGACTGGGTCATTTCGCAAATGACCGGCAAAATCGTCCGCAACAGCTGCACCGCGGGCTACAAGGCGATTTGGCATAAGCAGAAAGGGTACCCGGACAAGGCGTATTTCAAAGCGCTCGACCCGCGGCTGGAAGATTTGACGGACACGAAGCTGCGGGGCGAAGTGATCCCGCTCGGCACCAGCGCGGGCGGACTTACGCCGGAGATGGCGGCCATCATAGGCCTTCAACCGGGCATCGCCGTAGCGGTGGGCAACGTGGACGCCCATGCCGCCGTTCCCGCGGTCGGCGTCGTCACGCCGGGCAAATTGGTTATGGCGATGGGTACCTCGATCTGCCACATGCTGCTGGGCACGGAGGAGAAGCAGGTCGAAGGGATGTGCGGCGTCGTGGAAGACGGCATCATCCCGGGGCTGTACGGCTACGAGGCCGGGCAGTCGGCGGTCGGGGATATTTTTGAGTGGTACGTGGAAGAAGCTCTGCCGGCCTACGTCAGGGAAGCGGCAGCCCAAGAGGGGATCGGTGTTCATCCATGGCTGGAACGGGAAGCGGCAAAATACAAGCCGGGCCAGACCGGACTGCTCGCCCTCGATTGGTGGAACGGAAACCGGTCGGTACTGGTCGATACGGATTTAACCGGCTTGATCCTCGGCATGACGCTGTTGACCAAGCCGCAGGAAATTTACCGCGCCTTGCTGGAAGCCACCGCGTTCGGCACGCGCAAGATCGTCGACGCGTTCCACTCGAACGGCGTGGCGGTGGATGCGCTGTACGCCTGCGGCGGGCTGCCGCAAAAGAACCGGCTGCTGATGCAGATTTATGCGGACGTTACGAACCGCGAAATTTTTGTCGCCGATTCCAAGCAGACGCCGGCGCTCGGCGCCGCGATGTTTGCGGCGGTGGCTGCGGGCGCGGAAGCCGGCGGCTACGATACGATCATTGACGCTGCGTCGCAAATGGCCCGGGTCAAGGAAGAAACGTTCAAGCCGATCCCGGCGAACGTGGAAGTCTATGAGCGCTTGTATCAGGAATACAGCAAGCTGCACGATTACTTCGGCCGCGGGGAGAACGATGTGATGAAGCGGCTGAAGGCCATCAAGAAGTCCGCGGAATAACCGAACCCTGGACCGCGTTATAAGAGTACTTCGTTATAGTAAGAACGTAAACGGAGTGGGGAGGAATCGGAATGTCCATGTCCATGGTCAAAGAAACGTCGTTTTTTGAACGGATCGTCCTCGAAGCGGGAGCGCTGTCGCAGGTGGCGCCGTATTTGCGGGAGCGCGGCAGCCGCCGGCTCCTGCTGGCGGCGGACCGTAACACCTATGAAGCCGCGGGCCGGGAACTCGAACGGATGCTCGCCGAGGCGGAGCTGGAACCGGCGCTTTGCTTGCTTGCGCCGAATGAAACGGGCGATGTGGTGGCCGACGAGGAATCGCTGATCCAACTGCTGCTGGCGATTGAACCGGGAATGACGGAGGCGCTGGTGGCGGTCGGCTCGGGGACGATTCACGATATCGTCCGTTTCGCCGCGCACAAGAGCGGGATCCCGTTCGTCTCCGTACCGACGGCCCCCTCGGTGGACGGGTTTACGTCGGCCGGCGCCCCGCTGATCATCCGCGGGACCAAAAAGACCGTGCCGGCCGTGCCGCCGGTCGCGATCTTCGCCGATCTGCGCATCCTGATGCAGGCGCCCCAGCCGCTGGTGGCCGCCGGATTCGGCGATATGCTCGGCAAAACCACGTCCCTGTTCGACTGGAAGTTCTCCAGCCTGACGGCGGGTGAACCGTACAACGAACAGGCCGCGCTGATCACCGAGCGGGCGCTGGCTTCCTGCGTGGAATATGCCCGCGAGATCGGCGCGCGCACGGAACGCGGCATCACCGTGCTGATGACGGCGCTGATCGAGTCCGGCATCGCCATGCTGCTGTTTGGGCAGTCGCACCCCGCTTCCGGCGCGGAGCACCATCTCTCCCATTACTGGGAGATGGAGTATTTGCGCCGGGGCCGCCGGGCGCTGCTGCACGGCGCCAAGGTCGGCGCGGCCTGCGCCGAGATTTCGCGCCTCTACCATGACGCCGCCGAGCGCGGCGTCTATCCGGGCGGCGAGCCGGAGGCGCTCCGCGAGCACGGCGGGCAGGTGCGCGAATGGCTGGCTGCCGTGCCCGACGAGGCGGCCATCCGCGAGCTGCTCCGGCTCGCGGGCGGGCCGTCCAGCCGGCAGGAGCTCGGAATTGACGACGAGCTGCTGGCGGCCAGCCTCCGCGAGGCGCATCTCATCCGCGACCGCCATACGCTGCTGCGGGCACTGAACGAGGCGGGCACGCTGTAAAAAGCCCGCCAACCCAAAAACGAGCTGACGAGGGATACCCGTCGTCAGCTCGTTTTTGGTTAGTGGCTTTAGTCAGTTAGCACGCGAAGCGTGCGAAACAAAAAATCACCTGCTATGCGGGTGATGTAGTGATGCTTATAGCAAAAAAAACACCTGATGGGTTCGTTATCATAGGGGTGTTCAAGCTACTATGTATAACGAAACGAAAAGGTAAGCTTAATGGCTAATCGAAGTGATATGTCACATACAAAGAGGCGCCTAGCGTGCTTCCAAACTTCTAACTCCAAAAAGATGCAAATCTGCAGGTATTTAGTCTTATCCGCGAGGGGATGCGAAAAAAGATGCAAATCTGCAGGAATTACTAGCGATTTTAGAGAAACGAGCCGGTTTCGTCAAAAATTCCTGCAGATTTGCAGAAATTTTGAAATTTTTGGCCACGAACAAGAAAAAAACATGCACATATGCAGGAATTCTATATTATCAAGGTTGCTGAAGGGGTACTAGCAATAAACGTACCCCTTCTGGGGTAGGCAAAAGCGGCAACAGCATAGTCGCTTGAACGAAGTGAAAGCTAGCGCCTTTAGACGCGAGCCGGAGTAATAAAGGCTTATAGCCTAAGAGCAATGATTCGGGGTAGGTCTGTTCCTACTTTCGCACCTGCACCTGTTCCCGCTCCTTCGCCAGCCTCTGCTCCTTCTTCTGCTCCTGCCCCTGCTCCTGTCCCCCCGGGTTCAAACCCAAAAGCTTAAGCAATGCGCGCAAAGCCGGTGTCATGTACGCATCCTTGCGGTAGATCAGCTCGGTTTTCATGTGACGGATCGCCTCGGGTACTTCATGAATTCGCAGGGAGCCTGCGGTTCCCGGTATTTCGGCGACGACCCGGGGAACGAGGGAAATGCCGAGTCCGGAGGAGACGCCGCCCAAAATCGCTTCCAAGGTGCCGAATTCCATCGTTTTGAGCTGCCGGACTCCCTGGGAGTGCAGCCAACTCTCCAGAATCTCGCGGTACGAGCAGCCTTTACTGTACACGAGATTCGGCTTGGTCAGGGCGTCCTCCGGTTCGGTGATCCAGGGGGCGGAAATGAGGACGACCTCTTCGTCGAAAACGGAGAGCGTCGTAAGCTCGGGATGGCGGCACGGCGTACTGATAAATGCGACATTCAGCTCATATTGCAGCACCTTCTCCATCAGTCGTTCGGACAAATCGGTGGTAAGCGTCAGTTCCACTTTGGGATGAAGCTCATAATACCGGCTCAGCAGCTTGGGCAGCCGGACGGCCGCCGTGGTTTGCGGGGCCCCGATCAATAAAGGCCCGCTTGGCTCGCTGGACGGCGAAAGCGCGAGGGCGGCTTCCTCCAGCAGGCCGATAATTTTGTCGGCATACACCAGCAGGGTTTGGCCGCTGGAGGACAGGGTCATCCCCCGGTTATGCCGGTGGAACAACGCCGTGCCGATTTCGCTCTCCAACTGGCGAATGCGGGCGGTGACGTTGGACTGGACATAGCCGAGCCGCAGCGCGGCTTTAGTAATCGAGCCTTCATAGGCCACCGCTTGAAAAATACGCAGGTCCGCACTTTCCACAATTCATCTTCCTTTCATCATTCCGGTATAAAATTGACTTGGTATCTATTTTAGTGATATCAAATATCTTTAACGTTCATTATACATAAACGCAAGACTCCTCTACAATACAATCATGATCGACGACAGCAAGATCGCAAGGAGGTTTGCATGATGAGTATAGGCAGGTCCAAATTTACCGTTTTGATCCTTTTGACCACCTTTTTAATGGGGGTGGCGTTTCCGGTCGGAAAAATGGGGCTATCCTACGCATCGCCTTTTTTTCTGATGGGACTCCGCTTTGTTCTGGCCGGAGGCTTGCTGGCCTTTTTCGTGAGGAAGCGCAAGCAGCCGAAGGGCGGCAAACAGTGGCTTCAAGCCGCCGTGTTGGGATTGTTTCAATCCGCAGGCGTCATGGGGTTCGTCTTTTTCAGCATGCGCTGGATCAATTCGGGGGAATCGGCCATTATTACAAGCACAAGTCCGCTTATGGTGATCGTGCTGGGAGCTGTTCTTTACGGGAAAGTCTACCGTTGGCGTCAGTGGATGGGCGTTGTTATCGGCTTTGCCGGCGTCGTCTTGACCTTTGGGCTCCATGTCCGGATCGAACCGGGAACGCTGATCTGTTTTGCCGGCGCCGTTTGTTTTACGGTCGCGACGCTCCTGATTAACCGGTATGGCCCGGAGTTCGACATGACGGTGCTGGCGGCGTATCAGATGCTGGCTGGCGGTATCGCTCTGCTTATCCTGAGCTCGCTCGCGGAAGAACCCCGGTTTGCTGTGAACGCGGCTTCGCTGCTCGTGCTGTTTTGGCTCGCGGTGATGTGCTCGATCGTCCAGTTCTCGCTCTGGTTTTATTTGCTCAAGCACGGGGACCCGGCCCGCACCAGCGCTTTTCTGTTTCTCGTGCCGCTCTTTGCGGTGCTTTGCAGCTTCATCCTGCTTGACGAACGGATCGCTTGGTATGTTTATGCGGGAGGGGCACTGATCTGCGCGGGCGTATTTATGGTCAATTGGGATGGCGGACGTAAAGGCAGTCTTGTCCATATCAACGAAGGGATGGGGATCACAGATGGAATGGGAAAATAAGGTAGCTTTGGTCACCGGCGGAGGCACCGGCATCGGGAGAGCGACCAGTCTGCGGCTTGCTAGCCGGGGAGCGACCGTCGCCGTCAATTATTCGCGGTCGGCCGCGGAGGCCGCGGAAACCGTCCGCGCCATCACGGAGACTGGCGGAAGAGCGATGGCCTTCCAGGCGGACGTATCGCGGAATGGGGACGTCAGCCGGATGGTTGAAGGAGTCGTGCGGGAATTCGGGACAGTGGATCTTTTGGTCAACAATGCGAGTATCACCCGGCATATCGCCATGGATGATCTGGAGGCCGTTACGGAGAAGGTCTGGGAGGAGCTTCTTGGAGTCAACGTTGTCGGCATGTTTTATTGCGCCCGGGCCGTGGCTCCTTACATGAAGGCCTCCGGCGCAGGGGCGATCGTCAATGTGGGCAGCATCGCGGGGCTTACCGGCAAGGGTTCCTCTCTTCCTTACGCCGTTTCCAAATCGGCCGTCCACGGTCTGACAAAGTCGTTGGCTCATGCCCTCGCCCCCGAAATCCGGGTGAACGGTGTCGCCGCCGGCGCGGTCACGACCCGTTGGTGGGAGGGCCAGGAAGCCCGGATGCATTCGTTAATCACTCAACTGCCTCTGGGGCGGATTTCACCGCCTGAAGAAATCGCCGACATGATCTGCGCCCTGCTGGAGCAGCCCTCGATCACGGGACAGATCATTACGGTTGACAATGGCCAGACAATGTAAGCGTCGGCCGCCGCATTACCGGCGCTTTTGGAAGCTAGGGCGGTGGCGATGGGCTTCGTCTGGGCCTGCTGCTCACCCAACTTAACTCCTGCTCCCAAGGACGTAATAGACGCTATTTCGCGCAAAGTTGCACTTTTGGAATTCTAACGGAAGCCATAGCGCCTTATTGTGCATATTAGCGTCCGAATGGCCTCGTTTTGCTGAAATTGCCGCTAATACGTCCGTTAGAATCTCAATTCGCCCTATAAGTACGAAATAGCTGCTAAAGCTTCCGTTGCCGTAGCTTCCGTTACTGTGGATTCTCCCAAAAGGGATCGTCGGTGCTTCGACGTTAAAAAGAGCCCAAACTCGCGAGTTTGGGCTCTTTGTTGCGGGGGGGGGGGGGGGCTAGCGCGCCTGCCTCCGGCTTATGTCAATCGCCGTGCACATCGTACAGCACCCGCGCCAGCAGGTCCTGGCTGTAATTGCCGAAGTTTCTGCCGTAGATGGTCAGTCCGCGCTTGTTGAACGATTTCTCCGTTACGGCGATGCGGAACGTAATCTCGCTCTTGTAGTCGAGCTGAATTTGGTCCAAAGTGACGTCGGAAATGCGGCAGCCGTCGATAAAGCTTCCTTCATGATTAATGCGGATCAGCTTGAGCATGCCGTATTGGTTCAGATGCGGAGGCCACCAGTCCGGATTGAACGTGCCGCGGGCATCGCCGAAGTCTCCCGGGCTGGTCCAATAGCCGATTTCAATTCCGTTGACATAAAAATAAATGTCCGACGGGTAATTGTCGCAATATCCGGGTGCCTCCGAGCCCAGTTCCATAGAGAACTGAATCTCGCGGAAGGTCTGGTTCGGCTTGAGATAGTTCGGGATCCGGTATTCCAGGTACCCCTCGGTCAACCAGATGATTTCCGAATCGATCCGCTGCGGGTCGGCGAAATACCGGGGGTCGTCAAAATCGCCGATAATGCTGTCCTTGGTCGCCAGCCCACAGGTCGGCAAGGCCTGATAATTGCTGTAATGGCCTACCTGGATTTCCACTTCGTACAGATTTTCAACCTCTTTGCTTTTCAGATCGACCATCAGCTTGTCTTTATTAAGGTAGCAAATTTTCTGGATGCCGTGTTTCCCGACCGTCGTGTTGATTTCAATCAAACCGCTTTCTTCCAGCTTCTTAATATGCATCGTAATCGCCCCGTTGCTGAGATTCAGCCGCGTCGCGAGATCATTCAGGTTCAAGGCTTGATTTTTGGCCAGCAACTCCAGGATCTGAATTCGAATCTCCGAGCTCAATGCTTTAAAAATATCGATCCCGCTCATCAAATCCTTGATGTAAATCATAAGATAACCCTCTTCCGCTTATAGTAGACACCATTTACTTTAAATAATTATAAATCATCCCATCTTTATAATAAAGAAATATATCCCATAACCCTAGAAAAAGAAGGGAAAAGGCAAATACCCAACAAAAAACATGCATAGTATTTATATTAGTATGAAACAAATGATATAAAAATGCCTAATATACAGTTCGAATTATGCTGAAATATAGCGAAAAAACGTTTAGTTTTATAAAAACATAAAAAGTTTTAGGTTTATATATTTACAGCGCCTTTGTTATGTGTTATTTTATACCTGTAAGCGTATTCATTCAAGTTTAATCGAAAAATTTTAAGATAATTTAAAACGGAAGGTGATAAAAGGTGGCGCCAATGTCAGCAGGATCAAAAGCCAAAATGATAGTGGACAAATCGTTCCGGATTTCCGAGATCGATCCGCGGATTTACGGTTCCTTCATCGAACATTTGGGAAGGGCCGTGTACGGAGGAATTTATGAAGCTTCCCATCCGGACGCCGATGCCGCTGGTTTTCGCAATGATGTCAAACAACTGATCCGGGAACTGAATGTGCCGATTATCCGATATCCCGGGGGAAACTTCGTATCGGGCTATAACTGGGAAGACGGGGTCGGACCGGTGGAGAACCGGCCTAAACGGCTGGAGCTCGCATGGCGAACCGTTGAGCCGAACCATGTCGGCACCAATGAATTCGTGAAATGGGCCCGTGAAGTCGGTTCCGAAGTGATGATGGCCGTGAATCTGGGCACGCGCGGTGTGGATGCGGCAAGAAACCTGCTGGAGTACTGCAATCATCCGGGAGGAAGCTACTGGAGCGATTTGCGCCGGAGCCACGGTTATGAACAGCCGCATCGGATCAAGACCTGGTGTCTCGGCAACGAGATGGACGGACCTTGGCAAATCGGACAGAAGACGCCGCAAGAATACGGAAGATTGGCGTACGAAACCGCCAAGGCGATGCGGCTGGTCGATCCGTCCATAGAGCTTGTTTCCTGCGGCAGCTCCAGCACAGGTATGCCGACCTTCCCGGAATGGGAAGCGGTCACGCTGGATCATACCTATGAGGTTGCCGATTACGTCTCCTTGCACCAATACTACGGCAACCGGGACAACGATTCGGCCAATTTCCTGGCCAGGTCGATGGACATGGAACATTTTATCAAGACAGTGGCGTCAACCTGCGATTATGTCAAAGCGAAGAAGCGGAGCAAGAAGACGATGTATCTCAGCTTCGACGAATGGAATGTATGGTATCACTCCAATGATGCCGACGCCAAAATCGAACCTTGGACCATCGGCCCTCCGCAGCTTGAGGATATATACAACTTTGAAGACGCGCTGCTGGTCGGCAGTATGCTGATAACGATGCTCCGCCATGCCGACCGGGTGAAGATGGCCTGCCTGGCCCAACTGGTTAATGTCATCGCGCCGATCATGACGGAGAACGGTGGCCGCGCCTGGAAACAGACGATCTTCTATCCGTATTTGCACGCTTCTCTGTATGGACGCGGCGTTTCCCTGCAGCCGATTGTGGACTCTCCGCGTTATGACGCACAGGATTACACCGATGTTCCTTATCTCGATACCGCCGTTGTATACAACGAGGCGGAAGAAGAGGTTACGATTTTTGCGGTCAACCGGAATCTGCATGAAGCGCTGGATCTGGAATGCGATGTCCGCAGCTTCGCAGGCTACCGGCTCGTCGAGCATATCGTGCTTGAGCATGAAGATTTGAAAGCGGTGAACACCGCGGCTGAGGAGAAGGTCAAACCTCATTCCGGGGGAGGAGCTTCATTGCGTGACGGCTATGTCACCGGCAGACTTGCTAAAGCTTCCTGGAATGTGTTGCGTTTGAAAAAGGCTTAGGCCAACTAAAGAAGCGGAGGGGTCAAATATGAAGAGAAAGTGGTTTATCACACTGCTGGCGCTGATGATGACAACGGCTTTATGGGGATGCGGCGGCAAATCGTCTTCCTCAGCCGGAGCGGGCGGGGAAACGACCGTGCTCGAAGGGGGAGCAGGGGAAAAGGCTACGGAATTATCTTATTGGACATTTGTCGAACTTCACGGCCAGCACTTCGAGAAAATGCTTCAGAAGTGGAATCAAGCGAATCCGGACCGCCAAATCAAGCTGAATGTCACCGTTATGCCTTATGACGATATGCACAATAAACTTTCGATTGCCGTCCAAACCGGCGTGGGTGCCCCGGACATTTCCGATATCGAACTGGGGAAATTCCCGGATTTCCTGAAGGATACGCCGCAGTTGGTGCCGCTGAACGATGTTATCGATCCTTACAGAGATACCATCGTCAAATCGAGAATCGACATTTACAGCAAAGACGGCCAAAATTATGGCATTCCTACTCACGTAGGCGCTTCGGTAGCTTTCTACAACACGGAGATTCTGGAGGAAGCGGGCGTCGATTACAAGAACATCGTCACATGGGAAGATTTCAAGCAGGCGGGCATCAAAGTTTACGAGAAGACCGGCAAATACATGGGCACAGCTGATACGAGCGCAACCTGGCAGTTATCCCAACTGCTTGCCCAGCAGGGCACAGACTTCACGGATGACCAGGGCAATCCGCAAATCAATTCGGAAGCGATGGTCAAAGCCCTTACGATCCTCAAGGATCTGAAGGACAACAATGTCATCGCCACGATCGCCGGAGGCCAGCCGGATACGGAAGAAGCTTATGGCGAATTCAATGCCGGCAATTACGCAACCGCATTCATGCCTTTATGGCAGATGTCGAGATACACCAACTACATGCCCGAACTGAGCGGCAAAATTGCCCTTGCTCCGATTCCGGTCATTGAGAAAGGCATGCCGAGATCCGTCGGCGGCGGCGGTACGGGGACCGTCGTAACCAAAACGGCCAAAGACATTCAACTGGCCAAGGACTTCCTTGCTTTCGCCAAGCTGTCCGAGGATGCCAACATTGAAATTTGGAACACGCTCGGCTTTGATCCGGTCAATATGGATATTTGGAACAAAAAAGAAGTTACACATAACCCGGAGAATGCGTTTGTGAAGTACTTCCAAAACAACCCGTTTGACGTCCTGAATGAAATCAAGGATGAAATTCGGATGATCAAGTCCACCTCGGCTTCGCCGACGATCAACAACGTGCTCTGCACCGTGACATTAAATGAGATTTTTGAGGACGGCAAGGACATTAAGCAGGCGTTGGACGATGCGCAAGCCCAAATTTTGCAGGAATTGAAATAAGCGGTACGAATCCAAACCAGGGAGCTGCTCCGTTACGGGAGCGGCTCTCTTCCCAAAGGAGTAAGGGACTATGATAAAAAGATTTCTATATTCGCAAAAGGTCGCTCCTTACGTTTTTGTGCTGCCCTTTATCTTGGTTTTTGTTATTTTTTGGGCTTATCCGTTGGCCAGCTCCTTTACCATGAGCTTTCAGAAGCTGACTCTCGGGCAGGAAGCGCAGTGGGTAGGCATGGATAACTACACCAAGCTGATGGGGGACGGCATCTTCCTTAAAGCGCTCATCAACAGCGCGGTTTATATGGTGCTCACCTTGGTCATTCTGATCCCTTTTCCGATGCTGTTTGCCGTATTAATCAACAGTAAATTCATGTGGGGACGGGAATTTTTCAAGTCGTCCTTCTTTTTCCCGGCGCTGACCTCGGTTGTCGTCGCGGGGACGATTTTCCGCCTCATGTTCGGGGAGATGGAAGGCTCGCTGTTCAACAGTATACTTGGCTACTTCGGCATAGACCCGGTCAAGTTTTTGAAGGGCCAAGTCACAGGCTATATCGCTCTCGTTGCGCTGGCGACTTGGAGGTGGACGGGGGTTAATATGCTGTACTTTTTATCGGGATTAAAGAGCATTCCCGACGAGTATTACGAAGCCGCCTCGATCGACGGCGCGACCCGCTTCCAGAAGTTTACGCAAATCACGATGCCGCTGCTCAAGCCGACGACCATCTATGTGCTCACCATCAGCATTTATGCCGGCCTGGCGATGTTCATCGAGAGCATGATGCTTTGGAACGGCAACAACTCGCCGAAAAATATCGGCCTGACCATCGTCGGTTATTTGTACCGCCAAGGGATCGAAAAGAACAACCTGGGCTATGCGGCCGCGGTCGGGATCGTTCTGCTCGCCATCACGATGATTATCAATCTGACGCAGTTGACATTCTCCGGAATGTTTAAGAAGGAGGACTGATCCCATGAAAAAGGATACCGCCATTAAAGTGTCCCTCTTTCTGTTCTTTGCCGTCCTCTGCCTTCTGATTCTCATCCCGTTTTATGCGGTAACGATCGCTTCGTTCAAGCCCGGTGAGGACCTGGTCCGGTACGGTCTGAATTTGCGCTTTGATTTGAAAGTCATGAGCTTCGACAATTTCGTCTACCTGTTTACGGGCGAACACGCTTATTTCAGCTGGTTTTTTAACTCCTTGCTGTTAACGGTCGTTCAGGTCGCTTTAACTTTGATTGTGAGCGCCACGGTTGCCTATGGATTTTCGGCCTACGAATTCAAAGGAAAGAACTTCCTTTTTATATGCGTGCTTCTGATCATGATGGTTCCGTTTGAAATTCTGCTGCTTCCGCTTTATACGCTGACCCATAATATCGGGCTGATGAACAGCTATTCGGCGATTATTTTGCCGGGGATCGCAAGCGCGGCGACCATATTCTTTTTCAGACAGTATTTGAGCGGGATTCCCAAGGAGATCATCGCGGCGGGCCGGGTGGACGGGGCCTCGGAATACGGCATCTACATGCGTCTGATTTTGCCCGTCATGAAACCTTCGTTCGCGGCCATGGCGATCCTGAACGGAATGAACAGCTGGAACAATTTCCTCTGGCCGTTTATGGTCCTGAGCGACGCCAGCAAGTACACGCTTCCGATCGGGCTGAAGACGCTGCTGACCCCTTACGGGAACAACTATGATCTGCTGATCGTCGGCTCCTTCTTTTCGATTCTGCCGATATTTATCCTGTTTGTGGCTTTCCAGAAATATTTCATCGACGGTATGACCGCAGGTGCCGTAAAAGGCTAGAGCCTTTTGCGTTCAACCTTATAGATAGAACATAGATAAAAGGAGAGAAAAAGGGATGAACACAAAACGAGAATACGTCAATCCGGTGGTGGAACAGCGTGCGGATCCGTGGGTTTACAAGCATAGCGACGGTTACTATTATTTTACCGCCTCGGTTCCCCAATACGACCGGATCGAGCTCCGGCGTTCTGCCACTATCCAGGGCTTAAGCGAGGCGAAGCCTGTGGTGGCGTGGCGGAAATACGAAACAGGCCCGCTCAGCGCCAATATTTGGGCCCCGGAAATCCATTATATTCAGGGAAAATGGTACATTTATTTCGCGGCGGCCCGGACGACCGAAACGCAGGACGGCCTGTTTGATCACCGCATGTACGTGCTGGAGAACGAGGCGGCCAATCCTTTGGAAGGGACCTGGGTGGAGAAGGGACAGGTTCGAACCCGTTGGGAAAGTTTTGCGCTGGACGCCACCACCTTTGAACATCGTAGGGAGCAGTATTATGTCTGGGCGCAGAAAGATCCGGAGATCGAAGGGAATTCCAACCTGTACATTTCCCTGATGGAGAATCCGTGGACGCTTAAAGGAGAGCAGGTCATGATTTCAACACCGGAATACGAGTGGGAAATCATCGGGTTCCGAGTCAATGAAGGCGCCGCGGTTCTGAAGCGGAACGGGCGGATTTATATCAGTTATTCGGCCAGTGCGACCGATCATCATTACTGCATGGGACTATTGTGGGCCGACGAATCGGCCGATTTGCTGGATCCGCGTTCCTGGAACAAATCTCCGGAGCCGGTCTTCCGGACATGCGAAGAAACGGGACAGTACGGGCCGGGGCATAACAGTTTTACCGTATCGGAGGACGGCGAGGACGTTATGATTTATCACGCCCGGAATTACAAGGAGATTACGGGAGATCCGCTTTATGACCCGAACCGGCACACTAGAGCGCAAGTGTTCGGTTGGACGGAAGACGGAATGCCGGATTTCGGAATTCCGGTGAGGGACGGAGTCCGAAACAAATAAAGAAAGCGCGACAGCGGGGATCGCCTGCGGCATTTGGCCGAGGCGGTCTTTTTTTAGATTATCAGAAAGTATATACTCGTTGGATTTGCTACCTGATACGTCTGACCAAGAGCAAAGTTCAATCGTCCAAACATCAAAATTGTACAACAAATGCACAGAATAATGTTTGTAAGAACTGGAAATATCATTATAATAATTCATGTAAACGCTTTATCTCCTTCTCTGAGGAGAAAGGTTTTTTTGCGTTTAATTAAGTGTCCCATGTTGGGTAGGGAACGCTGGACAGAATACGGTAATACTTCCGGCAGGGGGAACAATACATGATTAAAGTGCTGATTGTGGACGATGAACCTAAGCTTCGTGAAGGTTTGCGGACATTTATAGACTGGAACGCTTACGGCTATACCGTCGTGGACACGGCTGCCAACGGCAATGAAGCGTTGGAGAAGTATAAATTGCACTCGCCCGATCTGGTCATTGCCGATATCCGGATGCCGGGGATGGATGGGCTGCAATTGATTGGGCTGCTGCGGCAGCTTAATCCGATGCTTCATATTTTAATTCTGAGTGGCTACGCCGATTTTGATTACGCCAAGAAAGCCATTTCGCAGCGCGCGGACGGATACTTGCTGAAGCCAGTGGACGAGGACGAATTAATCGAATATATCGAGAAAATCAAGCTGCAAATCCAGCAGGAACGGCTAGCCGAGCAGTGGAACCACGTGACCAGAGAATGGAGCCGGGATGCTTTCATTCAAGGGCTTCTGGCCGGGGCCGAGAAGGAAGAAACCGAGCTGCAGCAGAGAGCGGATGAGCTTGATCTGCGATGGAAGAGCTACCAGGTTCTGCTGATCACCCTGCATATGGACGAAGAAGCCGATCCCGAAATCGCCAGCCATGTGCGGCAAAATATGGTGTCAAGGTTTGAAATGACCGGGCGGGGCTGCGTATTCAGCTTCCATACGCATATCGGCATACTATTAAAAGCCCCGATTCTTGGGGTTGAAACGGACAGCATCTACCAGGGAATTTGCGAGGCCGTATCCGGGGCTGGCGTGGACTTCACCGCTGCGGTGGGACCGAAGGTTGGCGGATTGACCGAAGTGGTTCATTCCTTTCAGGCGGCGCGGGAATTGAGTAAGCATCACTTTTTCCTTGGCAACGACAGGCTGCTTACCTGCGATATGTTGGAGAAGCTTCAGAAGGAAGTGCCGCCGACGGATTTCGGATCGGCAGAGTTTTATGAACAGCTTTATTACGCGGTCGAAGTAGGCAACCGGGAGATCGTGAAATCGCTGGTCCGCCGCAAAGGGCAGTCTCTTGTAGCCGAAGGGCAGAGCGAAGGAGACATCAAGCGGGGGTTTGCGGAACTGTTGACGGCGATCCTTGGTAAAGGGTTGAAGCAGTCGCCGGAGCTGCAAAGCCGCAGCAAGGAGTTTTCGGACCGCCTCTCCGAAATTTACAAGGTCCGAACGCTGGAAGCGCTTTACGTCAAAACGGAAGTTTTTCTGGAGCAGATGATGAGCCAGTTAAGCGAAGGCAGTAAGCACCGGGAAGTCAAAATTATGCTGGATTTGATTCACCGCAATTTCAGCGACAATTTGAAGCTGGAAACCTTGTCGGGCATTTTTAATTATAACAGCGCCTATCTCGGCAAACTGTTCAAGAACGAGACCGGCGAGTATTTCAACACTTACCTGGACAAAGTCCGGATCGAAAAGGCCAAATCCCTGCTGGAAGAGGGACTGAAAGTTTACCAGGTTGCCGAGAAAGTCGGATATACCAATGTCGACTATTTCCATAGCAAATTTCGGAAGTATGTGGGGACCTCTCCGTCCGCTTACCGGAAAACGGCAAACCATGCATAAAAACCGGCTGATCAGCCGGTTTTCTTTGGTTAAAAAGGCGGCGCCCGATAAAAACTAAGCTTCTAGGTTTCGGCTCCGGTAAGGAGTTTCTTGCGAAACTCCGAAGGCGAGCAGTTCATCGTTTTCCGGAAAACCCGGATGAAGTAGCTGATATTGTCATAGCCGACCTCAAGGGCGACAGCGGAAATTTTGCGTTCCGGATCCCGGAGCAACTCGGCGGCCTGGCGAATCCGGTAGGAGTTGATATAATCCATCGGCGTTTGCCGGGTCATGGATTTAAAGAACCGGCAGAATTGCCCCTCGCTCATTGGGATTAAAGAAGCCAACTCGCTCAAGCGAATCGGGTTCTCGTAATTGTGCTGGATATAATGGATAACGGTTTTCAAACGTTCCAGCTTGGAGGATTCGCTCCGGTTGCTCGCGGTACGGTTGCAGCTTTTGCCCTGCCCCACCGTTTCGGCCAGCATCAGATAAAGGTGGCCCTTCACGGCGCCGGCGAATCCGGGCAATTCGTCGCTGCAGCTCTTCATAATAGAGACGATGTGATCGAGCAGACCGGATTCGCAAGGATTCCCCCGCTTGATGTGTCGCGGGAAGGTCGCTTTCCTTTCCTGCAAGGGCAGGATCAGGTTTTCCTGAACGGCGTCGTAATGGGCGCTGGCGAGCAGATTCGTATCGAACACGAGGGAAAAGAAGGCGCATCCCGCTTCACCCAACGCATGGGCGGCATGGATGTCGCTTCCGTCCACAAAGACGGCTTCCCCGGCTCGGACCGGAAAGTAATCGGTATCGATCTGAAAGAGGGTTTCCCCCTCCACACAGTAAAAGATTTCGGCTTCCTCGTGCCAATGGCAGTCGATGACATGCTCCCCGGGACCGTAGCGGAACCAATAGGTTCCGAATGGCAGGTGCTCGTCGCCGTGGGCCCGGCTTTCCTTTAAAGAGCGTCGCAGAGCTTGATCCATGATGTTCACCTCAAAATTGTGTCATATTATCATCGAATTATGTTAGAATGATTTCTTTTTAATCAGTATAATGCAAGTGTAAGAGAATTTATAGTGGGAATAAGAACAATATTGTAAATCGAAAGGCGGTTTATCTCCAATGAAATTTACCGATGGAAACTGGCTGATTCGCGAAGGATTCAAACTTTCCACCGCAGTTCAGGCCTACGATTTTATGGTTCAAGATCAAACGCTGACAGCCTCCGCTTCGACTACACCGCTTCGCGGCCGCGGGGATATGATTAATACAACATTGCTTACCGTGCAATTCCATTCGCCACTGCCTGGCGTGATCGGCGTCAAGCTGATCCATTTTGCGGGGACCGTCGATCACGGCCCGAACTTTGAACTTGCGAAAAGCGGCGATCATGCCGTTATTACGGAAACCGAAGATTATGCCGAATTGAAGAGCGGCGACCTCAGCGTCCGTATCTCCAAAGGGGCGCAGTGGTCGGTGGACTTCTACCGCGGATCGCAGCGCCTGACCGGCAGCGCGTTCAAATCGATGGCGCATGTGACCGATCCAAACGGCGAAATCTTCATGCGTGAAGAACTGGATTTGAGTGTGGGCGAATTGGTTTACGGTCTGGGTGAACGCTTTACGGCCTTCGTTAAGAACGGTCAAATCGTGGATATCTGGAACAAGGACGGCGGCACCAGCTCCGAGCAGGCTTACAAGAACATTCCGTTCTATGTAACCAACAAAGGTTATGGCGTATTCGTCAATGATCCGGGCGGCGTCTCCTTCGAAGTTGCCTCGGAAAAAGTCAAGAAAGTTCAATTCAGCGTTCCCGGCGAATCGATCGAGTATTTTGTCATCGACGGACCGCAGCCGAAGGATGTGCTGGACAAGTACACGCAATTGACGGGCAAACCGGCCCTGCCGCCGGCCTGGTCGTTCGGCCTCTGGCTGACTACGTCCTTTACGACCGATTACGACGAGGCGACCGTGAACTCGTTTGTCGACGGTATGGCGGAAAGAGATTTGCCGCTGCATGTCTTCCATTTCGACTGCTTCTGGATGCGTGAATTCCACTGGACGGATTTCAAATGGGATGAGCGGGTGTTCCCGGATCCGGCGGGGATGCTGAAGCGGCTTAAAGAGAAAGACCTCAAAATTTGCGTCTGGATCAACCCTTACATCGGCCAACGCTCCCGCCTGTTTGAGGAAGGCAAGAAGAACGGCTATCTCGTGAAAAAACCGAACGGCGACGTATGGCAGTGGAACTTGTGGCAGCCGGGGATGGCCTTGGTGGACTTCACCAATCCGGAGGCTTGCGAATGGTTTGCGGGTTATCTGCGC
This sequence comes from Paenibacillus sp. A14, assembly GCF_036864815.1. Lineage (NCBI taxonomy): Bacteria > Bacillati > Bacillota > Bacilli > Caryophanales > Paenibacillaceae > Paenibacillus > Paenibacillus sp. A14. Next base: position 171,805 of record NZ_JBAGJD010000009.1, read on the forward strand.
GAGCTTGTGGATATGGGCGTCGACAGCTTCAAAACGGACTTCGGCGAGCGGATCCCGACCGATGTCGTGTACCATGACGGTTCCGATCCGGTTAGAATGCACAACTACTATACGTATCTTTACAATAAAGTTGTCTTTGAAGTGCTGGAAGAAAAGCTGGGCAAGAATGAAGCCGCTCTGTTTGCCCGTTCGGCGACGGTAGGCGGACAGAAGTTCCCGGTTCACTGGGGCGGCGACTGCTACGCCGATTACGAGTCCATGGCGGAAAGCCTTCGCGGCGGCCTGTCGCTCGGCCTGGCGGGCTTCGGCTTCTGGAGCCACGATATCGGCGGGTTCGAGAACACGGCGCCGGTCCATGTATTCAAGCGCTGGCTTGCTTTCGGCCTGCTGTCCAGCCACAGCCGCTTGCACGGCAGCAGCTCCTACCGCGTGCCTTGGGCTTATGATGATGAGGCGGTGGACGTAACCCGCTTCTACACGAAGTTGAAATGCAGCTTGATGCCATATCTGTACGATACGGCCGTATATGCTACGGAGAAAGGCGTACCGAGCATGCGCGCCATGTTCCTGGAGTTCCCGGACGATCCGGCCGCCGACACGCTGGACCGCCAGTACATGCTGGGAGATTCCCTGCTGGTCGCTCCGGTGTTCAGCGAAAACGGCGAGGTTTCGTACTACCTGCCTGAAGGCAAGTGGACTCACTTGCTGAACGGCAAAACGGTCGAAGGCGGCAGATGGCAAAAAGAGAAGTACGACTTCTTCGGACTTCCGCTCTATGTCCGCCCGAACAGTATTCTTCCGATCGGTGCGAACGATACGCGTCCGGATTATGACTTCGCGGACGGCGTGAAGCTCGGCTTGTATCAGCTGGACGAAGGCGTAGCCGTAACGCGTGCGGTTCGCAACGTCAAGGGTGAGACCGAACTGCTCGTGACCGCGGTTCGCGAAGGCGGCAAGATCAAGCTCACCGCGGAAGGTGCCGGCAAGGCCTTCAAAGCGGCGGTTTACGGCATGGGCGAGATCGCATCCGTGGAAGGCGGAACCCTGAACGGCGAAGGCATCGTTGAAGCGGCTTCCTTTACGGGCAAAACCGAACTGGTCATTTCCCTGAAATAATCAGCTTGCCCTCTTGTCCGCAAGTAAATTAATATGAACCTAGCGAGCCGGACAGCCGGCTGCGCCCGAATATCCCCGCTTTGATCAAAGCAGGGGATTTTCGGTTTTTATCGGGCTGTATAGAGATTTCACCATTTGCCCGAAATGCGGGAGGCGTGGCCATGTTAAGGAAAGTAATCCAGTTTACGAACAATCTGAAGTTGAAACACAAGCTCATGATCTCTTACATTCTTGTCGTGATGATTCCCGTCTTGATCGTAGGTGGCGTCGTTGTGGGCTATTTTCGGCAAGAGGCCATGGAACGGGCCATTAATCAGGCGACGAATAACGTGGAGAAAACGAAGTCCCAATTGGGGAACATGCTTAGGGTCCCTGTGGACGTCTCCAATACGCTAATGCTGGACAAAGAATTGGAGCGCGTCGTATCAACGCGATACGACGATGTTTTGGAATTGACGAAGTCTTATTTGAACTATACCGGCTTCCAGCAGTTTACGAGAACTTACCGGGAAGTGGCCTCCGTTCGTTTTTATTATGATAATCCGACTTTGATTAACAACACCCAGCTGATTCCGGTGAACGAAAGTATCAGGAAGACGGGGTGGTACCAGGAAGCAATGAAAACCAAAAGCATCCGGTGGGCGTATATTGCCGATGACGATGTCCTTCCCGTCGGCAAGTTGAGTCTGATTCGCCAACTCCCGTTCCCGGAACGGCGGACAAGCGGCGTTCTGATGGTTTCGCTCGACCAGGATGAATTGAATCGGATTCTCCGGCAGGAGCCGTTCGAGACTTTGATCGTCGACCATCAGGGAGTGATCGTCGCGGCCCAAAAGCCGGAGCTTATCGGGAAAGTGCTCGATCAGATGGGTTACGGCAGAAACCTGAGTACGAAGGGGACAGGGACTCACCATTTGGACATCAAAGGCGAGCGATCCTATGTCGTTGTGGACGATGTACTCCCGGAGTCTAGCGCCAACGGCTTAAAGATCATTTCCTTTTTCAGTACGGAGTCCATTGTCAAAGATGCCAACAGAGTCAGTTTAATCGGCCTTCTCATCATTTTGCTCGTGCTTCTGTTCGCGCTGGCGTTTGTTTATATCGTCTCTTTTCTGACGAGCAACCGTCTTCTTCGCCTCAGCAGGCACTTTAACCGGTTGGCGCTGGGGGACTTGAACGTCGTTTCCCGGATTGACGGAAATGATGAGATCGGTCAGCTTTACCGCCAGTTTAACTATATGGTGGAGAGCATCCGAATGCTGATGGAACAGGTTGTGGAGAAAACGGAGCAGAATACCGCGCTCGAACTGGCGCAGCGTGAAATCAAGTTAAAGATGATGGCCAGCCAGATCAACCCCCATTTTTTGTTCAACGCGCTGGAGTCTATCCGGATGAATGCCCATATGAAAGGCGAGAAAGAGATCGCGAATGTCGTGAGGCTGTTGGGCCGGTTAATGCGGAAAAACCTTGAAGTCGGCAGGGAGAGAACCCCGCTCAAGGAAGAAGTGGAGATGGTGCGTTCCTATCTGGAGATTCAGAAGTTCCGCTATGAGTCGAGGCTGCAGTTTGAGTTGAACGTCGATCCCGAGGCGAATGAGGTCCGGCTGCCGCCGCTCATTATCCAGCCGCTTGTCGAAAACTCGGTCGTCCATGGGGTTGAGGATAAAGAAGACGGAGTCGAAGTGGTTATTGAAATCCGGCGGCTGGCGGGGCATATCATGGTCAAGGTGATGGACAACGGGCTCGGCATGACCCCGGAACGGCTCGCGGAGGTTCAAAACTCGATCTCCGGCAGCGAGGAATCGGAAGGGAACCGGATCGGTCTTCGCAATGTCCATCAAAGGCTGGTTTTGTCTTACGGTGAGGAGTACGGCTTAAAGATCTACAGTGAATACGGCAAAGGGACTGAGATTTCATTTACTATCCCATGTAATGTCTAATTTTTATATGGTTTTCTCTAAAATCTGTCGGGTATTTCCGATTCCCCCCCTACTTTATCATAAAGGTATAGCAGAGAAGGGGGGATTGGACACATGGAAACGCTGTCAGCAAAACCCGGGGCCAGAAATGAAAGCGCCATCCCAAAACCGCCCAAGCAGCGGAAGCAAGGGTTTTGGAAGAGTGTGATACAGCAGAAATATCTTTACCTGATGTCCTTACCATTCGTAATTTGGTTATTCGTATTTAATTATCTGCCGATCTGGGGCTGGACGATGGCCTTTCAGAACTATAAACCGGCGAAGTCTTTTTCCGACCAAAAGTGGGTAGGCTTCAAAAACTTCGTGGAATTGTTCCAGGATGAAAGATTTTATCTGGTTCTGAGAAATACGCTGGCCATGAGTATCATGGGCCTGGTTGTAGGATTTATCATTCCGATCGCTTTTGCGGTATTCCTGAACGAGCTTCGGGGCAAGTACTTCAAACGCACCGTGCAAACCATATCTTACCTGCCTCACTTTGTGTCCTGGGTCGTCGTGGGAGGGATTGTTACGAAGATGCTGTCCAGAGACGGCGGGGTCGTTAACGATATTTTGCTGTCGCTGAACATTATTGACACGCCCATTCAGTTTATGGCTGAAGGCAAATGGTTTTGGGGGATTGTAACCGCTTCCGATGTGTGGAAGGAAACCGGCTGGAACGCCATCATCTATTTGGCGGCGATCACCGGGATCGATAGAGAGCTTTACGAAGCAGCCCGCGTCGATGGGGCCGGCCGCTTCAGACAAATTTGGAACATCACACTTCCGGGGATCCGAACTACGATCTCTGTGCTTCTGATCATGTCGATCGGTCATCTGATCGGAATCGGATTCGAGAAACAATTCAACCTTAGCAACCCGCTTGTAACCGATTACTCCGAAGTGCTTGACTTGTACGCTTTGAACTACGGCATCAATATAAGCCGCTTCTCCTACGGTACGGCGATCAGTATGTTTACTTCCGTAGTAAGTATCATTCTGCTGCTGTTGGCCAACGGCATCATGAAGAAAACAACGAAAGAAAGCATCATGTAGGAGGAGGGGACGAGAAATGGCGACACAAGCATCGTTTAACGCTACCAAATCCGACCGGATCTTTGATGTTTTAAACGTCATCTTTATGGCGATCATTCTGGTCATCACGTTGTATCCGTTCCTGAACGTGTTGGCGATTTCATTGAACGATTCAACGGATACGGTCCGGGGCGGCATCCATATCTGGCCGCGCGAGTTCACTTGGGAGAACTATAAAACGATTTTTAGTTACAGCAGCCTGATCCAGGGGTTTAAAATTACGATTTTCCGTACGGTTGCCGGCACGCTGCTCGGTTTGGTCAGCGCGTCGATGCTGGCATACACCCTGAGCCGGCCGGATTTCAGATCGCGAAAGTTCGTGTCCGTGTTCTTGGCGCTCACGATGTATTTCTCCGGCGGTTTGGTGCCGACTTATATGCTGATGAGACATTTGGATCTGATCGGCACATTCTGGATTTATATCCTTCCGGGGATTGTAAGTGCGTTTAATGTCTTCATCATCCGGTCCTTTATCGATGGATTGCCTTATGCCTTGCAGGAATCGGCAAAGCTCGACGGAGCTAATGACTTCACGATTTACTGGAGAGTTATTCTTCCGCTCTGTAAACCGGTTTTGGCTACGATTGCGTTGTTCCTGGCGGTAGGCCAGTGGAATTCCTGGTTTGATACGTATCTGTACAACGGAAATAAGCCGCATTTGACAACGCTGCAGTTTGAGCTGATGAAGATTTTGCAAAGTACGAACCAGGGCTCCAACATGGTCAATGCCAATGACATGGCGAACCAGATGGCACAGGTTTCGCCGGAGTCGATCAAGATGGCGATCACGATCGTCGTTACGCTTCCGATTCTATTAGTCTATCCGTTCCTGCAGCGCTATTTCGTTTCAGGCATGACGCTCGGGGCGGTAAAAGCGTAAAAAACGGGGCGACAAGGTGAAATTTATAGTTCCGCCGCTGTTCAGGGTTCGGCGCGGCGGAATGTTCTTCTTACAAGGCAGAGGGCCTTTTAAAAGAACAACAATGTAAGCCCTTACTTAAATTAAGGTATATGCAGGAGTTCCTGTTATACAATACAGCTTTAACATTTATACGAGGGGGAACTGGAAATGAAGTGGAAAACGCCTAAGACCTTTGCTGCGCTTTTATTGGCAAGCGCTCTGCTTGTCGGCGGCTGCGGCAACAACGGTAACGATAGCGCTGCAGGAACCAAGGGGAATGCGGGTCAGGACGATAACAGTCCTATTACATTTACTTTCTTTGGCGCTGACGCCAGCCCGAACTGGAACAACATGCAGGATGATGTCGGGAAAGCCATTACGGAGAAAACGGGCGTTACAATTGATGCCGAATATGACGTAGGCAGCGGCGGCGGGGAACAAAAGCTTTCGCTGATGGCGGCGAGCGGCGAGGTGCCGGACATCATTTTTGCTAAAGGCAACCTGGGCAAACTAATCGACGCCGGCCTTCTCATCGATCTCGCTCCATTGATCGAGGAGCATGCTCCCAACATTAAAAAGATATTTGCCGAAGACATGAACCGTTTGAAATACAGCAATGAGGACCAGGCCATCTATTCGCTCATGACCAATGGCGGCGTGGATCAGCAATCTTTTGACGCTACCGGCGGTTTTGAGATCCAGCAACGCGTCCTGAAGGAACTGGGTTACCCGAAAGTTCGGACGGTTAAAGATTTCGAAAACGTGCTCAAACAGTACGTGGAGAAGCATCCTACAACCGACGGGCAGCCTACGATTCCGCTCACTTTGAACGCGGATGACTGGAGAATTATGATTACGGTAACAAATCCTGCTTTCAGTGCGACGGGCGCTCCGGATGACGGCGAATACTATGTAAATCCGGAAACATATGAAGCGAAGCTGCACTACAAGCGCCCGGAAGAAAAAGAATACTTCCGCTGGTTGAACCATATGTACAATGAGGGGCTTCTTGACAAGGACAGCTTCGTACAAAAAGACGACCAGTACAAAGCTAAAATCGCCAGCGGACGCGTTCTCGGTCTGATCGACCAGGAATGGGGTTACCAGGACGCGGAAAACGCTTTGAAAACCTCGGGCAAGGACGAGTACACGTATGCTCATTTCCCTGTAACCTTGACGGAAGAGTATGAAGATCATTCTTTCCAATCCGCAGGGGTTGACGGATACGGCATATCGATTACGACGACTTGTAAGGATCCGGTCCGCGCGATTAAATTCCTGGATTGGATGTCCTCCGAAGAAGGTCAAATTCTGCGTAACTGGGGGATTGAAGGCAAGCACTACAAGGTAGAAGACGGCAAACGCGTAATCCCTGCAGAGATTCAAGAGCGTAAAGTAAATGACGCGACGAACTTCCAGAAAGAATCGGGAATCGGGATGTACCTGACCCTGGGCGCTCGTTACGGTGACGGCGTTAAGGATTCGACAGGCAATTATTTCACGACAAGCTTCCCAGAGCAGATCATTGCCGGCTATACCGAAGCGGAAAAAGAAACTTTGAAAGCTTACAACGCGACAACTTGGAAAGACCTCTTCCCGGCTGAAGACGCCTTCCCTGCCAAAGAATGGGGCGCGCTCTACAACATGCCTGTCCCAACGGATGGCGACTACCAAGTTATCTTTAAAAAGACGCAAGACATTGTCCGCAAACGGATTCCGGAAGCGATTCTTGCGAAAACGGGCGACTTTGACAAAGTCTACGACGGGTTCCTTGCCGAGCTGGACAAAGCTGGCGCTCAAAAGATGGAAGCCGAATACACCGAGTTGGTAAAAGCAAGAGTCGAGTTGTTCACTGGGAAAAAAGTCAAATAAAACGCTTTCAAATATCAATTTTATAGTATATTTATGGAAAAGGCCCGTCGTTTCGTTCGGGCCTTTTCTACAAGTTTCAGGGAGTGGAGGCTTGAGAATGAAGGATGGTAACAAGCGAGCGGATCGGCTATGGAAGCTGTGGTACAAGCAGCCCGCTTCCCGCTGGGAAGAAGCGCTGCCGGTCGGAAACGGGCGAATCGGCGGGATGATTTACGGAGACGACCGCAAGGAAGTAATCGCCCTGAATGAAGACACGCTATGGTCCGGATATCCCCGGGATACGCAAAACTATGACGCGCTCCGTTATTTGGAGCGGGTCAGGGAATTGATATTTTCCGGGAAATATAAAGAGGCGGAGCAGTTGATCGATGCGAAAATGCTCGCCAGACGAACAGAGTCTTATCAGCCTTTGGGGAACTTGGAGATCGGACATCCCGGGGATGTGCCCACGAAGGACTATTACCGGGACCTGGATCTGGAAACGGGGATCGCCAGCGTTTCGTATACCCGTGAAGACTGGCAGTTCTTACGTGAAGTCTTCGTTAGCGCGGCGGATCAGGTGATGGTTGTTCATTATATTGCTGCCCAAGGGGCTGATCTGGAATTGGCGATTTCGCTGAATTCGCTGCTTCCGCATCAAGGGAAGGTTACTCACGAAGGAACAGGTCTGCATATGACGGGAACCGCCCCCAGTCATGTCGCCGACAATTACCGGGGAGACCATCCCCAATCGGTTCTCTTTGAAGCGGGGCGGGGGGTCACATTTGAAACCCATGTCCGGGTCGTTCAAGAGGGAGGGACTGCTGTCGCCGGTCAAAATGAAATTCGCATAGAAGGCGCCTCCTCGGTCACTCTTCTGCTTGCGGCGGCGACGAACTTCCAAGGCTACAATGTGATGCCGACGGAAGAAGGAGCCAAGGAAGCCGCCGACAGATGCGCGAGTGTTCTGGATGCCGCCCGAAAGCTTGGATACCGGGAGCTTCGCCGCAGGCATGTGGAGGATCACCAAGCGCTGTTTGGCCGGGTGAAGCTCGAATTGGGCCGCAACGACAACAGCCAGCTGCCTACGGATGAGCGGTTGGTTCTTTACCGTTCAGGCTGTGCAGATCCTGTGCTGGAGGCGCTTTATTTTCAATATGGAAGATACTTGCTGATGAGCAGTTCCAGACCCGGAACCCAGCCCGCTCATTTGCAGGGGATCTGGAACCCGCGGATCCAGCCGCCATGGAACAGCAATTATACGACCAATATTAATACGCAGATGAACTATTGGCCGGCCGAAGTCTGCAATCTGAGCGAGTGTCACGAGCCTTTGTTCAACCTGATTCGGGATTTGAGCGAAACGGGTTCCAGAACCGCCCGGATCCATTACGGGGCCAGGGGATGGGTCGCCCATCATAACGTCGATCTCTGGCGGATGTCCACCCCGAGCGACGGGGAGGCTAGCTGGGCGTTCTGGCCGATGGGAGGCGTTTGGTTATGCCAGCATCTCTGGGAGCATTTCGCTTATACCGGAGATGAAGCTTTCCTGCGGGAAACGGCATATCCGTTAATGAAAGGAGCGGCGGAGTTCTGTATCGATTGGCTGGTCCCGGCTCCCGACGGACGGCTAGTCACGGCTCCGTCCACGTCTCCGGAGAACAAGTTTTTAACCGAGGACGGAGAGCGGTGCAGTGTGTCGGCGGGTTCCGCCATGGACATGACTTTGATTCGCGAGCTTTTCGAGCACTGCGTTCAGGCGGCCGAACTGCTTGGGATAGATAGCGATTGGACCCGGCAGTTGAGCGCAACGATGGATCGGATGGCGAAACCGCAGATCGGTCCGGATGGCCGCCTGATGGAATGGAGCGGGAATTTCGCGGAGGCGGAGCCCGGGCACCGGCACGTTTCTCATTTGTACGGTCTTTATCCCGGGAGCGCCATTACCCCGAAAGAGACTCCGGAACTGGCGGAAGCGGCCCGCTTGTCGCTGGAAAGCCGGATCAGCCAAGGGGGAGGCCATACGGGCTGGAGCTGCGCCTGGCTGATCAGTTTATACGCCAGACTCGGGGACGGCGAATCGGCGTACCGGTTTGTGCATACGCTTTTGGCCCGTTCGACGTATCCGAATTTGTTCGACGATCATCCTCCATTCCAGATCGACGGGAACTTCGGGGGCGCGGCGGGCATTGCCGAAATGCTGCTGCAGAGCCATCGGGACGGAGTCGACCTGCTGCCTTCCTTACCGGAAGCCTGGCCGGAGGGCCGTGTCAGCGGGCTGAGAGCCAGAGGCGGTTATACCGTCAGCCTCGATTGGCGGGAGGGCCGGCTTACGGAAGCCCGCATTGTGGCTTCACGCTCCGGCTGGTGCAGGATCGGTTATCTGGACCATGCGCTCCGCGTTTCCCATTCGGATGGTGCAGCGGCCAAGCGCGAAGGGGCAGCCGTTTGGCTGGAGAGCGGTGAAACATATTGCGTGACCCTGGGCGGGTTAAGCGGTTTTGAATGAATTTTAAGGCAGATAAGCGGCTGTCCGTTAAAGCCAAGGGTTTTGACTTGGCACAGCCTTTTTTTCAACGGAGAGGCTCGGTCGGTTATCACCGGTTCCCGTATTAATGAAGTTTGCGGAATTGCTGCGGCGTCATGCCGATATGCTTGCGAAAGGTAGCGACGAAATGGCTGGTGTCGCGAAATCCGGTTTCCGCCGCGATGCTGGCCACCGTATGGTCCGGAAAGCCGGCCAGCTGTTCTTTGGCTTTGTGAATCCGCTTCTGCACCAGGTAGGCGTAAGGGGACAGCTCGAAAGTCAACTGAAAGAGTTTGCTCAGATGCCGGCTTGAAATGCCGAGCACACCGGCTAGCGTATCGAGTCCGATATCCGGGTTGCCGTAATGCTCTTCCATCCAGGCAAGCAGAGGCTCAAGCTTTTCCATATTGCGTGTGACCGAGATGGCGCTGGTTTGGCCATATTTGCTGAGCAGTCCGAGAAACCGGTAAATTCCGGCCGAAGCTTCCAGACCGAACCGGTCGGTTCCGGCTTCAAGCATCTCCAGCATGGAGCCGAGTAGTGCCGTCAGGGGAGCATCGGATTCCCAACGAAAAAAGGCCGGCTCCCGAATCATATAGGAGGACAGGATCGAGGGGGCTGCATGACCGCCAAAAGTGAGATACAGCGTTCTCCATATACCGCTGCCGCCGGCCTCGTACCGATGGGGGAGTCCGGGAGGCAGCAGAATACCGCTGTATGGTTCTAGCACGACCGTCTCCGTTCCGTAAAACAACGTCCCCTGGCCGGACTCGGTCTGAATCCAATGATAACAGGGGTATCCCTCGGGACGAACGATGGGTTCCTGGTGAGGATTATAGCCGATGCTTTCGACCACCAGGGGAAGATGGGGGTTTCCTGCTGGCGAAAAGACAAACCTGCGAACGACAGGGGGGTTCATTCGAGTCACCTCAAGTGCCATATTATTATATATCGTGACAATAATATTATATGTAAAGCCATTTCAATACATTTTACAATGAGAATATAATTATATCATGTTGGATAAAGGATGTGTTTCGCAGTGATCAATCAAAAGCTGCCGAAAATATGGTATGGCGGGGACTACAACCCTGAGCAATGGGAGCCGGAAATCTGGAAAGAGGACGAACGGATGTTCAAGCTCGCCGGCATCGATGTGGCTACGGTTAATGTATTTTCCTGGGCGTTGAGCCAACCCGACGAGAATACTTATGATTTCGCGCAATTGGACGAAACGATGGATCGTCTTTATAAAAGCGGCGTCTATATCTGCCTGGCGACCAGCACGGGAGCCCATCCCGCGTGGATGGCGAGAAAACATCCCGATGTCTTGCGCGTCGACGTGCAGGGGAGAAAACGCAAATTCGGCGGACGCCATAATTCCTGTCCGAATTCGCCGACTTACCGGAAGCATTCCACCCTTATGGCCGGTAAACTGGCGGAGAGATACAAGGACCATCCCGGCCTGCTGATCTGGCATATCTCCAATGAATACGGGGGCTACTGCTATTGCGACAACTGCGCGGCGGGTTTCCGCGAATGGCTGAAGGAGCGTTACGGCAACCTGGATGCTTTGAACAAGGCATGGAACACCCGTTTTTGGGGACATACCTTTTATGACTGGGAAGAAATCGTTCCTCCGAGCGAGCTGAGTGAGGAATGGGGAGGCAACCGCACCAATTTCCAGGGCATTTCCCTGGATTACCGCCGCTTTATGTCTAACAGTCTGTTGGAATGCTATCGTCTGGAGTACGAGGAGATTAAGAAGCATACGCCGAATATTCCGATCACGACCAACCTGATGGGCTTTTATCCGGAGCTTGACTATTTCGAGTGGGCGAAGTATTTGGATATCGTCTCTTGGGACAACTATCCTTCGCTCGATACGCCGGTCAGCTTCACGGCGATGACGCATGACTTGATGCGCGGCCTGAAGAGCGGCGATCCGTTCATGCTCATGGAGCAGACGCCGAGCCAGCAAAACTGGCAGGCCTACAATTCCCTGAAGCGTCCCGGCGTCATGCGGCTGTGGAGCTACCAGGCGGTGGCGCGCGGCGCGGACACGGTGCTGTTCTTCCAACTGCGCCGCTCTATCGGGGCCTGCGAGAAATATCACGGCGCCGTCATCGAGCACGTCGGCCATGAGCATACCCGGGTATTCCGGGAGGTTGCCGAGCTTGGCCGCGAGCTGCAGCAGCTTGGCGATACGCTGTTGGATGCCCGAACGGAGGCCAAAATCGGCATCGTCTACGATTGGGAGAACCGTTGGGCGACCGAATTGTCCAGCGGACCGACCATTGCCTTGAACTATGTGAATGAAGTACACAAGTATTATGACGCGCTGTTCCAAATGCATGTGGAAAGCGATATGGTGTCCGTCGAAGAGGACTTCAGCAAATATGAAATCGTCATTGCTCCGGTCATGTATATGGTCAAACCGAGCTTTGCCAAGAAAGTGGAGGAGTTCGTAGCCGCCGGCGGTACGTTTGTGACCACCTTCTTCAGCGGCATCGTCAATGAGAACGATCTGGTGACGACCGGCGGATACCCGGGAGAACTGCGCTCTGTTCTGGGCATCTGGGCCGAAGAAATCGATGCGCTGTTCCCGGATCAGAAGAACCAAATCGTGATGAAGCAGCCTTGGGGGAGCTTGGAAGGGCAGTTTGAATGCGGATTGCTCTGCGACCTCATTCATTCCGAAGGCGCGGAAGTGCTGGCGGAGTACGGGGCCGATTTCTATAAAGGTATGCCGGTTGTGACGGTGAACAAATTCGGGGCGGGACGCGCCTATTACGTAGCCAGCAGCCCTGAAGCGGATTTCCTCCAAGGGTTCATGAAGAACCTGTGCGAGGAGAAGGGAATTAAGCCGCTTCTCAACGCGCCGGCCGGCGTGGAAGTGGCCCGCCGCGTCAAGAGCGGGACGGAATATCTGTTCCTGCTGAATCACCATGCGGAAGCTTCCGCGGTAGAAATCGGCGCCTCCGAACGAAAAGATCTGCTTGCGAATGCCATGGTATCGGGTTCCGTAACGGTTCCGGGCCGCGGCGTCGTCATATTGGAAAGCAATCCACAGTCCTAATCCTGTATAATTAAGAATACAACAAGAACCGTCGGCCCTCGGACAACCGGCGGTTCTTCTGTTCAAAAGGCCGACGAAATCCGTCGGGCCACTATTTTCGACGATGGGAGCAAGCCGTAATGGAAAATGCAATTAAGCGCCAGCTATCCCGCCAAGAGCTGGAAGCCCTGGTAGATCGGGCTTTTCAAGGTCACAGAACGCTGGCAGGCTATGAAGAATTAAAAGACGGGTGGTTCAACTCGGCATATGCGCTTACCTGTAATGATGGGTTGAAAGCGGTTTTAAAGGTAGCCCCCCGATCCGGGGAAGGAATGATGTCCTACGAGCGGGATGTGATGAAAGCCGAGGTAGAGGTGCTTCGGTTGTTGAAGGAGGACGGCAGTGTTCCAGTACCCGAAGTGTATTATGACGAAATCGGAAACAAGGACGGCGAATGGTTCCTGATGCAATTCATAGCGGGGGATCCCTATAACAAGGTAAAAGAAAGCCTTGCTAGCGAGGAACGCGCGCAGATTGAAGAGGAGCTGGGCCGTATGAACCAGCGTATCAACCGGATTCGCGGCGAACGGTTTGGGTACTATGCCCGGGAGGAGCATCAGGGAAAGGATTGGCCGACGGTATTCACGGACATGGTATCGGGATTGCTGAAGGATGCCCGGGAAAAGAGAATTAAGCTCCCTGCGGACGAGGAAGCGATTCTGAATCTCTTGGGTAAACGAGAGGCCAGTCTGGCGGAGGTAACCGTTCCGAGTTTGGTCCATTGGGATTTATGGGACGGCAATGTCTTTGTAAAAGACGGGCGGATCACCGCTTTGATCGACTGTGAGCGGGCGCTGTGGGGAGATCCGCTGATGGAATTTTATTTTCGCGCCATAGCCGGAGGAAGTCAGGCTTTTTTCCGCGGCTACGGGAAGGAGACATTTACGTCCGCCGAGCGGGAGCGGATGAAGTTGTACGATTTATATCTGGCCTTCATTTTTCATATTGAGTGTTACTACCGACAGTTTAGCGACGTGGACCATCTCCGCTGGGCCCAAGAACATCTGGCGGACACCTGGAACTCGGTCAACGGGTGAAGATTGGTATTGGTGCAAACAAAAAGCGCGGGATTCAGGGGGATTCTTCTCCCTGTTCCCGCGCTATTTATTATGCTTAGCTGCGTTCCAAAATCGTATTGAGCGTGGTGCGGTCCAGCCCTTTGACGAGGCGGATCAGCAGTTCCTTGGCCGCCGCATAATCATCCGTGTGGATGATCGAGGACGAAGTGTGAATGTAACGGGAGCAAATCCCGATTACCGTGGACGGGACCCCGATGCCGCTAAGGTGGACTTGACCCGCATCCGTTCCTCCCGGGGAAACGAAATACTGGTACTTGATTTTGTGCGTATCGGCCGTGTCCTGAATGTATTCGACCATTCCGCGGTGGGTCAGCATCGTCGGATCGTAGATACGCAGCAAGGCGCCTTGGCCCAGCTGTCCGAAAGCCCGTTTGTCTCCCGTCATATCGTTGGCGGCACTGGCGTCAAGACCGAAGAAAATATCCGGCTGAATCAGATTCGCCGACGTCCGGGCTCCGCGCAAGCCGAGCTCCTCCTGGACAGTAGCACCGCAGTACAGCGTGTTTGGAAGCTTCTCCTGGTGCAGCGCCTCCATCAATTCAATCGCCAGGCCGACGCCGTACCGATTATCCCAAGCTTTGGCCATGATCTTCTTCGGGTTGACCATCGGCGTAAACTCGCAAATCGGCACGATTTGCTGTCCGGGACGGACACCGGCCGCTTCGGCCTCTTCCCGGCTGTCCGCGCCGATATCCAGATACATCGTTTTAAGATCGACCGGCTTGCTGCGCTGGGATTCGTCCAGCAGATGCGTAGGGATCGAACCGACAACACCGATGATGCGGCCCTTCGGCGTTATGATCTGCAGACGCTGCGCCAAAACAGCCTGGCTCCACCAGCCTCCGAGCGGCTGGAAATGCACCATGCCATTGTCGGTGATGCTTGTCGTTATAAATCCGACTTCGTCCAGGTGTCCGGCCACCATAACCCGGGGACCTTCGTCATTGCCGCGCAGGACACCGAACAGGCTTCCCAGCCGGTCCTGCACGAATTCCCCGGTATACTGGGACAAGCGGTCTTTAAACCACGCCCGCAGTTCTCGTTCAAACCCGGGGGCCGCGGGGAATTCCGTAAGCTGTTTGAACAGCTCCATCGTTTTATCGTTCATCGATCGTACACTCCTTCCATTACTAAATAGTATGTACCACCTTGCACGGATTGTCCATGTCTGCCCGGTGACGTCTCCGGAAGTCATGCGAATTCCATCTTTGGAGGTAGCAAGGAGCCCCGGGGGCTCATATACTACAGCAAGTTTGATTCAGGAAAATCAGGGAGGCAGAAGCGGCCATGATGGAGCGCTACACCAAGGATTTGTTGTTAATCTTGCTATTGTTCATCTTACTGGTCATCATTCTGGGGTATTTATAAGGAGAATGGGGATGAAACGGCGGTTTTCCACAGGAAAACCGCCGTTTCAAGGAGTACCTCATTTCCTGGAAATAAAGTCCTTATGCGGCGCTATTTTGTCGAATTTGGCTGGGCGGTGGGGAATAGCGGATTTTTAGGGCCTTATTTTGGGTAAAAGCCGGGACAACCCTGATTTCGGGGTCCGTAACAGTCAAATAACGCC
This sequence comes from Paenibacillus sp. A14, assembly GCF_036864815.1. Lineage (NCBI taxonomy): Bacteria > Bacillati > Bacillota > Bacilli > Caryophanales > Paenibacillaceae > Paenibacillus > Paenibacillus sp. A14. Next base: position 187,020 of record NZ_JBAGJD010000009.1, read on the forward strand.
CTTTTCGCCGCTATTATTCCCCCTGAGCCGAATCGGTCTGCAATAGCGTCCCAAAAGGCCGCTAAGGAAGCGGACAACTCTTTAGATGGGCAGCACCATGTCAGGTTTGATGCGATGTCCGTGGTCTTAACGAAAAAGGAGTGTCAGATTAACTGGAAAAACTCCCGCTAATTAGGTGCGGAGAAGCCTGCAGCACGTGAATAACGGGAATAACTCCAGTTATTTTTCGGGCGGAGGGCTGATTTGTGCCGAAGGGGAGAAATTTGCTGGAGGAATTCCAGCTAATATGCCCAACGGCGTGAATAGCATCAATTTAACTGGAGAAAATCCCGTTAATTTGGCGGCGGAGCAGCTCCAGTATGGGCGTGGTGTAACAGGCATGGAATCCGCTGATTAGCTAATTATATAATTGAACTATTGAATGTACCTGTACGGCCGCCGTGTGAAATGTTCTTCCGATTTATCGCTGCCTGTCCCAGATTTCTTAATTAAAAGGCGAAGGCAGCTTGTGCTTTCTTTCTTTCTTTCTTTCTTTCGAAGCAGATTTCTTGCAGAAAGCTTGTTGCTTCTCCAAATCATTTTGTCGATGGATGTTTTTTAGCACGGGATCACGTGAATTTGGACGGGCCCAGCTATGGATGATTTACCAATCATAACAAGAAGCTTGATGGCAAATAATGAGGATACAGCGCAAGCCCTGTCTTGAAAGTGATGAATAAAGGAGGAATCACGCTTGCCATCAAAAACGAAATCAAAGTCCGGGTCCCGGGTAAAATTGAACACAATGTCCCTGACGGAACAGGATTATCAACAAATTGCCAAAAAACATAAGCCCAAGACCAAGGTTTTTACCAACTGCCTTAAGGCTTTTCTGGTCGGAGGGTTGATCTGTCTGCTCGGCCAGTGCATACAGCAGCTGTTCATGACTTACGGCGGCATGACGTCCCGGGAAGCGAGCAGCCCGACTGTGGCGGTATTGATCATTATTTCCGTGATCCTTACGTCGCTGGGCGTGTACGACAAAATCGCCCAATGGGCGGGGGCGGGATCGGCGGTGCCGGTCACCGGTTTTGCGAATTCCATGTGTTCCTCGGCGATTGAATCCAAAGCGGAAGGGATCGTCCTTGGGGTAGGCGCCAATATGTTCAAACTGGCCGGATCCGTGATTGTGTTCGGCGTGGTTGCCGCATTTGTGGTTGGCGTTATTCATGTAATCTTCGGCTTAGGGGGCGTACACTGATGATGTTGACCGGTTCGCAAACCTGGGAGTTCAAGTCAAAGCCTGTCATTATCGGGACGGCAACCGTTGTCGGACCGGAGGAAGGGGAAGGGCCGCTGGGCGGGGATTTCGATTTTGTGTACGACAATCTGGAGATTGACGAGAAGACCTGGGAGAAAGCCGAGCGCAAGCTGCTGGAGCACGCCTCTTCGCTGGCTTTGACGCACGCGGGGATTACCCGGGAAGAACTGCAATTCTATATCAGCGGGGACTTGATGAATCAGATTATCAGCGCCACTTTTTCGGCCCGCAAAATCGGGGCCCCGTATATCGGCGTGTTCGGCGCCTGCTCCACCTCCATGGAAAGTCTGGCCATGGCGGCATTGATCGTCGATGCCGGCGGAGCGAAGTATGCGATGGCGGCAACGGCAAGCCATAATTGTACGGTGGAAAAGCAGTTCCGGTACCCGACCGAATACGGTTCGCAAAAACCGCCTACCGCGCAGTATACGATCACCGGCTCGGGAGCCGCGGTCGTATCCTCCTCCGGCTCGGGGCCGCGGATAACGCACGCGACGATTGGACGCATTCAGGATCTCGGCGTCAAGGATCCCTTCAATATGGGGGAAGCCATGGCTCCCGCTGCGGCGGATACGCTGGTCGCCCATTTTCGCGATACCGGTCGTAAACCGGAAGACTATGATCTGATCGTTACCGGTGATCTGGCGACGATAGGACATGCCATTGTGAAAGACGTGCTGAAAAAAGACGGCGTCAACATGGCGGCAACGGATTTCAAGGATTGCGGCCTGATGATTTATGACCGGGAGAAGCAGCCGTATGTGATGGCCGGCGGCAGCGGCTGCGGCTGCTCGGCGGTGGTGACTTACGGACATATCCTGAAAAAAATGAAACAAGGAGAACTGAACCGGGTGCTGATCGCCGCGACCGGAGCGCTGCTCTCCCCGCTGTCTTATCAGCAGGGCGAGACCATCCCCTGTATTGCGCATGCCGTCGCCCTGGAAAGGGAGGGATTTGAAGGATGATATTTCTGTGGGCTTTTGTTATTGGCGGTCTGTTTTGCGTTGTAGGCCAAATCATGTTCGACGTGTTTAAAATGACCCCCGCGCATACGATGAGTACTTTGGTCGTGGCTGGGGCGGTGATGGATGCGCTGGGCTGGTACGATCCGCTCGTCAAATTTGCCGGTGCGGGTGCGTCCGTGCCGATTACGAGCTTCGGCAACTCCCTGGTTCACGGTGCCCTGACCGAGCTGCAGCGCGACGGCTGGATCGGGGTGATCACCGGGATATTCGACGTCACCAGCGCCGGAATTTCCGCGGCGATTATCTTTTCGTTCCTGGCAGCCCTCGTTGTTCGGCCGAAAGGATGAAGGAATAAGCACAATGAGGAAGACCCAATGGGCTGCTATGGCTCTTTGGGGCTTCTTTTTTCAGGCGGAAAATGCTGAATAGCGTCTCGGCGGGTATAGGGTGAAGTATACTTCCATATCTAACATCATGTACAATAGAAGTAATAACAAGCCAGCTATAGCACATGATGAAATTATGTCTGGAGGGAACTTCGTGCCCGTAAACGAGCCATCTATATCCGTTATAGTCGCTGTAAAAGAAAACTTGGAATCCTGCATTCTTGGTAAATCCTTTGAGATCCAATTGCTGCTCACCGCCTTGCTCGCCGGCGGCCACGTGTTGATTGAGGATGTACCGGGTACCGGCAAGACGCAGCTTATCAAAGCGCTCGCCAAATCCATGGATGGAGAATATCGGCGGATTCAATGCAACCCGGACATTTTGCCTAGCGATATTACCGGCGTTTCGGTATTTCATCCGCATGAGGAACGCTTTGTATTCCGGCCGGGTCCGGTGATGACGAACATCCTGCTTGCGGATGAAATCAACCGGGCGACGACCAAAACGCAATCCGCCCTGCTGGAGGTCATGGAGGAACGCAGCGTGACCGCCGACGGCGTAACCTACCCGCTTCCCCATCCGTTTATCCTTTGCGCTACGCAAAATCCGATAGATTTTGAGGGAACCTACATGCTGCCAGAGGCCCAGCTCGACCGGTTTATGCTGAAGATCGCGATGGGTTACCCCGATGCGGCCACCGAAAAAAGCATGCTGCAGACCCATAGCCAGGGGCAACCGGTCGACCAGCTCAGGCCCGTAACGACGATGGACCGCATTGCGGAGATTCAGCGGGAAATCCGCGAGGTGCATATCAGCGATGCGCTGGCGGATTATTTGCTGGAGATCGTCAGACGTACCCGTCAGCATGACGCTGTGCTTCTCGGAGCCTCCCCGCGGGCTTCGCTCGCCTTCATGACCGCAACCAAAGCGTACGCCTTCTTGCAGGGACGCGGTTATGTCCTGCCGGATGACGTAAAAATACTGGCGCCTTATGTGCTTGGACACCGGATACTGCTTCGGCCGGAATCACGCCTGGACAGCATGAATTCGACCCAGGTGCTGCAGCAAATTTTGCGGCAGGTGCAGGTGCCGGTGTCCGCGGGGCGGTAACCGATGCGCGCGGTTCTGGATTATTTCAAAACGGGGATCACCTCGCTGAATTTCTGGAAGGTGGCTTCCCTCTGGCTGATCTGTTTACTCTATGTTTTGTTTCAGGGCGGCAAGACGTCGCTGATGCTGTTCGCTATGGTTACGTTATTGGTGGCTTATTGGACGGTCAGCGGGCTTGGCGGAATCAAAAGAATCAAGGGGACTCGGACATTATCGCAGACGGGGGACCGGAGCGGCATCCTGAAAGCCGGCGAACAGGTTCAGGTCAAACTTCACGTGCAGCCGCCGCGGTTCCTCCCGCTTCCTTATATTGTGATCAGGGAGCATTTGCGCCGGCATAACGGAGACTCCTGGATCTTTGAGGATAGCATCGTTCCTCATTTTAACCACGAAGGCTTTTTGATTTACCAGACGCCTCCGCTGGAAAGAGGCAGGTATGTGTTCGCCAGCACGGAATGCCAGTCCGAGGATATTTTCGGATTAATGAAACATAAGGGCGGGTTCCAAGCCGGCGGCGAATTCCGAATTTTGCCGAGAACGGTGTTTGTGCCAAAGTGGCAGCTTTACAGCCGTAACTCCCGATTGGCCGGACCCGAGACGGCGGTTTCGTTGTCCCGCCGGGAAACGACACAGATCAACGGGGTCCGGGATTATATGTACGGGGACCGGATCTCGCGGATTCACTGGAATGCCACGGCAAAAACCGGGTCATGGAAGTCGAAGGAATTTGAACATGAATCGCTGCCGAAGACGATTCTGGTTGTGGACGCGCATTCGTCCAGCTATCAGGATCCGGCCCAATTTGAATTGGCGGTATCGACGGCGGCTTCGCTGATTGAATACGCAATCCGGGAAAGAATCAGCATGGGGATGTGCACGCTCGGCAGACCGTTCCGCGGGTTTTCGCCCGCGGAGGGTCTGCTGGAGCGCCAGCAAATGCTCCATCACCTGGTGGATATCGACGCCGAAGGGTACGGGAACCACCGGGATATTTTAGAGGCCAAACGGGATTTTTTCGCGCCGGGCGCGTTTTTTATCTTTATCAGCCCGTTGGTTGACGAAAGATTGCTGAGCGTGATGCATTGGGCACGGACCCGGCGGATGATCCCTTATCATATTCATACGGGGAGCCCCTTTCAAGCACCGACTCGTGAGGGGGGCGGGAGAGACAATCTCCACAAGCACGGGTTTAGAGGGGTTTCTTTATCGTCTCTGGGCGAGCTCCCGGTTGTCTTGGGAGGTGGCCAGCTATGAAACGGGCCGTCAACCGCCAATATTCCTGGTATCGGATATTTGCCGTTCTGTGGCTTTTGCTGATCGGTATGCAGTGGGTGGACTATACGGAACCCCTATGGTTTTCGGAAACAACGACGTTGGTTACGGTTACTTTGATTACGATAGCTCTTATTGAGGTACTGCCGGTCACTCCGCCATGGAAATGGTCGGTCAAAATGATCGCGGTGGTTCTGGGGTGGCGCGTCGTGTTGGTTGTAACGGGAGCTTATGTGCCGAGCGGTCCCTTTTTCCCCGATCAACTTCACGGGATGGCCTTGCATTTTGTGCCGTACATCTGGTTCTCCTTGGGAGCCTGGGTTTTATTTGAGTTGGCGCTGGAACTGTTGACCGGAAAAAGAAGCGTATTGCTGTTTCTGGCGGGAAATATTCTGGCCTTCACCATTTTGGACTCTTTTACTTCCTATTATCTGTGGCAAAATGTAGCCTGGACCGTTTTCGCCGGACTCGGCTGGCTGGCCAGCCTGCATTTCCGGAATTTCCAACTGAAATATCCGCTGGGCTGGAGAAGAATGCGCAGTCAGCCGCTTAAGCTCGCCTTCAATATCCTTGCTATTTTTGCCTGTATTCTGCTGATCGGGATCAGCATGCCTACGGTCTCTCCGGTTTTGACCGACCCGTACACCGCCTGGAAAAACAGGGAGAGCGCCTCCGGCACGGGGGACAGCGCGGCCCTGCCCGCGGCGGCGGCCGCCAACGCGCCAGCGGACCGAGGCAGGGACCGTTTGGATGTTCAATCCGGCTACAGCCGGGATGACAGAGAGCTCGGCGGCGGGTTTGAGTTCAACTATACCCCGGTCATGTCGGTGGAAAGCCCTGTCCGTTCTTATTGGCGGGGAGAGACCCGGAGAAACTATACGGGGGAAGGATGGTCCGATCTGGGCCAGGAAGAGCGTGATTATGAGCTGTTCCACGAAAACTCTACGGGTACGCTGCCCTTTAAAGAAAGGGCGCCCAAAACCGAAGTTATGCGGGTGGAGCAGACGATCACGATGCAAAATGAAGAGGTGTATCCCGTTTTATTCGGCGGATACGCGATGACGAGCGTTGAATTGCTGGATGAAGGGATCTTCTCGGCCAACATGCAATGGACCGCCAAGGAAAAGGAATTGTTCTGGCTTGGTATGAGTCAGGCGCTGAGCAGCCAAGAGCAGACAAACCGCCTTTACCCGCGGAAATATAAAGTAGTGGCGGACATCCCGGTCATTCCGCTGGAGGAGGTTCGCGGGGCGACCTATGAGGAGCTCTATCCGGGAAAACAGGATAAGGAATATCTGCAAATTCCGAACGAATTTCCGGACCGGGTGCGCGAATTGGCCCAGCAGGTCACGGCCGAGGGAGCGACGCCTTACGCGAAAATGGAACTGCTTCAAGCTTATTTGCGGCAAAACTATGAGTATACGAACAAGCCGGACCTGACGCGCAAGAAGAGCAAGGATTTTGTCGACGGATTTTTGTTCGACATCAAGCAGGGCTATTGCGATTATTTCTCCACCTCCATGGTGATGATGGCCCGTTCTTTGGGCGTCCCGGCCAGATGGGTCAAGGGCTATGCGCCGGGCTCCCAGCCGGAACCCGAATTGGTCCAGCGGAATCCCGAGAACGGGATGGCTTACCGCGTCAACAATGCGGATGCCCATTCATGGGCCGAGCTGTATTTCGGGGATTACGGCTGGATTCCGTTCGAGGCGACGCCGGGATTCGACGCTCCTATCTTGTACGATGAAGAAGAGGATGTCCCGGCTCTCGCCGAAGCGACGCCGCCCGAGGAAACCGTCTCTCAAGCCAATCCCGGCTTGATGGACCGGCTGGATCCGGCCACCGTCCGAACGGTGTTCCTGCTCGCGCTCGCGATCGTTGTGGCCTGGGTCGTTTACCACCTCCGGTCCGCGATTTATTACGGGTTCTTCCGGTTGCGCTTAGGCCGGCCTTTGACGATGTCGGAGAAGGCGGTGATGGAAACGCTGCGTATCGTTGGTAAAATGAAGCGCAGAGGTTTTGAGCGCAGCGGCGATGAAACGCTTCGGGAGTCGTTCGCCCGCTGGAAGGAACAGGAGCCGGGGATATCTGCCGTCCTCGACAGGCTGCTGCGGGAATTCGAGCAAGCGAGCTATAGCCCCCAGGCGTTTTCGGTAAGCCAGTGGAAAATCGTGCTGGAGCTTGGCCACAAATTAGACCGCATGACCCGCAAAAGAGTACGGATCCCGTTTTTGTCGCAATCCTGATGCGGAAACTTGCGGTTAAACATTTAGCTCCATCCCCGGTGCTTGCGCCGGGGACAATTTATTTTTTAAAATAAAATGATAAGATCGAGTAAGAATATGGTATAGTTTGTCGTATGAAACCGAGGTGAACGTATTTTGTTTGAAAGATTTTTGCCGAAATTACGCGTAAACAACGTGTTTGATATCGATCTTCAGAGCTTGTATGATCAAGGCTACCGGGGGATTATCACCGATCTGGACAATACGCTGGTTGGAGCGAAGGCTCCCCTGGCCACGCCGGAGCTCGTGGAGTGGTTTGAAAAAGTAAAGAAAGCCGGGTTTAAACTCGTGATCGTGTCGAACAATAATTTGGACAGGGTGTCGGTGTTTGCGACCCCATTAAATATCGAATATGTACACAAGGCCAGAAAACCGGCCGGCTCCGCTTTCCGCAAAGCCATAGATATGATGGGGCTGCGTCCCGAAGAAACGATCGTGGTCGGCGACCAGCTGATGACCGACATTTTCGGCGGGAACCGGCAGGGCTTGTTTACCGTGCTGGTGCTTCCGATTTCCGTGGCGGACGAAGGGTTTGGAACCCGCATCAACCGCAGGCTGGAACGAATCGTCAAGCATCGGCTCGGGAAGTCGGGATTATGGCTGGAGGAGGAAAAACAGAAATGACGGACAAGCGAAACGAAGGGCTGGAATTCCGTTGCAGCGGCTGCGGGATCCGGCTGCAAAGCGAACAGCAGAATAAACCGGGATATACCCCGCAACAAGCATTGGAGAGGGAGCCGGTCATCTGCCAACGCTGTTTTCGCATTAAAAATTACAACGAGTCTTCTTCCGTTACCGTGGAACAGGACGAGTTTTTAAGACTGTTGGGACAAATCGGCGGCAAGGAAGCGCTGGTCATCCATATCGTCGACCTTTTCGATTTTCACGGCAGCGTGATTTCGGGGCTTCAGCGCTTCATCGGGACTAATCCTGTGCTGCTGGCGGTCAACAAGACCGACCTGCTGCCCAAAGTCACCAACTGGAATAAGGTGCGCAACTGGGTACAGAAAGAAGCGAAGGATCTCGGGCTGAAAGTCGAGGATGTGGTACTCTGCAGCGCGAAACAGAACAGCGGGTTTGACCGCTTGCTCGAGGCACTGCAAACTTACCGGGGAGACCGCGACGTCTACGTCGTAGGGGCGACAAACGTCGGCAAATCGACGCTGATCAACCGGCTGATCCGGGATTACAGCGATCTGGAGCAGGAACTGACCGTGTCCAGATATCCCGGGACGACGCTCGATATGGTGCATATTCCGCTTGATGACGGGAAGGCGATCATCGATACGCCGGGAATCATGTACCCATCCCGCTATACCGAATTGGTCAGCCCGCAGGATTTGGGCGTGCTCCTTCCGGACAAGCCGTTGAAACCGGCGGTCTACCAGTTGAATGAAGGGCAAACCCTCTTCTTCGGCGGATTCGGACGTTTCGATTTCATTCAAGGGGAGCGCCAGTCCTTCACCTGCTTTGCGAGCGGCCGGGTGCCGCTGCATCGTACCAAACTGGAGCGGGCGGACGATCTGTTCAAGGATCATGCCGGCGAAATGCTCTCGCCGCCAAACCGCGAAAATCTGGAGAAGCTGCCCGAGTGGACAAGGCACGAATTCCGGATTCCGAAGGGGAGCCGGTCCGATCTGTTTATTTCCGGTCTGGGCTGGATCAAGGTCAATAATGACGCGGGAGCGGTCGTTGCCGTCCATGTGCCCAAAGGCATTAAAGTGTTGGTACGGCCTTCTTTAATCTAAAAGGCCAGCACTTATGGAACGGACCAAAGGGGGTAAGCTATGAATGCCTTGGAACAAAACACGAGTCCCGAGCTTCCTCTGCTGCTCGGCGTGATGGGGGACCCCGTCATCCAATCGAAATCGCCTGTCATGCATCAGGCGGCGCTGCGCGCCTCCGGGCTTGCGGGGACGTACGTTCCGCTGCACGTGGAGGCTCAGTTTCTTGAAGAAGCGATCCTGGGGGTGCGGGCGCTGGGATTTTGCGGCGTCAACGTCACGGTCCCCCACAAAGTCAATTGTATCCCTTTCCTGGATGAGGTGGACGAGGGGGCGCTGGCAATCGGCGCGGTGAATACAATCGTCAATGACGAAGGCCGCCTGAAGGGGTATAACACGGACGGCATCGGTTATATTCGCTCCTTGAAAGAGGAGGCGGTATCGGACTTGTCCGGCAAGAACGTTCTTGTGCTCGGCTCGGGCGGCGCGGCGCGCGGGATCGTCCATGCGCTGCTTGGCGAGAAGCCGGGCCGGGTCACGGTAGCGAATCGGACCGCGGACAAAGCGCGCGGCCTGGCCGCGGAATGGAGCGGGCTGGGCCCGCTGGCGGGCTGCGGAATGAATGAGATCGCCGGGATTCTGCCCGAAATCGATATTCTGATCAATACAACGTCGGTCGGCATGTATCCGCATCCCGGACAAACGCCGATAGACCCGGCGCTTTTGCCCTCCGGTATAGTTGTAAGCGACCTGATCTACAATCCGCTCAAGACGGAACTGCTGATCCGGGCGGAAGAGAAGGACTGCCGGATTCACAACGGTCTCGGCATGTTTGTGTATCAGGGCGGCTATGCCTTTGAATATTGGACCGGCCTTTCGGCGCCAATCGAAGCGATGCGTAACGCAGTTTTAGGAACGCTGGTTTAACGTCATAGCTACAGAAATGCAGAAATGCATAAGCTGCTGCGGCAGCCGTTTTCGAGGGGGATTCTATGAGCAGGAAAGACGTGGAGCGTTTGCTGGCCGATTTGACACGGGAGTTATTGATCACGCGGCAGACCTTTGAAGGTCTGGATGTGGAAGCTTATCTGGAGGAACGGGATGAACCCGGGTTTTCCGAGGCGTGGATGCAGGCGTTTGAGGCCCTTGCGGAAACATCCGTCACGGTTGAGGACCAAGTGCTGCAGTCCTGTAGGGAACAAGCGTTCAAGCAGACGTTCGCCCTAACGGGTGACCCGGAACTGGCCGGTTATGTCAGCGATGATCTGGGACTGATCGGCGCGTATCTCATGCAGGACAGTGTCCGAAATTCCTTTGTTGACCGGTTGCACGAGAGCTATAGGCTGGGGAAACTGCCCTTACGTTAAGAATTGCCGTATTTTTGGCAAACGTTCCCCTTTCCTCGCAAGAGGTGTTGGGATATGATTACCATTATAAATTTAGAGGAGTTATGAACTTACATGCTTAGTGGAAAACAAAAACGCTATTTACGGAGCCTTGCTCATCACCTGCAGCCCATTTTTCAAGTGGGCAAGGGAGGAACCAATGACCAGATTATCCGTCATATCTCCGAGGCTTTGGAGCGTCGGGAACTGATCAAGGTTTCCGTATTGAACAATAATCTGGACGATCCGAAGGAGATTGCCGAAGAACTGGCCGAAGGCGCCGGAGCGGAACTGGTGCAACTGATCGGAAGAACGATCGTTTTATATAAGGAGTCCCAAGAATATAAGCAGATTGAGCTTCCTTAAGCGGTCGGGGGGAGAACAGCGATGAGCAGAGCAGGTATCATGGGGGGCGCTTTCGATCCGGTCCATCTGGGCCATTTGCTGGCGGCGGAAGCCGCGCGGGAGCAGTATGGCCTGGAGGAGGTGTGGTTTATGCCTTCCCATATTCCTCCCCATAAACAGCAGGCCGGGGTAAGCGGGAAACAGCGCCTGGAAATGGTGGAGGCCGCGACCCGCGCTAATCCGGCGTTTAAACCGCTCGATATCGAGCTCCGCCGCGGCGGAGTATCGTATACGGTGGATACGATCCGGGAACTTCGGCGCGAGCATCCGGATCTGGAGCTGTATTTTATTATCGGAGCCGATATGGTAAACTACCTGCCAAAGTGGGAAGGGATCGAAGAGTTGACGGGAATGCTCAAGTTTATCGGCTTGCAGCGTCCCGGGAGCTTTCTGGAGCTGGACGTGCTGCCCGAGCATATACAGAGGGCGGTGCATCTGGCCGATATGCCGCTGGTCGACATTTCGTCCAGCCTCGTACGCAAAAGGATTGCCAGCGGCCAGTCGGTGCGGTACATGGTTCCCGACGAGGTGTATGAATATATCGTAAGGAGCGGATTGTATGGTCTACAGCCGTGAACAACTGATCGGGATCGTCTCGGGGCAAATACCCGCCAAGCGCTGGAAGCATGTCGAAGGCGTGATGCAAGCGGCGGCGGAATTGGCCAACCGGTACGGCGCGGATCCCGTCAAAGCGGATCTGGCGGCCCTGCTGCACGATTTGGCCAAGTTCTGGCCGGTGGAGCGGCAGGAAGCCGTCATTCGGGAGAACAACCTGAACGCGGAGCTTCTGAAGCATGACAAGCAGCTGCTTCACGCCGAGGTGGCGGCTTTTATTTCGCAAAGGGATTACGGCGTCGACGATCCGGAGGTACTGGATGCGATCCGTTACCATACCTCCGGCCGCGTAGGCATGACCAAGATGGATAAAATCGTCTGCCTGGCCGATTATATCGAACCGGGGCGGGATTTTCCGGGAGTGGAGCGCATCCGGGAACTGGCCGAAGTCAATCTGGAAGAGGCGCTTCTGGCCGGATTCGATTCGACGATCTCTTTTTTGCTGGAGAAGAAAAAGACGATATTCCCGTTGACGGTATTGGCCCGGAACGATTTGATCGCTCAACTTAAGAAGCAAACCCCGGACGTTTGAACATTATATTACCAACAATAACAGGAGGCTGAATGAATGCCGGTATCACCAAAAGAACTGCTTCATATCGCGGTATCCGCCGCGGAAGACAAGAAAGCGATGAACCTGGTGGCTTTGGATCTCAAAGGAATTTCGCTCATTGCGGATTATTTCGTGATCTGCCACGGTAATTCGGATACACAAGTACAGTCGATCGCCACCGAGGTGCGCAAGCGGGCCCAGGAGGCCGGAGCCACAATACGCGGGATCGAGGGTATGAACACCGCCCGCTGGGTTTTAATGGACCTCGGCGATGTCGTCGTCCACGTGTTCCATCGGGATGAACGGGAGTACTACAATATCGAGCGTTTGTGGTCGGACGCTAAAGTTGTGGAGAACGTATGAGTCTGGTCGCGGGAACGATCGTCTCCCTTCCGGTGGACCGGGAGGTCTCGCCTTACGGCTATTTCCTTACCGGCGGAACGCAGGACGTCCTGCTTCATTACTCGGAGCTGACGCGGAAAATTAAGCCGGGCGAAACCGTTGAGGTCTTTCTGTTTTATGACACGGAGGACCGTTTGGCGGCCACGATGAAAAAACCTTTCCTGACCCTGGGTGAGCTGGCGCTGCTCGAAGTGGCCGACGTGCATCCGCGGTTGGGGTGCTTTCTGGAAATGGGTCTCGGCCGGCAACTGCTGCTTCCGATCCGCGAGCTTCCCGAGCTCAGGGAACTCCATCCGCAGGTTGGGGACCGGGTCTATGTCATCATGGAGCATGACAAGCAGGGGCGTCTCAAGGCCAAGCTGGCCGGTGAGCAGGAACTCGCACCGCTGACGTTCCACGCTCCCACCTCCTGGAATAATCAGTGGATGGAAGCCATCGTGTACAAGCCGCTGCAAATGGGGACTTTCGTCATTGTCGATGGCGGCGTACTCGGGTTCGGCGCGATCGGCATGATCCATTCCTCCGAACGCAATCGCCTGCTTCGATTGGGCGAGCGGGTCAGAGTGCGTGTAGCGCACGTCCGGGAGGACGGACGGGTCAACCTGTCCATGGCGCCGCGCAAGGAGATCGGCCGGGACGAGGATTCCGAGCGAATCCTGGCCTACCTGGAGAGTCGGCCCGGCGGGAGTATGCCTTATTCCGACGCGACGGCGCCGGACTTGATCAAGCAGAGGTTCGGCATCAGCAAGTCGGCGTTTAAACGGGCGCTCGGCAAGCTGATGAAAGAAGGCAAAATCACGCAGGACGAGAACTGGACCTATCTGACCTCGGTCTTGAAGAACAAGCCGGACAAACCCGAATAAACAAACCCTTGGCTAGGCGCAGCGAGAGGGTGGCGGGAACAGAAAGGAAGAGTGCGGAAACCCAATGGTAGCCTACCGGAAATTTGCTTATGTTTACGATGAACTGATGGAGGACATGCCTTACCCGGATTGGATCCGGTTTGCGCGCCAGGCGTGGGAGCGTCTCGGCATGCCGAAAACGGTCGTGGATCTCGGCTGCGGAACGGGCAGCATTACGATCCCCCTGGTCAATGCGGGATTTGAGGTGACCGGCATCGACCTTTCCGCCGATATGCTGTCCGTGGCCCGCCGAAAAATGGAGGGCACCTCGCAAGGCGTACGTTTGTTTCGTGACGGCAGTATCCGCTGGGTCCAACAGAACATGACCGAATGGGAGCTCCCCGAGCCGGTCGATTCGGTCCTCTCTTTTTGCGATTGCCTGAACTATCTGCTGGAAGAGGAGGAGATCGTCCGTACTTTCCGGCGGACCTATGAGGGGCTTAAACCGGGCGGCACGTTTCTGTTTGACGTGCACCATCCGAACACCTTGCGGCGGTACGAGGAAGAACAGCCGTTTATCTGGGACGAATCTTCCGTGGCCTATATCTGGACCTGCGAACGGGATGCGGCACGGGAAGAAATAGAACATCATCTGACGATTTTTGCCCGTGAAGAAGAGAACGGCCCGGGCCTGTACCGGCGCTTTGAGGAGCACCATGTCCAGCGTGCTTACGACCCGGCGTGGATGAAGAGCGAGCTGCTTCGCTGCGGCTTCCGCGACGTTGCTTGCTACGCCGACTTCGAGTGGGTGGAAGCTGGCGAGGATGCGACCAGGTTGTTTTTCGTCGCTGTGAAATAGTGCGTAACAATAGCAAGATGGGCTCCGCTATGCGGGGTCTTTTTTTGCATGACTGTGAAATTCCGTTCTTCGCGCGGGCGTCATTCCTTGCTATAATCAATAGATGGAAAATACTATGCCGTTCATATTTGGAAAAGAGGGATTCGTGTTGAAAAAGAATTGCGTCATTTTGTTTCAGGGCGATTCGATCACTGACGGAAATCGGGACCGGGGGAGCGATCTGAACCATATTTTGGGACACAGCTACGCGTATATGCTCGCCGGTGAACTCGGCCAAATTCATGCGGAGCGGAATCCGTTGTTTATCAACCGCGGGATCAGCGGCAACCGTGTATCCGATTTGTATGCGCGCTGGAATGAAGATGCGATCAGTCTGAAGCCGGATGTCATCAGCATTTTGATCGGGGTCAACGACGCCTGGAGAATTGTATCGGGAGAACCCAGCGGGGCGACGGACCGTTTTGAAAGGGCTTACCTTCACTTGTTGACCGAGACCCGCGAGGTGATGCCCGAAGTCAAGCTGGTGCTGTGCGAGCCGTTTATCCTGAAGACCGGAGCCACCGCCGCACTGTGGGAACAATGGACCGAATTGATATCCGGGTACCGGAAGACGCTGCGTAAGTTGGCCGAGCGATTCGGCGCGGTTTACGTCCCGCTCCAGGACGCCTTTGACGCGGCCGAACAGCGGAGAGAGGCGGCTTACTGGCTTTGGGACGGAGTGCACCCGACGGTCGCCGGCCATCACCTCATTGCCCTGCGTTGGCTGGAGGTCGTAGGCGCAAGCGGAATCCTGGACTGATCCGGGAACAAACGTGTTTGAAAGTTTTGCGGCGGGGGTAAATTCCTTTATAGCTTCCTACAGGCTGGTGTTCGGGAATTTCGGGCATCGGCTTGTTTCTTGTCCCGGCGTACAAAAATATCAAATATAAAAATTAAATAGTTATTATGATTAGTTTTCAGTATAATTGAGCATAGATTAGTCTGCATAATTCTAGAGAGGATTAACCGCATAATGAATGAAGCAAAAATGAAGGAAGCAAAAATGAAGGAAGCAAAAACGAAGCCAGCGAATACAGCAAATACAACAAATGCAAATGCGGCAAATGCGAAACCCGGCCGCCGCTCCAAGTCGTCCCCGCCGCCCGTGCGGATTTTCTCCCTTGGCGGTATAGGCGAAATCGGCAAGAACATGTACGGGATCGAATACAAGAATGAGATCGTGATCGTGGACGCCGGATTGAAGTTTCCGGATTCCCGTTTGTCCGGCATCGATTACATCATCCCCGATATCAGTTACCTTACGCAAAATCAGCATAAAATCAAAGGATTGTTCCTGACCCACGGCCACGAGGATCACATCGGCGCCCTGCCGTTCGTCCTTCGCCAGTTGTCGGTTCCCGTTTACGGAGGCCCGCTGACGATCGGTCTGGTGCGTGCCAAGTTGGAGGAATACCGGATGCTGGGCGAAGTGAAGCTGCATGTGTTCGATGAGAACGACCGGTTCGACTATCAGCAGCTGTCGGTGCATTTTTTCCGGACGACTCACAGTATACCGGATGCGTTCGGCATCGTGATCGATACGCCTTACGGGGCGGTTGTGCATACGGGGGATTTTAAATTCGACTTTACGCCGGAGGACAAGCCGGCGAATTTGTTCAAGATGGCGAGCGTCGGAGGGGAAGGTGTGCTGGCCCTTTTGGCGGATAGTACGAACAGTGAAAAAGAAGGCTTCACTCCCTCGGAACGGCGGGTGGGCGGCGCTATTTTGGAAGCGTTTCGGCAGTGCGACGGAAGAATTCTGTTCGCGACGTTCGCGTCGAACGTACACCGGCTGCAGCAGGTGGTGGATGCGGCGATGGCCTGCAACCGGAAGATCGTCGTGATCGGCCGCAGCATGGAGAAGGTGTTTGCGATCGGCCAGGACCTGGGCTATATCCGGGTTCCGGAGGGCATGCTGATCGATGTGAAGCATATCGACCGGTATGAGGACCGGCAGATCCTTATCGTCTGCACGGGCAGCCAGGGCGAGCCGAACGCGGCGCTCAGCCGGATCGCTTCGGGGGCGCACCGCTCCGTGCAAATCTATCCGGGGGATACGGTCATTTTCTCCTCCTCTCCGATTCCTGGCAACGGCCAAAATGTGAACCGGAGCATCGATATGCTGATGCGCGCAGGCGCTCATGTCATCTATGGATCCATTTTCGATATCCATACGTCGGGACACGGCTGCCGCGAGGATCTTAAACTGATGCTGAGCTTCATCCGGCCGAAATATTTTATTCCGATTCACGGGGAATACCGTATGCTGCTCAGTCACAAGAACCTGGCGCTGCAAACGGGGCTGACGGAGGACCGGATATTCGTCATGAATATCGGCGACACGTTGTCGGTCTACCGGAACCGCGCGAAACGGGGCAGAACGATCCCCGCGGGCGAGGTCTTTATCAGCAACGGCGAGATGCGTCTTAATGAAGATGAGTTGGTTGAGGAACGCATGGAGCTGGCCCAGGAAGGCATCGTCGTGGTCGTCATGACCGTGGACAGCCGGACGGGCAAGATTTTATCCGGTCCGGACATCGTGACCCGGGGATTCGTATACATGCAGGACGCCCGGCCGCTGCTGCGGCGTGCGGAAGCCGCTTTGCGGCGCAGCTTGAACCGTATGGGGGAGAAGGAGACGTACAGCCAAAAACTTTGGCTGCGCACGACCCAGCAGGTGATGCGGAGATATTTTCAAAGGGAAGTCGGCAGAACGCCGCATATCATGCCTTCGGTACTTGAGGTTTAACGATAATAAAGGATTAAGGACCCTATGGAGTAGGGTCCTTTTTCTGTTGCCATCGTTTTATTTTTTTAGGGAAAGAGTAAGTTCCGCATCTTGCAGATAGACTTTTTTCGGAGCCCCGTTATCGTCTTTTTCCAAGCTATACGGCTTCACGATAATAGAGTTGGGAGTGGCCGCGAAGGAAGGATACGTCATATCGAAGTAGCGTTGATTTTTGACGACGCCATCCCATGTTTGCAGCAAAGGGGTTAGTACATTTCCCTTATTGTCCGCGATATCGAATCTCAAGTTCTTTAAATCCTTGATCTGCTTATGAGAGCCTTCCGCAGCCAATTCCAACCGGCTCGAATAAGGGGTTAGCTCTACGCGCTTTACGGTATAACTTAAATTTCCCGCTTTCTTCACAACAGCTTTATTCAAAACCGTACTTTGCTCAGCTTGTTTTTTAACCTGCACTTTAAAGGTGAAAGGATCATCTACGCCCGATACGTAAGCTTTAACCGTAAGTTCGAATTGTTTGGGGAAAAACACGGTTCGCGGACCTTTATCGGACTGGTCGTTGAAGGAGATCACCATACTGTTACCGTCATTTATCGAGGATCTTCCGTAAGACTTCAGATCCTGTTTTTTGCCGTTGATATAAATCTCGTGATATAGCAGAACCCCTTTTTTCTCGACATTGGTCACGTCATCCAGCGTTGTTTCAAGATTGTCGCCTTCTCTTTGCAAAGCGAACGAAACTCTGGCTCCGTCATAGAGATAATCGGTCAATTTCAAGGTGACGCCATCCTTCGTCACTTTTTGATTTTGAACTTTCGTCGTACCCTGTTTGGCCGCTTTTAGGAGACCAGGATCATTTTTTACCCCTTCAAAAAGACTTTGGGTAGAAGCGGTTTCTTGATTCGCCGCTTTCGCCGTAACCGTACTGGATAGGGCCGTTCCGCTTGCGGTTAAAACCGAAACGGCAAGCAAGGCAACGGCGATTTTACTGTCAATTAGTTTGCTGATCATTATGTTCAACTCCTCGCAAGTTAGTTATTATTCAGCGGAATCGTCATTTCCAAATCTTCGTGATAGATTTTTTCTTTTTCTCCAGCAACCATCCAGTCCGATTTATTGACCGTATAGGTATAAGGTTTGATCGTAATGGATTTTGGTGTCGTTTTGAACGGGCTGTACAGCTCTTCGTCATGATATTGAGCTTTTGGCGCTTCTTGATAGGACGGGATCAGAATCTGCTCGATCGAGTTTCCGTTATCATCGACAATATCAAAATACATTTTGCTGGCCGCAAACTCGCCGGTTTGTTTCTCAGTCACAGGGACTGTGCCTTTGCTGTCAATCACCACTTTGGTGGAGCCTGGAGTAAGTTGAACCTGTTTCACCGTATAACTGAAATCGCCTTTGCTCATGGTTTTTTCCGGATGGACGGAAAGAGTCGGCTGAACTTTGGTGATCGGGATTTTCAGTTCGAAAGGTTCATTCACCTGGGTGACTTTGGCTACCAGCGTCAATTCAAATTGATCCGGAAGATTCGCCTCTTCCAGGCCTTTTCTTACGTTGAAAATAAAGGCGTCTTGTTGACCGGGAACTTCCCCGCTATCGATGGACAACCCTTTCACGGGTTTGCCGTCAACGATGGCTTCCATCGTGGAACGCCAGTCAATATAACCTTTTACTTTCTCGCTTTGATCGATGGTTTGCCAAGGCATCATGACATCTTTCAGATCCACTCCCTCGCGGGTGATCGATACGCTTAAACGATTTCCATCGTAATAAGCTTCCGACACTTTCAGAGTGATGCCATCGTGCGTCACACTTGCATTCGGAGAAGACAGAAGCCCTTTTTCAGCGGCTACCCGAAGGCTTGGGTCCTCGTTTTTAAATATGCTGCCGATCACAGGCAAGTTTTCCAAAGTGGCCGCCATGGCCGGAGAAACGAAACCCGAGCCGATCACGGCTCCTCCCAACACAAGCGTTGCTGCGGCGGTAAGCCCAAGTCTTTTTACCATTTTCATATGAATAACGACTCCTTTTTGCTGATTTGAGTTGCTCATCTCTTGTTCCATAATCATTTGATAGGTTTTATCCATTCTTTGACGCGTACTTTGGGGCAGTTGATTAGGCTGCTGTGAACGCAGTTTCGACATTTCTTCAGTAAAATGTTCCATAGTTTATTTTTCCCTCCTTCTGATCTTGTTGATCGCTATAAGACTGCATCAGTTTTTGCCGGGCACGAAAAAGCCGTGTTTTTACGGCAGCCGGTGTCAATTGCAAAATGTTGGCTACCTGATTGATATTCATATCCTGGTAGTAATGAAGGACAATTACAATCTTCAGATTCTCTTCGAGACGATCCACTGCATCCCGTAAGTCCACTGCGGAGTATTCATTGCGCTGCAAACCGCCGAATTGCGCCGTATCGCCGATGGCTACGGTTTTTTTGTTCTTTTCCAGGATTCTCAGACATTCATTGATTAAAATTCGAAAGATCCATGTCTTGAAATAAGAAGGCTCCCGCAAAGCGTGGATGGATTTAAAAGCTTTTAAGATGGCCTCCTGCATGGCGTCATCACAATCTTCCGGTCTTTTGACGATGGCCCAGGCAGTTTGATAGAGCTGCAGTTCCGTCCGTTTCATCAACTCAACAAAGGCATTACGATCTCCGGCTATGGCTAACCGTATGTTTTCCTCACTAAACTCCAAAGGGTTTCACCTCTCTTCTCTTTTAAATCGACTATTAGATCGGCCAACGGCCGGGAAGGTTACATACAAATTTTTTACCGTTATTTCAGAAAACCTTATTTCTAGGGAAAGCGCAAGTTTCGGGATGTCCGGCTTCTTGTTGCATGCCGGTTTCAGAAGGATTTTTTCGTCCCGGTGTTACTAAAAACATAGTCCGGAAGAGAGAATCATGAGATAATAGAAGAAGCAGCCAATGGACAGATTTGGAACATACCCGACGTAACGGCTCGATCGACTGAGAGAAGGTGAAACGAGAAAATGCAAGCTTCCCATTTAACTGAACAACGATCTCCCGAGGTGGTTACTTTTGGCGAAAGTATGGCTCTGTTAATCGCCGAAGGGGGGAAAGGACTGGAGTACACGAATGCCTTGACACCATCGTTTGGAGGGGCTGAATCCAATGTCGCGATCGGATTGGCTCGTCTCGGCCATGCCTCCGGCTGGTGCGGACGGCTTGGCGACGACCCGTTTGGGCACCGCGTGATCAAGGCGATTCGGGGCGAAGGGGTGGACGTCTCCCGCGCGCAGCTTACCGCTGAGGCGACGACCGGGTTGATGATCCGGGAGAATGTCGCGGGGAAGAGTTCGGTCCATTATTACCGCAAGCTGTCCGCCGCCAGCCGGATGCGGCCGGAACATCTGGACGAGGCTTATATTGCCGGCGCCCAGATCCTCCACGTCACCGGCATTACCCCGGCGCTGAGCGATTCCTGCGCGGAAACGGTGGCCGCCGCCATGGATCTGGCCAAGCGCCACGGCGTGAAAGTCAGCTTCGATCCGAATTTGCGGCTGAAGCTATGGGACCTTGAAGCGGCGCGAAAGGTGCTTTTGCCGCTTGCTATGAAAGCGGATTATTTTTTGCCGGGGCTGGATGAATTGAAGCTAATGTACGAGACCGAATCCCTGGAAGACATTCTTTCCCGGCTTCGCGAGCTTCCCGGTGTAAGCGTTATTAAGGGCGGCATGGATGAAACCTATCTGTACGAGCACGGCAAACTGACCCCGGTTCCTTATTATAAAGTCGATCATGTGATCGATACGGTGGGTGCCGGGGACGGCTTCTGCGCAGGCTTTCTTTCCGGTCTGCTGCGGGGGTATACCTTGGAAGAAGCGGTCCGGCTCGGCAACCTGATCGGCTCCCAGGTGATTCAGGCCGTCGGTGATTGGGAAGGGCTGCCGAGCGCCGCGGAAATCGAGCGGCTGTTGAGCGGAGCAGGGCATGTGGAGCGGTAACCCGCTCCGCTAAGATAGTAGTTCAGACGAGAAGAAACCCGCCAGGAGATATGCTCCGTGGCGGGTTTCTTCGTTTGCCGGATCGCGGCGGCAGGCTTATCTGGCCATCCATCCGCCGTCGACGCAGAGGATGTGGCCGTTTAAATAGTCGGAGGCGGAGGAGGCGAGGAAGACGGCGGGGCCCTTCAGGTCCTCCGCGGTCCCCCAGCGTCCGGCCGGAATCCGCTCCGTAATGGAGGCGGTTCTCTGCTCATCGGCCCGGATCGGCGCCGTATTGTCCGTCGCCATGTAGCCCGGGGCGATGGCGTTGATCTGGACGCCGCTTTGCGCCCACTCGTTCGCGAAGGCCTTGGTCAGGCCGGCGACCCCGTGCTTGGAGGCGGTGTAGCCGGGGACATTGATCCCGCCCTGGAAGGAAAGCATCGAGCAAATGTTGATGATTTTGCCGCTGCCTCTCTCAAGCATCGGTCTGGCGACGATTTGCGATAGCAGGAACACCGTATTCAGGTTGATGTCGATGACATCGAACCAGTCTTTCTGACTGTGGTCCTTGGCCGGCGTGCGGCGGATAATGCCCGCGTTGTTGACAAGGATATCGATCTGACCGGTCAGCTTGAGCGATTCGTCGAAAATCGCTTGAAGCCTGTTATGCTGACTAAGGTCCGCTTCAATGGCGGAGGCTTTCCGGCCCAAAGCTTTAACGCGCTCCGCGGTTTCCTCACTCGAGGCGTAGGAGACGCAGACGATGTCGGCTCCCGCTTCCGCCAAGCCTAGGGCGATGCCTTGTCCAAGGCCGCCTGATGCCCCGGTTACCAGGGCGGTTTTTCCTGTAAGATCGAATAAACTATGCATAGGACGAACACTCCTTAACTAAATTGGATGATATAAAAATCACTCGATAGGAATTCCGGCCTCCGCAAAAGCCCTCGCCATCTCCTTATCCAGATCGTTGTCCGTAATGATCCGGGTAAGTTCCTGCAGGGACGCAAACGTCCGAAGCGCGGTCTGTCCGAATTTATGATGGTTGACGACGGCGATCACTTCATGGGCCGTATCGATCAAGGCCCTTTTGAACTCGATAAAGTCCCCGGTGTAGATGGACAATCCATGCTCGGGATGAATGCCGGTCGTGGAAATGAACGCCTTGCGGATATTCAGCTTTTGGATATAGGCTGTGGCCTCGGGACCGGCAAGCATATTGCGGACCCGGTAACCGCCCGGTACGACGAGACGGATCTGATCCTTTACAGCCAGCTCGCTGATGATGTACACATCGTTGGTAACCACGGTGAGCGGCTGATTGTCCAGGCGGCGGGCGATTTCCAGCGTCGTGCTGCCGCCGTCCAGGGCGATGATGTCGTTTGCTTGAATGTGAAGCAGGGCTTTGCGGGCGATCTCGCCTTTCTCCTCGGCATGCTTCACCACGGGCTCCTTGGCGGGAAGAATGCCGAACTGGTCTCCCTGGGCCAGGACGGCTCCTCCATGGACCCGCACGATAAGTCCCTGCTCCTCAAGACGGGTCAGATCCTCGCGGATCGTTTTGCCCGTTACTCCCAGCTTGTCGCTCAGCTCCGCCACGGTCACCTCTTTGTTCGTCAGCAGAACCTCCATAATTTTTTCGTATCGTCGTATCGAGCTCATTGGGGCGTCAACTCTTCCGTTAGAAATTGATTTGTTAAAAAGTCCGAATCGGCTTAACCCTCTTATTGTAAATCCTTCATCGGAACGGCGTCCATATCCGCGTACGCTTTGTTGTCTCCGGCCATGCCCCAAATAAACGTATAATTGCTCGTTCCCACACCGCTATGAATCGACCAGCTCGGAGAAATGACGGCCTGCTCGTTCCGCATGACAATATGGCGCGTTTCGTTCGGCTCACCCATCAGATGGAAGACAACCGCATCTTCGGGGAGATCGAAGTACATGTAAGCTTCCATCCGGCGGGGATGAACGTGCGCAGGCATCGTATTCCACATGTTGCCGGTTTTGAGCTGGGTCATGCCCATGACCAGCTGTGAGCTTTGAATGCCGTTCTCATGGATGAAGCGGTGGATCGTCCGCTCGTTGGAATTTTCAATGGAGCCCAGCGCTCCGGATTCCGCTTCGGCCAGGGTGGTTTTAGCCGCCGGAAACGGCCTGTGAGCCGGTGCCGAATTCAAGTAAAACTTGGCCGAATTTGCGGCGTCTTTGCTTTTAAAGATGACCTCCTTGGTCCCCATCCCGATATAGAGACAGTCCTTGTGCTCCAGTTCATAGGAGGTGCCGTCCACGACAATCACGCCGGGTCCGCCGACATTAATGGCCCCGAGTTCCCGGCGCTCCAGGAAATAGGCCACCCCCAGCTCTTTGAGATCTACTTCAAGCTTCACATCCTTTTGCACAGGGGCCGCTCCGCCAATAATCAGGCGATCCTCATGCGTCAGCACGAGTTCCAGACGGTCCGGCGTAAACAAGGTCGGGATATGAAACTCCTGGCGCAGCCGCGCTGTGTCGAACTGTTTGACTTCATTGGGGTGGGAGGCGTAACGTCTTTCCATAAAAACACTCCTCTTTTCGTTTATTTAGGTTTATAATGTTCATATAGGTTTACATTAAATCTTTTGGGTTCATTTTGCAAGCGGTTAACCCAAAATAGAATGAGGTGATGCTCGTTCAAAAGAGAGAACTACATAAGTTGAACCAATAAATTTGCAATAGGCAAGAGTGTGAAATGATTGGGGAGTAGCTTTCTGTAAGAAAGCTGTTTCGGAAGCATAGGCTGAGCGAGCCTCTTTGACCGGATTCGGAAGAACATTTCACACCACGGCTGCCTTACACGCAAATCAATAGTTTCAACTTATATAGAAGGAATTTGAACTGAACAGACATGGACAAATTTTCAACGAACAGTAGAAAACAAGCTTTAGCCGACAGCATAACCATGATAGGATAATGAGTAAGAAAAGGCTTTCATGCCATTTTGGGACGGGTAGACTCTTTAACTAATCTGAAGGGAAGAGGGAAAACGAATATGAAAAAGCTGCAGCTTACCCAAAAAATCGCCGAGGAGGGTGTCGTGGCCGTACTGCGCGGCGAGACGCCGGAGCAAGTGGTGGAGATGGCCGAGCAGGCGATTGCCGGCGGGATTAAGGTCATTGAGGTGACGATGACCGTTCCGTTTGCGCTGCGGGCGATCGAAACGTTGGCCCGTAAATATGCCTGGAACGCAAAGGATCCTTCGGCGTTTGCGATTATCGGTGTCGGCACGGTGCTGGATCCGGAAACCGCGCGCGCCGCCATCCTGAGCGGGGCCGAGTTTGTAGTCGGGCCGAGTCTGAACCGGGAGACCGTTATGCTCTGCAACCGGTACCGGATTCCGGTGATGCCCGGGGCGATGACGATCAAGGAGATCCAGGAGGCGCTGGAGCTGGGCGTGGACATCGTCAAGCTGTTCCCTGGCAACCTGTACGAACCGTCGATGATCAAGGCGATCAAGGGCCCGCTTCCGCAGGCGAACATCATGCCGACCGGCGGCGTGTCCCTGGACAATCTGGGGCAATGGATTCAGGCGGGCGCCGTGGCGGTCGGCATCGGCTCGGATTTGACGAGCGAGGCCTTGAAGCAGCAGGACTTCTCGCTGATCGCCAATAAGGCGGCTGCCTACAAGGAAGCGTTTCTCCGGGCCAAGG
Source organism: Paenibacillus sp. A14 (assembly GCF_036864815.1). Lineage (NCBI taxonomy): Bacteria > Bacillati > Bacillota > Bacilli > Caryophanales > Paenibacillaceae > Paenibacillus > Paenibacillus sp. A14. Next base: position 211,555 of record NZ_JBAGJD010000009.1, read on the forward strand.
CCCGGTAAGAGGGAGGATGGCGGGGTCCGGGGACTCCGCCTTTTTTTTGATGGATTCCCTCTAGCCGAATATGACGGGAAGATGCGAAATTAGGCGGCCGTGTTGACGAGCCTGGATTCGGTAAGTCGGATGAGTCGGGGAGTCGGGTGAGTTGATAAAGTCGGCGAGTTGATGAGTCGGAAATTCGGATTAGCTGGAAAAGTTCCCGTTAATCTGTCGCGGGGCTAATGCGGTACGTGAATAACTGGAAAATCTCCAGTTATTTTGAGCGTAGGAGGCCGATTTGCGCCGATGGGCCGGGGATTAGCTGGAACAATTCCAGGTAATGGGGCGAATAGCGAGGAGAGCTTCAAAATAACGGGAGAAAATCCCGTTAGTTATGCAGCCAAAGGCATAGAAGCGGAAAAGCCGCTGATCTGTTCAGCGGCTACGGGTTTCTCTTATGTGTTGCGCGCTCCCCGCTAGTCCAGCGTATACGGCGCGAGTCCGGCCGGCAGTGCCGCGGGCCGCTCGCATCGGCTCTGCATCGCGTAGTAGCTGCCCGTGTCGGACGAGGCGTGGAACGCCCACATCGCCTCCAGCACATGGTAGGCCAGCTCCCCGCTGGCCCGGTGCGGCCGCCCCCGCAGCAGGGCGCCGGCCATATCGGCCGGGCCGATGCCGCGGCTGTTGGCCTCGTAGCCGGGCAGCAGCGGCTGCTCCGTCCACGCTTCCTCGCCGGTGCGCCGGTATTTCACCGGCCCGCCGAAGGTGTTCGGGTCCGGCACCAGTAGGGTGCCTTCGGTCCCGTGAATCTCGATCGGCGGAAGCGTGCTGCCGCTGAAAATATCAAAGCTCGTGATCAGGCTCGCGATCGCCCCGCTATGAAATTCCAGCGTGCCGGCCACATGCGTCGGCACCTCGACGGCGACCCGGGCCCCGCGCTTCTTCTCGCTCGTGATGATCCGCTCGGGCAGCGCCTTGCCGGTAATGCCGGCGACGCGGCGGATCGGCCCGAGCAACTGGACGAGCGCGGTCAGGTAGTAGGGCCCCATGTCGAACATGGGCCCGCCGCCCGGGGCGTAGTAAAATTCCGGGTCGGGATGCCAGTGCTCATGGCCGCGGCTCATCATAAACGCTGTGGCCGATACCGTGCGCCCGATCGCGCCCTCTTCAATCAGGGCCAGCGCGGTCTGAATGCCGGCGCCGAAAAACGTCTCCGGCGCGCATCCCACCATCAGGCCCCGCGCCTTGGCGGCCTCGAGCACCCGCCGCCCGTCTTCCAGCGAAATGGCGAGCGGCTTCTCGACATAGACATGCTTGCCCGCTTCCAGCGCCCTCAGGCTGACTTCGGCGTGCACGGCCGGGATCGTCAGGTTCAGCACGAGCCGGATGTCCGGATCGGCCAGCAGTTCCTCGGGCGTGCACGCCCGGGGAATGCCGTAAGCGGCGGCTTGCTCCCGGGCGCGTTCCGGATTTAAATCCGCGCAGGCGACCAGATCGAGAACGCTGAATTTTTGGCAGTTTTCCATATAAATGCCGCTGATTTTGCCGCAGCCGATAATTCCGATTTTGATCTTGTCCATGTTGCGGTTCGTCTCCATGTTCATCCTCAATTTCTCCTCCCTATGCCCGATACTGGCTGTCGCCCATCCCGGTGTAGCTTGAGCCGGTGCCTCGGCTTTGGGAAAGGGCCAGGTTCTTGCCCTCGGCCGCCCACAGCAGTCCCCGGGTCATCAGTTCTTTTACGGGGGGAAGTTCGACGATGTCGGCATGGTGGCCCAGCGAGTTGTAATAGACGCGCCCGTGCCCCCAACGCTTGGTCCATACGACGGGCATGTCGACCGCTTTGTTGAAACGGTGCGGGCCGTCCGCCACGGGAAACCGGGTTGTCGCCAGCACCTCGACGGCGGGGTCTACGTGAAGATAGTATTGTTCCGTCCGGACGAGGAAGTCGTCCATGCCGTCCACCAGCGGGCTGGAGCTCTGCTTGATCTCCACTTTGTACTCGACCCCGTCGTTTCCGGGATGCGCCACCCATTGGCCGCCGGTCATAAACTGCCAGTCCACGTTGCTGCGGAAGGAATCGCACATCCCGCCATGGCAGCCGGCGAGCCCGGTCCCGGCCTGGACGGCGGCGGACACGTTGTTCACCAGTTGCTGGGCGATGTCTCCCATCGTCCATACCGGGACGATTAAATCCAGCCCTAGCAGTTTCTCGGCATCGGCATAAGCCTCCAGCGTGTCCGAGACCTCCACCTCGAACCGGTGTTCCCGCAGGATGCCGGCAAAAATCGCCGCCACTTGCTCCGGCTCATGACCGTCCCAGCCGCCCCATACAATCAGCGCTTTTTTCATGTTTATCCCTCGTCTCCTTAAAACCGGATCCAACCGGTCCTCTGATTGGTTTCTACATTTCCGCAAGGCCGACCCAGCGGCGTTCGAGAACCGAACGCTCCACCGCTTCCAGCACCGCCTGGCACCGCACACCGTCCCGGAAGTTCGGTACCGGGTTGCGCCCTTCGGAAATCGCCTGGGTGAGCTCCAGCACTTCATGGATGAAGGTGTGTTCAAAGCCGATCGTATGGCCCGGGGGCCACCAGGCCTCGGCGTATGGATGCGCTGGATCGGTAGCCAGCACGCGCCGGAAGCCCTGCACGTCCTCCTCGTCGGAGGTAAAATAAACCTCCAGCTCGTTCATCCGTTCAAAATCAAACCTCACGCTGCCCAGGCTTCCGTTAATTTCAAACGCGTTCGTGCTGCGGTGTCCGGCCGCAAACCGCGTCGCCTCGAAGCTTCCCAGCGCCCCGTTCTCGAAACGGGCCAGAAACAGCGTGGCGTCGTCCACGGTGACCGGGCCTTTCGGCGCATCTTTCCCTTTGGCGCCTTTGGCGCTGAGCCCGGTCATTTCTTCGGCCAGCGGCCGCTCCTTGATGAAGGTTTCACTCATCCCGATCACTTCGCGAATATCGCCGACCAGGTAGTGGGCGAGGTCGATCAGGTGCGCCCCGAGGTCGCCGTGGGAGCCGGAGCCCGCGATCTCCTTCTGCAGCCGCCATACGAGCGGGAAGTCCGGATCGAGAATCCAGTCCTGAAGAAACCAGGCCCGGAAATGATAAATTTTCCCGAGCCGGCCGCTTTCGAGTAGCTTCTTGGCCAGCTGGACCGCGGGAGAGAACCGGTAGTTGAAGCCGACCATGTGGAGAACCCCGGATTCCTCGGCGGCCTCCAGTATCTCGCGGGCGTCCCCCAGTGTAAGCGCTAACGGTTTTTCGCAAAAAATATGCTTCCCGGCCCGGGCGGCAGCCAGCGCGATTTCCTTATGCGCGTTGCTGGGGGCGTTGATGTCGATCAAATCGATATCGTCCCGAACGACCAGCTCCTTCCAGTCGGTGACATAAGCCCGCCAGCCCATTTGATCCGCCGCTTCGGCCACGGCCTTGCCGTCTCTTCCGCACAGGACGGCCATTTCGGGTTTTACCGCTTGGGGGAAAAACATCGGGAGGGAACGATAGGCATTGCTGTGGGCTTTTCCCATAAACTTGTAACCGATCATACCTACGCGCAACTGATTCATAGAATTCCTCCATCACGGATGATTTGGCTATTTCAAAATCAATCTTCAGGCTACCCCTATTATAAAAAAACTGAGCGGCGAATCTCTCGCCACTTTATGCTCCCAAACTGGTCAAAAATTGCACTCAGGCACTGTTCATTTCGTCTCCTTGCGGTATGCGGACGGGGAATGCCCCTGAAATTCCCGGTACACCCTGTTAAAAGTGCGGATGCTGCCGAATCCGCATTCCAGCGCGATTTCGGTGATGCTGGCGGCGCTGTTTTCCAACATTCTTTTGGCGCTGTGCACCCGAATCGTATGGAGAAACGTTTTGAAATTCATGCCGACGTTCTTTTTAAACATACGACAAAAATAAGAGGGACCCATTTGAAAGTGAGCCGAAATCGTCTCGACGGACAAGTCCTCCCGGTAATGGTTCTCGATATAGGAGAGGATCTGTTGAATGCGATCCCGCCCGGGATCGGCCTCATCCTGAGCCGGCGGAACGGAGATGATGTCAAGCTGGCGCAGCAGCGTTCCGCACAGTTCGGCCAAGCTGGCCTGAATGAACAATTCATGGCCGCGCAGGGCGTCTCTTTTTTCGCGTAGGGTCCTCTCCAGCAGTGGATGAATCAGCGGGGCGAGATCATGCTGCCGGCCGCAAATAAACGGGGAGGCAAAGCGGACGCCGGCAGGCCAGCCCAATGCTTTGCCGACCATCTCCGGATGAAAAATAGCGATGATAATCACAGAGTTAAGGCCCCTGCTGTCGTAGAAGTGAATATCGTTGCTGCCGATGACGGCCATATCGCCTTGACCGAGAAGCCGGCTTTCCTTATTGACTCCGATCCGGATCTCGCCCGACTCGACATAAACGAATTCCACCTCGGCATGGAAGTGGGGATAAAAATCGAGGTCCGCGGACCGGTGAATGACCATCGGCAGCCCTTGATCCAACTTCCAGTTTTGATAAAAAGAATTCATGGTTCCTCCTTTCCCGCAGCCGGATGCAACGGTTCATTTGTCCACATCATAGCGGGTGGCGATAGAATTGTCTAATTGTGCCTCGGTGCTGCATTGAGTTTAAAAAAGAAGGGGATAAGTTCCCTAATTTTTAGGGTAGGAAGGCGGCCGGCTTTTCTTTTATAATAGTAAGGAATTGGAAGCCAAAAGGAAGGGATTGCCACTTGAGTCTGATTGAAACGAAAGGCCTGCGGAAGGTATTCCGGCAGGCGGTGAAAGAACCCGGGTTGGCCGGGGCGGTTAAGCATTTGTTTACCCAGCGCTATCGCGACAAATACGCGGTGGAGGGGATCGATCTGACCATCGAGGAAGGGGAGACCGTCGCCTATGTCGGGCCCAACGGCGCGGGCAAGTCGACGACGATCAAAATGCTTAGCGGCGTGCTGGTACCGTCCGGTGGTGAAATTCGGGTGGACGGGCTTGTCCCCCACAAGCAGCGGATGGAGAACGCTCAGCGGATCGGGGCGGTTTTTGGCCAACGGACCCAGCTGTGGTGGGACATCCCGGTTCGCGAATCGCTCGGGCTGCTCCGGGATATCTATCAGGTGCCGCCGGAAACGTTCAAAAGAAACATGGATGCGTTTGCAGAACTGCTCGGGATGGAGGATTTTCTTCATTTATCCGCCCGCAAGCTGTCGCTCGGTCAGCGGATGAGGGCCGATCTGGCCGCAGCTCTGCTGCATGATCCCAAAATCGTCTATCTGGATGAGCCGACGATCGGCCTTGATGTGGCGGTCAAGCACCGGATTCGGGACTTTATTAAGGAAATGAACCGCAATAAAGGCACAACGATGCTATTGACCACGCATGATCTGGGGGATATTGAGGATTTATGCGAGCGGCTTATCATTATCGACCAAGGCCGGATCATATACGACGGCAAACTGCGGGAAGTTAAGGACGCGTTTGCGCGTGAGCGAACGATACATATGCAGCTGAGTTCACCGATTCCGGAAGCGGAGAGCCTGTTTCGGGATCTTCCCGATGTCCGGCTCGTCCGGCCCGCAGAGGAGCAGAGTCAGGGTACGCTATCCTTATCCATTCGGTTCGACCGCTTCCGCTGTACGGCCAGCGATATCGTCAAGCGGCTAATGAGCCGGGGCGAAGTCGTAGATTTTCGCATCGACGAGCCCAGCATCGAGGAGATCATCCGCCAAGTTTACGAGGGCCAACTGGATTCGGAGTCCTTATCGCTGGCAGGAAGGGGGAGCGCCTGACGGTCATGAAAAAATACCTTTCCCTGGCACTCTGTTCCATGCAGAATACGCTCGCTTACCGGCTATCTTTTATATTGAACTTTTTGGCCAATTTTATCGGGCTGATCGCGATGTACTGCCTCTGGCAGGCCATCTATACCGGAAGGGCGGAGCTTTCCGGCTTTACGTGGGAACAGATGCAATCGTACCTGCTGATTACCTTTTTCGTGAACTCCATGCTGTCCTATTATTCGGAATCGAGCATCACCAACAAAATTATCGACGGCAGCGTCATGATGGACCTGCTTCGCCCGATTCAGTTTCAAAAAGCCAGGCTGGCGGAATCCCTTGGCTCCTGTGTCCTGGAAGGGCTGCTGAGCTGCCTGCTCATCGGTTTGGGGGCGGTGTTCACCCTGGGGGTTTCGCTCCCGAGCGATGCGGTGACACTGCTGTTGTTCCTGCTTAGCATGGCTTCATCGATTCTGGTCAAGTTCGGCATCGTCTATTTGTCGGCCTTGCTCTGCTTCTGGACCACCAGCGGCTTCGGCATCTACTGGGCGAGAACGGCGATCACCAATCTGTTGTCCGGGGCGCTTGCGCCGCTGGCGTTCTTCCCTTCCTGGCTGCAATCGGCGGCGATGCTGCTTCCGTTCCAGGGGATTGTCAATACGCCGGTGACGATCGGTCTCGGAATGACGGAGGGAAGCGAGGCGCTGCGACTGATCGGGATCCAGTGGATCTGGATCGTTCTGCTGTGGCTGCTCGGTAAGTGGATGTGGTCCGGGGCCGTCCGGCAAATCACGATTCATGGAGGATAAAATGTCGATCAAAAATTCACCGCGGCGGATTCTTTATTTATACTGGCGTCTTTATAGCCAGCAGTTGAAGGCGATGATGGAGTATTCCGCCGATTTCTACATTATGATCGGAGCCGCCGCCTTGACTCAAATCACCGGCTTCCTGTTTTTGTGGGTGGTTTTTTCCCGGATTCCCGACATTCAGGGCTGGGGGCTTTGGGAGATCGCTTTTATGTACGCGGCGATTTATGTTTCGGAGGGCTTCGGCTCACTGTTTTTTGAAGGCACCTGGCGGATGCTTCGTCTGGTTAACTTGGGGGAGCTGGACCGTTACCTGGTTCGGCCGGTGCCGATCGTTCTGCAGATTTTCTGCACGGGGATCGGGATGAACGGGCTCGGAAATATCGTGATCGGCGGGGCGATCATCGCGATGTCGCTGTCCCATATCGATATCGTGTGGAATCTTCAGACCATCTTTATGGCGCTTCTGCTGTTCGCCTCGGCAATGACGATCCGGGTCGCGATCAACCTGGCCGCGAATTGCTCGGCTTTTTGGATACGGAGCAGCGGCAACGCCTTCCCGGTCATGATTCATAATTTGGGCGAATTCGCCAAATACCCGATTACGATTTTTTCCATGGGGCTGCAGTTGTTCATTTCCATCGTCGTTCCGTTTGCGTTCGTCAGCTTCTTTCCGGCCGCCGCGCTGTTCGGCAGAGAGCCCTGGAGCTGGTGGGGGTGGCTGAGTCCGCTCGTGGCCGCTTATTTCGTCGGCCTGGCTTTGCTGATCTTGCGCATCGGCCTGCGGCGGTATGAGAGCGCCGGAAATTGAGGCTGGGTTTGGTTTCTAGGTTCAATTTCTGTAAGTTGGGAAATCGGCCATCGGGATTTTTGTCTTGGGCAGCCGATCGCGGATTTGTCCGTCGAGAAGTTTAACTAAGGATGGCGGCCGCTTTTTATTTGGGGCTCTAGCCAGTTGAGCTGGCGAAGCGTGCGAAACAAAAAACCACCTGCTATGCGGGTGGTGTAGTGATGCTTATAGCCAAAAACCACCTGATGGGGTCGTTATCATAGGAGTGTTCAAGCTACGATGTATAACGAAAGGAAAAGGGTGGCTTAATGGCTAATGGAAGTGATATGTCACATCCAAAGAGGCGCCTAGTGTGCTTCCAAGCTTCCAACTCCAAAAAGATGCAAATCTGCAGGTATTTAAGCCGATTCCCGAGGGAATGCGAAAAAAGATGCAAATCTGCAGGCATTTCCAGCGATTTTAGAGAAACGAGCCGGTTTCGTCGAAAATTCCTGCAGATTTGCAGGTATTTAGAAATTTTGAGTCCAAACAGGAAAAAAGCATGCAGATACGGCTAGGCCCCCTTAATCCGGAGTCCTACCCTACAATGTTTATGAATTCACAGGATTGCTCCTTATTCTGCCGTATTACACCGCTCTATGAAAGGCAGAGGTGTCTTCCAGTGTCCTCACCCATATCGAGAACTTCGCTGGAGACATTTTTCTTAAGTTACCGTGAATTTTTCGGTTGTTGTAAAAGTCCATGTATTGGTCCAGCGCCTCATAAGCTTCATCGAGGGTCATAAAGTCCCTTTGGCTAAACAGATGGCGCTCCAGGACGCTGTGAAATGACTCAATGTAGGCGTTCATATTGGGGGACCGAGGTGGTATACGCTCATGAATAAGATCCAAGCTTTCACAGGTATCTCCAAATAGCTTGCTGACGAACTGCGGACCATTGTCTGTACGAACCACCGGCATAGGCTCGCCGGGCTCTATACGGTCTTGCAAGGCATACCATAAGGTTTGGACGACTTGTTTAGCTTCGCATACTGGGCCTCTATACTGCCCTACTACCATTCGGTCAAACACATCTATAATGCTGAGTACAAAAAAGAACCGTTCCTGCCCGATCGCGTATCCATATTTAATGTCCATTTGCCAAAGTTGGTTTGACCCCGTTATAACTCGATTTCTCGGTAATCGGCGAGGGTGGGAACGTACGCGCTTTCTAGGTTTCTGCAATATGTCTAACTCTTGGCAAAGTCGATAAGACTTCTTTTTGTTGAAGATGAGATCATACTTATCTCGAAGGGATTGGGCCAAAAACTTATAACCATAGACAAACTCTTCTCCTTCAAGGAGTTCGAGCAGCCATTCTTTGATTTGTGCGTCGCTAACTTTCTCACCTGTAGCCGTGTAAGAGTATCCAGGCACGGGACGACCTGCACGGCTTTCGGTTGGACGTTCTTCGCCTTTTTCTGCTGACTGGGCCAGTCGCTTTTTACGGTCGTAATACGTTGATTCTGACAACCCAAGAATGCGCAGCACAACAGCTGCCGGTTCCCCCCGCTTAATGAATGGGTCGGCTATTTCAAATTTTTCAGATAAGCGGGGTTTTTCTTTTTTAGCAACTCTCGCAAAATTTCGATTTCGAGTTCTTTTTCACCAAGGACCTTAACGGCCTTTTGGTAGCGTTGCTCTACCTCCTGCAGGCGTTGCAA